>NZ_JAAMNQ010000001.1:0-762901 GCF_011066155.1 Paenibacillus sp. EKM206P | reverse complement strand
CGATCATGGAGTCTGGATGAACCATAAAAAGGTACTCCGGCTCATGCAGGTCTTGGGAATCCGCTCACAAATTCGCCGGAAACATCGCTGCAACTATGCTTCCTCTACGAAAGGTCGTATGGCGAAAAATCTGCTAAAACAGGATTTCAAGGCGGACAAACCTAATCAAAAATGGGTCACAGATATCACGCAATATCGTGTGGGAGATTGCTGGCTATATCTGTCTGCGATTAAAGACTTGTTCAATAACGAAATTATCGCGTACCAGATGAGCCATAGAAATGATAACGAACTGGTTTTACAGACGTTTCGACAAGCCTTTAAACAGCAAAAAGACGTGACTGGCCTCATCGTTCACAGCGACCAGGGATTCCAGTACACGTCCCATGCGTACCATGACATGCTGCCAAAGGTTGGCGCCCGGATCAGCATGTCTCGCCGAGGCAATTGTTATGATAATGCCTCGATGGAGAGCTTCTTCTCGCATCTCAAAACGGAAGGGCTCTACCCATATGATATCCGAAATATGGACGAGGCACAAAGGAGAATAGAAGAATATATTCGATTTTACAACCAATGTCGCCCACAACGAAAGTTAAATAAGCTGCCTCCGAAAGAGTATCGGAAGCAGCTTATAGCCTAGGGTCTTTTTTCAGTGTCTATAAAATGGGGTATTGACCAGATTTCCCCTTGAGGTCAACAATATTAAAAATCATCGGGATGAGACCAATCAAAATCATCTTCGGAAAGATTATCTCTTGCGTTAAGCATACCCATAAAATATTTAACTGTATCCTCTAATGTTTCTGAGATTGTCTTACCAAACCCAACTCCACTCTCCGCAGAATCATCCTCAAGACTTTTAAGTTGGATATTCGTGAAACCTGCGAAAGTACCATTCGGTCGCTCGTAGACTTTTACCTTAAATTTTCCAAATGGAATCTTATTCAACTCCCAAACTTGAAATTCCGCAACGCATTTCTCAATTCTGGAAATACCTGTAATATTCATAGTTTTCCAATGTTCCAAAATACCACCCACCATTTTATTGTTTTCCAAACGAAATAATTGTACCATCCGGGGCTAAATCAATATACTTTCCATTCTTCTTGTATCTAATTACTCCCTGTACTTTTCCATCCACAGGTTTTTTTGTAGCACCACGCAGATTTTGAGCAAACCCTTCAGCTTTTCTGATATATTGGGCTACATCTTCGGCCCCTACCTCTGTCCCATGCTTCTTAAAGTGAGAGATTGCCGAATCCCCTACGGAATCGAAACTTCCTTTATTCCATTTTGACAAGTTAGAATTTGTTAGATCAAAAGGATTACAGTTGATATTATGAACCCAAATCCCCAAATCACTAACAAAGTAGGTGTGGAAGTCATCGACTGTAAAATTGTACACCTTAACCTTCTCATCATGCTTTACAATATTGATTTTATCCACCGTCAAGGTATTTCCGTTGCTTTGCTGTAGCTTATTCCCTACCTGTAAGTCAGCTGCTAAGACCCAACCTTTACCTTCAACCCAAAACGGATGGTTTTCGGTTGTTTCGATAATTTGATCGCCTACCGTAAGTTCATAGGTGATCTCCTTATCATTTCGATACAGATGCGTGACTTCCTTGTAAGCCTGTTCATCTGTTACTTCATCCTTGGCGAGAACCTTATCTCCGACTTCAATGTCTTCGATATTCTTCTCCCCTTCGTCTGTTTGAACTTTAGTCCCCGCCGTAAAGCAATTACAAGGGAGTGCCTTGGCTGATTTCAGATTTTTTTCTGTCAATTCAACAGAACGTTCAACATATCTTCCCTCCTTACTCGTCAGCTGTATGATCAATTTTCCACCTTTAACAAACTTACCAACAGGTATAAATCCTGCCAGAGCAAGTGTTTTGTCATATGCGGACGATTTGGGATCAAGTATCGTGTTTATATCATCTACAATCAAGAAATTGGCTACAGCCGTGGATGCCTGAATAGTTCCTGCTTTAAACTCATTCCAGCATGTCCCCATGCCTACTCTTTGACAATGAATAGCCGTCTTCTGGTTAGTATAAAATATTCCGCCTTTAGTCGTAGGCATAAGTTCATGCCCACTAGGGTCTACATATCCAAGCGGATTATTGGCTACATACGCATACCAGTTCAAGCTCTGCGGATTGCTGATCTCTCCCTGATACGTATCCTCGCCCATAAAACGAGCTGTGCCAGGGTCGTACCAGCGAGCCCGCAGGTACTGGAGCCCGGTCGTGTCATCCCAATACTCGCCAGCATAACGCAACACGTTCGGAACGGTCTCTTTGACCTTCTCCGGGCCACCCCAGATATCGTAGCTGTAGCTATTCAGTTCCTTGCCCGAACTATCACTTAGTCCTACCACATCACCGTGGCCATTCAACTGATAGTATTGCAGTTGTCCACTTGCTTTGTCTTGTCTGGCCCACAGTTGACCGGACAAGTCATACACATAAGCGTAGATGATTTTCGCTGTTCCACCTTGGACCTCGGCTTCCGCAATTAGCTTCGCTTCTTCGTCATAGTAATACCGAGTCGTTTTTCCGCCCTCTGTACGCTCGTACAGTAGACCGTCTCCGTTATAGCTGTACCCGACCTCTTTGCCTTCACCGCTCACCTTTGTCAGACGGCTGACAGAATCATACGTATATTCAGCGTTCTTCATACCGAACACTTTGCCACTGCCTTCGGCGCTTCGGTTTCCATTCGGATCGTAGCCATAGGTCTTATTCTTCTCACTTGCGGCTTCGCTGGCAATACGGTTTAACGGGTCATATCCAAACTGGTCTGTTGTTCCGTTTTGTGTACGACCAATGATGTTTTTATTCCCATCGCGTTCATACCCAAATTGGTGTAATGCCGTACCACTTTGCTCCACCGTAACCCCGGACAAATCCAGTCCGTTATAGCTGAATCGCGTACTCAGTCCTCTGCTTGAAGCCTGACTTTTCAGCAAACCATTCGGTGCATACTCAAACGTCATGCTATCCAGGGATCCACCCGCAGCAGCACTCGCTTCTCCCAAACTCTGTACATTTGCCGCACCGGCCCCAGCGCTAATGTCCATTTGGGTAACTCGGCCCACACTGTCCAGCTTGGATTGAACGTGCATAGACGTGCCAGCAGCATCTGTTAGCACATAGCCTGTACGAGACTGCTTGTTGTATTCATAGCTGATGTGCGTACCATCAGGGTACTTCAGCCCAGTCAAGGCTCCATCTGATGGATCATAGGCATAGGAGGTCGTTCCCTGACCATCAGTCATGCTTTTTCTTCGTCCTGCGCTGTCATAGGTGTAATTGGTTTTAAAATCGGGACCCGCCGCTTCGGTAACTAATCCGTCAGCGTTATATTGAAAGGTAATGGCCTCCGATTTTCCTGTCAACATACGGGTGATGTTTCCATCTGTATCGTAAATATTTAACGTAGTTCCTCCGCTTGATTTCTCAAGTAACGTACGTCTGCCCAGCTCATCGTATGAATACACATTCTTTTGCCCATCAGGAAACTGAACGGTCTTCAAATTCCCGGCTAGATCATACACATAGCTGACCTGCTGTCCGGATGGATCAGTGACCGAGGTCATTTGTCCCAAAGCATCGTAATCATAGAGCGTGCGTTGACCATTACCGTCTGTACGGCTAGTGACCATACCCGCATAATTATAAGCTAACGATTCCAGCGGCTGAAATGATCCATTTTTAGCTTCTTGTGTGGAAGTCACACGACCTAAAGCATCTGATACTTCACGCACACGATAACCGGACGCATCCGTCTGAGTAACAGTACGATCCACTGCGTTATAAGTCACGGTATCTGTGGTTCCATCCGCATAGGTCGTCTTCACAGGTCGTCCAAAGGCATCATAGGCATAGCGAGTGGTTGCTTGTTCAGCATCCGTGCTTTCTACCATATCTCCATGATCATCATAACCATATCCGTAAATCGCATCACCCACCTGCTGCTGGAGCATCTGTCCGAATGGATTATACATTCTTTCAGCACTTACTCCATCTGGTCCGGTGACGGTGACATCGTTCGTATCATCCTTATACACCACAACCGTCTGAGTTCCATCCGGATAAGTAACCTTCGTTACACGTCCCAAAGCGTCATATACGTAGGACTCTGTTTTGCGCTTGGCATCTGTTTGGGACTTGATTTCCCCAGTCGGATAATAATCATACGTATACTCAACACCTTTAGGCAAAAGCTGTCTTGTTGGGAGCTGAGAACCATAGGGAGATGTATAATCAATCGAAACATCCGTATAGTTTCTGTCATCAATAAGAACTTTCTGACCACTTACATTCCCTTTTGCATTGTAAAAAGTATAGGTATCTGATAAAAGCTTCCCTTGCTCTGTACCTTCATAGTTTTTCAGTTCATACAATGTACCCTCTGCTTTATAAGTTCGAACTGTCGTTCCAGTTTTTCCTTCACTTATTTTAGTAACCGTCTGGGTAGGTTGAATCCAGAAAAAAGGCTCACTAGAGGTTTTATACGTATGAACAGTCTCCAATCCAGTACTTTGGGATACTTTTAGTGGAAGACCATATTCATTGTAGTCATAGGAGGTGGTTACAGGTTCTGACGAAGAACCTCCCTCCGTATACGACTCTTGCATTTGCACAGGCAAATTCCAGTCCATGGCATCATTATATATGTAGTTTATATGATAGCCGGTAGAATCACCCTCTTGATCATAGCGGTTAAGAACAAGCTTGTCTGGTGTATTATCACCTCTAAAGACTTTACCAAAATGGAAGGTTTCCGCTGTACGTGTCCCTTTGGCAACCACCGTCCATTCAGCGTTTTTCCCATAGTTGGCTAGATCTTCTCCGGAATAGGTGAAATCAATTTTATTTAAAAAACGATTGCCTGCGGTTGTACTGTACATATCAGCGCGTGAAACCACCTTGAACACGCCTTCTGTACCGTATACACCTATCTGCTTGTTAAATGCTTCATAACGAATGTCTGTGATCGATGAAGTAGGTCGTACAATTCGTGTAAGCAACGCCGATGCATTTTGCTGTAGGGCTCCAGTCTTTCCTTCACCATCTACGACCACATTAAAAGGAGCGTCCATGAATGTATACGCATAGCTTGTGCTTCTGGAAAGAGAATCCAACACTTCTGACAGCACCTTGCTGCTTCCCTCGCCACTTTGACGATAGGTGTACTGATGGTCTGTGCCCTGTTCTTTAACAACAAGCTGTCCAGCATTGTAAGTGAAGTCAAGCTCTTTGCCATCATTATTTCGAATCGAACGAATGAGCTTTGCTCCACCAGAACTTGTATAATCAAATTCCACCTGATTCTTATACGCATCCTGGATTAAAATCAAATAACCGTCCTGATCCAGATAATAGTTATTTCCATTTAGCACTGCTATTTTGTACGCACTGCTTACCCCCTGCACGTTTGCGCTTTGATCTGTACTGATCTTCAGATCTTTGTAGGCATATCCTTCAAGCTGCAAATCATCTTTTACCTCATATGAGCCTGTTCCCGGCATATACAAATACCGCTTACCATCCTGTTTCTGTATATGAGGAAGATCCCATTTCCAGCCTCTCCCCAGACCAGAAGCTGCTTCTTCCTCGCGGATGGCACTTGTGTTTGTATACAACCCTTCATTTTGCTGCACACCAATCTGATTATTTGCCAATGAACTGTTATACACACGAGTCAATGCAAAGGGCAATGACCCCGGCAGTACCAAATCCGTATTTTGAACAACGAGCTGTCCTGAAGCGGTGGACACACTGTTGTCACCATGGTCCATTCCATAACGAGACGTATCATCACTTAGCCTGCTTTGTGCAAGCGCCGCCTGATCAAAAGGAGCATACACATCTGTTGTAGCAGATACCTGCAACAAACTTTGTTGAAGTAAATTCTGCCCGATCAGACTGTATTCTCCTGGAATCAGCGCATATACAGAATCATTTACACGGGGTATGGATGGTATAACCATCTCAGTCGTGTCTGGAGCCGGCGCTTTATCCTCTTCCTTATCTAGCGGTTGTTGAGTTGCCTTTTCATCCTGGGCGGCCTGAGTGGGCTTTTCGCCCTCCTTCAGTGCAGCCGACTCATCGGATGGTTCCACCTTTGTATTTGTGCTCAATGTCAGTCCATTCTGCTGTACCCACAAGCTTGGACTTTGTTCTGGTAATGAATTTTCTCCACCATCTTTTTGCCATGCTTTATAAATATCATATAAGGTATAGCCTTTGGATAACTGTGCATTGACCCACGCCTGATCCTTACCTGTTTGCTGTGCAAGCCAAGCTCTGGTAATAATCTGCGGAGTAGAAGACGAAGAAGATTGAGAAGTTGCTGCCTCTCCACGACCTGCTTCTCCATATGCCCATGTGCTCCATGAACCCAGTAACATCAGCACACATAGTAGACTACAAATATAACGTTTAAACACTCGCTCACCCCTATTAATAATGCCTATACATCTAATGATCTGTTATATTTTTTCGAAGCCAAGACATCCTTTTAATCTGTAAAAGGAAATACCTTTTTTGTCCGTTTAATGATGTTTCCGTTTAAATCATAATCCAATTGAATTTGATCACCGGTGAATAAGATAACTTTATTCAGTCGGTTTCCTTTGCCGTATTCATATGAAGTATCCTTGCCAAGCGCCATATGGGCTGCCTTAATTACGGTTTGTAATGCGCCACTATTATTTTCTGACAGTTTCACATAAACCGTTTGGCCTGCCTTCATCTCGTACTCTAAGACCGTGTAATCCCAACCATATATTTGTGCTTGCTCTGTTGAAGAGACAAGCTGGTTACTAAAATTAGGGTCCGTAAACAAGCTTACAATGGGTTGCTGCGCAGCAAAGTTGGACTTCTCCTTCACCGCAAAACGGTAAGTCCCGTCTTCTTTGGGTGTAAACCGATATTTCCCTTGTTGGCCTGCCGTAAAGTCAGCTTCCTTATCTATAAGCTCAATGAGCTCGTCCAGCTTGCTGTCATCGTTATTTTTTACAGCAAACACACGATAAGGCGCTCCAAAGTTAACAGCAGGAGTAGGTGCAGCTACGGCAAGATGAATATTTGCGTTAGCTGGCACTTGCTGTTGATTGTCTGTAGCCTCTTTATGTTCTCTAATCACTTTTCCAGCACGATCTGCTACAGTGAACTGATATGTTCCACCCGTTGCTTTCGCATTCGTCAAAACAGGTGCTTCCTGGCTCCCACGATTGATCCATACTTCCTGCTTGCCGCCAGATAAAGATGTTTTTAATAACGCTGGTTCTGTGCTTGGATCTGCTTTAATGTCATTGTTGAAATGAATGGTTACAGCTTGTGGTGAAGTGACGGTTACAACAAGCGTACCTCCTGCTCCAAGTGAGATTTCAGGTAGAGAACCATCCATACCTGCTCTATCCACCTTGGAATTTACACCGCTACCTTCTTCATATATGGCATAGTCATAGAGACGGCTTGCGTCTTGTGCATCTGTGGTTAATGAGGAAGTCTGTGAACCAGTATTATGGAATACATAGCTTTCTCCCTGCTTGACAGTGACTTGATTGCCTGTCGGCACCTGAGCATCCTCAACGTCGAATATTCCTAACACAGCTCCATAAGTCACTGGCACATCCGAAACCGTCGTTACAATGGCATATCCACCAGCCTGTACCAACGGCAATTGAGTCGTATCACTGGCCTGACTGTATACCGTCCCGTCTGCCTTGTAATTCATGTAATTCCACTTCATACCGCTGACTGAAATGACGTCAAGGGCCTTGTCCAAAGTGCTAACATTTATAAATTTCCGGCTTTCACCGCGTTTCAATGTAATTCGATGGAAGGCTGCCTGTGCGTTAAGCATAGCCTCTACCTTACTGCTGTAAATAAAGGTGATTGGCCGATCGGATACATTGGTGACAATGGCTTCACCGCCCGCAACAATCTCTGGGTCCACTGTATTGTTGAAATGATCTGATGTCAGTAAACGAAGCCCTCGATAGCTTGCCGAATCAAAGCGTGCACTTCCACTACTTTTGTCATGCCGCAATGAATTCGATTTGCTATCATGATTGCGGAAAATGTACGAATCTCCCGGCTCCAGCGTCGTTTGCCCAATACCATTATCATCTTCGCTGGCCTTAAAGCTCCGATAGATACCCCCAAACGTGATTGGCGTGTCACTGGTTACCGTCACACTAGCCTTTTTACCTGCGCCAACCAAAAAGGTTGAGTTCCCGGTATTGCGCCTGGATTGCTCTGTATCATCTGCTTTATACAGGACCACATCAAATTTTCCTTTAACAGTTTTGGCTGTGCTGTGCAGATTCCTCAAATGATCACTAATATTGGTAAAAGCATAACTTTCACCTTTCGAAAGTGTTACCCGCAAGAAAGCAGGATGGCTACTCGTTTCCCAGGAAAAATCATCTGTATAATCAAAGATAATAGGATTCGGACCAATCACAGTCACAATGGCATATCCCGAAGGCGGGATCATGGGACCAGACTGGCTGTTAAAACCAGAGGAATTTACCGTTCCATCCGGCTTGTAAATAGCATAGTCGAACAAGCTTCCTACCTTTTTGGAGTTATTGTAGATCGGATTCATCAGCGTACCATTGTTGTGGAAAACGTAGCTCTTGCCTACCTCAAGCTCCACACGGCTGATTGCATCTCCACCCACTGGACGGGCAATAAAATTGCGATATGGAGCCCCATATGTCACCGGGTTTGCAGTGACCTGGGTAATTACCGCGTATCTGTCCACAGCAATCTGCGGCTTCGCCGTAGTGCCACTGCCGCGGGAGGCCTCTGTTCCGTTTGCCAAATAAACAACATAGTCAAGTTTGTCTTTAGATGTACCGTCACTTTCCACCGTATCCAATCGGGTTCCCACATTGATAAATTGGTAGCTTTCCCCCTGATTTAGGGTAACCCGCGCATAAGCCGGCTCGCCGGTGCTTTCTATACTGTATTTGCCGTATGGAAATCCGAAGGTCACCGCATTGGTAGTGGAACCTGTAATAATCAGTTCCTCGCCATCACCCAAAGTGGGATGAGCAATACTATTAAGGGCGGAAGCGGATAAAGTTCCGTCTGCCTTGTATTTTGCATAATCAAAACGACGATTGTCTGCATTTGACCCATCATGCTGAATGGAACGGGCTGTCCATCCTTCATTCACAATCCGGTAGCTTTCATTCTTAGAGACCGTAACTCGCTCTAGTGCCGGGTCCTCTGATGTACTGTAGGTGAAGACGTCCGTTACTTTTACGGTTAATGCTGCTGTTCCTGTATTCGTAATAAACGCTGTGCCTCCCCCAGGAACACCAATGGGGCTTATGCCATAGTCCATATGGACAGTGCTGATGTCTCCGTCCTCTTTGTAACTTACACTATCGTACAAAATGCCTTTTGATTGAGAAGCGTTGCTATATATGGACTTACTGATCGTATCTGTATTCTCGAATTCATAGGTTTCCCCAGGTTCGATAACAATTGACGTATACTCCACCGCTGCCAAACTCATCATGAGTGCGTTATAAACGCTGTTTGTTGCAGAGGTAGGCGGATTGAAAGAAACTGTTTCATCAGAAAGCTCCTGCTCCTCCTGTACCAAACCTGCCTGATCCAGTTGCATTCCGTCCTTTAAATCTTGTTTTTCCGCTCCTGCCACACTAGGCAAGCACAGCAAAGTGTTTGTTGCTAAAAGTGCCGTCAGAAACCATACCATTACCTTTTTACAAATCATCTAGCTGTATAACCTCCTTTTTTCTCGTCAAAAAAATCCATGTCGGGCTGCAAGGACCCACTTTTATCTCTGTACATCCTTACAATTGTAAGAGAAGAACATGTTACCTCCATTTCCATTAAAAATGTCACATTTTAATATGTCGGCACCTTAAACTTCCATTTTTATAGGCCAAATGGACCTTATTTTCCATAAACCGGTTAAGCCCATGGGATTAAAAGAAAATCAGGAGAGGAGCCACTTGCAAACCCCCCTTCGGGTATAGTAGTATGTGTTTAAAAAAATCGGAGGGTATATGCCTAAACAACAAGATAAACATTCCATTCAGGCGTGGTCTCTGATCAATCGCAAATATTTGGGAAAAGGCGTGCGTGTCAAACGTTTTCGTAAACCAACACGCTGTCAGGTGCGCAATCGCGTTTTGCTTGCCGTTTTGATGGCTAATGACATTAAACTGTCCCAACTTGCCGAGGAGCTTTCCATTTCCTCCCGTAGTGTCAGTGCGTGGGTATATGAAGGTCGCATTCCCGGCAACACTAATCTGGAAAAGACGTGTAATACACTTGGTTATCCGCACCATATCCTATTTAATGAAGAGGTTGTCCGGCGTTCACCACTCATCTGTCAACCAGCGCCGTCCCGTTTTATGAAACGGACTGTGACTCGCTCTCCGGTTAAAAATCGGATTTTGGCGGGTCTATGCATGGTACATGATATTTCGGTGACCGATGTGAGTCATTGGATTGGAGTTCACCCCGGTACATTTCGGAAATGGTTGCATCAGGGTACCGTTCCTTCGCAAACCTTCCAGGATCAGGCGGAACAGTTTTTCCGTATTCCAAAATCCATTTTGTTTGCTGATGCCATGCTGAAAAAGTAAAAATGTCCGTAAAAGAGAAATGTTTGTAATTTTCATGAAAGTCTTTGAAAGGAACGCATTACCATCTTTCATTCGCTGAGACTTTCACATCATGTAATTTCACAGAAAATAAACTGCAAAAAGCACAGTCTGCCGATTCCTCGGTGTACTGTGCTTTTTAGATAACAGAGCTTTAAATATTTCTTGCTTATATTTTGTCAGTATCTTAAGAATGAATGCTTGCCGCTTCAGTTGAACGTCCGGCTTCTTCCTTAATGGACTTTAGCTTTTTCATCACCGGGTTGCCTCCACGTCCAAAGTAGTCGTGAAGACGGCAGTATTCCTCGTACAGCTTATCATACACGGCCGCGTTCTCAGGGATCGGTTTGAAGCTCTCGTCCCGTACACGTGCCATATGACGCGCTGCTTCGATGATATCATTGTATCCTCCAGTTTCAGCTCCCGCAGCCACTGCTGCGAACATGGCCGCACCCAGCGCAGGAGTTTGGGTGGAAGCTGCAACCTTAAATAAATTCCCGTCCGGTTACGTCAGCAACGTATACCCGACAATAAGCCCTGTCAGGTTAGTGTCGACCAACAGAGAACGGTTACAGACCGATTGCATTGACCCTTTATTCTTGGTTCTGCTTTCATTATATAGTTGTACGTACAACTTAGCTAACCTTTTTATGTTTTTTCGATAGATTTATGTACTTATTTTCAGAAAAGATATAACAATAACAGTCTATTTCTGCAATCCAGAAAACAGACTGTTCGGTATGGCGAGAACCATGCCCATCAAATATGAAGCGTTACAGCTGTATACTTACTAACCTGTCCTTACATGTTAAGTAATAAAAGTGACTGATCTCCCAGCCTAGTGTTCTCCAGGCATGACCTGGACAGGCCCTGTAGATTCACGAACGATGAGCTCAGGCGGTAGAATTAACTGACGATCTTCTTCATGGTACCCCTTCTCTTCAATCATCGACAGCATGGTATCGGCAGCACGTAACCCCAATTCTTCCTTTGGATGCCGAATTGTCGTTAGCTTGATTTCTGTTGCTGTCGCCAAAAACGAATCATCAAACCCAACCAGCGATAGATCATTGGGTATATTCAGACCCGCCGAACGTACAATATCCAGGAGTCGAACAGCCAACTCATCATTATAGGTCATCCATCCAGTAGGACGCTCCCCCGCCTCCATCGCCAGCAGCCTCGACGCACGTTGTAGCGGAATCTCATTTTTTTCTTCTGTCCGGTAAGTCGTTACTGCGTTCGGGTGTAATGTCACTCCGTATTTGCGGTGAGCGGCAACAAATCCCTTCATACGAAGAATCCCCTGCATATCATCGGTTTTGAAAAATCCGGCCAAGCGTCGATGTCCCAGCTTAATCAGATGCTCGGCCGCCAAAAAACCACCCTTTTCATCATCTACTCGCAGACATGGCGCATCCATTTCTTCATAACGCGCATTGATCATCAAATAAGGGATTTGGCGATTTTCCACGGTTAAATAATAGTTCAGATTGGGGTTACGCTCTCCACTTTTGGTCGGTTCAATAATAATTCCGCTCAGCGGTTGACTTAACAGCATTTCCAGGCACTGACTTTCTTGCTCAGGGTCATTACCTGTACTTGACAGCAGCATCTTGTAGCCCTGGCGACTCAATTTGGATTCAATTCCCTGTACAATGGATGGGAAAATATAATCCGAAATATAGGTTGTAATGACTCCAATAATCTTTGGATCTTCGGGCTGTTTACTGTCACGTGTCGCAACAAAGGTTCCCTTGCCCTGCATCCGAAACAGCCAGCCTTCCTGCACCAGCTCACCCAGCGCCTGACGCACCGTTTGCCGACTAACGGCAAAACGTTCAGACATTTCATGCTCAGATGGAAGCTGACTTTGCGGCTCAAGTCTGGATGAATGAATCCAGGACAAAATTTCCTGTTTAACTTGTATATATTTTGGCGCCATAATTTCCTCCGTACTCGCAATATCGTGTACCTGTTTATATTCCACGATTATAGCATACCGTTCATTTGTACATACAAATGTCACAGGAGCAGGATATCCTCGTATTGCTGCCGGAGGTGTAAACCCATTCGCTTATCCCTTCCTTGCCACACAAGATTGGCTGAATATCTAAGGACAATTTACGTAGATGTTGCACATTACGAACGAAGCAATTGATGTTCGTTCATATACTTGAGCCCAGTATAGCGATCACGCAAGGTATGAGCCGTGCGCAATGCACGAGCGAGCTGTTCCTCCGTAACTCCTAGCTCGGCAATGGTAGATGGGCCTCCGACCTGAGCCAGCCATGCACGCATCTGCTCCGACGTAGGCAAAGCCTGATACACCTTAAAAGCCTCTACATCTTGACTGGATGCTAAATCCCTGTACAGGTCAGACAGCAATGCGGATGCTACGCCTACTTTAGCACCATGCAAAACTTGCTTGCGTCCCTCTGCAATAAAATCCATTTCAATTCGATGGGAAATATGGTGCTCTCCCCCTGACGCTGGACGGGAATGATCTATCATCAGCATCGAAATACCGGATGCAATCAGCGCATTCATCAATACCTCGACACCAGCCTTGCTGCCTGCCGCAATCTCATCGACATGCTCTACACAGGCACGCAAAGCCTCCTCGGTAATGCGATTAGCCACAGGCGAATACGGCTCGTTTCCCAAATCTCTGGAAACATGCCAGTCCGCTAGTGAGGTGAACTTACCAAGCATATCGCCAAAACCTGCGGCAGTCATCGTCTGTGGCGCATTTGCCAGCACGGACAAATCAGCAAAGATCGCCTCTGGCGGAACTGCTTGGAATGTCTGCTTGCTACCGTCCACAATCAGTGGTGCGCCTGCGGAGGTAAAACCATCCACCGAGGCAGCCGTCGGTACTGACAAGAAGGGACGATTCATTTTATAACATACGAAGCGAACCAGATCATGAATCGTACCGGAGCCTACAGCAAGTACAGCCTGACTCTTATCCGCCACACCCAGCAGCACTTTCATAATGTAGGTTTCATCAGCAATGACATCCCCTACAGCATTCGGAGGTAAGCGAACTACATCAACTGTCAAACCTGCCTCCCGGATCAGCTCAGCTACTTTTTTTCCAGCCGCCGCCGAAGTATGCTCATCTTCTACCAGAGCTACATGACGATAATCCTGTTGGTTCAGATAAGGAACAACAGACTCCAGTGCTCCATCTCGTACCTCGATAAACAATTCAACCTTTCGGTGAGGATGATCAGCGTTACTAGCCTGCGCCTCTTCGTTCCACAGCTTGATCTGTTCATTCATATTCATTTCATCAGCCTCCTGAAAAAGGAATAATTTGCACAAGAATGATCCATAATGATTAATAGATTCCGTTTGAAAACGATTACTATTTAATTGTACGCACAAGTGTGTGTCTAAGTCCAGAGAAAAAGTACAAGTTACTTTTTAATTTATACATTTGAAAGGAACATGTTTATGAAATTTGGAACGGATATTGCCTGCGCACTTGGGTTACTGGCAGGTACAACGTTTGGCAGTGGTATTACATTTTTGTTCGGCTGGCAAGCTTACCGGGCCCTGACTTCTGTTGCAATCTTTGGCATTGCGGGGATTATCATTACCATTGCCGTTTTTCGCTTGCTGCACCGTAAGTCGCTTTCCACGTCTAATTCTCGATAAATGCTGTTAGTGAAACGAGTGCAACTTGTATTTTGCTAGAATACATAAAAAAACGGGCCTCTTAAGCCAATTGCATCGCTTGAGAGTACCCGTTTTTATTTTACACATATTTACTTATGAAGTCGTGTCTACCTCTGGGTTAACATCTAATTCATAATCAATTTCATCAAACCCGAATCCAAATAATTGGAGGAAATCCAGACGGTATTGTTCGAGATCGCCCAATTCAGATACATTTTCTGTAGTGATTTCAGACCAAGCTGCTTTGACAGCCTGCTGCACATCGTCTCTCATTTCCCAGTTATCCAGACGGATGCGTCCTTCTTCATCCGTTTCCACCGTGGACCCACTGTATAGCGTCTCGAACAGACGTTGTGCCTGCTCAATACATCCCTCGTGCAGTCCCTTTTCCTTCATGACCTTAAACAGCAAAGAAATATACAATGGTACGACTGGAATAGCCGAACTGGATTGTGTAACCAAAGCTTTATTCACAGAAACGTAGGCTTTTCCATGATAACGTTCCAGTTGCTTTGTTAGAGTATGTGCTGTAGCTTCCAAATCATTTTTAGCTTGGCCAATGGTTCCTTTACGATAGATAGCCTCCGTAATTTCGGGACCAATATACGAGTAAGCCAGTGTGGTTACCCCTTCAGCCAGCAGATCAGCTTCTTCCAACGCTTTTAGCCACAAGGACCAATCTTCGCCACCCATTACCGTGATGGTGTTCTCAATTTCCTCCTGCGTAGCCGGTTCCAGCGTAATTTCTGATACGACACCTGTATTCGTATTCACTGTTTTATTAGAAAAAGACTGTCCGATAGGCTTGAGAACGGAATTAAAAGTTTCACCCGTATCGGGATGTGTCCGTCGCGGTGAAGCGACACTATACACAATCAGGTCTACCTTGCCCAGCTTTTCCTTTACCAGCTTCAATGTCTCCTGCTTAATTTCATGAGAAAAAGCATCTCCATTAATGCTTTCTGCTATGTAGCCAGCTGCTCTGGCCGCTCTTTCAAAGGCTACTGTATTATACCAGCCTGCTGAAGCCGTGCGCCCCTCTGATGCGGGACGTTCATAGGATACCCCTACGGTATCCGCTCCCAGCCCAAAGCTCGCAGCAATACGAGAAGCCAGCCCATATCCAGTAGATGCTCCGATCACAAGTACCTTTTTAGCTCCTTGTATTGATGTACTGTCTTTGATGTAGTTGATCTGACGATTAACATGAGCCGCACATCCTGCAGGATGTGCAGTCGTACATATGAAACCACGAATTTTCGGTTTAATAATCATTGTAAATGGTCCCCCTACTTTGGCATTCATTTAATATGGATGGAATGGTTGTCCAGTCATTACTATATAGCAAATCAGCTTGTGGCTCAACATATAACATAGTCTTGAAGGTAACCGTTCATATACTACGACAACAGACATCCCCGAACTACCGACTCTATGAAAAAAAAGAAAATCGCCGTAAACATCATAGTCTACAGCGCTCTTTCACTCCACTATTCATTTTGGCTCACTTTCTAGCAACATTACATCTTCTCCTTGCTGTTGTCTTTTTTTGATATTCGCTCTTCCCCAGGTACACATTAAATCAATTATTTCATTTGCTGTTATACCATATTCCGTTATATAATACTCCACTTTTGGAGGCATCCGATTATACACATGTCTGCCAATGATGCCATCCTTCTCAAGTTCACGGAGCTGCTGTATAAGAACCTTTTGAGAAACGCCTGGAATACTACGCTGTAATTCACTTGTCCTCTTTCTACCAGACATTAGTAAGCATATGATTAAGGATTTCCACTTACCTCCGATGATCTCAAGTGTTGCTTCTATGCCTAAATTATATTGTTTCATAGTACCACCTTTTCAACGCTAAAATAACAAAGTTTATCTAATCTATAATTGCATATCATCACTCTAAGTCCAATGCACACTTTCAAGTAACTATCTTACTTTATTGTGTGTATTTACTTTTTTTAAAGCATACAGAATAATAATAGAGCATCTACTAAGGCAAATATGTTACGTAAGAAAGGTGATTTATGATGAAGACTCTCGTGATTTTAGCACATCCGAATATTGAAGATTCCAGAGTAAATCAAAGATGGAAACAAGAATTACTTCAGTATACCAATGAAATTACAATTCATGAGATTTATAAAGAGTATCCAAACTGGAGCATTGATGTTTTGAGAGAGCAAAAGTTACTTGAAACACATAGTAATATCATATTTCAATTCCCTTTATATTGGTATAGTTACCCACCTTTATTAAAAAAGTGGTTTGATGATGTTTTTACTCACGGATGGGCTTATGGTTCACAAGGTGATAAGTTAAAACGAAAGAAGCTAGGGATAGCCATGTCCATTGGCGATAAAAAAGAAAATTACATACCTACTGGTTCCGTTTCTTTCACTGTTGATGAAGTTATAGCACCTTTTAAAGCAAGCGCAGTACATGTTGGCGCCATAACATTACCCTATTTCGCTGTCTTTGGAGCCTCGTTTCAAGCAAGTGACGAAGACATTAATCAGAGTGCAAAGGATTATATCAAATATATATTTCAGTATAAATAAAATAGTTATAATAGTACACGCATCTTACCCATATAAAAACAGGCTCTTGGTGGCATCCAGCCAATCCAAGAACCTGTAAATGTTAGGCATGATGCGGTCGAGAGGACTCGAACCTCCACGGGGGGTTAGCCCACACGGACCTGAACCGTGCGCGTCTGCCAATTCCGCCACGACCGCATATTATGTATTCACACCGATGTTTTTCAATCACGGTAATTTAGATTATATCTTCCATAGAACATAAAATCAAGCTATTTTTATCTTATATTTTCTATGAATCATTCCCGTAAATATAAGAAAATCACTGGATATCACAAACCAGATATGGTAAAATGGGTCCATCAGGAAAGGAGGTGCGTCAACATCAATAATCACATGTTGAGCGTATCCCTTACCCGGTCCGTTATTCTCTAATTTACAGAGTTGACGGAGGCGCGGGATACGGATCAAGGCTTTAATTAAGCGCCACGGGTAGAAAGACCGTCCTCGGACGGTCTTTTTTATTTCAACAACATCTTTCTCATACTTGACTATCGGAATAGGATTACATACTGTGAAAAGAGGCGTTAAGATGTCGATTAGACCCGCGAATGTAGAAGAGTTCAAGGAACTGGCAGCCATCTGGCTGGATGCTTCCGTAGAAGCCCACCATTTTATTGCTCCGCAGTATTGGGCATCACAAGCTACTGAGATGGAGAACAGGTACCTTCCCCTCGCTCAAAACTACGTTATCATACAAGATGATCATAGCATCGGCGGCTTCGTTTCCATGTTGGATGGATACTTGGCGGCTCTATTTATACGTGTTGATTCTCAAAGAAAGGGCTATGGCAAGTTACTATTAGATTGGGTTAAGGAGCAACATGATGAGATTCAATTAAAGGTGTATCAGTCAAACACGAAAGCATTTAACTTTTATACTAAAAATGGATTTACCGTTCAAGCAGAATCTGTGGATGCCGAAACTGACGAGAAAGAATTTGTAATGGTATGGACAAATCATGAACGATAATGAAGTACCTTTAGCTATATAGTCTTCTTATTTAAGCCCATAAACCTCGGTATATAAAATCTTTTTAAACGGAGCAAAATCCTGTTCAGCCAGCGCACCTGGATAGCTCATAATTTGAAGCCGCAGATCAGCCTGTCCTTCTCTTAAAGGGGGCTGTACATAGTCAAAATGGTTCAGATGAAACCCCAAACGTTCATAAAAACCAATTCTTCTCTGAGCCCATTCATCCACTGGTGGCTCAACTTCCAGCATTACCGGTTTACCGGACTGTAAAATAAACTTGCTCATAAGCTCTTTACCTAACCCGCCACCCCGTATAGCCGAATCTACGGCAATATGCTCTACAAACCGAAAATCTGTAAACTCCCAGCCCGCCAAAAAAGCTATTGTTTGCCCTTGTTCGTCTTTTTTGGTAAGTAAACGATAACACGGATGATGAAGAAGAGCCCTCTGTGACTCGAATGTCCTGCATTCCGTTTCAGGAAAAGAAGCCTCCATAATCGCATATACTTGAGAGAATTCAAGTTCATTCATTTATACTTTCAACTCCTCTAACGTTAACTTGTTGGTCTACTAATGTTATCTACATTACGGTCCTAACCCTTTAGACCTTGTTTAATTCCATAAGCGTCAGCAATATGTGTTCCAACAGCTCTGGAATGTCTTCCATCTGATCTTCGTTAATTTGTCTGGAAAATCGGAGTTCAATCCTGTTTTGATATGTAGATGTCTTCTCTCCGTAAATCTGACTAAGCGTTTGTACCGGTCGAAGATCGGGCTTCCAAATTTCGGTCAGTATATTTTCAATCCGGTTGCATTGTGACTCAATTTCACGAATTTCCATGTAAAAACTCAGCAACAAGAGACATCCCGGAATTTGATCTTTGATTTCCAAAATTTCCGCAGCCAAGTTGTTTAAATCCGCCTTTAGTTGAACCTCTGCTGTCACACTCGGGTGTTCTCTCAGTCTGAATTGGACAGCAAATTCACGTGACATCACGGACATTTCCAATCTGTCGATCCGCTGTGTAATGTCAATACGTGAATTCAAATTATCCAGATCATAAACTGCATTTTCCATGGCTACTTTTAAATTATCAAAAACGGTTGGGTCGAACATGTGTAATTCACCTCCAGTTGTTGAGTATAACATAGCTTGTGTTACTCCTAAAATAGGATGCCCCTTTTCACAAAAGCATATTAAGACGGGATTTTATAGTATACAGTAAGTTGGCTAACTCTTAATTGATGTTTAGTTAATAAATTTGTAAAAACGCATAATTGTGACAAAAATATATATATTTTTGTTTAATGTTACATTTTTATTCCAATTCATTGGAATAAACTATATAATACTGGATGGGATTAGCAAATTCCATTGTATAAATCCCAAAATAAAAGAAGGGAAGAGATGATTAAATGAAAAAGGCAGTTTTTTCTACACTAGGTCTTGCACTTCTATTAAGCACATCCACCGCTGTTGCATCTGCTCAAGAAGCTCAAGAAGCAGCACCCGCATTACAAAAGGAATCTATCCAGCTCTTTGGAAATGGAACTGACAGAGAGCCTAATAACTGGTTCGATGAAGCTAGTGAAATACTGGTGGGAGTTGACATCTATGGGGAAATAGGCAAACACATTGATGGAGGTTATGACAATAGCGATTATTATAAGTTTAAAGCCTTTCAGTCTGGTTGGTATCAATTTAATATTCAAGGGGACATATATCCTAATACATGGCTGAGACTTGGTTTGGCTGACAGTAACGGACACTTCATTAGATATGCAAATGATCGTGAATACTCTTTAGGTAAAAATCTTGAAGCTGGCAAATGGTACTACCTGGTCGTAGAAACACCCGGTGCTGAGTTAGGACAATTATTCGACTATAGAGTTACTTCTACGATTAAATAGCTTAAAAGCTAAATTTGAGCATAACAAAAAACGTGATCCTTCTTCTTGGACCACCTTTTTACATTTTTGAACACCTATTGTCTTATGACAAAAGCAGCTATATCCTCGTAAGAGAACTGACGGATTACGTTAATACCTTCTTCGTGGTTGTAACTTGTTTCTACTTCTGCATCATAGAAAATCAACACCTTGTAACAATTTTATTATATTCATTCAATATAACTGTTCCTTTTTTAATAGCAAACATCTATTTAATTACACATAAAGATAATTTTGAAATAAATAACTAATATAATCACGTAAATGAATATAAACCAAAGAAGAGAGGTAGTTTATTCATGAAAAAAACGTTGTTAGCTTCATTAGGCCTTACACTTCTGCTAAGTACTTCTGCCAGTGTTGCTTTAGCCGAAGAAGCAAATTCCGTACCAGTTGCAAAGGAAACAACTATTGCCCCTTTACTTGAATATGATGAACAGGAGCCAAATGATACTTTTGAACAAGCTAACTATTATTTTATAGGTGATGGGGTCATTGGAACCCTCGGTGAAGAGAAGCATGGGGTGTGGGAAAACTACGATGTATATAAAATAATGGCAGAAAATAAATCAAGCGAAGTTCACTTTACAATTCAGGGACACAGATATCCCGACTCTTGGTTGGAACTAACCCTTTTCGATAGTAATGGTCAAAGCATTAAAAGTTCAAAAAATGGTCAATATTTTTTAAATGCAACTCTTGAGCAAGGTAAAGATTACTACCTAACCGTCAATGCGCTCGGGCTTCAATACGGAGGAAAAATGTTTGACTATAAACTCTCTTCTGAAGCTGTAAGGTAGACTAACTAAATTTATATAACTTTTCAAGTAGTGAATCATTATTTAATGCCCGTTGTCGTATTGGATACATGCAACAGGCACATATAAAAACTAAAAAATCCCTAACTACACCAAAAAGCCTCACCCCTTTCTCAAGGGGCGAGGCTTTTGTGTTCAGTCATTCTATTCGGTGCACTCAGTTCTTTTACCCCTGTATAAGTCTTACGACAAACGAGAGCTAAAGTCCTCGTAGGAGAACTGACGGATTACCTTAATGCCTTCTTCGTCGTTGTAGCTGGCGATGGCTGGCAGGTTGACTCCGTTGAACATATGGTTTTTGACCATGGTGTAATGGGCCATGTCGCAGAATACAAGCTTGTCTCCCGGCTTCAATGGCTCTTTAAAGGAATAGTCACCAATTACATCTCCGGCCAAGCACGTAAGCCCACCAAGTCTATAAGTATGTGCATACTCACCAGGTTTGCCTGCATCAATGATATTCGGGCGGTAAGGCATAGCCAGCACATCAGGCATATGACATTCAGCCGAAGTATCCAGAATGGCAATATCCATTCCGTTCTTCATCGTATCCAATACAGTAGCCACCAGATATCCAGTATTCAAAGCAATAGCTTCGCCCGGCTCCAGATAAACCTGCACACCATATTTATCCTGAAAATATTGAATACAGCGTACCAGCGTGTCCAGATCATAGTCTTCTCTGGTAATATGGTGACCGCCGCCGAAATTGAGCCATTTCATGTTCTTAATGTATGGCCCGAATTTCTCATCCACGACTTTAATGGTGCGCTCTAGCGTATCTGAATTCTGTTCACACATCGTATGAAAATGAATACCGTCCACGCCATCCAGATCCTCAGGTCTAAAGTTAGCCAGAGTCACACCCATTCTGGAGTTGTTGTAGCAAGGATCATACAACGGCGTTTCGATTTCCGAATATTCCGGATTCACCCGAATGCCGATGTCGATTTTTTTGGAAGTTACGCCTTGCACTCTGCTTTTGTAGCGTTTCAGTTGATCAAAGGAGTTGAAAACAATATGGTCAACATACTCCAATAGCTCATCAAATTCACTGTCAACATAAGCAGGTGCGTATACGTGAACTTCCTTGTCCATTTTTTCGCGACCAAGTCTAGCCTCGAACAACGAACTGGAGGTTACCCCTTTTAGGTATTTGCCAACCAGAGGAAAGGTCGAAAACATCGAAAATCCCTTAAGAGCGAGCAAAATACTGCAGCCTGTCCGTTCTTGAACGGAATTTAAAACCTCAAGGTTTTTGACAAGAAGTCTTTCGTCAACAAGATAACAAGGTGATGGAAGTCCTGTAATATCAATATTCATCGCAGACCTCAATCAAGCAACGTTGGCGTAAAGTTCTCTTGCCATGGCAATCCGTGTTTATTTAGGGCTTCCATAAATGGATCTGGATCAAATTCCTCAACGTTGTAAACGCCTGGTTTTTTCCAGAGACCTTTGATGATAAGCATGGCGCCGATCATGGCAGGAACACCAGTGGTGTAAGAAATGGCTTGGGAGCCAACCTCTGCATAACATTCCTCATGATCACAAACATTGTAAACATAATACGTTTTTGGTTTTCCATCTTTCATACCTTGGATGATGCAACCAATGTTCGTTTTGCCTTTTGTTCTTGGACCCAGAGAAGCCGGATCTGGCAAAATAGCCTTCAGGAATTGCAGTGGAATGATTTGTTGTCCTTCGTAATCAATAGGCTCGATCGAAGTCATGCCTACGTTTTGAAGTACATTCAAATGATTCAGATAATTGTCCGAGAACGTCATCCAGAAGCGGATTTTTTTCACGCCTTTAATATTCACTGCAAGAGATTCCAGTTCTTCATGGTACAAAAGATATATATTTTTCGGTCCAATTTCAGGAAGGTCGTATACCTTTTTCTCAGAAAGTGGCTCAGTTTCAATCCATTCTCCGTTTTCAAAGTAACGGCCCTTCGCCGTAATTTCACGAATATTGATTTCCGGATTAAAATTAGTTGCAAAAGGATATCCGTGGTCCCCTGCATTCGCATCCACAATATCAATCGTATGAATTTCATCAAAGTAGTGCTTTTGAGCATAAGCCGTAAATACTCCAGTCACGCCTGGATCAAAACCGCTGCCCAGCAGAGCTGTAATTCCTGCTTTTTCGAATCTTTCTTTGTAGGCCCATTGCCAGCTGTATTCAAACTTCGGCGTATCCGGCGGTTCATAGTTCGCCGTATCAACGTAATGAACACCTGTCTCAAGGCAAGCATCCATTATCGTCAAATCCTGATAAGGGAGAGCCACATTGATAACTACATCCGGTTGAAAGCTTCGAATCAAGTCAATGACCATGTCGGTGTTGTCAGCATCAAGCTGAGCCGTTTGAATCTTCGTACGACCTCCACCCAGCTTCTCTTTAAGCGCATCGCATTTCTCAACAGTTCTGCTTGCGATACAAATTTCTTCAAATACATCTGGGTTTTGGCAACATTTATGCACCACAACGCTGGCCACGCCACCGGCGCCAATAATCAATGCTTTTCCCAAAATAAAAAACCTCCTTATTCCATACGCTAATCGCTAATCATTCTTGCAAACAAAATGATTATAAAGACATCCCACCAAATAATCAAGAAAAACGATAATTTGCTGTGTCAAAATTCACAGGAGCATGTCACAAAAACTTTACAAAACCCAAAATTAGGCATAAAACTCCGTAAAGTGAACAGAAAACAACTATTACCCCATACACCCCAGGGAAGTCAGCACACGTTTAACGGAAGTTTTTTTGAATATAATGCTCATAGCCCTAAAGAATTAATACTATCTTATTTCTAAACAAAAGACCACCCCTCCACATCCTATGGAGAAGATTCATGGGGTGGTAAAATGATGGGCTGATAGCGTAATGCCTCATCTACGATCTCTGCCGCACTCAAATCACGATCATCCCAGTAGATCAAATTACTGATCCCCGGATGGGGCGTATTTTGCTTCACTATGGTCAGCATACTGTCGATTTCCTCTTCTGTTCCCTCATCTCTGATGATTTTTTCCACTAACTCTATAAGCTCACTTCGTTCTAAACGGTCTAAATTTTGGAGTTCCTGGTTGGCTTGATCCAGACTCATATAATTGCCCTCCTTTGTATTGAGTATGATCGGCAATGTGTGGGCCCATCCCTTCTTCTGTAAGCGCTATATGATCTATCATGAAGCTTTAGGAAACGTTTATGATAAATAAAGCCGCTCCCAGTACGGGAACGGCTCTATATAGTAATAAAGCTTGTTAAACCATGATTTTGCAAATATCGTTCGTGAATTCAACTGGATCTTCCAGTGGCAAGCCTTCGATCAGCAAAGCCTGATTATACAGTAATGCCGTATAGAGATTTACCTTCTCCTTATCCTTGTCAAAAGCTTCTTTCAAAGAGTTGAACACCGCATGGTTTACGTTGATTTCCAGCACTTTATTCGCTTTCACATCGGCGTTATTAGGCATGGCGTTCAAGATTTTCTCCATCTCAATCGTCACTTCGCCGTCTGCGGACAGACATACCGGATGTGTCTTCAAGCGCTTGGAGGCTTTAACACTGGATACCTTGCCTTCTAGCAAGCCCTTCATATACTCGAACAGCTCTTTGTTGTCGTTTTGTTCCGCTTCTGTTTCTTTCTCGTTTTCGTCAGGCTCAATGCCCAGATCGCCGCTCGATACAGATTTGAATTCTTTTTCTTTGTAGCTTAAGAGCATTTTAATAGCGAACTCATCAATATCATCGGTGAAGTACAGAATTTCGTAGCCTTTGTCAGCCACCATTTCGGTTTGCGGCAGTTTTTCAATACGCTCATTGGACTCCCCGGAAGCATAATAAATATACTTCTGATCCTCTGGCATACGCGATACGTATTCGTCCAAAGTAACCTGCTTTTTCTCTGTAGAAGAGTAGAACATGAGCAGATCCTGCAGAGTTTCTTTATGTCTGCCGTAATCGTTGTAGACACCAAATTTCAATTGTCTGCCAAATGATTTGTAGAATTGATCATATTTCTCTCGGTCATTTTTGAGCAAGGTCAGTAATTGGCCTTTGATTTTGCTTTCGATATTTTTGGCAATCAGCTTCAGCTGACGGTCATGCTGCAGCATTTCTCTGGAAATGTTGAGTGACAGGCTTTCGGAGTCAACCATACCTTTGACAAAGCTAAAATAATCCGGCAGCAGATCAGGAGATTTTTCCATAATCAGCACACCGTTGGCATACAACTCCAGCCCTTTTTCATATTCCTTGGAGTAGAAATCAAACGGGATATTCTCAGGAATAAACAGAATAGCTTGGTACACTACCGCGCCGTCCGCGCTGACGTGGATATGCTGGAGCGGCTTGTCGTAGCCATAGCGTTTTTCCGCATAGAAATTTTGATAATCCTCGTCGGTCAGCTCGCTTTTGTTTTTTCTCCAGATAGGAACCATGCTGTTGATACGCTGTTCTTCTTCGTAATCCTCGAACTCGTTGTCGCTTCCCTCTTTCAGACGCTTGCCTGTAATATCCATTTTAATCGGATAGCGGATAAAGTCGGAGTATTTTTTAATCAGTGCTTTTAAACGGTACTCGTCCAAATATTCGTCGTAGGACTCATCTTCGGTGTTTGCCTTGATTTTCAGAACTATTTCGGTTCCGACCTCTTCCTTTTCAGCTGCCTCAATGGTATACCCGTCTGCACCTGTGGATTCCCATTTATATGCAGTATCGCTTCCCAAAGCCTTGGTAGTCACTGTAACCACATCGGCTACCATGAAAGCTGAATAGAAGCCCACGCCGAATTGACCGATGATATCATGACCATCCTTGGATTCATTTTCATTTTTGAATGCCAATGAACCGCTTTTAGCAATAACACCCAGGTTATTTTCTAGTTCTTCCTTGGTCATACCAATCCCGGTATCACGCAGAGTTAGCGTTCTGTTATCCTTATCGGCAGTTACTTTGATATAATAATTTTCTTTGTCAAAGACCAGTTGATCATCCGTCAATGCTTTATAATAAATTTTGTCAATCGCATCACTTGCATTGGAGATCAGCTCTCTTAGAAAAATTTCCTTTTGCGTGTAAATCGAGTTAATCATCATTTCGAGCAGACGCTTGGACTCAGCCTGAAACTGTTTTTTCTCCATTCGGATATCTCCTTTCAGATATAAACCTATGTAAGGCCAGCGGATAAGAGCTATGCAAACGATCTATCTTTGTTAGCACTCCCATCATTCGAGTGCTAGCCTACCTTTTTTATATCATTCCTCATTTTTTATGTCAATATCTCGGTCGGCTGAACATTAAAATTACATTTTAGGAAATCACTAGTGTCTAATGTGCTTAAACATAACGTTAAACATTTCGACAGAAGATGGAAACAGCCCCTGTACATGGGGAAGCAGATTACTCCTGATCCGCAGCTCATCCTCATTTAAATGCTGTAGGTCCTCATGAAAGAACCAAACAATAGGATAATCGCCGTCCTTATGTCTGCTGCCTGCATTTAAACAAACGGGACCCTGGTCGTCCTCTGCTATTGCAAAAGGAATGTAGCCTGCTGACAGAAGAGGTGACCATTGATCAAGCAAATCATAAAAGGCCTTTAAGCCTTGACCTACAGGCAGGCGTGGAAACTCAACAAACGTACAATCGCTCCAGTATACTCCCGGAATGGACTCATTATCAAATTGTAAAGATACATAATGGTAGGACATGATAAAACTTCTCAGCAGGGGCGGCAGCTCAAAATGGTACTTTTCCTCCATCTCCAGAACTTCCTGTTCAGTAATCTGTGAAGGAAGAGGCTTCCACTTGATCCATCCCTCCTCGTCGACATTCCCATCACGCATTTCAATCGGTACATTTTCTTCCACATCCATAAAAAAGGCTTCATCCATCTGAGCAAATAGTTCCTTCATGGATGTGCGTATATCTGCTTTCTTGTCCATGTTCTCACACCTCTTTCCTCTCAATTCGCATTTTGCATCATGGGTTAATGCCAGATGCCTTTATCTGAAAATAGCATTGTAATCATGTGCTACTACACTTTTTAAGTTCAGCTTATCAGAACTTGCTTATATCACCATTTGCGGAATATTAGTATTACCAGCGCAACGGCTCATAGTTACGCCAGATCATCCAACGTTCTGTCTCGTGAATTAGAGCGGTGCCAATGCTATATTCGTCCTTCGTGCTGCTCTGCAAATCAATCAAATGTAGCATACCGCCGTACGTTCCAACCGCCAACATGCCTTCATCGGGTGTAACTGCCAGCCCGGATATCGTACTGCCGACAAAATAGCGCCAAAGTTCACGCCCCTCCCTGTCAATCAGACGGAGATAACCGTAGGCATCACCCAAAATAGATCCTTGCGTCAGTGCTGTTGCAGCGTATACTCGCATTTCTTCATTTATCATCGGCCACTCTTCCTTATTCTGAGCAAGACCCTGATCCACCTCAGCAATCGACACTTGAATGGTGGCGCCGTTGTAGAAATGACAGGCATTGTACCAGACATTCAAATCATCTTTGGAAAATACAGCATAATGCGGATAACTAGAATTTGGCTCCAATGTATGCACCGTCTTATCGGACAGATCTATAAGCATATGCTCACTCATCTGGCTACCGTAAGCGATCCAGCGTCCATCCCTCGACACAGCTCCATGGGCCATATCCACAATCGTGTCTTCCAGCTCTAGTTCTCTTCGTTCAGACGTCTTGGGATGGATCAAATCCACCTGATCACCAGCCAACAAATAAACGCCGTAACCGCATACCAGCAGAACTCGCTGTCCATCGCCAAACGGAATCACTTCATCTAATATATCCTCTGGATGCTCTTCATCTCCCAAGCACTCCAAATCAGGAATGGATGCTTTTAAGCGTCCTTGTATATCCTTCCACTGAAAATGTGCTGTCTCTTCTCCTTGCAGATTTAAGTCCGGTTGACGAACAATACGAATCCCCTGTCCATCCACCAACGCAAAATAAGTCCCGTCCGGCGAACAGCCTACTCGATGCAGTCCGGGGATTTGCAAGATTCTATCTTTTCCCGCCACATAGATCATTCCACATTCCCGAGGATTGCCCGCATGTAGAATGACTTCATTGCCTCCATTCATAAAAGCTATCGGCCTAACGGCTTGCAAAGCCTCCTCAAACGCTGCTGTAAGCGGCCAGGATGCAGCCGGAATTTCCCGACGTAACTGCTCTGTTTCCTCTGCCTGATTTGCGTCCTGAATCATACGAAAAATATCTTCAGCCAGTTTGGAGCGTTCGTCTTGCTTTGGCTCTGGCTGCTCCTGCTGCCACTGGCTTTCCATACCGATTCTGACAAATTCATTCACATCTGCAGCATACCTTTTTCCTTCCTGTCGCCACTTTGCTGCCATTTCATGATCCAACCAACTCATTCGCTTCCCCCATCCAGTGTATGTATGCCCCGTTTGTTCTACAGGCTTTGTTCATTCTGTTGGTGGTTTCTCACCTTTGTCAGCACAGACCACAGGTCTGTCACTGCCTTCACCTCTTCATAGTCCAGAAAGGTATCTCGTTTGTCATAGTATTTTACTGCCATAATCACCATCTGAAGCGTCACTGGCTGTCCAGCTGCCTTAAGGACTTCCACAATACTTTCGAAGGTTGCCAACTCAAACCAGGTTTGAACCTGACGATCCGGCACCCACTTGGGAATATACTCGCCCTGTTCGTTGGTTACGGCTGTACCCTCCTCTGCACATTCCTCTAGCCAATGCTCATCCCAATAATAAATCGGTGTGTGAACAGGGTCCTGATCCCATTGATCCACATTCACATATAACCAGTTATTATGCAGTTGCCCCACGCTACGCACCAATTCCTGCAATCCTTCAAATACACGATAAGACGGGCGCTCTCTGCGACGGTAATCCTCAAGTCTTGTCTCATACCTGCTCATCTTCAACCTCCCGCTTCCTATATCAGCTAAACACTCAAAATTCGCATAACATACATTTACAACTTATAAAACCCGATATAATTACAAGCACCTCGTAAAGTGTCAAGACTACATAAGGAGATTGATCTATTCATGAAAAGAATCACCGCACTTGTTATCCTGTCCTTGCTATTACTTGTATCCCCGATCTACGCTGCTGCCCCAGCGCCTATGCTGGTCTATGTGGACCAGAGTAACCACTCCTTCATCCCGCTTCGTCTCCTGAACAGCTATGAAGGAATCACATTCAACAAAACGGCAGCAGACAAAAAAATAGAAATTGCGCAAGGCAATACTCGGATCACCCTATTTACCGGAAAATCTACTGCCAAAGTGAACGATCAAACGGTCCGTTTGCAAAATGCTCCTTTTACCGATTATGGTTCGACCTATGTACCCTTGCAGTTCATCAGTCAATATCTAAACCTGCAAGTCTCATGGCAAAAGGAAACCTCAGCTGTACGCATTAAGCAGGGTACAACGTCCGTCACTCTTCCGGTACTTACCGGTAAGCTACCCGGAAATACTACACCCATTACGACGGCTCATAAAAGCTTCAAGGTCGGATCTCGTACCTTTTCCGCTAAGGTGGTCACCATCTCTATGCTCCATCCCAAGGTAAGCCTGGATGTGGCTCTGGCAGGCAATACTATCGGCAAAGTGGAAGACTTAAGCAGTCTCGCCAAACGTAATCAAGCGGTTGTAGCCATAAATGGCACATACTTTGATGCCTATACCAAAAGCTCTTACAAAACGCCTTACGGCTACCTGGTCAGTCACGGAAAGATGTTGAAAAAAAGCTCTGGCGACCAACGGACGGTCTTCACCTACGATGTTAATCATTTATCCGAGCTAATGTCGGGTTCTGCCTTCGAACAACGGTTAAGCCAAGGCAGTGTCGAAGGTGCCCTTCAAGCCGGGCCTCGTCTGGTCACGAACGGTCAGGTTTCCCTAAATGTCAAAGCCGAAGGCTTCAAGGACCCTAAAATATTAACAGGCGGCGGCGCCCGCAGCGCACTCGGAATGAGTCGGGATCATAAGCTGATCCTCCTGACCACAAGCGGAGCGACTATACCGCAGCTCGCCCAAATGATGAAGCAGGCCGGCGCTTATCAGGCCATGAATCTGGACGGCGGTGCTTCCAGCGGGCTGTATTACAACGGATCCTACCTCACCACACCCGGCCGCCAAATCAGCAATGCCATTATTGTAAAGTATCAATAGCCAATAGAATGATAAAGGGCTGTCTTCACGGATGTGTAAGCCGTGGGGATAGCCCTTTTTCCATTTTCTCTGGCTTCGGTTGTTCCTGCTTTCACCTGTTGAGGCGGCTGTATGGGGCGTTCGGGTTGCCTGCAACCTACAATCGAATCAGACCTGTAAAGCTATTGCTGCCTTCGCTTCCTTTTTTTAAAGAAAGATAAATACGGTTGTCTTCTCTGCTCGCCAAGCATTCATAAAGTCCCGGTTGCACAGAAAGGAACGTCCCTCCCCATACACATTCAGGCTCCAGTCCACCACTTGTGGCTTCCTCCCCTGCTCCAATAAATAGATTGCCTGAGGGAACCTTCAAAAACAGCCGCACAGCAGGCTTGTCGATATGATCTGTCATCACAACCTCATAGGTCCCATCCGCTCCCAGATTTAAAAAAGCTACATTTCCTTCGTTCAACTCGCCCAGCTCGTCCTCTTCGATGGACCACCAATCCGGATCATCGTCCAAACGATGCTTAAGTGCTTGCGTATCAAATAAGCAAAGAGTCGCCGTGTCTGTTGTAAATTGAAATGGACTGCTTGCTGTATTCATCATGCGATCCTCCTGATTTTGGTCAGCGAATTTCTGTTTTTCCACGTCTTACGCTATCCGTATTGCCATATATTTGAGGGAAAATCTCCCTGTATGTAAAGTATAGCAATGCTTGCAGGACCAGACAACATGTTGGGCTAACACCCATTCTGCATAAAAAAGCCCTCCTTCACGATGTCGTGAAAGAAGGCCGATTTGTGGATTTAAGCGATGCTAACCTGCTGTTAGATCAGAAAAGACTTAGTAATAATTACCAACAAAATGAACAATACCAAAATCGCTCCTGTGGATGTCCATGCTCCACCGTAACCTACTTCACCCATGTCTGAATCCCTCCTTGCATTAAAGCTTACTCTTATCGTATGTAGAAAAGCGGATAACGACAGGGCGAATCGGCAAGTTTATTTGCCATGGAGGGGCTTCTCAGAAAATGGACTGATACGTCTCGGATGGATCGCTAATCACTCGGGATGACAACTGGCAGAGAATGTCGTCCGTTCTTCGTAGTAACCTGCTCACATCCTTGTGCTTCATCTTTTGAAGGATCGGGGTTTCTAACTGGGATGAAAGAAATTGAGTGGTCCCTATAAATACGACAACATCCAATCCCGGGTTGGTTTCGGTATGTAATAAGTGCAGCAGATCAGTCATGGACATGAACCTGGGAGGGAAAAGGCTGTTGTTTTCTTTCATATAAAGAGCTTTTAACATGGAGGTTAACGCCCGGTCACATAGGATAATGCAGCATTGGACTTGATTGTGCTTGTACAGGATTTGGGCTAGTTTCATGTGGTAATGGGATAGAGTGTGGAAATCGGTTATTGATTTATGTAGGTGTTGTGAGGGGCTGGATGGCTGAGTGGGACTTGGAATACAGGTAGAAGGACCTTCTTTCATATCTATTCCTCCAGAGAATTTCAAGAATAGTCTTATTATACTCTAAAATAATACTTATAGATATAATTAATACTAAATATACGATTCTTAATCTCATGTTTACCCAAGAAAATCTTGTCTACACTTTTTAGTATGAAGGGGTGTAGATCATGCAGGACAAAGAAGTACTAAAGCTAGTTGGGGCTAGAATAAGAGTGTTACGCAAAGAAAAAGGCCTCTCACAAGAAGCTCTTGGGGAAAAAGGTGGCTTTCATTTTACATACATTGGACAGATCGAACGTGGAGAAAAGAATGTTTCTTTGATAAATGTAGCTAAAATCGCAAAAGCACTAGACGTAAACTTAGTTCAGTTGTTTTCATATGTAAGCGAGGACCCAAAAATCGTGGAATCTGATGAAGATATTATAGAAATTATTACGATGCTCAAAAAGTCGAGTCCAGAGAAAGTACGATTGGCGAGGAATGTGATACGGGAGATTACAAATTAAAAGGATTTTTTTGCACTAAATAAAAGAACCACCTTTAGTTAATAAGGCAGTTCCTATTGCACTATTGTTTTACGTAAGTTCAATACCCTATCGAAAATTAAATTAACATATATACATCCAGTATTAACTTAATTCAAGTTTCTTATATAAAAGTGCGAACTGAATCGAATACGAAATTACAAAGGATTCCCCTCCATTATGAAACTATTGGCTTCTAGGTAGTTTCTTGCGGTCATTCAATTTAGATTTTCTTTTTACCCTTTTTGTGGGCAATACCATACGAACATTTTTTAGCTTCGTTTTTCTTTGAGCACTATTTGTAATAAGGTTGACTGTAAAGTTCACAAAACCGCGTTGGATGTTAAGTGTTTTAAAACCAACTCTTCTGCAATTATTGCATAGATTCCCATTAATATTCCAGATCCAACATCCACTGAAGTTATAATTAGGAACATGTATGGGGAAACTACCTGACCACACAAGATTTCTTGATACGCTCTCAGCGTAATAATATATTGTTCTATCCCCTACGTTGCCAGTAACAACTTCCCTCGTTTGACCAGGCGCCAAACGGTACCAGGTAGACAATATACCAGTTTGTCCCACAAAGACAAACCCACATCTACTCGCGTGATAGAAAATAGCTACTTGTACGGTAGAATTGGTGCTGTTTCGAAAATAAAGACTCATTTTTTGTCACTCCCTCTTAATGCCATTCTACAATCCATTGTATGCAAAAGTTGTAAATAGGAAGTGGACAAACATAAAAGAGTCTTAGCCTTTTTTAGGATATTCAGAAATTATGCTTTTTTAGAGTTTCCCGCCATCAGTTTGGCGAAACCATATGACCATATTGTTTATGTTATGGAATTCATTCAAAAGAATACACCCACCTAATCTTGTAAAGATTAAAAAACACGTCAATATATGACGTGTTTTTTAATAAAATATCTTTAACTAATAGAACCTTTTAATTCCCCTAAACCCTTACTTCCAAATCTCGTCCGCAATCTCTTTAATGAAAGCAAGCTTTTTCCACTGCTGCTCTTCTGTCAGAATATTGCCCTCTTCTGTCGAAGCGAATCCGCATTGTGGGCTGAGGCAGATGTGGTTGATGTCGACGAATTGAGTCGCTTCCTTAATGCGGTTAATGACCGTCTGCTTGTCTTCAAGTTCACCCGTTTTGGAGGAAACGAGACCCAGTACGACCTGCTTTTGATCTTTCAGATGCTTAAGCGGTGTGAAATCGCCTGCACGGTCGGTATCGAATTCGAGATAGTAGCCGTCGATGTTGTCGATGCCGAACAGGGTTTCGGCTACAGGCTCATAGCCGCCAGAAGATGCCCAGGTGGAATGGTAGTTACCACGGCATACGTGGGTCGTAACGACCAAATCGGCTGGAAGATCCTTCACCGTTTCCTGATTCACACGGGCAAACAGCTTTTTGGTATCTTCCACATTCTCACCCGCATGCTGTCTAGCTTCCCAATAGTTTTTATCACAGAGCATCCCCCATGTGCAATCATCCAGTTGCAAACTACGGCAGCCTTCATTATACAACGCTTGGATCACGGATTTGTAGGCTTTGGCGATATCCGTCACCAGCTCATCCAGATTGCTGTAATACGTATCGGTTGTTTCTTTATTCTCTCCGCGCAACAGCTCGGCCAAAAACTGCGCAGGTGCCGGGATCGTTTGGCGCGCGATGGCATCCTCACCCGCTACTTGTTTCAAGAATTTGAAATCTTCAATGAAAGGATGACGGGAATGTCCGATTTTACCGGACAAGCGTGCGGTTTCCGCTCTTGTTTCCACACCTTGGAATTGGTAGCCGTTCGAAAGCTGTACCTTTTCCACACCGTCCAGACCCCACATAAAATCAAGATGCCACCAGGAGCGTCTGAATTCACCGTCTGTCACAGCTTGAAGTCCTACAGATTTTTGCTTTTCTACTAGCTTGATAATTTCGTTATTTTCAATCTTTCTCAGCTCGTCCGCAGAGATTTCATTATTTTGAAATTGAATTCTGGCGTCTTTAATCGCTTGCGGGCGCAAAAAGCTGCCGACCATATCATGTCTAAAAGGGGTCACTTTACGTTGGGATGCATTATCAAGGATGCTGCTCATTAGGGTTATCTCCTTTTTCGCTTCTGTAGTGAAGTTCTTGTAAGAAAGATAACATACATTTTCAGTTATAAGGTAACTCTAATAAACTATAGCTAGTTATAGCCTAAGGCTATACCGAACCTTTTATTCCCCTATCGCCTCATGCAGCGCTTCTACATAGACGGTGGCCAGCTTGGAGAGCGCAGCGTTTTTATGACAAATCCACCCCACATTAATAGACTCATCACATTCCAGAGGGACGGAAATAATTTCGTTACCGTTCAGATCCGCACTGATCACTCCGGTAGAAATCGTATAGCCGTTCAAGCCAATGAGCAAATTAAAAAGGGTCGCCCGGTCATGGACGCGAATGCTTTTGGGATGTGACAACGTACTGAGAATCTCCTCGGAAAAGTGAAAGGAATTGTACTCCCCTTGCTCAAAGGACAAATACGGATACGGATGAAGCTGGTCAATGGTCACGATGGACTGTTGGGATAGCGGATTATTGGCACTGATAAAAATATGTGGCTTGGCCGTAAACAGGCTGTTGAATTGTAGATTCGCATCTTTTAGCAGCTTGTTAATGACCTTGGCGTTAAATTCATTCAGATACAGAATTCCGATCTCACTGCGCAAGCTTTTGACATCCTGTATGATTTCATGGGTTTTGGTCTCTCGCAATGCCAATTCATACTCTTCTTGACCATATTGATTCACCAGATTCACAAATGCATTTACGGCAAAAGCGTAATGCTGCGTGGACACAGCAAAATGCTGTGGTGTAGGCTTGGCATCCAGATAGCGACTTTCCAGCAGCTCCGCCTGCTCAACGACCTGACGTGCATAACCGAGGAATTCCACGCCTTCCTTGGACAAAGAAATCCCCTTATTGGTACGCTCAAAAATGGTGATATGAATTTCTTCCTCCAGATCGCGAATCGCGTTCGACAGACTGGGCTGGGAAATGAACAACCGCTTCGCCGCCTCATTCATAGAACCGCGATTGGCAACCTCGATGACATATTTTAATTGTTGTAAGGTCAATGCATGATGTCCTTTCCGTTTGTGTTTCTTCTATTATATAATACACGATCACACTTCTAAGAAAAGGTATAGTCGTTACTTAAATGAGAACAGCCTCTCTCCCTAAGGTTTAAAAATATAAACACCTCCCTAAATGGAAATCTTCCTTCCAGGGAGGTGCTCTAGTTACGATGCTTTAATTAACGAATTTCACCATTCGTGGAGATCAGCTTTTGATACCAATAAAAGCTTTGTTTACGAATACGACGCAGATCCTTGAGATCAAACTCCTCACGATCCACATAGATAAACCCGTAACGCTTGCTGGAGCCTTGATGGGTACTCACCAGATCAATTGCAGACCACGGACAGAAGCCGAACACTTCTACACCATCTGTAATAGCCAGTTGAATCTGCTCGATATGTTTGTTGAAAAAGTCAATGCGGTAAGGATCATTCACTAGATCCCCTTCTTCAAGCTTGTCAAAAGCGCCCAAGCCGTTCTCTGTCACGATCAAAGGCAAGTGGTAGCGAGAATAAATTTGGCGTAACGTGGATCTAAAACCGACCGGATCAATCTCCCAACCAAACTCCGTCGTTTGCAGATTGGGGTTAACGGAACCTCGATATGCTCCGGGTTCACCCACAATTTCATGCTGATCTCCTGTATGTGAAAAATCATTCCCGTCATCTAAACTTTCTCCTACGGTTTGAGAGGTATAATAATTAAATGCGATAAAGTCCGGGTTCCCCTTCGCTAATATATCCATATCCCCTTCTTCAATGACAGGCTCATAGCCTTTCTCGACCAAATAGCTCCAGGCAATATGGTTGTATCGGCCAAACACAGCCATATCCAGATAGAGCCAGTTGCGAATGGCTGCATAGTTGTCCGCCGCCAGCGTATCTTCAGGCTTGGAACTGGCTGGATAAATGACCCCAATATTCGGTGCTGGTCCAATTTTCGCATCAGGCAGCATCTCGTGGCACAATACCATGGCTTTCGCCTGGGCTACTAACATATGATGATTTTGTTGGTACAGTACCTTTTGCGGATTTTCCAGACTTGCATCTAATGTGCCAATAGAACCGGGATGGAGAATCAGCATGTTCTGCTCATTAATGGTTAACCAATATTTCACCCTGTCTCCAAAGTTCTCAAACAATGTTTTGGCATACTGTTCGAAGGCATCAATCGTCTCTCTCTTGGACCATCCGCCTTGTTGTTCGAGAGCATAAGGCAGATCAAAATGATACATAGTAACAATCGGTTCAATCCCGTATTTAATTAGTTCGTCAATTAATGAGCTGTAAAACGCGATTCCCTTCTGATTCACTTCACCTGCACCCAGGGGATAAATACGTGTCCATGCAATCGAGAAACGATATGCTTTAAAGCCCATTTCAGCCATCAGGGCTACGTCTTCTTTGAACATATGGTAATGATCACTGGTTATCTTAAAATCAGTGACCCCTTCGACGTGATTAGCCATGTCAATGACAGAAGGTCCTTTTCCATCTTCGTCCCATGCACCCTCTACTTGATAAGCGGAAGTGGAACCTCCCCAGAAAAAGTTTTCAGGAAATGCCTTCAATTGATTATGTTTCATGCTATAGTCCCTCCAGTTATCGTTATATCCTTCTGATTTTGCAATTCATGAATGTGATGATAGGCTTTCCTGTATCACACAACCAACGTTAGCAATACTTCATTTTTTTGAATTTGCTCCTGATTTGTGTCAAACACATCCACTTTATTTTTTGTAAGCGTGACGATGACAGGGGTCACGATTTCGTATCCTGCTTCAATAATCTGCTCTCTGTCAAACTGGATTAGCAAATCGCCCTGTTTCACGCTGTCGCCTTCTTTAACCACTGGATTAAAATGCTTCCCTTTCAGCGCAACGGTGTTAATTCCGATATGAATTAATATCTCCGTACCCGCCTTTGAAGTCAAGCCGATGGCGTGTCCTGTGGGAAACAGCGAGGTTACAACTCCATCTATAGGCGCTACGACCTCACCGACAGACGGCTCAATGGCTAAGCCTTTTCCCATCGCCCCTGTAGAAAATGCCGAATCATTCACTTGGCTCAATGGTATCGTCTTGCCTGTGATCGGGCTGTAGATCGTTTCTTTCTTGATGTCAACAGCCTTGGTTGCTGTAACAACAGGTTCTGGTTCTGCTGTTTTCACGGATTCAACTGTTTCTGGGGTCTCCTCCTTCACCTTGCTTTCATACCCAAAAATAAGGGTTAGTGCGGTTGCTGCCGCGAATGAGCAGGCAATGGCAATCACGTATAACAAGGTTGGCGTATACACTGGAATCGCAAAAATGTTGTGAAACACATACGCCGTCATTTTCACTCCAAAATGTCCATTGATGGCACCGCCTAGAGCACCTGCGATAATGACAATCGGAATGACACGTTTATAGCGAAGCACCAGACCATACACAATCGGCTCTGTCACACCCGCCAGCAATCCTGTAATACTCGTGGAACCGGCAAGAGTTCTAAGTGTTTTATCTTTTCTCGCCTTCAGGAAGATACCAAATGCGACCCCAATTTGAGCAAATACTGCTGCTGCAGCCATCGCCTCAATCGGATCCCCGCCAACACCGATATTTTGAATCGTGATGGGTGTAAAACCCCAGTGAAGTCCGAAGACGACCATAAAGGTCATAAAACCGCCAAGAACAATCCCTGACAAAATGCCACTTACACCGATTAACCATGTCACACCTGAAGAAATCCAATCTCCTACCCCTGTACCGAAAGGTCCGAAAGCCATCGCAGATAGCGGAACCATAATCATTAAAGCCAACATCGGAACTAAAAACAATTGTAAATCTTTAAGAATGATCTTCTTCAAAAACTTATCTACCAACGCATAGATGCTAATGGATATAAAAATCGGGAAAACACTGGCGGAGTAGTTCATCATGACCACCGGTATTCCTAAAAACGATACATCAGAGCCTTTGTCCATCAGCCCCGTAAAGTTGGGTTCCATGAGAGCCGCACCGATCACACCAGCTACATAAGGATTCGCCTTCAGCTTTATACCAAGCGTAATCCCTAGTAAAATCGGCAAGAAGTAAAACACAGCATTCCCTGCAGCAGACAGGATCATATAAGTATCACTTGTTGCAGACATCCATCCTAGCAAGGTCAAAACCGTCAGGAGTGCTTTTATCATTCCCGAGCCCGCCATCGCTGGAATCAATGGGGAGAAACTACCGGAAATGACTTCAAAGATTGTGGATATGACCGATGTTTTTTTCCCACTGGATTCACTGGCTGCAGGGGAATTCGATCCAAAATCCCTATTTTTCATGATCTCTGCATATACATAGGCAACATGGCTGCCAATAACAACTTGGAATTGTCCTCCGCTTTCAACAACGGTAATGATTCCTTCATGCTTCTCAAGCGCTTCTCTTTCGGCTTTTCGTGAATCCTTCAGGTCAAATCGGAGTCGTGTAGCACAATGGACAAGTCCATTGATATTTTCTTCTCCTCCAACGAGACGTACGATGTCTTCGCCCATTTTCTTATGATCCATGTTCATTCTCCTCTTGGGCAGATTGCCTGAAAACAAAAAAATACCTAAACGAAAGGCCTGTATGATCAAAGAAAATGATCACTGCCATTCATTTAGGTATCGCCTGCTTAACCAGTAACAATCCTTATATTTAAGTTGTGAGCCTACTATAAATCACTTAGAAATCGTTTGCAAGCTTTTTTTCTAAGAACTAGCTATATCATTTCTGGAGGTTACACGCTGTATATGAATCGTCAAATACACTTTTTCATCAATCGACATAGCACTTTCATGCTTTAACTCTAAATATTGATTGATTAATTGGGTGCATTGAAAAGCCTTCTCGTATTTATCTTTGACTTGGTCATACAAGAAATTATCCCCTGAAGCTAGTTGTTCTTGTTCATTGCTCAGCAATCGTTGGGCAAAGTACTGCAAATGAGTAATAAAACGGGAATAATTGAACGAAGTTTCATCCAGTGTAATCTCGTAGTAATCGGTTACAATGTTGAAAATGTCATCAATAATCTCGGTAATCTCAACCGTTTGTTTCATTCCCTGACCGTCTTGTCTTGCATTTACAAAATGCATAGCAATAAAGCTTGCTTCATGCTCATCCATTTGGATGCCAAATTGAGCATGGATGATGTCCAATGCGTTCATTCCGATCATAAATTCTTTTTTGTAAAATTTTTTAATTTGCCATAACAGTGAATTTTTAAGTCCTACGGATTTTCTGTATCGAGAGATGGCAAATTGAATATGGTCAATCAGAGAAATATAGATATTGTCACTAAAAATATCTCCCATTTCCTTTTTTGCGCTGCCTACAATTTCATCCGCCACCTTTAAATACTCTACAGATGTTTCCCCAATAAGATCTATTAATTTTTGTGGAATTTTATCGGACTTTAATACAAAGGTTTTTTCTATTTTGTCTTCATCGACCCTCTGGCCATTTTTCTTTTTAAAGCCTAGACCATTCCCTATGACAACAAATTCATGACCCACCTGATTTTCGACTCGGATAACATTGTTGTTAAAAATTTGCCGGATGATCATTTATCTGCTCACCTCATTGATGTAATGACAAAGTTTGTAATAACAAAAAAAAACCAAATAACGACTAAATCAATTAGTCATTATTTGGGTATCGCCTGCTCACCAGTAACAATCCCGAAGGGCACTTCACCCCTCATTCAATTACTCTTACTATACCGCTTTCAATGCAGAATAACAATACAATCATGCCAAAAAACCGCCAAACACTCGGAATCCTTTGTGCTTAGCAGTTTTTTAGGTTCATGCTTAACTTTCTTGCTCTTTGCAAAACACCTCTTTGGCAACCTGAATGGCTGAGGCTGCCCGGGGCCATCCTACATAAAAGGCAAGCTGTGTAATGACTTCAACCAGTTCTTCCTCCGAAATCCCGTTTTCCTTGGCCAGGTTCAGATGATAAGGAAGTTGATTCACATGCTCACCCGCCACCAGAGCGGCAACTGTAATAAAACTCCGTTCCCTAAGAGACAACTCACTTCTTCTCCATACATCTCCAAAAAGAACATCCTCCGTATAGGTTACAAAAGCGGGTGCAAAATCACCGATCGTTTCCCGAACACTCGATTTGATTAATTTATGCTTCATACAATCATCTGGGCAAGTCCATTGCCAAAGGACCAATCCTCTAATTCAGTCTCTACCAGTGTCACAAAAACATCCTCCGGTCGGACTTTACATTCAATAGAGATGAGTTCGGCTAATCTTTGGTAAAAATCCTTTTTTTGTTCCGTAGTTCTACCCGATCCCATCGTAATTTGGATGTACAGCAGCTTGTCTGTTCTGGATACATTCAAATAATCGGGACTATAATAAAACTCGCTTTGCTTATGAGCATGAAAAACCTGAAAGTAATCCTTGGGCGGGACCTGAAAATGTTCGATCAAAGCATTCATGATACAGCGGCTAATGTCAGGCAGCTCTTGCTCTGTGTATTGTTGCTCCATGTAGCCAACTCGTACAAATGGCATGTTCATCTCTCCTATCCGTTGGGATAAGATGATTGTACTCCTCTACCCTTCATCTGTATAATTGAAAATAATCATAAATATATTCAATTTCATCGATGGAGATGAGCAAGCGTGGATCTGAAAGAATTAACTACATTTCGTACCATAATCGAAGAAGGAACGTTTTCAAAAGCTGCTGTCAAATTAAACTACGCTCAGTCTACAGTCACGAACCAAATCCAGAGGCTTGAAAAAGAGCTGGGATTTCAACTTTTTAAAAGGGGTTGGGATGCGGAGTTAACGTCCCCGGGCAAACTATATGCCGAGGAGATAGACGGACTTATTCAGCATTGGAATTTTGTAATGGACCAGGCGAAGTCGCTGAAAAAGGAGGAGATCGGCACGCTCCATATCGGTGTGCTTGAAACGGTAGCGGCTACCTTACTCCCCTTGGCTCTGCAGCAGTTTCGAGAGCATAAACCGAATATTACATGTCATTTTACAGTTGGAAACACGGATGCACTCGCACATGCTTTGGTGGATGGTAAGCTGGATTTTGCTATCTCTGGGGAACCTCACTCCATTCCTTCTTTACACTTTGAATCCATATTTCACGAACACATCGCCTTTATTGTGTCCCGTAATCATCCCTTCGCGGCAAAAAGTGAGCTTCAGCTCGAAGATCTGTACGCGTATCCGCTTATCGTCGGAGGTAAGAACTGCTTGTACCATATACGACTGGAGAAAGAGCTTTCACACTTCCCGTCGATGCCGTTTTTTTATACTGTCAGTCAAATCTCGTCGATCCCCACGTTCGTAAAAACGATTCCTTCAGTTGGAGTGGTTCTATCGTCAATGCCTTTGCCGGAGGAACTGGTCACCGTCCCCCTCCAGTTAACAGACCCTAATATTGCCGTTGGACTATTACAAAACAACCATCACCAGCAGTATATGTCTTCGGCCCGAAAGCTATTTATACAGCTGGTTAAGGAGCTTTGCAGGCTATAGCATCTATGAGAGACTACTAATAAGTTATATCATCTTTGCATAAAGAAAAAACCGCTAAACACTCAGAAACCTGGTGTTTAGCGGCTTTACTATTTTGAAGGCCTAAGAAAATGTGGCCCTCTCTTTATTTTTATACTCTTGTTGTCATACCTGTTATTTCGCTTCAAGCGGTTTTTTCCACAGTCCCAGAATGAGCGCGGAAATTACGGAACCAATCACCACTGCAAGCAAGAACAGCAAAGCATGATTGGCAAGAGCTGCTACAAAAATTCCGCCATGTGGAGCTGGAAGATTGATTTGCCAGAACTGCGTCAGACCACCAGCAATCGCTGAACCTACAATACAAGAGGTTAAGACACGCAGAGGATCAGCAGCTGCGAATGGAATGGCTCCTTCCGTAATGAAGGACAATCCAAGTACATAGTTCGTCAAGCCAGACTTGCGCTCTTGCTCAGTAAACTTATTTTTGAAGAACGTCGAAGCTAATGCGATTGCCAGCGGAGGTACCATGCCGCCCGCCATAACAGCCGCCATCATAGCTCCGTTCGTGTTACCACTGGAAGTAAAGACACCGATCGAAAATGCGTAAGCTGCCTTGTTGAAAGGTCCACCCATGTCAATCGACATCATTCCGCCCAGGATCAGACCCAAAATAACTGCATTACCTGTTCCTAAATTGTTCAGAACGTTGACAAGCCACGTATTAATACCACCGAAAATTGGATCAAACAGGTAGAACATAATCGCGCCTGTAATTAGGAGTCCGAATACCGGGTATAACAAGATTGGTTTTAAACCATCCAGCGTTTTTGGTAGACCTGCAAAAGCTTTACGCAGGAAGATCACCACATAACCAGCCAGAAAACCTGCTGCCAGACCGCCAAGGAAACCTGCATTGGAGTTTACAGCCATCAGACCCCCAACCATACCTGGCATCAGTGCCGGGCGGTCTCCAATACTCATCGCGATAAATCCGGCCAGTATCGGAATCAGGAAGTGGAACGCACCTGTTCCGCCGCCAATCGTTTGTAACAGTTGGAAGAATACATTATCTTCTCCCGCTACCTGTTCAATCAAGAAGGAAATGGCTAGCAAGATCCCCCCGCCTACAACGAATGGTAGCATATGAGAAATACCGTTCATTAAATCCTTGTAGATTTTGCTGCCTACGCTGCTCTTCTCCGCTTTCGACTCTTCAGCGCTGCCTTTACCTTCACTACGATAAATTGGCGCATCGCCGTTCAGCGCTTTGCGGATCAGTTCCTCAGATTTACGAATACCGTCACTTACCGGTCTTTGTAATACAGGTTTACCATCAAATCTGGCCATTTCAACCTTCTTGTCAGCTGCGACGATTACTCCTTTGGCACGACGAATTTCATCCGCTGTCAGTACGTTTTGTGCGCCTTCCGAGCCATTCGTCTCTACACGGATATTTACACCCATTTCTTTCGCTTTCTTAATAAGAGCATCTTCAGCCATAAACGTGTGTGCAATGCCTGTAGGACAAGCGGTCACTGCAACCACAAACTCGTCAGAATTCGGATTGCCAACGATAACGTCTGGCGTTTGCTGCGCTTTGGCTGCCTCTTTCTTAGCCTCTTTTGCTTTTTTGGCAGCTTCTTCTTCCGCCTGCTTGGTATCAAACAACACAGATACTTCATCCGGTGTTTGCGTTTTCATAAGGTTCCCGATAAAATCGGTATCAATTAAGAGCCGGGAAAGGGCTGCCAGTGTGCGAAGATGCGTATTTGCTGCTCCCTCTGGAGCCGCAATCATAAAGAACACTTTTGCCGGCTCACCGTCCAACGATTCGAATTCTACGCCTTTACTGCTTTTGGCGAAAACGACAGTCGCTTCATTCACAGCTTTGGTCTTGGCATGCGGCATCGCAATGCCGCCGCCGATTCCAGTGCTGGACTCTGCTTCACGTTTGTAAATCATTTCTTTAAACAAGGCACGGTCATTAATACGTCCACTTGCTTCGAGACTAGCGATGAGCTCCTCAATCGCCTCGTCCTTTGTCGTCGCCTGCAGGTCCATGATCATCGTTTCTTTAATCATCAGGTCTGTTATTCTCATTTTTCACACTCTCCTAAGTTCGGTCAGCGTGTCGATACACGCATAATAAGCTCATGATGCAGCCGGATTACCGTTTTGAAATCGTGACTTGCGGCCGTAATTGTTCAATTTTCTCTCTAGTAGCCAGATCATCGGAAAACGCAGTTGCGCTTCCGGATGCCACTCCTGCACGGAATGCTTCGATCGGATCGCCATGAAGAGCCAGCGTACCCACGAATCCAGCAATCATTGAATCACCTGCGCCTACAGAATTTTTAACCGTTCCTGCTGGTACATTTGCGTGATACACTTCATCTGCCGTAATGAACAAAGCCCCTTCTCCTGCCATGGAAATCAGTACATTTTTTGCACCTGCTTCCAGCAGCTTACGACCGTAAGTGACGATCTCCTCCTTTGAGTGAATACTTACGCCAAACAACTCAGCCAACTCGTGGTGATTTGGCTTGATGAGCAGCGGTTTATGAACCAGTGCCTTCATCAGCGCCTCACCTGTGGTGTCGATGACGAATTCAGCCCCAGTTTGCTGGCATACGCTAATCAGCCGATCATAGAAGTCTCCTCCAAGTGACGGCGGGATACTTCCCGACAAGACGACAATGTCATTTTTCTGGAGTGCGGCCAGCTTTTGCACCAACGCATCGGCCTCTTGCTCACGAATCACAGGTCCCAAACCGTTAATTTCCGTTTCATCGCCATGCTTGAGTTTAATGTTAATCCGTGTGTCATCTTCGATCATTACAAAATCAGTTTTAATGGATTCTTCCCGCAATGTATCGTCGATAAACCTGCCTGTGAATCCTCCTAGAAAGCCGATCGCCGTGCTATCTGCTCCCAGCTGGTTTAGTACACGTGATACATTAATTCCTTTACCACCTGGCAATTTCAAATCACGTTTCATCCGGTTCAAATCACCAAGCTTCAAATCGTCAACTTCCACGATATAATCAATGGAAGGGTTCAGCGTTACTGTATATATCATTGTTATCCCTCGATTATCTTAGTTTTCTGAGCGATGGATCGGCGTGAGCGTTCTGGCATCGATTCGGTAATAAGTATAGCTTCCTTGAGCTCGAACAGTTTGGCGAAGGTTACTTCTCCAATTTTGCTGGAATCGGCCAACACATACGTTTTGCCTGACAACTGATGGGCTCGCCGCTTGATTAGCGCCTCTTCAGGATCAGGAGTTGTATACCCCATTTCCATATCCACCCCGTTCGTTCCTAGAAAGCACTTGTCGAATCGAAAATTGTCCAAATTTTGTAGGGCAATACTGCCAATTACGGCTTTGGTATGAATTTTCATCATCCCTCCCAGTAGATAGCTTCTGATTCTTTTACTTACCAGTGCTTCTACGTGGGATAGACCATTCGTCACGACCGTCACGTCTTTAGCTTCAATGTAAGGAATCATCGCCATCGTTGTTGTTCCCGCATCCAGATAAATACATTCGCCATCCAAAATTTCTTTGGCTGCCATGCGGGCGACTGCGTTTTTTTGTTGAACGTTTTTGAATGTTTTTTCTTCCATGCCAGGTTCCTGACTTTTCTGATTCAGTAAGGTTGCCCCACCATGAATCCGTTTTAGCAACTGACGGCCCTCAAGATCTATCAAATCGCGCCGAATTGTTGATTCAGAAGCTCCCAACAGATCAGCCAATTCCTGCAACTTTACAACACCACGTTCTTGTAAGCGCTGTATTATTAACTTGTATCTTTCCTCCGTCAGCATCTTCATTCCCCCAACTGTTTATATCGTACCACAAACCTGATAAAAAACAATCATTTTTCTCCAAAAAGATTCAAAAAAATTCATTCCAACTTCATTTTTTTACAAAATGGTGAATTCCCGCTCTAATCGACATGATTGCGTTTACATTTTAAAGAAAATTCATCTACTTTTATGTAAATTCATTCTTCTTACATAGGAATTCAGCAGTAAACGTTCAAAAACGTTCTAAAGCTTCCATCAGTACTATTTTACCATTATGCGCACAATTCGTCCCAATTTCCCTGAAACCTCATTCAGCTCATACGTAACCATTCCTGATGAGCATTAGGCACCTGTGTACACTAGCGCTGTATTTTAAAATAACAAGAGCCATGACTGCGTGCATACCGCATTCATGGCTCACCTTGTTATGATACATATTCACCCTCAATAATCTTCTCCAGATAATCTTCCGGCTGTGCAAGAAACTCAGCAAAGCTGCACACATCCGCATATTCCTGATGCTCCTCGTCATAATAACCCAGGCACTTCTGCTTTGGATTCCACACCAATATAATATCCGAGTAATTATCTACGTTTAGAGACAGACGCAACAGCTTTTGCCGACCTACCTTCATCTCAACCGTATCGATAATTGAAAAGAACTCAACAAATTGAATATCAAGATCATTTTCTGGCAGGTTCACACGGAGTTGATTCCCTGTCAGAAAGGCTATTAAATCCTTCGGAAGCTTGTAGCTTTTCAAAGCATGTCGTTTATTTTCCAGATTATGAAATGCCGGAGGCTCTACAGACTTTAAATACTCAGCCATTTCTACGTTTTTATTACTTAGTGCAATTGTATATGCCCGTTCTCCATCTTTTTCTGCCAGCGTCACATCAGCGCCTAGTTGAACCAAATACTTCACCATCGAAAAATCGTTGTTGCGCGCCGCCACTGTCAAAGGCGTGGCTTTATATGGATATACCATATTAGGGGCATTGAAATTAATATCTACGCCATGTTCCAATAGTAAAGCTACTGTTTTCAAGTCATGCTCACTAACTGCGTTGCGGAGTGTTGCTCCAGCATGCTGCTTCATATCGAGGCCCAGCTCATGGATAAGCAGCATATTACTTTTGTTACCGTAGTAGGCTTGCTCATAAGCACCAGATTTGACATGATTTTTACCGTCCTGCTTGGCGCCATGGGCGACCACATAACGGACAACCTCTTCGGTACCATAGCGAACAGCCGTCAGGAATGCGGGATTATCCTTTACATTAAGTTGAACCCCCTCATCGACCAGTAGCTTCAAGACTTCCATTTGCCCAGTGATGAGTGTAATATCCAGTGGACTTAATGTCGTATATTTGCTGAGTACGATCCCTTGTTCTATATCCCAGCCTTCGGTCAGCGCCTGGCGTAAAGCGGATATATTGCCTTGAACGATATGCATCGCTATCTCAGGAAGAACCTTGAAATTGCCTACATCTTTTAATTTAATCATGGTTATTACCTCACTCTTTATGTATCTACTATTAATCATGTATATCTATTTTATACCAACCTCTCTTTTATATAAATCCAACAGATTCCCCAAAATTCATTATTCACTCTATCGCAAACAAGTGAGTAATAGAGGTCAAAATACCTTATAGAAGCTATAATTGTATTATGATTCTGTATACCCTGTGCAACCGAAAAGGAGAACATATGAATAGCATTCAATATTTGTCCCAATTTAATTTGCTTCATAGTCTCTCATTAGAAGATTTAATTGAAATGGATCAAATGACCTCCATTACGACTATACCGAAAAAAAACTTTATACAAACTCCAGAGACCTTTTCCGAGGGACTTTATTTTGTGAAAAAGGGCAAAGTACGTCTATATAAGCTAAATGCTGACGGGAAGCAATTTACTTTGGATATCCTCCGCGAGGGAAATGTATTTGGTGAAATGGATATGATTTCACTAGGAACAAGGGAGATGTATATAGAAACGATAGAAGAATGCGATATCTGCCGTATGGACAAAGACCGATTCGAGCATTTTTTAATAGAACATCCCAGGTTCATGATGAACATGATCAAGGTGTTAAGTGACCGAATTTCAGGAATGAGCAGTCTGGCCCAGCATTTAGCTTTGGGAAATTTACAGGATAAAATTTTGTATATTCTTCTGAAATTGTCCGATCAGTTCGCCCTCCAAAGCCGTGATGAGTATTGCAAAATCAATTTCCCTCTCTCTCATCAAGAAATTGCGAATCTGGTCGGGGCCACCCGTGAGGCTGTAACAGCTGCTCTTCAGGAGCTTGTCAAAGAAAAGGTCATTAAAACCGGCTTTAAGACGGTTTACATCCATCGCGAAAAGTTAGTGAAGTTGTAAACTACATTACATCTATACTCCACCCCAAAAAAGTATCGTATACCTATCAGACAATTTACGATATGGAGTGGATGAAATGTTACAACGAAAAGGTGCTCGCAAAGGGTCAGATATTCCTAGTGATGTGCTTCAGCTGCTACAGCAGGGGCGGCTTCAGACGGCGAATCTCACCGAATGGCTGGCTGTCGATCATGTTGTACTATTGCAAAATACTCTTGATGAATTTGACTTGCAGCAATCATTCGATGTCTTCCTGACCGAATTGAATGAGCTGAAGGAAAAGAAGATCATGAAAATGATACCCGCAATCGCGCGAGCGTGGCTTCATGTGTTTGAGCAACAAGCGATAGAAGAACGTATTCGCATCTTTGATGCGATGGCCTCGCATCTTTCAGACAGCATTCGCTGCTGGGCTGCCTACATCATCGGGGTTGATCCCTGTTTAAGTGTAGAGGAAAAATTGGCTGGCATTCGCCCCTTTGCAGCGGATTCCCATTTCGGAGTACGTGAAATAGCCTGGATGGCCGTGAGAGAATCCATATCCTTGCAACTGCTTGAAGGGCTTGCCCTGTTAGACAGTTGGGTGCGAGATGAGGATGCTAACATACGTCGTTTTGCCATTGAATTAACCCGGCCACAAGGCGTTTGGGCCAAGCACATCCCTGAACTAAAAGAACATCCCGAGTTGGCTCTTCCTCTCTTGAAGGCTGTTCAGTCCGATCCGGTCAAATATGTCCAGGACTCCGTTGGCAATTGGTTGAATGATGCCAGCAAAACCAACCCGGAATGGGTTCTTCAAGTTTGTAATGCATGGCTGATGGCTTCGGATACTAAAGAAACGAAGCGAATAGTAACCCGTGCCCAAAGAAGCTTGAACAAAGAGAAATAATTATAAGACTCCTCCCCATCCAATCCATATCTAGAATATTCACATAAACTATGATATTTATCTGGAGTATTGGGAATGAGGAATTCCTATGTCTATTATTCGAATCTATCTGGAAGCAGACAGTATCGTATCTGGAAACATTGCTATCACAACAAGTATCAATGTCACTCCAGTGGTTAATCGTTACACAGCTATTGTCGTGCTTGGTAATATATTTGGTGGAGTGACCACTATCCCAGCACAATATTTCATGAATGATAGTGGTACTTCAGTCGCGACAAACAGTCTTGTTGTTCCGACCAGTAGCGGATACTACAATGTATTTGTAAATGGGACGTTGCAGCGAGGCGGCTTAACAACGCTTTCTGCTACAAACCTAATTATAAATACAGGCCTGATTGTTGGCGCGACAGTAGTCGTTGAAGTTATTAATTTCAACTCTAGTGCCTCCTCAACCTCTGTCAACAATGTTCAGTAACGACTACCATAAGCGACTGAGCTACGTAAAACAGGACAAACGCCTCTTTTTTATAATTTTATAAAAGGGTAAAATTTCCTTTGTAAATATGAAACAGAGGGAGTTATTTCCATGAAATTCAATTTTGCGCATTTCCGATTTTATGTTATTGCACTGATCGCAGTGCTCATGCTTACCAGCTGCACCTCAAAAAATGCTGCAACTGCAGTCCAAACAAATTCTGATGTAGACAATGCGACTCATAGTACAACAGTTGTAGACAAAGAAAGTCAGCCTGTTCTACCCGTCACAGAGTCGCTGCCTCATACCGTTACCTCGGATAAGGATCTTGTGGCTCTTACCATTCCCGCTGGCTGGCGTAAATTTAAACAGGGACAACTGGATTCGGTGCTTAGTGTTTGTGACAAAGAAAAAAAGAATGTAGGTCTGGTTTTCCGTGTCCCCAAGTCAGCTTTTGCAAATAATATGACGCTCGACGAATTCGTACAGCAACGTGAAGAAATCTCCGCATTGGGCCTAGAAAACTTTAAGGCTGTGGATACTACCCCAATCCAGATTGATTCCACAACCGCCAGAACAGCCGATTATAGCGGGAAATACAATGGCCAACAGGTCTATTACTTCAGTGCCATGTTAGAGAGTAAGCAGCACTATCTTCAAGTATTAATCTATTCAAGGGGAGGCTCTGCAGTAGAACAACATCACGAATTTGCAACTATAGCCAGCTCCTTGAAAGTCTTAAGCGACTCACAAGTTAAGCCAGACCTTCGCTCAACAACTATTTTGAAAACATTTAAAAGTGAAGATGCCACGCAACAAATTCGTCTCCCTTATATATGGAAGACTGGTTTAATTCTTAATCCAGATGCGCTAATTCAAGCTTGGTATGAAAAAAACGATGCATACATGACGATCATCAAGGATTGGAAATCTGAACTGCCGTATGAGAAATCCTCAATGATCACATTAAAAGATTACGCTGAGTTTTCAGCTCAATTAGTACTCAAAAGGTCTGGAAAAGGGATTATTTCGACAGGACCAGTAAAGGTCAATATAAACGGGAATCAAGGCTTGCAATACGAAGTATGGGTAGAGAGTGATAAAGTAAAAATTGTATATCTAATCACTTATTTGGAACATTCCGACTCATTCTCTCAAATTATTTTTTGGACGAGAGCTGATTATTACGATAATCAAAAATCTGAATTTCAAAGATACACCAAAACATACAGAGAAGAAGAAATATAGACATGATAAAATCCGCCAAACACTTAGGAATCTTTGTGTTAAGCGGATTTTGTCTATATGACTATCACAGCTTGAAATTCTAAAAGCTTCCCCTTGTTTAGATAGGAGATGTTACTTGTACATCCTTTTATTTTTTGTGGGCTAATAAGAGATTAACTATGGTATCCAGCTAAAGGCCTTTCCATAGCTCACTATGCAGAATCTGATTAGCCCCTTCATCTTCTGAACCGTATACAAAGATGTGATCTCCCATATACTCGGGTAAAACCTCAAGTGAAATATTTTCAAATCCTTCTTTCATATTCAATGCCTTCTTGGTAGGTGGCAGCTTTAGCATCTGATAAATGGTCGGACTTCCGTAATTGCCGCCTTTCGCTGCCAAAACATATATCGATTTATTGGCGACTTGTACAATTGAAACCGTCTCTCCGTCCTTAACGATACCTTGAATTTTCATTCTGGCCTCTGCAGCTTTCTTCTCGTATTCAGTAATCCACTGCTCGGCTTCTTTCTGCTTGCCAAAGATTTCACTGATTCTACGGAATTTATCCAGTGCTTGCACTGCCGCTTGTCCATCGCTGTTGGATGTTGTCGCTGTATGATTAGCCTTCGTTTGCGAACTTCCATTTGTATTCGTCGGAGCCGAGCAAGCTCCCAGCATCAATGATAAACACAGCATAATCATCATGGCCGTTATTTTAACTCTTCCGTGCATGAGCCTGCGATACAAGGTCGGGCTTAAGAGGTTCGATGCCCTGCCAATACAACTGCTGCAACAACTCGTATACAAATTGATGAAACCAGGCTTTAACATGCAGTTTGCCAAGTCCAGAAGCTCCAGGCCATTCTTGCTCCAACAGCTTCACTTTCTCGTACAGGGACAGCGGGTAATGTGGTGCGAAAGCATACTGATTCTGAAAGGGATTTTCCTTTTCCAGCAATTGTGCTATCTCTTTGCGATCAGGCAGGGCCAACGTCGCCCTGTACAAAATGATGTAATATTCAAGCACATCCTCCGCCAGGATACTCAGGCACATTCCTTTTCCGCCATGCAGTACATGGAAACGCTCTATCCTGTGAATACTGTTATCCAACCGTACCCGTGGACTTCCACGCACGGCATATAAGAACGCACTGGCAGGAAGTCGATAGGCTCGAAGCTCCTCTCCTTTTTCGATCTTCCTATGATGAACATCCATCACCTGTATAAAAACATGATTCCACAGCAAAATGTGATCGTTCAACTTCATTACTACCGCTCAGCCCCCATCCAAACCGTTCCTTCAGTTCTTATTCCGTCCTATCAGAATTAAATTTATTATAATTGATAATCATTCTCACAAGCAATCGAATATATCCAACTTCCTCTGAATAGTTTAAAACCATTAATTATGTATGTATATATCAAAATATAAGTAAAAAAGCCCTGCAAAAGGGCTATCTTTCTTGCGATTCATTCTACTGTCGATTAAAGCTCTACCTGTATGGCTATGTTCCAAACCGTTTGCGGTACCCGCATTTTCGGCATAACTCTTCTACCGCTTCTCTTTTGGAGAACCCGAAGTACAGACGGTTTGCACGCTCCCCTTCCACAATGTCGGAAAAAGATTGCTCATGCACATTACCTAAATTAATGACACCTTCTCCATCCAGACAGCAAGGGACCACCGTTCCATCCACCAATATCGCTGCTTGGCTACGGAGTGCATGGCAAAAGCCTTTTCCGTCATCTTCCGGGGCACTGAGGCTCGGCCATTCAAATTCGTGGTCCTGATTCAAATAAACGTTTGGTGCGATTTTGACCCCACTACCCGGTATCACCTTTTCCTCAATCCGATAGTCCAGTCCAAACTCTTGCTCCAGTCGTTCAAGTGTTTCCCGATTGCGCTGACGCTGCACATTAGTCAAATTATCTTCAGTCAAGTTCCAGAGACGGAACGAAATAATGACATTGTGTTTCACCGCTTCTCTTACAAACGTGAAAATATTACCCAAATATCCTTCTCGATCCACGGAGCCTTCATGTCCGTCAAAACTATGGAGAGAGAAGTTCATCTGACGCAGCGCTGGTTGCCCAAGCAGCTTATGTCCGGTCTTCGGCAGCAAGGTACCATTAGTGGTAATATTGACCTTTAAGCCTTTCTCATGAGCACTTTCCAGTAAAAGATCAATTTTCGGATGGAGCAACGGCTCTCCTTTTACATGCAAATAGATATAATCTGTATGTGGTTTGACCTGATCAAGCACATTTCGAAAGACTTCCGGATCAATAAATTTTTTGACACGCTGTGTTTGAGGACAAAAGCTGCATGCGAGATTGCAAATGCTCGTTATCTCAATGTATACCTTTTTAAAAGTTTTCAACATGATTTCCCCATTCTAACCTTCATCCTGAGCATCTTGTTTATGCTCACTAATCTTATGATTATAACGGGTTATCACCGACAGGTAAACTCTCCAGTCTCCCCCTTGGTGTGGGCATCAAATGCTCGACACCTACGCCTATCCAAGATTTGTTTGATATTTTCTATTGACCCTAGGTCTGACCTAAGGTTTATAGTGGAGTTATTCAAATATCAGTAAGGAGTCCTCTCATTGAAAGAACACATTACGATCAGCCAGCTTGCTCAGCTTATGAATGTATCTGTACATCAACTGCGATATTTTGAAGAAAAGGGAATCCTCTATCCATCACATACTGAAGAAAATCAATATCGGATGTACGGGCTTCATGAGATTTATCAGCTATCGCATATTTTATTACTACGTAAATTAAATGTCCCTGTCGGTCAGATTCAAGAATGTATGACTTCCTATGCTGCCGATGATTATAACCAGCTTTTAGAGCATTCGTTGCAAAAAGTACAAGCTGAAATAGCTAACTTAAAGATGCATGAACAGTTTATTCACAAAGTGTTAGAAGAATATAATAATCGGACCCAGCAGGGCGATGAGTATCAAGTCAAACGATTAGGTCCCCGTCATTTAAAGCTATGGTTTGCATTGGAGAATGGTCAAGAGTTCACTGCCGGAAACCTATTTGAACACCGCCCTGCCCCACCTCGATTATTTGAAAATGACATGCATTACTTGCCTGATGCTGGACAGTTGAAGCTGTGTTATGAAACGGCGGATGTGGCTGACTATATTCTGGAAGAAGGCAACTATCTTTATAAGCATCTTTCCGTCATTGAAGAACCTGAGATTGATTATGAGATCAAACAAATGGAACGATATGTAGCTCATCACCAATATAACTGCCAAAGCAAGATCATTCTAGTAGAAAAATCTTATCTTTCGATGTTCGACAACAACAAGCTACAATATGAAATTCAAGTCAAAGTAGAATAAATCTTGGAGGTGTTACATGAGTGCAAAATCTTTTGACATTGTTGCATACCAAAAACAAGACCATGAAGCTGTTTGCAGTCTTTTAGTCGAATCGTTTAAAGCAAAATTCCAATCTCTTGTTACACTAGAGGATCAAGCTACACAGCAGTTGTTAATGCAGGTTTGGGTTCAAAATCCTTATTCTACATCTATGAAACAATTTGTAGCCAAAGAAAACGAAGAAGTTATCGGTGTTCTTTCCCTTAAATGGAAACCCTCCTACTCTTCACTTCCTGAAACAAACCCCATTTCTTTGACTCCGCTCCTAAAACAGTTTGGTTGTTTCAATGTATTTAAATTTTTGGCAGGTATGCATGCGCTAGAGTATACCCCCGCTGCAAATGAGTGTTACATTGATCATTTGGCGATTCGTTCAAGTCATCGTAATCAGGGAATAGGACGCCATCTTGTAGCTTTCGCACAGCAATTTTCGGTTGAATCTGGTTTTCATGCATTGACGCTTCACGTAGCGCATAAGAACCAAGGGGCTATCCGTTTGTATCACCAACTGGCGTTTGAAGTAAAACAATCCAAATATAATGGGTTACGGCATTTTTGGTTCAAGGAGCCTGTATGGCATCTGATGAGTTGGCAAGAGAACCTGCATTCGAGGAGAGAGCATCATTGAAAAAAACACTCAAGCTTACTTTTGGTATTGCGGCAGCTCTGGCTGTTGCCTTGGTACTCATTGTTCTATATCAAAATTCCTACAAGATGACAGAAGAAAAAATACAAATCACGACACCTAAAGGGCTGTTAACAGGTACATTAACTTTGCCTAAGAACTACTCGGGAAAGATTGGATTGGTTGTTTTTGTCCATGGGGATGGTCCTATTAATGACACCTATGATGATGGATACAAACCACTGTGGGAAAAGTTCGCTTCCAAGGGTTATGCCTCCTTGTCACTGAATAAGCCCGGTATTAACAGCGCTCCTGGTAACTGGCTCGCCCAAAGCATGGAGGACCGCGCACAGGAGATCCGATATGCAATAGACTGGGCAAGAAGCTTACCTATGATTGATAAGCAAAAAATCGGCCTATGGGGAGCCAGTCAAGCAGGATGGGTCATTCCGAAGATCGTTAAAGAGGAGCATGATATTGCATTCAGCATCCTTGTATCGCCTGCCGTGAACTGGATTTCCCAAGGACAATTTAATACCAGAAAAGAACTGGAGCGAGAAGGAGTTACTCCGCAAGAAATTCAAAAGACATTGAACTACGATCAAGAGATTCTACAGTTACTGAAAAGACAGGCTTCTTATGAAGAATATCTAAGCATAGCCGATCCTGACGATATGATTTCCAAAGAAAGATGGAGCTTTATACGCAAAAATTTTCTGTCTGATTCCACCGAAGAATTAAGTCACTTCCATACTCCTGTACTCTTGGTTCTGGCTGGAAAAGATATTAATGTCGATGCAAAGGATACCGAGCGAGTCTATCGCCAGAAAATACCTCCAGAACTGCTGTCCGTGATTCATTTACCTGAAGCCGACCACTCCATGATGGATGAAAAAATCGCGCGTTCAAAATATCTAACTTTTTTAACAGCCGTATTCGCCCCAAGAAAATTGGTGAATGACGAGTATCTCGAAATCCTTGCCAATTATGTCAGTGAGCGTTAAACAATGATGTTTTTTCCACACTTCTTTTGAATATGCTGATAAAAAATCCATCGAAAGATAAAAGGGTACATTTTTTTTGAGTATACGATTTTCTTAATGCGGTCTACAGACAGTCCGCATTGTTCTGAGAGTTCGTCAATGGGCAGCCCATGTCTGCAAATAACTAGTCCTTGCACTCGTGAATAATGGGTTGCAATTCAAAAAAGACGTCTATTTCCTATAGGATCTGTTTTCTGTGCATTCAGTTACGCGCTCATTCAACTCATAACTGTTCTCGGTTAGACTGGGAATAGATCTATAAACAACAAAAAAACGGCATCTCTGCCGTTTTTCTAAAAGGATGGACTCTCAGGGACTCGAACCCTGGACCAATTGATTAAGAGTCAACTGCTCTACCAACTGAGCTAAGAGTCCATAATAAAATTTTGGTGGAGCCTAGGGGGATCGAACCCCTGACCTCATCGCTGCCAGCGATGCGCTCTCCCAGCTGAGCTAAGGCCCCATCATAAGCAAGTTTTATCAACGTTTCAAGCGACTTCTATATCATATAAAATATTTAACCCTGTGTCAATACTTTTATAAAAAAATATAATTTTCTCCCTTCATGGCCCAGAAAAGATACAGTCAGCGATCAGTCGCTGGCTGTATCTTTAGATAACAGTGTTTTCAGTTCCTTCATAAACATATTGATGTCTTTAAACTGACGATAGACGGACGCAAAACGTACGTAGGCGACTTCATCCACTGGGTAAAGCTGTTCCATGACCAGCTCACCAATCTGCTGGCTATCCACTTCTGTGGCTGCTGTGTTGCGGATAGCGTTCTCCACCTGGGATACGATCATATCCAGTTGCTCGACGGATACTGGACGCTTCTCGCAGGCTCGAATGAGACCGCGCAGCATTTTATCACGACTAAACTCTTCACGGCTGCCGTCTTTTTTGATGACCATGAGAGGGGTTTCCTCCACCATTTCAAAGGTGGTAAAACGCCTGGCACACTGCTCACATTCACGGCGGCGACGGATGGACTTGTTATCATTCGCAGGTCGCGAATCCAGCACTTTCGTGCCATTGTAGGCACAATACGGACATTTCATAATCTCACCACTTTCTTTTTCCAATAAATTCCCGAAGACTTTTAGTAATAATTTTGTCAAAACAGATCATAATATGTTTACCATATCGCGAGGAGGTGAACAACAATGGCACAAGGAAACAATGGCAACTCCAACAATCTGGTAGTCAGCAGATCCTCCGGCGCTCTGGAGCAAATGAAATTTGAAATCGCTCAAGAGTTGGGTATCAGCATTCCTCAAGATGGATACCAAGGTAATATGACTTCCTATGAGAACGGTTCGATCGGGGGCTACATCACAAAACGCCTCGTAACGATCGCCGAACAACAATTGGCAGGTCAATACCAATAATCGCGGTAATAATGCAAAAATAACAAGAAAAAGTGTCTGGATGGGCTGGTAAAAACAGCCTGTCCAACGCTTTTTTCATTTTAAAGCGAAAAGCTCATCATGTCATTAACTTGGATTTAAAAATCATTATAAATTTTCGTGTATTGCCTGTAGTAATAAATGACCCGCTGTACATAATGTCGTGTTTCACCAAAAGGGATTTGCTTGATGGACTCTTCTTTTCCATCCCACACTCCCTTATCCAGCCACTCTTGAACTTTACCCGGCCCTGCATTGTAAGCAGCTACGATTGCTACAGGATTATCCTGAAACTTTATGGATAGGTTATGCAAATACCAGGTTCCCAGCTCAATATTGGTGCCAGGCTCGTGCTTGACACTGTCCAGCGGAACCTTTTGAATCTGGGCGCTGTCCATAATCCAATTTGCCGTATTCGGCATAATCTGCATCAGCCCTAGCGCCCCCTTATGTGACTGCTTACTGGTTTTAAAATTGGTTTCTACACGGATAATAGACGCCACCAAAAATGGGTCTACTTCATACGTCTGTGAATACTGCCGAATCTCATCCTTATATTGAATTGGATAGAACCAGGACATCCAATTTGAATTAAGGAATAGAATCAGGACAAACCCGACAAACAAAATGAGCAGGACTCTTTTCTTTCGCAAAATATTCATGCAAGTCCCTTCCGCTGCCAAAATTGATCAATTTGTCGCTTCGTCTCAGTCTGTGTTCCACTATTATCAATAACGATATCGGCCAAGCTTTTCTTTTGCTCAATATCCATTTGTGCGGACAGCCGAAGTCCAGCTTGCTCCTCCGTCAGACCGTCTCTGAGCACCAGACGCTGGAGCTGAATATCACGTGGTACGTACACAACCATAATTTCCTCGTACAAGCTCTCAAGCCCCGACTCGTACAGTAACGGAATATCTGCCAAAACAAGCTTGTCCGGCTGTTCCCGTTCAAATGCTTCCATGCGCATACGCATTTCCTCACGAATAGCAGGATGTGTAATATCGTTAAGTGCCTGCCGCTGGGCAGGGTCTCCGAATACAATCTCCCCCAGTTTTTTGCGAAGCAGAGTTCCGTCACTGTTCACTATAGCTTGTCCAAAATGCTGAATGACCGCCGCCAACACCGGATGCCCCGGAAGCATCACTTCCCGGGCAATGGCATCTGCGTCGATCAGCAGCGCACCTTTGGCGACCAAAAGAGCCGACACGGTGCTTTTTCCGGTAGCAATACCTCCGGTTAATCCGATATTCATGCTCTTTCACCTCATAACAGCTTCAATATGCCCATCATAATCAGTAATAATGCCGGCAATACACCCAGCGCCTTCATAAATCGAAATGCTGATAGAAAAAAGCCTGCCTTCATCCCTGCAATCAAAAATGTTCCACTGAATAACGTAATAGCCAGCGCAGTAGACAGTGGCTGAAAACCAAGCATAGCTGCCCCGAGTCCCGCTCCGAACGCATCGACCGATAATGCAATACCCAGCCAAACCGCTTCGGTAGCAGATATACTGCCGGAACGGTCCATATCCGCAGCAGACGGGCTTCGAAGAATCCGAATAACAAGCCCCCATTTGCGAAGCTCCAGAGAAAATACTGTTCGTTCCTGCTGCTCCACAGAAGCTTCTGCCGACAGATCTTTTCTTGAGCTAGGGAAAGACTCGGTATCAGCATTCTCTACACCCTTCTTCTCCCCAAGAACAGATCTGCTCGCTGGATCAGTCTGTTTTGTAAGAAGCAAACCCCGAGAGGGCTCCACTGAATCCTCTGGCAAATCCTCTTTGCGGTGCAGAGCTTGAATCAAAGAGTAACAGCCGATACAGATCAGGATGACAGCACCGAAAACGGTAGTATATACAGGAGACAGGGCACGAGATAGTAATGCGCCCAATTGCATGGATATGCCGATCACCAAACCTGAACATACGGAGATGATAGCAATCGACAACAGTGGAATTTTCATTTTGCGCAGACCATATGTAACACCGACTCCGAAACTGTCCAAACTTAGCGCAAATGCCAGTAACAGCAGGGCTCCCCAATGATTAGCCACTCCAATTCCCTCCCATTGCGAAGGCAGGGCCTTATAACAACCGAAACCCTCCGCAGTATTGGTACTTGGAACAATATATGAGAGGGATGGGCTTGGGGTGACTGTGCTTGTTTAGCGCAGAGGCTGGCAGACCGGACAATGATGTGTGCCCCGTCCGGCTACGACAGATTTTTCGATCAATGTACCACAGTTGATGCAAGGCTTCGCGTTACGTCCATAGATTTGCAATTGATGCTGGAAGTCGCCCGCTTCGCCCTGTCCATTCACGAATGATTTAATGGACGAGCCTCCAACCTGAATGGACGCACCTAGCGTGGAGACAATAGCTTCATGCAAGACATGAAATTGGCTATCCGTTAGGCTTTTGGCTGGCTGTGCTGGATGAATCCCCGCCTTAAACAACGATTCATCTACATAGATATTCCCGATGCCCACCACATATGACTGGTTTAACAGCGCTGCCTTGATCGAAGTCGAACGAGTTCCAACAGCGGCACGCAGCATTTCTGGTGTAAAGGCCTCGTCCATCGGTTCCAGACCAAGTTTGTTCAGCGGCTTTTCCAGCAAATCCTGTCCTGCTGGAAATAAGTGCATCGTGCCAAACTGGCGCACATCCTGATAACGCAACTCCGTACCATCTTTAAAATGAAAGATGACATGGGTATGCTTTTCCACAGGATCATGTTGTGAATATAATCCATATCGTCCTTCCATTCGAAGATGGGAGACCAGCACCAGCCCGTCCAGCAAAATCCGCAGAAACTTTCCGCGTCTCTCCACCCCTGTAATCCGGTGATCGGCCAATTCCATCGCAAAAGCGTGGATATCATCGGGCCGTTGAATGATCCGCGGCAGATTCACAGTGACATGATCTATATGTTTATCAACGATAAGCTCGTTTAGCGTTCGTTTAATGGTTTCTACTTCCGGTAATTCCGGCATGATGTCTTCACCTCACCCTATATTATAACGGAAGCAGCGTCAAATTGGGACTATCTACTCATTGAAATATCTTATTTGGCCTCATACCAATTGCTGCCATAGCTTACTTCGGCTTTGAGCGGCACAGCCAGCTTTAATGCAGCTTCCATGGTAGCAGGGACAAGCTCTTTCATCGTTTCCATTTCCTCAGGCGGAACCTCGAATACAAGCTCATCATGTACTTGGAGCAGCATTCTGCTACGAAGATTACGTTCACGTAGCGCTTTATCCATCTGTACCATCGCCAACTTGATAATATCGGCTGCGGTGCCTTGAATCGGCGTATTCATCGCTGTACGCTCGGCGAATGAACGCAGGTTGAAATTGCTGGCGTTAATCTCCGGCAAATAGCGTCTGCGTTCCAACAGCGTTTTTACGTAGCCGTCCCGCTTCGCATCCTTTACAATATCATCCATGTAACGGCGAACGCCTTGGAACACATCAAAATACTGGTCGATAAAGCGAGCCGCTTCCTTCCGCGTAATATTCAAATTTTGTGACAGACCATAATCACTGATCCCGTAGACAATCCCAAAGTTGACTGCCTTCGCAGAACGCCGCATATTGGAGTCCACATCTTCCGCTGCTACACCGAACACATCGGATGCGGTCTTGGTGTGAATGTCCATATCGTGGACAAAGGCTTCCTTCAAACGTTCATCATCCGAAATATCAGCCAGCACCCGCAGCTCAATCTGTGAGTAGTCTGCCGCCAAAATAGACCAGCCCGGTTCGGACGGAACAAATACTTTGCGGATTTTGCGACCTTCTTCAAGACGAATCGGAATGTTTTGCAAATTCGGAAATTGACTGCTCAAGCGTCCAGTTGCTGCAACTGTCTGCCGGAAATACGTATGCACCTTACCCGTTTTCTCCGAAATTTCTTTAAGCAATCCTTCAACATACGTCGATTGGAGTTTGGCAATGGTACGGTACTGCAAAATGTTTTGTACAATATCATGATAGGGGGCCAGCTTTTCCAGTACCTCCGCATCGGTCGAGTACCCCGTTTTCGTCTTTTTAATGACAGGTAAACCCAGTTTATCAAACAAAATCTCACCCAACTGCTTAGGCGAATTCAGATTGAACTCTACTCCGGCAATGCTGTAGATCTCGTTCACCAACGTTGCGATCTGGGCTTCAAATTCTTTACCCAAAGCACGCAGTTCTTCTACGTTCACCAAAATGCCCTGCTTCTCCATATCCGCTAAAATGCGGGACAACGGCATCTCCAGCTCATGAAACAGCCTGTGCATTTCCGTTTTCTCCAGCTCAGCCTGCTGCACAGGCACCAAAGCTTCAATCACCGCTGCCTTACGCGCCACATGATCAGACAGCACGTCCACGTCAGGAACTTTATATTTAGCTCCTTTGCCGAACACTTCTTCGTCAGGACGGATCGAAGACAAGCCATATTTGGCTGCCAATCCGCTCAATGTCTGGTTTGCATCAGTTGGGTCCAGCAAGTACCCTGCCAATTGCACATCAAACTCGGCACCTGCAAACTCAATTCCATGCCAGTGTAAAGCCAAATCCGTACGATGCAGATCATGACCGCGTTTTTTGCGTTCAGGGTCAGCAAGCCATTCGCGAATAGGTGTAGCTGTATCGCTTTGCAGTACATCCAGTGTCATAAAAAACTGCTGTCCCGTTGCGGCAAATATCAGACCTACGATGTCAGCATGATGCGGATTATCGCCATGCGTCTCAACATGCAGCACATCCACATGATCCAACACTTCTACCAATTTGCTAATCCGCTGCTGATCCAGCACTGTTACGTCAGCCGCGGCTTCCTCTACGTCTACCCCAGTACTGCCAACCTCACTTGAAAAAGATAAACGCTCCAGCAAGGACTTGAACTCCAGCTTCGCCAGAGCTGGTCCGGCCGTTTCTGCTTGCAGCCCGCCGAAGGCCACATCTTCCAGCTTCTTGTCCAACGTTACATCCCGATAAATGGTCGCCAAATCCTTGCTCATTCGCGCATCGTCAGCATGTGTCTCAACACGTTCTTTCATTTTGCCCTTCAGCTCATTCGTGTGCGCCAGCACTTCTTCGACTGAACCGTATTGATGCAACAGCTTGAGCGCTGTTTTTTCACCTACGCCGGGAATACCAGGAATATTGTCCGACGTATCGCCCATCAGGCCCTTAAGGTCAATAATTTGCAGCGGCTTCAGCCCATATCGTTCCTGAATTTGCTCAGGTCCATACGTCTCCACCTCAGTAACCCCTTTGCGGGTCAAGCCGACTGTGACATGGTCTGATGCCAATTGAAGCATATCCTTGTCCCCGGTCACGACCAGCACATTGAAACCGGCTTCGTCCGCTGTCTTGGACAGGGTGCCTATAATATCGTCCGCCTCATAGCCATCCAGTTCAAACTGGGCAATGCCAAAAGCGGTCAATAGCTCTTTCAGCAACGGAAATTGCTGAGACAGCTCTGGCGGTGTTTTCTCCCGTCCACCTTTGTAATCCTCGTATCCTTTATGGCGAAACGTTATTTTACCGGCATCGAAGGCAACCAGCATATGTGTTGGTTTGTGCTCCTCCAAGAGCCGCAATAACATCGTCGTAAATCCATACACCGCGTTCGTCTGCTGTCCGCTCGAATTCGTTAACGGTGGCATAGCAAAAAACGCCCGGTAAATGATACTGTTACCATCTATAAGCATGAGTTTATCCATTTAGCACCTCGCAAGTTCATCAATGCATTCGTAACGTTCTTACGTTTTACGCATTCCTCTTCCTATCTTAACATACAAGACTCCTTTTTCAGAAAAAAACGGCTGCTTCCTAACCAAATTTGCCTTTTGCTCAAAGACAAGTCTGGGTCAGAAACAACCGCTATATACCTGAAAGCTCTACTGGTTCAAATCTGGTCTCTCCCCTGTCACGAGATATACAGTGCTTTCACCGATATTCGTAGCATGGTCACCAATTCGTTCAATGTATCGTCCTACAAGCAGTTGCAGCATGGCTTGTGAAGCCTCTGCCGGCTTTTCTACCATAAAGGCGTACAGATCGCTGATCATGTGGCTATACATGGAATCCACACGATCATCCTCTTTGGCCATTTTGTAGGCCAGATCTGTGTTTTCATCCAAATAGGATTTGATCGCATCATCTATCATTTCTTTAACAATGGAAGCCATGTGCGGAATATCCACCAGCGGCTTAATGATCTGCTGCCCTTCCAAGCGAAGTGTCACCTTGGCAATATCAAGCGCCAAATCGCCCATTCGTTCCAGATCACTGGAAATTTTAAATGCAACAATGATCCGGCGCAAATCCTTCGCTACCGGCTGCTGGGTAATAATGAGCTTGGAACCCATATCAAGAATATTCTCTTCCAGCGTATTGAGGGATGCATCATTTTTGACCACCTGCTGAGCCAATTCTGTATTTTTGGTCTGCAAACATTCAATGGCCTGATCGAGCGCCTTCGAAACGTGTGCACCCATTTCGCGCAGTACGGCTCTCAGTTCATCTAACCCTTCATCAAAACCTTTTCTACGTATCATTTCGAAGTCACCCCTTCTGGCATATTCATCAGGTAGGCTTTAGCCAAATCGCCCTGAAATATAATCTTCCGTTCGTGAATCCTGCGGCGTGGAAAACATTGTCTCTGTATCCGCCGCTTCCACCACAACACCATTCAAAAAGAATGCAGTTCTACCAGACACACGAGCTGCCTGATGCATGTTATGCGTCACCATGACAATGGTATATGTGTCTCGCAATTCCTGAACCAGTTCTTCAATTTTCATCGTGGAGATCGGATCCAGCGCAGATGTCGCCTCGTCCATAAGCAAAATATCTGGTTGTACAGCAAGCGCCCGGGCAATGCACAACCGCTGCTGTTGTCCACCGGACAAGCTCAGAGCAGAACGCTTCAAAAAGTCCTTGACCTCTTCCCAGAGTGCCGCCTGCCGCAGGCTTTGCTCGACCAATTCGTCCAACTTGTCCTTTTGCCGAACTCCATGCAGACGCGGGCCGTAGGCCACGTTATCATAAATCGATTTGGGAAACGGGTTAGGCTGTTGAAAAACCATTCCCACCTGCTTCCGCAGAGTTTCTACTTCCATAGTATCGCCGTATATATCCTGGCCTGCGATACTCACGGTGCCTTCAATACGCGTACCTGGTATCATGTCATTCATCCGGTTCAGCGTACGCAGTAGGGTCGATTTGCCGCAGCCGGACGGGCCGATAAAGGCAGTTACCGTTTTTTCAGGAATATCGAGGTTTATATGTTTCAGCGCGTGAAATTTCTCATAATATAAATTCAGCTTATCAATCCGGATTACGGAATCATTCATGGATTTATGATCTCCTTCGTGTTGCAGTTATGATCCTCAAGCATTGCACCTGATTTGCACAATATGAAGATTATATAAGCTGTGTGTAAATTTAGTGTGGTGGATTTGTTAACGGTATGTAAAATGATCAAGAACTTAGCATGAGCTCAAGCTCCTGCGCAATTTCGGCTGCATTTAAAGCTGCTTCCTCTGCGGAACGGGACATTTCGCTGTTTTTGGCTTCAATTTCATCGACGGCCTGCAGTAGTTTGGCAAAAGTTTGTGTTCCGGCAGAAATATATTGAGAACCTGTATGAATCTGCTGCATACTCGTATCCGTCAGTTCAGCGGTGTCACGCAGCATTTGCTCGATATGGGTGAGTAAGCCTGTAATCTGCGTGGAAAAAGCTTTCGTCTGGAGTGACATATTCCGCACCTCCTGAGACACAATCTGGAAGCCTCGCCCGTGTTCGCCAGCATGCGCCGCTTCAATGGACGCGTTGATCGCCAGCAGTCCGCTGTGATCTGCCAATGCACGAATGGATGAGGCCATGCCCGCAATGTCATTCAGCGATTGCGTCAACGCCGTCATTTGCTCATGCTGGCGTTTCATTTGCTCCGTAACCGCACGATAGGAGAGCAAAACATCCTCCAGTTCTACTTTGCCTCGACGGGATAATTCACTCATTGAGCGGGTTAGCCGCACACTGTCATCGGCCTCTTTAGCTGCATCCAGCACAGTCAGCTGAATACGCTGGACTCCGTCATAGCTATGCCGAATCACATCTCCCCGCTCTTCGTCCGCTTCTCTTTGCATTCGCTGCACGACGGACAGGATATCACGAATCGTGAGTACACCGAGTAACCGTGTTCCTTCCTTAATCAACACACAGTCGTAAAAACGCTGATCTTCGCGCAGCATCGCCAGTTCCACAATGTCCGATGCCTGGCTTTTCAGATCCACAATTAATGTATCGGGGTCGGCAAATAGGGCCGCAGGCTTGTCATAGAACAACGCCGCAGCAAATCTGCCCGTAAAATGGCGATTGTACGCATCTCTCATAATAATGCCCAATGGAAGATCATTTTTATCCACAACAATGACACAAGGAATATCTTCCTGTGTTTTCATAAGGGCTAACAGTTCTTTACAAGACATATCCGTACCAATGATCGGAACCTCCCGGCATGGCACATAGGTAGTAATCGACTTGTATGCTTCACGTTCAATCACGGCAGTGGAGCTCGGCTGGGTCTTTGGTTCCGTTATCATCGTTCTGAAGTCCCCTTTTTTTAACTACTTGGAGTGACGGGAACATCATATCGGTCATTTGTTGATTCTAGCGTCTAGTTTTGTTAATGAAATGTAAAATCACAAAATGGACACAAAGGTCCCCGGACACTGCCCTGAATAAAGAAAAACGCTCCTCATTTATAATAAATGAGAAGCGCTTCTTTTTTTATTTACAACCAGCTTGTACCCCACTCCACGGATCGAATCAATATGAACCGAGTCGGGATCGAGCTCCAGCTTTTTACGTAAGGAACTGACGTGTACATCCACGGTCCGTTGCCCGCCAATGTAGTCAAAACCCCAAACAGCATTCATCAGATCATCTCGGGTTAATACCACACCCGGCTTGCGGGACAAATAAAGAAGCACCTCAAATTCCTTGGGTCTAAGGCTGATGGACTGACCTCCAAGAATGACTTCATATTTTTCAGGGTAAATCTCCAGCTCGCCCAATTGAATTTTGGAGCTATCTTTCTGATCAGACAACACTCCTTCATCCCCACCGGAAGTTCTTCGCAGCACAGCCGTCACGCGGGCCAACAGCTCAGAAACGCCAAAAGGCTTCGTGATGTAATCATCCGCACCCGACTTCAGCCCTTGGACAACCTCGGCTTCACCGTTTTTGGCCGTTAAGATAATAATAGGCGTCGTCAGCCCCTGATGGCGAAGTCTGCTCAGAATGTCCAGCCCGTTCATTCCCGGCAGCATCAAATCCAGCAGGATCAAATCGTAGGACTCTCTGGAGGCTTTCTCAAACCCGGCGCTGCCATGATCCTCTGTATCCACTTCGAAGCCTTCTTGTATTAAATTGTAGGATAGCAATCTGGCAAGCGTTGGTTCATCCTCAATAACCAGCAAGCGTTGTCCCATAAATAACTTCATCTCCTGTTTACCTGTTAAAGGCGCATTGGTCAAAATCCTGAAACTTTTTCCATACTCATGCGACACCCGTTTATTTTATCACGACATTGTTAACAGAATGTAAAAAATGTTCTAGTTCATTCTTCCTGTTGCAATAGCGGTAATTCAACTGTAAATGTGGTACCCAATCCAAGCTCACTTTCCACCGAAAGGGTGCCATGATGCAAATCGACCAAGTGCTTGACGATCGACAATCCCAGCCCCGTTCCGCCAGAGTTACGCGAGCGACCTTTGTCCACCCGGTAAAAACGCTCAAAGATACGTGGCAGGTCCTTCTTCGGAATTCCAATACCTGTATCACTGACTGTAAATACGACCTTTTCGGTGTCATTCTCGCGCTGTATCGTTAGAACCTTAATCTTTACCTTGCCACCATCAAGTGTATAGTTGATGCCATTAGACAAAAGGTTCAGGAAAATCTGCTGAAGCTTATCTTCATCTGCCTCCATAAACAGCTCATCCGGGATATCCATGTGTAGTGAAATTCTTTTTTTGGCAGCTACATTGTTCAGTTTTTCCAGCAATGATTCTATGAACGACGAAACGTGCACCGGCGAGCATTCCAGAGGGGAACGCTTGGACTCGATTTTGGACAGCTCCAGAATATCACCGATCAACCGATTCAATCGTTCGCTTTCATCATATATAATTTGCAAAAATGAACGGGCCGTCTCCTCATCTTTAACCCCGCCACCGAGCAACGTCTCGGCAAAACCCTTGACTGCGGCAATCGGCGTTTTTAGCTCATGAGAAACGTTAGCCACAAATTCGCTCCGCATATTTTCCAAGCGTCGAATGGCTGTAATATCCTGTAAAAGGAACAGCATCCCCCGGTATCCGCCTTCATCCTCATACATCGGAACACCGTCCAGCAACACGAGTCTCTCCTCGGGATTGTACAAATGAACTTCACCATGCAGCCTTTCTCGGCTTTGTATACTGCCCTCAATTAGCTTTGTGAGCTCATAATGCTTCTTCAGCTCATGATATGGCTTGTCTGTCACCCGTTTACCCATGACACCGAGCATTCGCTCAGACTCACGGTTTACAAGCGCAATACACTCACTTGCATCAATCATTAGAATCCCGCCTGTCATATTGCTCATAACGCTCTGGAGTAGATCCTCATTGTCACGTATCGTTTTCATTTGGTTTTGGAGACTATCAGCCATACGATTAATGGCTTCACCCAGCTGCCCTACCTCGTCCCGGCGCTGCACACCAACCCTTGCGTCATAATCCAGTCCTGATATACGGTTGGCTACCCCAGTAATATGTTCAATGGGCGAGGTGAGACTGCGAGCAATACGATAGCTCACCAGTCCAGCAGCAATAAACAGCAACACTAGACCAATCCCGATGGCCGTCCAGCCGCGCTGCACTCCCTCCTCCACCGCTTTCAGACTCATGGACAAACGGATATATCCGTCAAAACCCTTATCCGATACAACAGGCTCTGCAACGTATAGCATGTTCCGCTGCAAGGTTTCGCTGTAACGAATCGTGCGTCCAATCTTCTCTGTTGAAGCTTGCTGAATTTCTTCACGAGATGCGTGATTTTCCATCTTACGCGGATCGCTTAACGAATCTCCAACCACCGTCCCGTCCTTGCGAATGAAGGTCACCCGCGATTCCGTAAGACGAGCAATTTCCTTCGCCTTTTGAGAATAATAAGAGACATAATCCGTGCTGGACAGGGCATCTGCATTAACAAAAGGGAATGTAGCTCGAAGCAGGTCGATCTCCCGTCCCATGTTCTCCTCTAGCACCTTCATATTCGAATTTTTAAAAATTTGTCCCATCGTGATTCCAGCAGCAAGGACAGATACGCCAATCAAAATCAGCATGATCAGGGTAAGCCTGAAACGAAACGATTTCATAAAATATGCCCATCCTTTATGTAAGTTAAGTCTCATTCTACAGGCTACCTTCATTATGTTCCACTGTGAAAAGAAAAAAGGCTAGGGCATAACACAGCCCTAACCTTTCCCTTGTCCTTTTATCCGTTTATAACTTCACCGCCATTGATATGAATAACCTGTCCGCTTACATAAGAAGAATCATCTGAAGCAAGGTACACATAGGCTGGCGCCAATTCTTCCGGCTGACCCGGACGCTTCATTGGCTGCGCTCCTCCAAACTCGCTGACCGTCTTGGCATCAAATGTAGACGGGATTAACGGTGTCCAGATCGGCCCTGGTGCTACAGCGTTCACCCGAATGCCTTGATCCGCCAAATTGAGTGAAAGGGAACGTGTAAAGGATGTGATTGCCCCTTTGGTCGATGAATAATCAATGAGTGTTTTGTTCCCAGCATACGCGGTAATCGATGTGGTGTTGACGATCGTGCTCCCTTTCTTCAAATGCGGCAATGCTGCTTGCGTCAAGAAGAACATACCGAAAATATTCGTTCGGAACGTGCGCTCTAACTGTTCTTTGGTGATATCCTCCAGCTTTTGCTGTGGATGCTGCTCCGCTGCATTGTTCACAACGATGTCGAGCTTGCCCAGTTCGTTAACTGTCTGTTGAACCGCTTTTTTGGCAAATTGATCATCTCCGATATCGCCAGGAATCAACACGCATTTGCGTCCCTCCTGTTCCACCTGACGTTTTGTTTCTTCCGCATCCTTATGCTCATTCAAGTAGATGATGGCTACGTCCGCACCTTCTTTGGCATACGTGACAGCTACAGCCCGACCAATTCCACTGTCCCCACCAGTAATAAGTGCAACTTTACCTGTTAGCTTGCCAGCGGCTTTGTAAGTTGGTTTTTCAAATTGGGGTGCAGGCGACATTTTGGACTCAATCCCCGGTTGCTGGTCCTGATGCTGTGGGGGCAAAGTTTGCTGAGGTTGATTACTTTTAGACATTGTACATTCTCCCTTCAAAATCAGATATTTTTTAGGATGCAACATTTGCATCCACTCTACTCCTGAATTACCACACAAAGTTATTCGTTAAACGAAAAAAGAACAATGTAGTGATTTGAGCGCAAAAAAACGGCCTATGCTTATTCAGCACAGACCGTTTTTCAATTTAGCATTTGTCATCATTCGATTATAGACTCTCACTAAATGCATAATTAAATAATATGGCTGTATACCATTAAAAACGTAATTAAAATCAGGAAGACAGCAAGCAGCGTACTGAACATTCGCATTTTGCCAGCATATTGCGTAATAGGCTGTTGGCTACGAATCGCTTCCAGCGACAGCCGTAACGGCTTACCCATGGCTCCCGCAATACCAGAAATGGCGAGAAACAACAGCAAAACGACAACAATCCATGCTACCGAATAAGAACCCCAGGGAAAAATCATATAGATACCGCTAACAAGCACTAAGATCAGCGCAAATTGAGCCAAACGGTTCAATAGCTGAACAGCCGATATCGTTCCTTCCTGCACGCTAGGAGCCAATTTGTCGATTTTGCCCACCACGAAGGGGAGCAATAAATAAAAACCCATCGCCAGTGATCCAATAATGTGAATAAAAAACATTTTACAACCTCCACTTCTTTGTTTTCTTACAAACTTTTTTTCCATAGAACGATCATATTCCAACGAATGACTACCATCTTTTTCAGTGTTTTGGGACATGCTTTTCTATGTCAGGATTTTGCAAAGTCCTCATGTAACTATCAATGCATATGAACTCTATTATACCGGGGAAGTGAGTCAAAGCAAAGGAATAAGGAAGAAAACGAATAGATTCCCTATATTCTGTTTATGAGTAAAAGAGGTGTCCCGCGGCCATGACTATGGCTTAGGGACACCTCTTCAGGTAATAGTCACCGTTTTAGTAGAAAATTGAATCTAAACGGTAACTATTTTAATCACACTGCGGACCGACTCCGCGGATTGATCGAGCGCTGCTTTTTCTTCGGCTGTCAATTCCAACTCGAACACTTTTTCGATGCCATTGCCACCAAGAAGTGTCGGTACGCCAAGGAATAAATCCTGATAGCCGTACTCTCCCTCCAGATAGGCGATGACTGGGATAATCCGTTTTTTGTCTTTTACAATCGCTTCCGTCATCTGTGCAAGCGAAGCTGCCGGAGCATAATATGCGCTACCATTACCCAACAGGTTGACGATCTCTCCGCCACCGCCGCGTGTACGTTGTACGATCGCTTCGATACGTTCCTGCGAAATCAGGGTTTCGATAGGTATACCTCCAACACTGGAATAGCGTACCAGGGGCACCATATCATCACCGTGGCCCCCCATAACGAAGCCGCGCACGTCTTCGACGGAAACGTTAAGCTCTTGTGCAATAAAGGTACAATATCGCGCTGTATCCAGCACACCGGATTGGCCAATAACCCGATTTTTCGGGAAACCCAGTGTTTGGTAGGCAGTATAGGTCATAGCATCTACCGGATTGCTCAGAATAATAACAATAGAATCTGGCGCATACTTCTTCACGTTCTCACAAACGGATTTTACAATTCCTGCGTTCGTATTTACCAAATCATCACGGCTCATACCCGGCTTGCGTGCAATCCCAGCTGTAATAATGACGATATCTGAGTTAGCTGCATCCTCGTAATTGGAAGTGCCCGTGATCTGACTGTCAAATCCCTGTACCGGACCGGCCTCCAAAATATCAAGCGCCTTGCCTTTGGTCGGATTCTCTAGTTGCGGAATATCGATCAGTACGATATCACCTAGCTCCTTTTGAGCCAGCAGCAATGCGGTAGTGGCACCGGTAAAACCGGCGCCAACAATGGATATTTTTTTACGTTGAATGGACAAGTGGTATTCCCCTTCCTTACAGGTTACTAATAATGGTATCTGCGAACTCGGAGCATTTCACTTGTGTAGCACCATCCATCAGACGAGCAAAGTCATAAGTTACAATCTTCTTATTAATGGACGTCTCCAGCCCTTTGTAAATCAGGTCAGCCGCTTCTTTCCAACCCAAGTGTTCAAGCAACATTACGCCCGACAGAATGACGGAACCAGGGTTCACTACATCTTTGTCGGCGTATTTTGGTGCTGTACCATGTGTAGCTTCAAAGATAGCATGCCCTGTTACATAGTTAATGTTCGCACCTGGCGCAATACCAATTCCACCAACTTGGGCAGCAAGAGCATCGGACAGATAGTCCCCGTTCAGGTTGAGCGTAGCAATCACATCAAATTCAGAAGGACGAGTCAGTACTTGCTGAAGTGCGATATCAGCAATCGCATCCTTGATAATGATTTTGCCTGCATCTTCAGCTGCTTTTTGAGCTGCATTAGCCGCATCCTCACCGTCTTTTTCCTTGATTACGTCATATTGGGCCCAAGTAAATACTTTATCTGCAAATTCTTCCTCAGCCACTTCATAACCCCAGTTTTTGAAGGCACCCTCGGTAAATTTCATAATGTTACCTTTGTGTACAAGCGTTACACTCTTGCGTCCGTGGTCAACTGCATACTGAATGGCTGCCCGTACCAGACGCTTTGAACCCTCGGAAGAAACTGGCTTAATGCCAATACCAGAGGTTTCAGGGAAACGGATTTTGTTCACACCCAGCTCTTGCTGGAGGAACTGAATAACCTTTTTCACGTCTTCGGACCCTTCAGCATACTCGATCCCCGCGTAAATATCTTCTGTGTTCTCACGGAAAATAACCATATCTACCAATTCAGGACGTTTCACTGGAGAAGGAACACCGTTAAAATAACGAACAGGACGCAGACATACGTATAAATCCAGTTCCTGACGCAATGCCACATTCAACGAACGGATACCACCGCCAATAGGTGTCGTAAGCGGACCTTTAATGGCTACAATATACTCACGGATGGCTTCCAAAGTATCGTTAGGGAGCCATTCGCCGTATGTATTGAAAGCTTTCTCACCAGCGAATACTTCATACCAGGCAATCTTTTTGCTGCCGTTATATGCTTTTTCTACAGCTGCGTCCAGTACGCGCTTGGAGGCTTTCCAGATATCGCGACCCGTGCCGTCACCTTCGATAAACGGAATTACCGGATGGTTCGGAACCTGTAGTTGACCGTTATCAATCGTAATTTTTTCGCCTTCAGTTGGGAGCTCAAACTTTTCAAATTTCGCCATAAGTTCCTTTTCCTCCTCAGATATGAATGGGTACAGGACGAAAGACATGATCTTTATCACAGACAAAAACGTACATCTCTCGTCGTCCCCTCTATTGTACCTTATTTTTTAAATTCAGGGTATACAACCTCAATCTTCCTTCGACAAGGGGTTAGCGCAACTCTGGTGATACGTATTTTTGATCCATTGGACCTGTATATTCGGCGCGAGGACGAATCAGGCGATTATTTTCATACTGCTCTAAAATGTGCGCTGTCCAACCGGATACACGACTCATAGCAAAAATAGGTGTAAACAGGTCTCTCTTGATACCCAGTTGGGTATACACAGAGGCAGAATAAAAATCCACATTGGGCTTCAAGCCTTTTTGTCCTGTTACAATTTCCTCAATTCGAACTGACATATCAAACAACGTTGTGTCGCCGTTCATTTCCCCCAGCTCGCGGGACATTTTGTGCAAGTGCTTGGCACGCGGATCACCGTTTTTATAGACTCGGTGTCCAAAGCCCATAATTTTTTCGCGATTATCCAGTTTCGCCTGGATATAGGAGTCCAACTGATCCAAACCACCAATCTCCTCCAGCGTTTTGGCCACAGCCTCATTGGCTCCACCATGCAGTGGTCCTTTTAAAGCTCCAATTGCAGACGTGATTCCGGAATAAATATCCGACAATGTGGCTACCGTTACACGCGCAGCAAAGGTAGAGGCATTTAATTCATGATCGGCGTGCAGCACGAGAGCCTGATTGAACGCTTTAATAGCCGTCTCCTCTGGATCCTTGCCAGTCAGCTGATACAAAAAGTTTTCAGCGATAGAAATACCTTTTTTAGGCGCAATCGGCTCCAAGCCCTCGCGTATACGTGCTATAGCTGCCACAATGGTAGGCAATTGCGCCTGAAGCTTGACGGTTTTGGTCACATTAGACTCTCTCGACATATCATCCGCCTCTGGGTCATACAAAGCGAGAGACGATACGGCTGATCTCAAGGCAGCCATCGTGCTCAAATCTTTCGGATATAACTTTAATTGAGTAACAATTTCATCCGGAATAGCAGCGTATTCGCTTAACTGGTTGCGAAGCTCCTGCAATTGCTCTTTATCAGGTAATTTCCCAAACCACAACAAATAAGCTACCTCTTCAAAATCGGCGTTAACAGCCAAATCATCAATGTTATAACCCCGGTACGTGAGAACGCCATCTACGATAGAGCTTATGGAGGAAGTGGTCGCTACGATCCCTTCCAGACCTTTAGTCGCTGTCATCGTTACATCTCTCCTTTGTAAAAACATTGTGAACGGACTTGCAATGTAAACATTTTCAAAAGTAAGATATGCCTTTTAAATAGCCGAGTAATGTTAACGCCATATGTCAATATTTAAACCTTCTTTCACTATACTGGATTTTGTCGTTTATGTGAACATTGAGGGCTATTCCAACACATTCAAATGTTTTATCGCTTCCATAAATAAATTTTTGAAACCCCTTACAAAAAATATTGATTCATTTGCACTTTTTTACACAGGTCTTGTCTCCCCCCTTTCCCGCATATGTATAGTAGAGCATTTATTTTATGAAATACTATCGTAAAAGAAAGGAGTCGTGAGAGCTTGAGCCGGTTAATCCTGAATCGCATATTTCGTGCTCTATGGGTGGCAATCGTGATTGTAGCTCTGTTATTGGGCATATATGTGCTTTTCCCTCTCGTCTATCCTTTCCTATTCGCCTGGCTTGTGGCTTATGCCATGAATCCATTGGTTGGTTTTCTGCGTAACAAAGCCCGTATGCCACGTTGGACGGCTGTCACGGTCTCATTATTTGTATATTTAGGTGGAATTGCAATTATCCTGTCTGCAGCAATCACCCGCATGGTTCGAGAAGTTATAAAGTTAGCCATGACTTTTGACGGGCATATTGAGCGTTTTAAAAGCCTGTTTATCGATTGGACACAAAGCGATTTGATTCAAAATGTAATTATTGAAATTAACCATTTCATCCGGGATAATCCGGATTACCAACACACCATTAACAGTAATATTGATAAAACAACTCAAACCGTCAGTTCGGCTGTCACTACGCTAGTCGCTCAATTTTTTAATGGGGTTTTGAACTTGCTGACCTCTCTGCCTAATATGGGAGCAGTTCTAATGGTTATTGTATTAGCAGCTTTTTTTATTAGTAAGGATTGGGACCGACATAGTCGGATGCTCGCAAACACGGTTCCTGATACGATTCGCAAGCCATTGTCGGATATATGGCACGATCTACGTAAAGCACTGTACGGCTATTTGCGTGCACAGTTTATTATCATCTCCATTACGGCATTAACGGTCATTGTTGGGCTGTTCATATTGCGTGTGGAATCCGCCTTTACCATCGGTTTAATGATCGGGCTGGTGGACTTGCTACCTTATTTGGGGGTTGGCATTGTGATGATTCCGTGGATACTGTATACGTATATGTCTGGTAATTTGGCGCTAGGGGTAGGATTGTCGATCCTTTATATCATCCTGTTGATTGGACGACAGATCGTGGAGCCTAAGGTGCTGGCCAGCAGCGTGGGCTTAAACCCGCTTCCCACCCTTATCGGTATGTTCATCGGGCTCAAGCTATTTGGCGTTTTAGGACTCATTATCGGACCTGTATCACTCATTGTCGTTGATGCACTGAATCGTGCGAATGTCATTCAGGACTTGCGCAATTATATTCTCGCAGGAAGAGTCCGCTAGATCATGGATAGGAAAAACGGCAGCTCACGTCAAAACCGCCGAAACGTAATACTGCCGTTTTTCATTTTTTTCTCCAGCCACTTTAATAAAAAACGTCGGTACAACGCTCGTGTTAAAGGGAACACCAACGTAAAACCAATAATATCTGTTAAAAATCCGGGGATAAGCAGCAAACTCCCACCAAAAAAGACACATAATCCATCCAGCATTTTACGGCCGGGCATTTGTCCCCGATTCATTTCATTTTTCGCATCGGCAATCACCTTACGACCTTCAAATTGCATCATGGCAGCCCCGATTAGCGTCGTCAGAATGATGAGTAAAATCGTTTTGCCTGCTCCAATCCAGTGACTTACCCATATAAACCCGTATAGCTCCGCCAAAGGAATGAGCAGCAGCAACAGCCACAGACGTTTACGCATCATCATGACTTCTGTCCCTCCCCGCCTGTAAAAGCAAACCTTAATGCAGTGTACAGCTCAGGTAGCGCCTGGTCCAGTCGAACGGGCTTCCATTCGGTGTTCACCCATACGTGACGTGTCATCCCAGTGACGAGCAGCTCTCCCGGCAGCGTGTCTGCCTGGGTCCATACCTTTCCCAGATACCTTTGATGCTCATCATCCGTTACCCGCCGAACCTCATAGATATAGTTTAGACGCAGTCTGGAGAAGTCGGTAATTGCGGTATAAACGGTAATTAAATCATCATATCGAGCAGGACTCGCATATTTCGCATTGATTTCAATAACTGGCAGCAAAACTCCACGTTCCTCCATGCTCCGATAGTTAAAACCCGTCTGTCGGATCATTTCGGTACGCCCGATCTCAAACCAGTTCAAATAATTTGCATGATATACGACCCCCATCTGGTCGCTTTCCTGATAACGGACACGTAGCGGTGCGCCATACCAGCGTAATTCCGTTTGTTTCTCCTCTTGAGTCATACAAGCTCTCCTATCTTTGTGCATCTTTATCTCTATTTTGCCCTCTCTCCATTAAACCATATTTACAGCCCGGGAACAAAAAGAGGGCAGACCGACCGGTCCTCCCTCGCAAATCATATATAATAATGCCTTTATTATTGTGGCAACGGCTTGGACAGTTTATAATATCCGCTATCCGAAGCCAGCTTAAGCAAGCTCTTAGCTTGGCTTCCCGCCCAGGCGTAACCGAGTCGTCTTTCCTCACTAATTTTCATGATGTCGGTATACTTTTTGCCATCCCGGTCTGAAAAGAAGTATTTATTGTCTTCCACATTATAGAACCGATACCACATTACACTCGATGCGTCCTTTTGGAAAAACTCCGGACCTTGACGATTGTATTTCATACCGTCGATTCGGTTCGCGTCAAACCATTTCAAAGCACTTTGAGCCGCTTTTTTCACTTCAGCGGTTTGCGGCTGGGACATGAGAAAAGCAGTAATGCCTACTGATTCCGTAGTTGTTTTGGAAGGTAACTCAAATGCCCGGGCTTCAACAGATGCATAAGTAGCCGGATCGTGCTGTGCACCCCAGATTGTTGGTGTACCATTATTTACAATTTGAGATTTAATTGTGTACTGGATACCTTTGTTTAGCGCTTGCTGAAGTCTGGAGCGGTAAGAGTTATCCAGAATATCGCTATCAAACGGCTGCTTCTTGTTCACGATATCGTCAGCCAAAACCATAACTCTGACCATTGCATCATCATTATAAGTTACAGCATCGGAATAATTACCACGTTTAGGGTATACTTGAGGCCAGCCACCGGAGGAATATTGAGAAGTTAGTACGAAGTCAACTGCTTTTTGTACACTGATCTTAATGTCTTTATTTTTGGTTTTTTTGTATACATCCGCCAAAAAGCGAATCTCGGTTGTCGTCGCCTCGTTATCGAACGTTCCGAGTTCAACACCATCCTTGCTCTTCCATGTGGAGCGTGCAGCTTTGCCATCCCATTTGGATTTATAATTCTTTTCCATAGCTTTGAAGAATCCGCCATGTGGCAATTGCCAGGATACAATATTTAAGGCAAGTGTAGTATCCTTGGATGTATTCCCCGTAGAAAACTTACTGAAATCGCGCATCTTGTTTAGGATGCTGTCTGTATTGACAACAGCGGTTGGCTTCGCCACAGCCGACAGCCCAAATAATTGCTCACGATCCAACACACCTGAATTTACATCGTCACCATAAACGTCCCGTCCCACAGCTGAATCTGTGGTAAGCTCATAAGAAGCAGTAGCCGATTCACGTACTGAATCATATGTAGCCGGCACAATCTCCTGTGCCGCAGCCCATGAGGGACTTAGGAGCCCTGACGTTACTGTAATCGCCAAACTTGAAAGCGCTATCATCTTTACAGTTGGACACATCTTCTTCTTCATTTGAACCTCTCCCTTATTTTAAGTTGGGTCATTGCGTTCAGTTTAACCTATACATTCTTGCTGAGGATTCTTTTGGATAGTGAGAGGGACTGAACCACTATTTATGCATGATAAATAGTTAGTTGTATTATATGAAAATATATCCAAACGATCAATATATTTTAATTTACTAATAGATTAAAAAAGTTAAAAAACTTTGAAAACAATAAAAATCCTCTTACTAATGCCGGATTAGTAAGAGGATTTTACGTAAAGCTAATATAAAGTAGGTCGATGAGCAACATCGCTTACCCAAATCGACCCATGATGTACTCCTGAGTCAGCTCATTTTCAGGATTCGTGAAAATATCGTTCGTTTTCCCATGTTCAACCAGACTTCCGATATAAAAATAAGCAGTATAATCGGAAATTCGTGCAGCCTGCTGCATATTGTGCGTCACAATAACGATGCGCAATTCTTTTTTCAATTCGGTAATAAGCTCTTCTACCTTGCCTGTAGACACAGGGTCCAGCGCTGAAGCTGGCTCGTCAAGTAACAGAATTTTCGGTTGAACGGATAGAGCACGTGCAATGCAAAGCCGCTGCTGTTGCCCGCCAGACAGCGCTAGAGCGGAGTCGTGAAGGCGATCCTTGACCTCATCCCATAATGCTGCTTTACGCAGGCTGCTTTCGACGATTTCATCAAGCTGTTTCTTCTTGCGCACCCCACGATATTTAGGACCGAAGGCGATATTATTGTAAATGGATTTGTAAAAAGGGTTGGGACGCTGCCACACCATGCCAATTTGCTGACGCAGCTTGATCACGTCCGTTTCCGGTGCCGTCAAATCCTGTCCATCCATCCAGATGTGTCCCGTTGTAGAGGAAGATGCAATCTCATCATTCATCCGATTAAGGGAGCGCAAAAAGGTCGATTTACCGCAGCCGGAAGGCCCGATCAGGGCAGTCACTGTCTGCTCGGGAAAGGCTAGATTCACTTTTTTCACAGCCTCAAAGCTGCCATAATAAATACTCAAATCCTCAGTACTGAACGGATGCGGCGGTTGCCCCACAAGCTGTTCCGAACGCGTAGACTGAACGGATGTTGCTGGTGCGGCGGTTTTTGCCGTTCGCGTAATCACATGTTCCATTGTTCTCCATCCCCTTTCTAATCCATACGTTTGGCAGCTGTCAGACGGCGGTATACAACTCTTCCGAACCATCTTGCACTCAAGTTGAATGCAAGCACAAGCAGCACCAGTACGGCAGAAGCGCCTGCAGCAATATCTTTGGAGTCAGGAGCAATCCCCTCACTATTGACCTTCCAAATATGAACAGCCAATGTCTCAGCAGGTCGCATCGGGTTAATAGGCGATCTAGCATGCAATGGATTCCAATCAGTAAAATCAAGCGGCGGCGTACTCATCCCTGCTGTAAACAGCAATGCTGCGGCTTCCCCGAAAATACGGCCTGCGGCCAAAATGGTACCCGTAATCAAGCTTGGCAGCGCAGCTGGCAACAAAATGGAGGTAATGATTTTCCACTTGGACAATCCAAGCGCAAGTCCAGCTTCCTTTTGCTCCTTCGGTACAGCTCGGAAAGCCTGCTCCGTTGTGCGAACCATCAGCGGCAGGTTAAATACGGCCAAAGCCAAGGCTCCTGATATGAGGGAAAAGCCAAAATCAAACGTATTTACGATAAGTAGTAGTCCAAACAATCCGATGACGATAGACGGGAACGAGGACAATACTTCGACAACAAGTCGTATAAAGTCCGTAATTTTTCCCGGCTTTGCATATTGCGCCATGTAAATACCTGCGCCCCAGCCAATCGGAATGGTGATAATCAAAGTTAAGATTAACAAAAATACGGAATTAAATAATTGTGGTCCAATGCCACCGCCTGCACGTAATGTTTGGGGAGCACTGGTTAGAAAGTCAAAAGAAATATGACTGACTCCGCGGGCCAAAATGAAGCCCAGTAATCCCACCAAAAGTGCAACAATGAACAAGGCGAAGAAACAGATTACAAATGTAGCGATCTTGTCGGTCGTTTTAGCTTTCATCAAACCCGGTTTCTCCTTTCAAGCAGCCTTACCAGCAGCACGAAAATGAATGTCATGAGCAGAAGAACAAGCGCCATACTCCAGAGAGCATTGTTATGAACAGAGCCCATCGCTGTATTCCCCATGCTAAGTGTAATGACACTGGTCAAGGTCGAAGCGGATTCCAGCAAGGAATGTGGTATGTGCGGAGCATTCCCGATTACCATCTGCACAGCTAATGCTTCCCCGAAGGCACGAGCCATACCGAGAATAATTCCTGTTAAAAGAGCAGGCAGCAGCGTCGGAATAATAACACGGGCAATTGTCTGCCAGCGGGTAGCACCCAAAGCATAGGAGGATTCACGCAGCCCCCCCGGCAAGGAAGACAACGCATCCGCCATAATACTCGTAATCGTCGGCAAAATCATGACTGACAACACCAGGCAGCCTGCCAGAATACCGATCCCTTGTCCTCCAAACACGTTCCGCAGCAGCGGGACGATCACGGTCAAGCCGACAAAGCCATATACAACAGACGGAATACCAGATAATAATTCAATCGCGGGTTGAAGGATACGTTTACCCGATTTCGGTACAATTTCCGTCATAAATAAAGCCGCACATAAGCTGAGCGGACTGGCAATTAAAGCCGCCAGTATGGTTACTGCAAAAGAACCCGTAATAAACGGAAGTGCGCCGAAGGACTTAGGCTCGCCATCCGGACTCCATTTGGTTCCAAAGAAAAACTCTCGCAGACTGACTCCATTCACCGCAAATGTAGCTACACCTTTGGAGGCAACAAAATATACGATGGAGACAATAACCGCAACTAAAAAAACGACACAAACCGACGTATATATGCGGCCGGTCCATTCTTCCCAGTAATGTCTTTCTTTCATAACTCGGGATCGTTTATTCTGTTCCCTGTATGCCTTCCCTTCAATTGGTCCCATACTGTAACTCCTTTAACCGAAGAATAGAGGCCGGACGCTAGTCCGCCTCTTCTTCGTGAATATACTCGCGTTAGCTGCGTTCATCGAACAGGAGGTGTGACTCTCCTTATTTCGTGATATTACCGTCAGCATCACGTTTCACTTGCATACCTGCTACTGGAATGTATCCCAAGTCTACGACATCCGTTTTTTGGATTTCATCTGACAGAATGTAGTCCAGGAATGCTTTCACATGCTCTTTTGGCTCACCTTTAGTGTACATATGCTCGTAAGCCCACACTGGATATTTACCTTGTTCTACATTTTCAACGTTAGCTTCAACGCCATCGTATTTCAAAGCAGTTACTGTGTTGTCGATGTAGGACAGAGCCAGATAACCAATCGCACCCGGTGTTTCAGCAATCAGCTTTTTCACAGTACCGGAGGAATCTTCTTGAATGGAGCCCGGCAGATCTTCTGTTTTTTGTCCCAATGCGTATTTTTCAAATGTTGCACGAGTACCGGAGCTGCTTGGACGGTTTACAATAACGATTTTTTGATCCGCACCGCCAACTTCTTTCCAGTTTGTGATTTTACCTGTGAAGATTTGTACCAATTGATCTTTTTTCAGGTCTGTAACGCCTACTTTAGGATTCGCTACCGCTGACATGGCTACAACAGCTACTTGGTGATCGACCAGCTCATCTGCACCGCTCTCCAGTTTTTCTTTTGCAAACACGTCGGAGTTACCGATGTCCGCTTGTCCGCCGGAAACCTGAGTCAAGCCAGTACCGCTACCGCCGCCCTGTACTTGAACTGCAATGCCTTTATATTTATCGACAGCCATAAATTTTTGTCCCGCTTGCTCTACCAATGGTTGAAGTGCAGTGGAGCCCACAGCCAGAATGTTTCCTGTCAGTTCAGCAGCTGCTTTATTGTCTGTTCCTGTAGCAGCTTCTCCTTGTGGTGCAGCATTGTTACCTGATCCACAAGCTGCAAGTGCAAATACCATGGTGAGAGTCATCAGAATGAACGGCCATTTTTTCAACATTTTTTATTGTCCTCCCCTTAGTTAAGTGACGGTTTTTTATTTATGACCATCAACACTTTTACATTGTAGGCCTGGAATGTTAGACGAACGACGTGGTTTTGTAAAACAAATATAAAATATTGATAGATAAATTATTTTTCGGTATATAATTAATCTATAGTTTGAAATTCATATATGAATGGACATATAAGGAGAGCTGTTGGATTCCATGAATATTCTAAAATTGCGTATCTTGATGCTGATCGACAAATTCCATAAGGCGACGGATGTGGCCGAAGCTTTGCAAGTCAAACAACCTACCGTCAGCTTTCATATGAAAAGCTTGGAAAAGGAAATGGGTGTTTCCCTATTCTCTCTTCAACAAGGCAGGATTATGCTAACGGAAGCTGGAAAAAAATTATTACCTTACGCAAAGCAAATCATCTCTCTGGAGCAAGAAGCTAGACAAGCTGTAGATGAACTGACAGAAGAGTCACAGGGTCAATTACATCTAGGTGCTGAGTCGATATCAGGTACGTATCTCCTCCCCACTTTGATGGCTAAGTTTGCTGAGCGGTATCCAGATTGTCGTATTCAGTTAGAGATTCAATCCCCGGATGCAATTAGGCAGCTACTGAAACAGGGGGAAATTGATTTTGCTTTTCTCGACGATAGAGGATCTCTTCCAGAGTATACAGTGGCAGAGCCAGTGGCTTCAGATCAAGTAGGAGTTATCCGTTCTGCACGTGCACCTGAAGTCAAATTAGAGGAGTTCGATGGAACCGATATGCTGGACAAGCACACATGGGTAAAATATAGCGGTTCATCCGTTGTAGATCTGTACTCCTCGCTAGTTAAGCCCCATCTGGAAATCAACTCTTGGGAAGCGGTAAAGCAAGTCGTAAGCGGCGGAGAGGCGCTTGCCTTCTTTCCTGCAAGCGGAGTCGATAATCATGAAAATGCTGCTTCCTCGGTGGAGTGGCTTCCTTATCCCGAGGCTGATAACAAAAGGAGCCATTATCAAATAAACATCGTGTATCAACAAGATACACACATGAACTTAATGCAACAGGCATTCCTTGATTTCATACGACAAGAAGGACTAGAAATAAAAAGCTAGAGAACATAAAAAAGAGCATCCAAGTCTTATTGACTTGAATGCTCTTTTGCTTGTTGTAACGATACATACAGCCTCGGTATTATTTCACGGAGGCTTTAATTACGCTTGTGCTGGAACGCAGCTAATTTTGATCAGGTTCGTAGAACCGGAATCACCAAGAGGTACGCCCGCAGTAATCACAACCAAATCGCCCTCTTTAACGAGGCCAGATTTGCGACCACCTTCCAGCGCGTTGTCAAACAGACTGTCTGTTGTGTCAACGATTGGTCTGCCTTGTACTGCATGTACGCCCCAGATCAGAGCCAAACGGCGAACTGTTCTTTCCTGTGTTGTCACAGCAATAATCGGAGCTTCTGGACGGTATTTAGAAATCATACGCGCCGTTGTTCCGCTTTGTGTGGACGTCAGAATCGCTTTAGCATGCAAGTCAAGTGCAGAAATAGAAACGGATTGGCTGATTGCTTCTGTGATACTAATCTCTTGAGCCGTTCTTTGTTTTTTGAACAAATCACGGTAGTTCAGAGAGGACTCAGCTTTTTCTGCAATACGTGACATTGTCAATACGGATTCTACTGGATATTTACCCGCAGCTGTTTCGCCGGACAGCATAATTGCATCTGTTCCGTCAAAAATAGCATTCGCCACGTCACTTGCTTCCGCACGAGTCGGACGCGGGTTACGTTGCATGGAATCCAGCATTTGTGTTGCCGTAATAACAGGCTTGCCAGCTACATTACATTTGTTAATCATCAATTTTTGCGCCAGAGGTACTTCTTCAGCAGGAATTTCCACACCAAGGTCACCACGGGCAACCATCAGGCCATCCGAAGCTTCCAAAATTTCGTCCAGGTTGTCCACACCTTGCTGATTTTCGATTTTGGAAATGATTTGAATATGACTTGCGTTGTGTTTCGCCAGCAATTCACGAATTTCCAGTACATCACTTGCTTTACGAACAAAAGAAGCCGCGATGAAATCAATGTCCTGCTCAATGCCGAAAATGATATCATTAGCATCTTTCTCCGTAATACCAGGCAAAGAAATTGCAACGCCTGGAACGTTAACGCCCTTCTTGCTTTTGATCGTTCCGCCATTGACAATGCGGCATTTGATTTCAGTGCCTGATACTTCAATAACGGTGAGTCCGATCAGACCATCGTCGATCAGAATGGTGGAGCCGGGCTCCACGTCCGAGGGAAGATCTTTGTACGTAATAGAAATACGATCTTGCGTACCGAGAATTTCTTCCGTTGTCAGCGTAATGAACTCGTCCTGAACAAGCTCAATAGGTTCAACTTCGAGCTTTCCTGTCCGGATTTCCGGCCCCTTCGTATCGAGCAAAATAGCAACATTTTTGTTAAGCTCCTTACAAGCTTGACGGATGTTTTTAATCCGGTTGCCATGCTCCTCGAAATCACCGTGAGAGAAATTCAGGCGGGCTACGTTCATACCAGCCAAAATCAGTTTCTTCACATTTTCCAATGACTCACTGGAAGGACCGATGGTACATACAATCTTAGTTTTGCGCATTTGGGTTTTTCCTCCGTTTTCAAAGGTGCTACTCTTTATATCTTTTTCCAACAATTAAATCTACTACACTTTTTCCTATTTGTATAGGAAGTTCGTCATATTTATTGTTACCCGTTTACAGCGTATTACAACATAGGTTCAGTTTCCGAAGACTTCAAGAAGGTGTATTGACCTATTTTTCGGAATTTCTGATACCGATCTTCCCTCAATTCATCGCAGCTCATATTGGTAAGTTCCGCCAAATGACGTTCCAATAGCTCCTTGATTGCGGCAGCGGTCACTTCATAGTTACGATGCGCGCCCCCTTTCGGCTCCGGCACAATATCCTCGATAATTTCCATGCGCAGGAGGTCATTAGCCGTAATCTTCATGGCTTCAGCTGCCTGATCGGCCTTGGAAGCATCTTTCCATAGAATCGAGGCTGCACCGTTTGGAGAAATGGCCGAATAAATGGCATGTTCCAGCATCAGCACACGGTTACCGACTGCAAACGCAAGCGCACCGCCGCTTCCACCCTCGCCGATGACCACACAAATAACAGGCACCGAAAGCTTTGCCATCTCCCGCAAGTTGCGGGCAATCGCTTCCGATTGACCTCTCTCCTCTGCTGTATTACCCGGATAAGCGCCCTTCGTATCAATGAATGTAATAATAGGGCGTTTAAATTTCTCAGCCTGCTGCATCAGACGCAAGCCTTTACGGAATCCTTCCGGATGGGCACTACCAAAAAAACGTGCAATGTTATCTTTCGTATCCTTACCACGCTGCTGGCCAATGACGGTCACCGGAATACCATTCAGCTTGGCAATCCCGCCTACAACCGCCAAATCATCTCCAAACAAGCGGTCGCCGTGTAATTCAATAAAATCCGTAAACACCTGCTCTATCAAATCAAGAGACGTTGGTCTTTGATGATGACGAGCCAAATGCATTTTTTGTGGTGCTGTAATGTTCGAATATATTTCTTCTTCCATCTCGAGATAACGTTCCTCGAGACGGTTGATTTCATCTGTAAAATCAATTTGCTTATCCTGTCCGAATTGCTTGAGTTCTTCGATCTTCTGTCGCATCTCGACCAGGGGCTTTTCATAAGGCAATTCGCCAGCCATCTATTCCTCCCCTTTCACACTGTGTAGATCAAGCAGTTGCCCAAGGGTATCGCGCAGTTCCTTGCGATGTACAACCATATCCAATTGTCCGTGCTGCAAATTAAATTCGGAAGTTTGAAAATCATCCGGCAGCTTCTGTCTGATTGTTTGTTCAATTACAATACGCCCTGCAAAACCGAATACAGCTCCTGGCTCTGCGATATTAATATCTCCAAGCGTAGCAAAGCTAGCGGATACTCCACCTGTAGTCGGGTCGGTGATAACAGAAATATAGAGCAATCCCTGCTCATCCAGACGAGCAAGAGCAGCACTTGTTTTTGCCATCTGCATCAAGCTTAAAATACTTTCCTGCATACGTGCTCCGCCGGAAGTTGAGAAAATAATTAGCGGCAGACGCTTGTCTATTGCTTGCTCAATGGCGCGCGTAATTTTCTCTCCTACGACCGAACCCATACTACCAGTAAAGAAGTCAAAGCTCATCACAGCAACGACAACAGGATGTCCATAAATAAGGCCGTCGCCCGTAACGACAGCCTCTCGCAAGCCAGATTTCAGGGTCTGTTGCTCCAGCTTGCTCGCATATCCCGGAAAGTCCAGCGGGTCAACCGAAATCATATCGGCATCATATTCCGTAAACGTGTCTTCGTCGAGCACCATGCGAATGCGATCCATTGCATTCAAACGCATATGGTATCCGCACACCGGACACACTTTCAAATTTTTCTCTAGTTCTTTGCTGTATTGAATACTTCCGCACTTGCCACATTTGGTCATAAGACCTTCGGGAATTTCCCGTTTGGGACGATCCGGCATGTCCGCTTGATCGCCGCTCAGCGCCCGTTCCGAAGGGATGGTCGCGTATTTACGCTTCTTTTGGAATAAATCTTTAAACACAACTACACCTCTCCAGCCGTTTATTTGTCAGCCGTAACCGATACAAGGTCCTCTACCGTCTATGCGGCACCTCTAAGCATTATGTTCATACACACGTCAACGCCTGTTCCTAAAACATTACCGCCGATCGTGCATCCTTTGTTCCACTCATGCTGCTGTATCACTTCCGCCGTTCCGGACTCAAGGGCGCAAAATCGAATTAAGCACTTCCTGAATTTCTTCGACTTCACCCGAAGGCACAAGTATCTCAAACTGTTGCTTGGATGCGCTGATGGCCCGGGCCTGCACCATAAAACCTTCTTCAGACAGTTTGAGCTTAATCATGTCAGCCAGTCTGGCCGTCGGTGCAATATAAATCACCGTCCACATGCCTTGTTTCTACCCCCTAAGCCTCAAGTTTTGAGCCCATATAATAGACTCATGATAACATACCTTACTTTTTTCCCGCAACAAAAGCCCTCCTGATCATTTAAGTTCCGTCGGAGGGCCTAGAAAATCATCAACTCTGTTTACACAGGTCAACTAAGCGTCCAATGATGCAGGATAATGCTTGGCATGGAGACTCCGATGTGCAATTCGCGAAGAAGCAGCGGCAGCCAGTCCGGCGACAAGATCGTCTAAAAACACATGAATACCACTGCCTTTTTGGTTCAGCTGTTCGATAATCCCCGTCTTTTCCTTATCCAGATAACCAAAACTGGTTAAGCCAATCATGCCGTACACACTCGTAATTCCAAGAGCTAGTGTCTCGTCCACTCCGTACAGCGGTTCGTCTGCCTCCATAATGGCTTGCAGCGGCTGAGGGAGAAGTTTTTTTTCAGCCAATTCATCGAGCGCAATGCCTGTGAGCAACGTATATTGAACCTCGCGCTTTTGCAAAACCGCTTTGACACTGTCTATACATTCTTCCATCGTCAAATGAGGATAATATTTTAGCTGAAGCTGAAAAACAATGTCCGCAATGGACTCGATACGAATGCCTCTGCGATTTAGCAAAGTTTCTGCATATTCATAGGACATAATTTCCCTCCCGCTTTCACCGTGCAGTTCTATTCTTTCACCGTGCGGGACCTTATGGTGCAGTGTGCGTGTTGAACCCCTGTTCCGCCAGTTTTCCAAGTGTATGCGGGAGGGAAGGAAAATGTTCATTAAACCGTTACAATAAGGGCGGGTACTGTGTACCTATTATTTGACTTTCACCGTGCCTTCACCCAACATCGACTCCATTTGATCAAAAAGCTGAGGAGAGGGCTTAATACTGTAAGCATCGCTCAACGCCAGCAGACGCTGGTTGCTCTCATAAAAAAGTACGGTAGGCATAGCACCGGGATGCTCCTGTAGCAGCGCCTTGAGACTGACCAACAAGCTGGCGTCCTCCTCAGCCTGGCGGGTGATCTTGACAAACACCCGCTGACGAGTGGTCGGCTCCGCGCTGCGCGGGACCGGCACCTGCTCACCGCGAGCCGCTTCGACTCCGCGCGGTGAAGCCGCCGCCACGGGGCGATCCGCCTTCGATTGAGGCGAAGCAGATGCAGTGGCTGCCGAAGGCGGGGACGACACACGCGACGCGCTCCCGCCTGGGCCGCCAGCGGCAGAACCAGCAGCTGGTAAGGATGCTCCAGCTGCGGCGGACGAGCGCGTACTGGCACGTCGGCGCTGGAGGAGCCGTGCCAGCGAGTCTTCCGCCAGCGGGGCGGTCTCATCCGCAAGGAGCTTGAAGTGCTCGTCCTGCTGCTGCATCTTGGCTCGAAGCGTAAGCAAAGCCCCCTTTTCAATCCACTGCTGGCTCCGCTTCCACACCTCAGGAAACAACACAACCTCACAGCGCTCAATCTGATCCTCCAGCTCAATGAAGGCCATAGCCTTACCCTGCTTGGTCGTAATCGTTTTGAGTGACACTACCATGCCTGCGGTCACAACAACCGTTTCATCTGGCACATCGCCCAGCTCCATCAGACGATCCGCCTCGCTGTTTTCCAAAAGCGACTCAAAATCATCCAACGGATGCCCGGATAAATACAGTCCCAGCAGTTCACGTTCCAGCTCTAACTGCTGGCTGGCACTGAATTTGGGTACATTGGGGTATTCGATATCCCAATTGGGCATTTCCACAAAACCAAACATATCAATTTGCAAGTCATCCCGTTCCTTGCGCCACTTGACGGCTGCATCCACCGTTTCATCCAGCATGGCAAGCAACTGTGCCCGATGACCCGTCAATGAGTCAAAGGCCCCTGCCTGAATAAGCGATTCAATTACTCTCTTATTACATACTCGCAAATCGACACGTCGACAAAAATCGAGCAGGCTGTCGAAAGGCCGTTCCTTGCGAACAGCGAGAATGCTCTCCATCGCCTGTGTGCCAACATTTTTAATTGCAGCCAGGCCGAAACGGATGCTTCCTTGCTGTAATGGAGTAAACAGCACCCTGCTTTCATTTACATCAGGCGGCAACACTGCGATATCCATACGACGGCATTCGACGACATATTCAGCCACTTTCCGATGACTTCCCATCACCGCCGTCAGCATTGAAGCCATGAATTGTACTGGATAATGTGCCTTTAGATAAGCCGTCTGAAATGCTAGCACACCATAAGCAGCTGCATGAGCACGCGGGAAGCCGTAGTCAGCAAAACGAACAATCATATCGTAAACCCTGCCGGCCTCCTCCTCCGTGTATCCCTGCTTGATACTGCCTTCAACAAAATGTCCGCGCTCCAGATCCAGCACTTCGCGCTTTTTCTTGGACACAGCCCGGCGCAACAGATCGGCTTCTCCCAGGGAAAAGCCCGCCATGCGCGAAGCAATCTGCATGATTTGCTCCTGATACACAATAATACCGTACGTATCCTTTAAGATCGGTTCCAAGTCAGGATGCGGATAAGAAATCTCGATCTGACCATGCTTGGCCTGTATAAAGTTAGGAATAAAACCCATTGGACCCGGACGATACAAAGCCAGGACAGAAATGATATCCTCAAATACACTCGGCTTCAAATCCTTGAGTACCCGGCGTACACCGGCCGACTCCAGCTGGAATACACCTCCTGTATCTCCTTTGCCCAGCAAGTCATAGGTATGGGGATCGTTATCGGGAATACGGCTAAAATCAGGCGTGTCTCCATGCTCTTCCGCAATCCAGTGTATGCACCGTTCAATAATGGAGAGCGTACGCAGCCCAAGGAAATCCATTTTAAGCAAACCAATGCGCTCTAGATTTTCCATCGAGTACTGCGTCAAAGGTACTCCTTCGCTCCCCTCTTGCAGCGGAACCGCATCGGTCAATGGAGTCCGCGAAATGACAACACCCGCTGCATGTGTCGAAGCATGACGAGGCATTCCTTCAACCTTGATCGCCATATCCAACAGTTCACGTGTCTTGTGCTTCGTTTCATATAGCGTTTTCAGCTCCGGGGTAATTTCCAGCGCATGACGGATATTAATACCTAGCTGCGCCGGAATCAGCTTGGCTGCCTTGTCCACCTCGCCATACGGCACGTTCAATACACGGCCGACGTCACGGACAGCGGCTCTTGCCGCCAGCGTTCCAAAGGTAATAATTTGCGCTACATGCTCATTTCCATACTTCTGTACTACATAGTCGATAACCTCGTCACGCCGTTCATCACTAAAGTCAATATCTATATCCGGCATACTAATTCGTTCAGGATTCAGAAATCGTTCAAAGAGAAGGTTGTATTTCATCGGATCAACATTCGTGATGTTAAGCACATAGGCAACCAAACTGCCTGCTGAGGAACCACGCCCTGGTCCCGTTGCAATCTTATGCTTATGTGCGAAGGCAATAAAATCCCATACAATCAGGAAATAATCGCTGAAACCCATACTGTCAATGGTATTCAACTCATAGTTTAGCCGTTGGTTCAGCCTTTCCCGTTCCTCCGGCTGCTCCCATCCGGAATCGCTTCCATAGCGACGCTCCAGCCCTTGCATGCACAGATTGCGTAAATAGGACGAAGAGGTCATTCCTTCCGGTAGCGGGCGATATTCAGGTAAAATGGATTGACCGAATTCCAGCTCCAGTTCGCATTTTTCAGCAATACGCACCGTGTTGGCGATGGCTTCTGCCACATGCGGGAATAAACGAGCCATATCCTCCTGACTTTTCAGATACAACTGACGTGTTGGTATACGCAAACGCTCCTCATCGTCAACTGTCTTTCCTGTCCCGATACAGATCAGAACATCCTGCACGTCCGCATCTGGCTCAGTCAAGTAATGCACGTCATTCGTCGCGACCAGTGGAATATCCAGTTCCTTCGCCAGTGCGATCAAGAGAGGATTTACACGTTTTTGCTCCGAAAGACCATGATCCTGGAGTTCCAGATAAAAATCATCGCCAAAAATATTACGATATCGTTCCGCTGCGCGTCGTGCCTCGGCTTCCCGACCATGCAGTAAATGCTGCGGCACTTCACCGCCCAAACAAGCGCTCAGGCATATGATGCCTTCGTGATGGGCAGCCAAAGCCTCCATGTCGATGCGCGGCTTATAGTGAAAGCCCTCCAAATGGCCGATGGAGCACAGCTTCATCAGATTTTGATAGCCTGTTTTATTTTTGGCGAGCAAAATCAAATGATATATGGGCTGATCCTTGCGGCTGCCACGCTCCTTGCGCGATCCTGCCGTCATATAGGCCTCACACCCAATAATCGGCTTAATGCCGTTCTCTACACACGCTCTATAAAAAGGAATGGCACCGTACATGACTCCGTGATCTGTAAGGGCCAGCGCCTTCATTCCGTAAGCTGATGCCTGTTTGACCAACTCCGCGGTACGAGCCGCGCCGTCCAGCAGGCTGTACTCGCTATGAACATGCAAATGCACAAATGAACTCATGCGCTTCTCTTCCTTTCACCGCTTGATTTTCTTCAAACTATTTTATCATATCCGCGTTAGTAGCGCCCATAGAATAAAAGTACAGACCTCGGCGGACAAGCGCGGTCTTGATTCGTATACCTAAGGAGGAAAAGAGCATGAGCACTTTTATATCCAAAGCGATTCTCGACTTCTTCATTGCTTTCGGCATCGTGCTCGGTGGAGCCATGCTCGGCGGAATGGGAGCTGTGGTATCGCTTCAGCCGCCCACCCAGACGATGCTAGAGGTTGCCGGAAGAATTAAAATATGGGCGCTTGCTGCCGCTGTGGGGGGAACGATGGACCCGATCCGGGTCATTGAAAGCAATATGTTGGATGGTAATTTGTCACCTGCCATTAAGCAGATATTGTATTTGATTTTCGCCTTTTTAGGCGCTCATATGGGTGCAGAGCTGGTCAAGTGGGTATGCGGCAACGGACGACCGTGAGGTGAAACGACTATGAGAGTTCCCCCTTTTGAGCGCCTGCGTCCTTTTATGCAATTGTCCTCCGTCTTTGTACTCGGTATGATTACGGGAGGCATGATCTACAACGTCATCTGGCATGCCAGCTTCAATCAGCTATGGACGAACAACCAGGATCTCCAATTCCAGCTCCAGCAAGCCGAGGAGGACAACAAAACATTGCGCAAATACAGCAAGCGCCAAACCGTTGTCAAAGAAATCAAGCTGATCGCGGAGGAAGCTTCGGCCGAAAAAATTGATCCTATCAACCTGAAGGAACTTCTTCGCCGTGTCAGTCGTGATCTTGAGGTGCTGCGTGGCAGAGATATGTTCGAGATTGACTCTGACAGCAAGCTGGTACGTATGTTGCTGCACCAAAAAAAATACACCGTTCGTGACAAGGAGTATACGATCCAGGTCAAAACGATGCTTGTAATGGAAGGCGTGCTGCAAATTTGGCTGGAAGCAAAAGAAAGATTGCCTGAAAGCCACTAGTCGATCTATTCGACTTCACACCTTACTCCGATCCATTGTAGACTAACCATGTTCAATGGAATGAAGCGTCATCACTGCTTTGCATACCAAATGATTTTCCCGTGAAATTGCAATTTCTAGCTTGCAGGTGCGGCGACTCATCTCGAGCAGCATCGGACGAAGAACGACAGCATCTTCTATCTGTACGGGTCTAATAAAATATGTCGTCAAATTGTCCAGCACATAATCCTTGCCGCTCATGTCTCTAGCTGCCCGGTAGCCCGCTTGTGTCATCACGTTGACCAGTACGCCTTCCGAGATCGTACCTAAATTGGTCGCCATTTGCGGAATGATAAACCCGCGAAAAAATAACGATCCGTCCTCATTACGCTCCTCAGCAAACCCGTTCCAGATCAGCTGGTCGAACGTCTCGCCAAGTTGCGGCTGCTTTTGGGCGTTACGCAGCGCCTCCAGCACCTCACGCCGTGTAACGGACCCGAGCAGCTTGCGGTTGCGGTCCACGACCGGCAAATAATCCACACCTTCCCACGCCATCATTTGCGCGGCTGAAGCCAGCGAGGTCTGGTAGGTGACCGTTATCGGATTGCGGATCAGACATTTATCCATCGTATGCTCAGGTTGAAGCCCCTCCACATCTTTGCGGCTGACGATACCAATTAAACGATTCCATTCATCCACGATTGCAAAATGATGATGTCCGGTCGTCACCGAAAGTTCTTCAAACTCGGTAAGTGTGCTGTTGATTTTCAAGGTCAACGTTTTCGGTTTGCCTGCCGCAATGTCTTCAATCAGCATAATTTTCTTTTTGATCAAGCGGTCAAATATGGCTCTATTAATCATAGATGCCACTGTAAAAGTATCATGGCGTGAGGAAATAATTGGCAGACTGATCTTGTCTGCGAGCTGCTTAACCTCTCGGCTCGTACCGAAGCCCCCTGTAATCAGCACACCTGCCCCCTGCTCCAATGCAAGTGAATGCGCATCCTCACGGTTACCTACGATCAGCAAACTACCTGCGTCAATATAACGAGCCATAGCTTCCTCGCGCATCGCTCCGATCACATACTTGTGCAAAGGCTTCTCCAGCCCCTCACTTCCGCCCAGCACATGTCCCTCTACAATATTCACGACATCTGCAAAGGTCAGCTGCTCGGACAAGCCGCGAGGGCGCTTCTCCACTCGTACTGTTCCGATCCGTTCCTTGGTAATGACAATTCCTAGGTTTTCAGCTTCCTTCACGGCCCGATAGGCCGTTCCTTCGCTGACGCTCATTTCTTTAGCCAACCTGCGCACAGAAATTTTGGAGCCTATTTTCAACTGCTCGATATGTCGCAATAGCTGCTCATGCTTCGTAACTGTTTCATCTAGCCCGTCCAACTCTGTTACACCCCCAACGTTCAATCTGTATCATTCTGTATCTATTATAGCACAAAATCCCTTTATTAAGACCTTTGTTCATTTTGAGTTCTCTGCTTTGGAAATAGCAAAAAAGCGATCCCCTCTTTTACAAGGACCGCTTCTTACTATGATTGATTTGTAATCTGGGAGGCAAGCCCAGGACAAGCTAAAAAAAACTCACTGCATGCTGCCTTTGTCAGCTTTTTTATCCCATTTCATCTGCCACTGCTGCATTTTGGCCCGCCGCACACGCTCCAGCGTTTTGCGCTTTTCCTCATCCACACCCAGCAAAAAATGCATGTTCGCTCCGATGACTAGTAGCGCAAAAAGCACCCATACTATCCCAAAGCCGTTGACCCAGTTCAAACCGCCTGCAAGCGAGATGCGTGGTAACGCGACCAAGACCATAGCCAGCGCAATCAGTGTATACAAACCATGTTTCCATTTTTTAAAAGAACCCAATCGTATCCCTTCCTCTCCCTGTGACTCTATGTATCTAGTCTATGAGAGGACAGGAAGGAATATGAGACAAACTTACAGAGATGAACCGTACAAATCTTGAAGGCTGTCTGCAATAATTTTGTTAACGTCCTCAATAATCACACTCAGGCGACGTTCAGCGTCGAACAGGCGACGGATGTTGAGATTCAAACTTAACACCTCGAACAGCTTCTCCATCTTTTCCATCTCTTCCTGTGCTGGCATATCGCCGCTCATCATGCGTTGTTGTACTTCCATTTGGCGTTCACGGAAATCGTCGAGCATTTTCTTGGCTTCTGGATCGGTTTCGATCAGCTTCATCGCTGACGTAATTTCCTCTACCTCTTTGCTTTCCTTCAATGCTTTCGCTAAATCATGGGCTTTGTCGTAGATGTTCATGATTGTTTATTCCTCCAATACAAGTTTAGTGTCAACATTTCACATTGTCCGTCAATCACCAAGGGATATATGTCCTCATATGATGAATCAGTGCTATTACAGCCCATTCACGTTTCCCGTTACTTTCAAGACATCAAGTTGCTGCCCGGAAGGAGATCCACGATGTCCATCAAAAAAACAACGATTCAAATCATCGGATCGGGCATCTTGCAGGATGACGTACTCATGGTCGGCGAGTCCTTGCTTCGCAAATGGAAAATATCCGCTGGCCACCCCGTTCAGCTCGCCTTCGGTTCGTTCCGCCAAGAGGTTACCGTCATATCGGTGCCCCGCTATAGCGGCCTACGTGTGGGAAGCGTGCTAGCCCGAAAAATGGGGCTTCATGCCAATTGTGATCTGCGAGTAACCTACAGCCGAGGTCGCCGGACACTTCGAGTGGGCCCACTTATTAGCGTGCTGGTCAGTCGGGACTATCCCGAACAGCCCGACAAGCCTTTCGGGTCGATCACCCTGTTCTGCCGTGAACTAGTCGGGGAATGCCGCAGACAAGGAGCATATGTGTATTTCTTCACCCCGGAGCATATCGGAAGTCAGCCCGGGCGAGTTCAGGGATGGGTGTATGACGGAGGCTGGAAAAAGACGGTCATGCCCGCCGGCGATGTCGTCAATAATCGTCTTACCTCCCGTAAACTCGAGAACAGAACTAGCGTACAGCATTTCATGAAAGAAGTAAAATCGCAGTACGGCACGACCATTTTTAACGAAAAGTTTTTGGATAAGAATGAAGTATTTGATGCGCTTAAATCAAATTCTTCCCTGCGCAAGTATTTACCCGAGTCCCACTTGCTGCAAACTTTTGTTGTTTTCAAAAAAATGTGCAACCAGTATCCCGCTGTTTTTCTCAAGCCAGTGCGCGGAAGCCTGGGTAAAGGCATAATGCGCATTAACAAGCAAACCGATGGCACCTTTTCGGTGCTATCCACAACAGCAGGCACACCCCGCAAGCAAACGTATGCCAACGTCGATAAGCTGTACAAAAGCTTGGCGGGAAAAATGAAAACAACACGCTTTCAACTCCAACAGGGACTTACCTTGATTGATCACGGTAAGCGTCCGGTCGACTTTCGTGCGCTTGTGCAGAAAAATTCGTCCGGAACCTGGACCGTAACATCCATTGTCGCCCGGATCGCCGGAGGAAGCCACTTTGTGTCCAATCTGGCAAGAGGCGGCACGCTGAGTACTGTCAAGGAAGCACTTGCCAAGACCACGCTGCCCGCAACCGTTAAATCGAATGGGCATACCTCTCTCAAAACAGCAGCACTGGATATCGCAAGCGGAGTGGAAAAAGCAATTCCCGCCCATTTCGCAGAATTTGGTATTGATCTGGCAATAGACAGCACGGGGCGCATCTGGTTGCTGGAGGTCAATTCGAAGCCATCGAAGAATGACAACACGCCGTTAAATGATCAGAAAACTCGCCCGTCCGTTAAAAAAATGATTGAATACTGCTGTTATTCAGCCGGCTTCAAATGAATTCATCTCTTCCAGAGTCTGGCTGCCAAAGGAGCTGTTGTCGGTGTCTCTTGTTGTGCCAGGCACGCTGGGCGTGCTTGTTAGCCGGAATCAGGCCGCCACTCCCCCTATTACCGAAGCCGATTTTTGCCGCAGGCTAAGTCTGTTGGGCAGGCGCTCTGATCTTAGCGTAATGGCGTTTACCGTCGAAGGAGTTTCACCTGAAGATCACTCCATACGAGGTTATGTTTATCGTAACGGTGTATGGACATCCGGCCGCTTTCCGTTGCCGGATATTGTGTATAACCGCTGTCTCCATGTCCACGAGAGCCAGAATGTCAGGCGCACACTGGAAGACATGGCGGAGCAAAATTCGCGCAAGCTCATCTACTGGTCGCGTAACTTACCTGGCAAATGGCAGGTGTATCGCGCTTTGCATGCGGTAGATAAAGTACGTCCTTTTGTGCCGCCTACGGCGCCTTACCGGGACACGGCCCAGCTTGTGGAATGGCTAGGACGCCATTCGGAGCTGTTTATGAAGCCACAGACCGGAACACATGGCAAGAGCACACTGTATCTCCGACTGGCAGAAGGAGGCCAGGGACTACTTGTACAGGGTAGAGACTCCCGTAACCGTCCGTTCCGGCGTTTGTTTCCCGAATTGGATGCAGGATTGTCATGGATCCACGGAATTGCACACAAACGCGCTTATATCGTGCAGCCTTATTTGAAATTAACAAGCCAAAGCAATCATCCCTTTGATGTTCGCGCACTCATGCAAAAGGATGGCAACGGCCATTGGCGCCTGACGGGCTTTGCTGTAAGAGAAGGCAGAAAAGGAACTCTGACTTCTAATCTGCACGGTGGGGGCGAAGCCCATCCGGCTGAGCCTTACCTTCGTGAACAATTTGGCGCGGACACCACGCGTCTCATCATCGGGCAGATGAGGGCGCTGTCCTCGACCATTACCAGGGCGCTTGAGGAACGTTATGGCCGCCTTGGCGAGTTGGGAATTGATTACGGTATTGACCAGAGCGGGAACATCTGGCTATTGGAGGTTAATTCCCGACCTGGTCGGGCCGCCTTTTTTCAGACCCGTCAGCCGGAGTGCGCTTTCCAGTCGGTCAACCGCCCGCTCGAATATGCTCGATATTTAATGACCCATTCCAAAGCGACAGGGCCAAAGGGCGCGGGCGCCTCCCTTGAACATACGGTATAGGAGGATAAACAGATGAGTTTAACGCATTGCAATGTGCATTTCTCACAGCAGCCCGACAAGGTGGCGTATATATCCACTGCCTTGTTGAAAAGCCTTAAATTATCCGGAGCCAAGTCCGTTCGTCTGCGGCTCGGTAAGGATCAGATTCCCGCTACAGTAAAACCAATTCAGAAGGCGGGACGCCATCTATACTTGACCTCCGGCTTACGTAATGCAATCCGTGTTCCCAAAAGCGGGGCCATCTATTTGCGGAATCTGGATGGTGATATACAGCTAGGGCCGTTGATTGGCGTGCTGTCTGACGGTACCACCTCCACCACTCGCCCTTTCGGATCGCGCACAGGCTTTATTAAGCAACTGCTGAGGGAAGGCAGCAAAAAATCTTATATTTTTGCCTTCACCCCTCGGGATATCAACTGGCAAAATGATACGATTAACGGCTATTTTCTGTCATCCAGCGGGGAATTCACACGTAAACTTGTACCTTTGCCGGACGTGATCTATAACCGTTTGCCGAGCCGTCGCTCTGATTTTTCCCCGGCGATCAATCAACTACGCGAACGCTTTTCCCGCAAACGAATTCCCTTTTTTAACTGGAGTTTTTTCAATAAGTCCGATATCTATAATCTGCTGGAGAATAACCCAGATGTTAACCGCTATGTCCCTGAATCATATATGAATCCCAGCTCTGAACGTATCCGAGGTATGCTGGAGCGACATCAATTTGCTTATTACAAGCCAAGTGGAGGCAGTCTCGGTAAAGGAATCTATCGTCTGTCCCATGTTCCCAAGCAAGGATATTATGTGAGGTACCGTAAGAAAAGTAGCAATGTATTGCTAAAATTCGCCTCTTTTAATTCCATGCTCAGGATGCTTCACTCCAATCAGGGACAGATGTTAAAGGGTTATGTCATTCAACAGGGTATCCAGCTGATCGAGATTGACAATTGCCCGATTGATTTCCGGTTTCACATGCATAAAAATGGAAATAATCAGTGGGTCGTCGTCGGCATTGGAGCCAAAAAAGCCGGACGTGGCAGTGTCACAACCCATATCAAAAATGGCGGTTCTCTTATGACACCTGAACAGGCGTTGAACCGGGTATTCGGAGACCGGGCGGGTGAAGTGCTTCAACGTGCCAAGAACGTAGCAGTTACACTCGCTGAAGCCATTGAACACCATCACCAGCATCTATTGGGTGAAATCGGTTTTGATCTGGGCATTGATCAGGATGAAAAGGTATGGATGTTTGAAGCCAACTCCAAGCCAGGCCGATCCATTTTTCAGCATCCATCGTTGCGTGCGGAGGGTAAAGCATCCGTGGAGCATATTTTGGACCACTGTCTTTACCTCAGTAAATTCCGCAGAAAAGAGGAACTATGAATACCCGGGCGGAGCATAAGCCAGTCGTTGCTGTATTGACAGTGCACGACGAAGGGCAATTTTTCAAGGGCAATCAGCGCAATTTCAGGGATATTCTTGAAACGGGAACACGGATGGGATATCAGGTGTACATTGTTACCGTCAGGGACCTGAAACTGGCAGATGAGACGATTAAGGGCTATGTCTTCAACAAGAGCTTACAGACGTGGGAGGAACAGGATTTCCCACCTCCACAGGTCATTTATAATCGCATCCCCAACCGTAATTATGAACTTAAAACCTCTGTGCGCACAAAGTTGGATGAAATTTCACATGCCTCGGGCATTGAGCTGTACAATCCAGGCTTTTTTAACAAATGGGAACTGTTCAAGTGGTTGCGCACCTCAGAAACGACTCGTCAGCTTGTTCCGGCAACCAAACGGTTAAGCAACCTGTCTTCCTTAGGAAAAATGCTGTCTACGTATCCATACCTGTATCTCAAGCCGGAAAACGGTAAGGCCGGAAAGGGGATTATGATTCTTAAATTCCTCCCAGACCATCTAATGGCTTACAGACTGACCATTCAGCATGACAAAAAAAGTGTAACCTACAGATCTGTATCGCTATCCCGGCTGTGGGGACGTATCCGACGGGAAGCAGGCAACTCACCTTATATCATTCAACAGGGTATCGATCTGGCAACCCATCAGAAAAAACCCTTCGACCTGCGTATCCTGGTACAAAAAAATATCCGTGGCTCCTGGAGTATCACCGGAGTCGGTGCCAGACTGGCCGGTAAGGGGAGCATTACCACACATGTCCCGCGTGGCGGGAGTGTAGAGGACCCTTTCAAGCTACTGTCCTCACTGTTTGGGCCTGAGGACAGCACGGATCTACTGAACAAAGTTAAAAGTACGGCCATACAGATTGCACGTCAAATTGAACGCGCATCCGGTCTTTCTCATGGCGAAATGTCCATGGATCTGGGCGTGGATACGCTCGGAACCCTCTGGTTTTTTGAGGCCAATGCCAAACCAATGAAATTTGACGAGCCGGAAATCCGCCAAAAGTCGCTTAGACGCATATTCCAGTACAGCTCCTTTTTGGCCGGACGAATGAAATCATGATCAAGGAAGTGGAATCATGCCGCAAATTAGCGATGTTCAACATTTGCCTGCCCGGAGCTGGCTGCTGAGACGACGACAGTTGCTGTTTTTGGCCCGCAGCTCAGGGGGCATGCGCATTACTCGTAATGCTCTGCGGCAGTTGGCCGTTTTAACGCCCGAGCAATTGAACACCCCTGGCTCCTCCCTCCTGTGTGCATTTGTGCGCACGGAGAAGGGGCTGCGGATTGCCGGATTTTCCCTCGCTCTGAATTACGGGGAGGATGCTTGCATCGTAATTGTTCGTCCGCTTTACCGGGGCCGCAGACTGGGCGCTAGACTGCTGTCCGCCCAGCTCAAACAGCTGCGCCGTCTGACGTGCAGCGTAGCCGCCGACAATATGTCCAGTCTCAAAACCTGTTTCCGCGCTGGGCTTGTTGCGCATGAAATGACGACTGGACCAACCGGGAAACCCACGCTGATATTTCACGGAGAGTTATCCCAAGATAAGCAGACGGCAGAGGAAGGTGGAATGCTGTGCCAAAACCTGTCCTAGGCATCATGACTTTGTATTTGAACAACAAGAAGCAATTAGAGGAACGCGACATATATGAGCGCATGATTGCAGAAGGGAAACGGCTGGGACTGGATATGTATGTATTCACTCCTGCGGATGTCCATAAGGATCGCAGGCTGCTCCTTGCCCAAATCTATGATCCACACAGCGGAAAATGGAGCCGAAAGTGGCGAGAGTTCCCAGACATGATTTTCGACCGTTGTCGGGTACAGCGCAGTGAGCGATATCGTCAGTTGAAGCAGTTCCGATTGCAATACACAGACCTTGTATATTTAAACCGACCCCTGAGTAACAAATGGGTCATTCATCAGCAGCTTGCGAGAAGGTCTGCCTTTCGCCCCCATTTGCCTGCAACAGAGCTGTTCAGTGGATTTCATAGTGTCAAACGGATGCTCAAACAGAATTCACTAGTGTACCTCAAACCGATTAACGGTACGGGAGGCCGAGGTATTTTACGTATTGAACCTGTTAACAAGCAAGGAGGCCTGTATCTGATTGAGGGCCGCAATCGCAAACGCCATATCATTCCCCAGCAGCGGGTACGTCTTGACCGTCTGGAGCCGCGTCTGAGCAGCTGGAACATGGATAATTACATTGTTCAGGAAGGCATTCCTGTGCAGTTGCCGAATGGCAGAGTCCATGATTACCGTATGCTGGTACAGAAAAATGGCCAAGGAGTATGGGAGCTAACCGGATGCGCCGGGCGCATCGGGGCGCATCGGAGTGTCACTTCCAACCTGCATGGTGGAGGCAAGGCAGTACCGATGAGCCAATTGCTAACGCAATGGATTCGTGATGAAAGCCATAGAGAGAAAATCATCAAGCAAGGGGAAAAACTCGGACTGGACATCGCTGCGTATCTGGAAGAAAGCTACGGGGCATTGTGTGAGCTTGCACTCGATTTGGCAATTAATAAGCACGGTCATATATATGTGCTGGAAGTCAACCCGAAGCCAGCCCGCGAGGTCTTTTCGCGTATTGGTGAAAAAGAAACCTATCGCCGCTCCATCGCCAAGCCCATGGAATATGCCTTGTGGGTCTACCACACACAAATTAATCCAAAGCCTCAGGCTGACCACAAAGCAGAAGATAAAACAGAAGATAAAGCAGAAAATAAGACAGAGAATAAGACAGAGAATAAGACAAAGGAAGGCTCCGCGTAAAGTGGCTGCCTTCCTTTCTTTTTTTCATCTGTCCGACAGTAACAGCATGTTTAATTATATGGTGCGTCGAGCCTATTTATAACCAATAACCTGTGTTTCACAGTTACTCAGCGTTTTTATAAAGTGTAAGCAGTTGCGTAAAGTCTGTAATAATCGCATCGGACCCCTTCAACTCATCGTCCACACCAAATCCCGCATAAGCGCAACCGATCACCGTCTGTCCGTTCTTTTTGCCTGCTTCCACATCTGAGGAACGATCTCCTACCATCCATACGTTCGAAATATCGTGCTTGCTCAATAGAATTTCCAGCAAATTCACTTTGGAAAGCGTGCTGTACTCCCCAGCGCTGTACAGTCCTTCAAAAATGGGAACCATTTCATACGCAGCAGCGATCCCCTTTACATAGTCCTCCAGACCGTTACTAGCTACGAACAATCGGACACCTTGCTCATGAAGGGCCTGGAGTGTTTCTTTTACTTGTGGATACAGGGCATGACTTCCGCTCTTCAATCCCTCCAGTTCCAGCTGAAGCAGCAGCTCGTCCGCTCTTCTATGGGCCGCTTCGCTGGCTTCCGGCATCACTCTTCTCCAGATTTCATCCAGCAGCATGCCCAAACTATTCAAAATAAGCTCCTCGGGAGGAGTCTCTCCTTCATAAAGCCCTTCGGCGCGCAGCGTATCAAACAGCTTGTGGTACGCAGGAAGCAATAGCGTCTCCGTCTGAAAAAGTGTACCGTCCATATCAAATACCATAGCCTCAGGTTTCTTCAACACAGGTGCATTGTTCATGTAGTTATCAGTCATTCCTTTCCTATGTAGGTTTACAACTCTAACCCCTCTCATGATAAGCAATAAGAGAGGTCCGTGTAAACCTCATTGCGCATACCGCTAACTCTTATATTTTTTTAAAACAGTCCTGAAACAATGCAAACCACCCCACATATCCGTGTGTAAGGCACCCCTTGGAAGGTTGAGATCCACACCATTCCAATACGAAAATCCCGCCTGCTCTATCCATTGCTCCATCGCTGATAGATCCACTGTAGGGTAATCAAACGTCAGCAGAAGCATTCCGTCATCGCGTATGGTCCGGTGAAATTCATGTAAGGCTGCCAAAGACTCCTCAGGTGTTAAATGTTCCAGCACTGAAATACATACAATTTTGTCAAAACTGGCATCCTCATAAGGCAGAGCTGTCAGATTGGCATGTGCGGAGTGGAGCCGAACCGGTAAAATCTCCTGAATGCGCTCGGCAGCCTCCTCTCCGATATCCCGCCGCACCTCGGCCAAAATGGCATCCACGGAAACGATCCGTATATCCAGATCGCAAGCATAGACCTGAGCGCAACGGCGGGCCAACTCAAATTTGAATGGATGTGGAATTCCACACGCTGCATCCAGCACCGAATCTTGACCGGACATAAATTGAAGACACCACTCATACTCATAGGGGCGACTCCACCAGCTTTGGGGGAGTCTGTAAATCATGCTGGAGGAGTTGGGGTCAGAATATACAAAAAATCGAGACAGATACGGGTCAGACATGTTCATGGATGCTGCCTCCTTTTGGAGAGATTTAAATTACTCTTGCAACACAGCACAGTTCATGACCCCGTTTCTCGCCTTGGAGTTTGGCCAACAATCCCATTTGCTCCGTAAAGGCAAGATCACCGTACAAAGGATGGGCTTGCAGCAAGGCATCCAAACCAGAGGGAAGCTGGCGGGTAAACATAGCCACCGAGCGCAATCCAGACTTTTCCAGTAAGAGCACCAGCGTATGCTCAGAATAATGATATAAATGATCTTCCTCAGTAAATAAAGGTGAATAAACACCATAAGCCTCATTGGTGAACGAGTTTTTGTTGGGCACTGTAATATATAACGTCCCGTCAGGTTGAAGCTGTTCGCGTAAATCTGTCAAAAATGCAACAGGGTCCGCAATATGCTCCAGCACATGCCAGCATGCTACGGCCTCGTATTTGTGATCCAGTGGTAATTCAGTATCTTCTTCTACTTCTTGTATTTCTTGTGCTTCATTCAATTCCTGCATATCACATGCTTCATCGGTTTGAGTATCTTCTTCGGTTTCCCCGTTCCAGTAACCCGGCAATAAATCCACGTCATATTTGTGTTTGGCGTAAGCACGCGAGTCTATGGAAGGTTCAATACCCACTGCATCCCAGCCGGCTTGAAGGGCAGCATGGATAAATTCTCCGGTACCTGATCCAATCTCAAGCAATTTTCCTTTACCGGAGCTGAACATATCCAGTAGCATGAGTCCAAAAAGGGCATGATCCCCATAAGTTGACGCTGCTGCACTATCCCGCATAGCAACCCAATCGGCATTATAAATCTCTGCAATCATATCCTCCGGCTGTATATGATCCACATCATTACGAAAAACCAAGCCACAGGAGCCGCACCCCATCAAGGTAAAGCGTTCATAGTTATGAAATACTCCCGTGTCAGACGAACCACACAGTTTGCATTTACTATAAAATACGTTCTTTGTTTCACTTTTAATTTGTAGACCGGAATTATTCATAACCTGGACACTTGAAATCTCGGCAACATCCATGGCGTTCACATCATGGGTAGCTTCATACTCTGGTGTAGTTTCTTTTTCTCCATTTATGTTGTCCTGATCTACCCAAAGCGTGAGTCGGGGGTTCGGGTCCAAAATAGATTCATATTGCTCTTTCCAGCCATAACGAGCACTTGGATCAAGCAACTGATATCGCTGAAATTTGGCCATGCGAATAGCAGGTGTACACCATCCCCAATGCTGGATGCGGTAGTTGCTGATTTCACTGGGAAGGTCAAGCACATTTTCCGGAAATCTCCCACAGTGCAAGGACTGCTCCTTCCATTTATAAGAGAACCCTTCCTTATATCGAATTAAAAAAGGACGGTAATATTGATGAGCCTGCCAATAATCATCATCGCGGTAATGCGTGGAATTCCACATATCAAACAACCTGAAACAAATCGTATCCGCTTTCGTTCCCGCTAACAAAGAATGTACCCCTTGAGCAAAACGGGATTCGAACATTTCGTCAGCATCCATATTTAATATCCATTCCGGAAAAGAAGCCAACGTCTCTCTCCACTGTTGCTTACGTAGTTCCAATTCATTGGTAAAAGAAGCTGTTTCATTGCGTATTAAACGTAATGGGATTCCCTTTAGGATCTCACGGCACAACTCTCCGCTATCATCCTGACTGCCATCATCAATAATGACCGCTTCATCAATATATTCCCGATGACTCCGCAACACGTCAATGAGTTTGCGATCTGCCTCATTGTATACCGTCATGGTCAGCGTCAATTTGGGTTTGGAGACAGGCGGCGTATGAAGTTCACTTTGTCGTGGACCAGGGAACGTTTGTGGTATAACAAAAGAATCTGCCGTGTACTTGGCAAAGACAGCTGACTCACGGAGGTCATACGGTATAACAGGAGGTTCAGGGAACTTAGAGGGACTTGATGATGCAGAAGGATTCAAGGCAGGCGAGTTAGTAGAAGTATCGGAGTGATTTAGATATGCTAAATGTTCTGATTGGTCCGTATGAACAGCGCTCGTTGTAAAATAATTTAGGGTGAATAGTAGCTGCTCTGCCTTCATTCTGTCCGCTTCCCGGTACAGATGCATCGCCGGATAGTGTGTATCCACAAAAAGTGGAAATCCAAATGCAGCTGCCCGAATACAGAAATGTCGATCTTCTCCCCAATAGGAAACGTTTTTGATTTTACCAAAGTGAATCCCTGCTTCCAGTGCACGTCTGCGGATTAGGGTGCAAGCGCCTAGCCCCCCCACTTCGTACAAACCAGGAACATGCAATTGGTGTATAAAATGCAACTCGCGTTGTGCTCGCTCCTCTGCCGACAACACTTCGCCTTCTTCACGATGGAACAAATTATATTCATCACTAACCCACACCTGAGGCAATAGAGGCCCCTCCGGCTGCCAGCGTGTCCAGAAAATCTCAGATACAATATCCTTCTCCGCCTCCACCAGCTTACATAAGGTACGGGAATGGAGAATCAGGTCTGAGTCGACTAAAAACAGCGCGTCATAATTATGCTGAAGTGCATAATCAATAAGACGATTTTTGAAGTCGGCCACTTTCCAGACGAGAGCTGGCGGCCAATAATGAGTGTGCTCATCACTTCGGTTCTCCACTTGCTGTGGACCTGTTAACAAGGGCAAAACCCTGCCCGGCAGCCGATTGGAAAAATCGGCAAGCCATTGGCTTGAAGTCGGATTGTCATTATCATCGACAAATAAATAATCGGGCAGCACATCAGGTGCCTCCAGTCGCTCTAAAGCTTGAAGAAATAAAGACAATATTTCCGGTTTCTGGTGCACCGGGCTACCGATTAGTATACGCATGATTCAACGCCTCCATCAGGCAGAAGCCTCATAACCGTTCCCCCTCCATATCCTAAGGCATACCATAATTGCAACCGAGCGATATGGGAGTGAGCGTAGTATGAATGGACTTGCACCTGGAAATATCAATGAAAACGACATCCATACAAAAATACAATCTTACCATCCAAACAACTACTCTTTTTCAGTTTTCCACCCGTTTTCTAACTACATTTAGCCATCAAATTTATTTCCCGGTCGCTTGATAATATCGAATTTCGCACAATCTCCTCCCCCTCATATCAGACTTTGATTTTCTAATTTATTAGAGCAAGACTGAATTTATGATTATCACCATCCTCTCAACGAGCCCTCGGAATTACTACATAATGAGCAAGCTATCCTAATAAAATGGAGATTATACCAAGTTTTTTGGGAGGGACAAAGAGCATGGTAACTGTCAGCTTATGTATGATTGTCAAAAATGAAGAAGAAGCCCTTCATACCTGTCTGAAATCAGTCCATGACCTGGTAGATGAAATCATTATCGTAGATACTGGTTCCACTGACAGTACTCAAGAGGTCGCTGCATCGTTCAATGCTCGGGTATACCATTTTGAATGGTGCGATGATTTCTCTGCAGCCCGCAATTATGCGTTTGATCAGGCAACGCAAGAATATCAATTTTGGCTGGACGCTGATGACATACTGGAAGAAAAAGACCGAATATCATTTCTCAACTGGAAGAAACAAGCCACCCTCTCCTATGACAGCATTACGATGGATTATGTGCTGTCTGTAGATGAACAAGGACAGCCGTTGTATAAGCTCAAAAGAAACCGAATTGTGCGGCGTGATCGAAGATTCAGATGGATCGGCTTTGTGCACGAATTCCTGCATGTGACTGGCAGCACCTTTCACAGTAATATAGCGGTGACTCATAAAAAGACACGTGCCTACACTGATCGTAATTTGCATATATATCTCAAGCATCGGGAGCAAGGCACTGCATTTTCTGAGCGAGATCACTACTACTTCGCAAATGAACTATATGATAACGGACGCATACTAGAAGCCATCCAGCAGTACGAGCACTATCTGGGACTCGATCAAGGATGGATTGAGGATCGGATTGCTGCTTGCTTTAAGCTAGCGGATTGCTACGCCCACCAGGGTCAAAAACAGGAGCAGCGTATGGCTCTGCTTCGCACACTTAACCTTGATGTACCACGCGCCCAGTTCTGCTGTGTCTTTGGCAATTTGTTGATTGAAGACGAACAGTATACTCAAGCCATTTACTGGTTTCACCAGGCAACGTTGATAGAGCCTCCACAAGATGTGATGGCCCTAACCAATTCGTCGTACTATACCTGGTTTCCACACTTGCAATTATGCCTGTGTTACGACCGAATCGGTGACATCGAAAAGGCAAAATCGCATCATCGCATAGCTCAGTTGCACCACCCTACTCATCCAAGTGTTTTATATAACGAGAAGTATTTCGCACAACTGAAGCAATAGGGATGAGAAAGACGCGCCGGGGAAAGGTCGTTCAATGTAGCCGACCTTAGTCATCATGCCGATATGTGCTCGGCACGATACCCGGCGGACAGCCTGCAATTTTTCGGGGCTTTTATTTTTACCCCCTCTTATATATAAATGCCCATTGCTGCTCCTCGGGAAGGACCATTTCATTAGCTTAGATTACTTCAAAAGAAAAAAAGTCTCCTGCAAGCTTAAGCTCACCAAGAGACCTCGTATATCATTTTATCAGAACACTTTCTTCCGGTCTCTTTCCCCCTTCAAAATTTCCACTGACTCACGGAAACGGAGCGAATGGATTATTTCACGTTCACGTAGAAACTTCAGACTATCTTGCAAATCCACATCGTCTGTCAGATCAATCAGCCACTGATATGTAGCTCGAGCCTTTTCCTCTGCCGCTATGTCCTCATATAGATCAGCAATAGGATCGCCTTTGGCTTGAATATAAGCCGCTGTAAAAGGAACTCCAGCAGCGTTTTGATAATATAGCGCATGGTCGTGTGCCGCATAATATTCACCCAGACCGGCAGCCTTCATTTGCTCCACGCTCGCATCCTTGGTCAGCTTATAAATCATAGTCGCAATCATCTCGAGATGCGCAAATTCCTCCGTGCCTATGTCGTTCAGTACACCAATCACCTTATCGGGAATCGTATATCGCTGATTCAAATAGCGCAATGCCGCTGCCAGCTCGCCATCCGCTCCACCATACTGCTCCATAAGCAGTTTGGCCATATGAGGATCACATTTGCTGACACGTACGGGATATTGCAATTTCTTCTCATATACCCACATTCATGTCCCCTCCTTTATAAAAGGTTGTTAAAAGGTTGTACCTGCCTAGACCTGCCACGGCCAAGGGGATTGACTCCACTCCCAAGGATACTTGGAATAGGCACGACCAAAATTTTGTAAAGGCCCATATAGCATCTGATACTCGTTAGCAATCGCCGTTCTTTCCTGCGTCAGCTTATTGAACTGCTCGATGGCCTGTAAATCATCTGGGTGCGTATTCAGATACAAATTCAGCTCCACCAACACAAAATCCACCGCTTGGAGCTTCTCCAGCAACGCATAAAACTGGGCATCCCCCGGCTTGGTTTGGGGCGTGCAGCCTTGGGTCGGGTTTCCGGCTTGACTATAGCCCTGAGTTTGGTTCTGATACTGGTTCTGGTATGGATACGGATTTGAATAAGGGCTTTGATATGGATTCGGCTGTTGCTGTCCACTCTCATGCTGATTTTGCTGCTGGAATTGGAATGGGGACTGACCCTGATTTGGATTCTCCATTCTATTCGCCTCCCCCCTGGTTTCTTCTAGGCTCATAAGGGCTGTAAAGCAAAGGCCATAGCGTTCCCTTCGTCAGCGCCTCATCTGGACTGAATTGCGGTAGACCAGGGGGCTGAAATTGCACAAACAAGTTTGGCGGAAGCACATAAGTCTTGCACAGAACGGGCGGACACGGATCGAACGGGCCGACAAACGGGGCATACTCACCTTGCTGTGGAAATTTCACGGGCCGGGACCTCCTTTGGTTGATCCATCTGCTTTACTATTCAACATATGCCGCATCGCCCAAGTCTCGAACAAAAAATCACAGATAAAAATAATTGTTCAAAAAAAATAACTATAAAACTGTTTCTAATCAAAAAGAACCTTTAAAACCACGGTAACGTGGATCTAAAGGTTCTTGCTTCAGCACACTATAATAACTTACATACCTGAACTGATCTTACCTATCTCTGTGGATCAGGACTCAATCGGTAGAAAGCTCATCTTCAATCACAGGCTCAGGCTTGCGGTGAATCTTCACTCTCATTATGCGAAGCCTTGTTGCTTCCTCCACCTCGAAGGTAAGGTTATAAAACTCAATTTTCTTCCCTTTCACCGGAATGCCTTCCAATTCCTTGAACAGCCATCCTCCGATGGAATCCACCTCGTCGTCTTCAATGTTTACTCCAGTCAAATCATTGACATCCTCAATGAGCATACGACCGTCCACAGAGATGAAGTTCTCCTTGATTTCCACGCTTGGGCGTTCATCCTCAAACTCATCATAGAGATCCCCGACGATTTCCTCCAAAATTTCCTCCGCTGTCAGCAGCCCGGCCGTTCCGCCGTATTCATCTACCACGAGAGTCATTTGGGAATGTTTTTTCTGCATAAGGCGTAGCACGTGACTCACTTCCATAGACTCCGGCACATTCAAAATAGGACGTACCACCGAAGCCAGATCCAGTTGTTCCCCCTGCTCAGCTAGCAGAAGATCCGTGATATGGACAAAACCGATAATCTGGTCTTTATCCTCAACCGCTACCGGGTAGCGGGAATGCTTGGTCTCGCTGATAATCTTGAGATTTTCCTTAAACGACAAATTCGTATACAAACAATCCATATCTGTACGCGGCAGCATGATTTCACGTGCAAGCAAGTCGGAAAAATCAAAAATATTATCCATCAGCTTAATTTCGTCCTTATCAATCACACCGCTTTTGGCGCTCTGATTCATCAATATACGAATCTCTTCCTCCGAATGAGCCGCTTCGGCTTCACTCGCCGGCTGAATCCCGAATGCACGCAACAGCAAGTTTGCCGCAGCATTCAATACCCAGATCACAGGTAGAAAGACCTTATAAAAAAGCAGCAAAGGCGCCGATAAAAACAACGCCACACCTTCAGTCTTCTGAATCGCTAAAGACTTGGGAGCCAATTCCCCCAATACAATATGCAAAAAGGTAATTACGCAAAATCCGACGACAACGGATATCGTTGTAATCAGGGTGCCGTCAGTTACACCGAGTTTGTGCATGAGTGGCTCTATCAGGTAGCCGGATATTGCTGGCTCTCCAATCCAACCCAAACCCAATGAAGCCAGCGTAATGCCCAATTGGGTGGCGGACAGATAAGCATCCAACCTTTGGTTCACCTTCAGCGCATAGCCTGCCAGGCGATGACCCTCGCTTTGGAGCTGCGTCAATCGGGATTGGCGCATTTTGACCAACGAAAATTCTGCGGCCACAAATACACCATTTAGAAAGACAAGCAGCAGTACCAAGAGGAGATTCACAGCTAGCAATCCCCAATGAAACTCGGTATGACCATCCAATACGAACTCCCCATTTCTATAGTTGTAATGCTTTTCTTGATTTAAAGTCTATTCCTTTGTAGTACATATCCGCTACGAGCAGGTTCGGTCCACAACAGGCAGCGGCATCACAATGACAGTTCACAGTCTGATTCAACGGATGCTCATTCAGCCATTCACCAAAAATATCGTCCAGACTGTCTTCCTGAATGTTGCCGAAAGCCGGAATGTCTGCAAAATCCGTCACATACACGCTACCCGTGAACATATTCACATTCACACGGTTTCTTCCGTCTGGATCATTACGCACCGTAATATTCGGTTCCTGACACAAGCGGCGAAGCAGTTTGCGATCTTCTTCCCGGTCCGAACAAGCAAAGAACGGTAATGTGCCAAACAACATCCACATGTCCTGATTACGTACATCCAGCAGCTTATGGATAGAGTTCCGCATGTCGTCGAGTGAAAGCACAGGCAAAGCAGAGGCAAAATTTGACGCATACATTGGATGAACCTCATGCCGTCGGCATCCCATTTCTTTGATCAACTGATGAATGCCCTCCAGCTTCGTGTGTGTCCGATAATTAATCATGGATTCAGCTGAAATGAACATTCCCATTTCACTTAATCTGCAGGCATTCTCGATCATTTTTTCATACAGGCGAACAGCACCCGCACGTGGGGTCGGCCGGCCTGTATTTGCAAAACCCACTTCATAAAAATCGTCCGCATTCAAATAGTTAAACGAAATATGCATCACATCTAGATAAGGAAGCATCTTCTCATATCTGCGAATATCTAACGTCAGATTGGAGTTGATTTGCGAGCGAATACCGCGCTCTTTGGCGTATTTCAACAGTGGAACGATCACTTCATCCACTGTTTTATCGAGCAAAGCAGGTTCCCCGCCTGTAATACTGATGGTCTCCAGATGCTCGACTTCATCCAGACGCTTCAGCATTAGGTCTAACGGAAGGAAAGGGGCCTCCTTCATAACCAGCATGTCGCCAACAGCGCAATGCTCACAGCGCATATTACACAGATGCGTTACGGTCATTTCCACACTCGTAAGCAAATGACGACCATGTGTACGCAATGAGACAATCGGGTCCCACGGATCATAGGTTGGCGATATTTGGGGTAGCGTGTTATTTTGTAGAACTGTCATTATGTTTTCACCTTATTTCTGTTATTAACCTCAAAAGACGTATAATTATCATATCATGATGTGTAAAGTGTCTGCATGCTTTCTTCCACATCATCTGCTAATCTACGTGTACTCCTCCGAAAGGGGCCACAGTAGCACCCAATGTATTTGTAATCATAACCGAGAGGGATATGGACAAATCCACATCATAAGGTGCTTTCACTTCCTGCCCATCCCGGTCCCTTACAATGCGAATGACGGGTCTTTGCGGGATTTTGGAATGTATACGCACCACGACCCCCTCTTCCCCCGTGTTGAGCACCACAGAGAGTCCCAAGGGGTAAATAGCCACACAGTCACGAAAGGCTTCTAGCATTCGCTGCTCATATAACGTTCCTGCCCCGGCGTACAGCACTTCCATCGCCTCATAAGGCAACAAAGCCTGCTTATATATCCGACTTGCTGTCATTGCGTCGTACGAGTCTGCCAGGCCGATCCATTTCGCATATTCGTGGATCTGGTCCTTTTTCCAACCGTGTGGGTATCCGCTGCCGTCAATACGCTCATGATGCTGTAATGCACAATGAGCCGACAACAAGGGAATTCCAGGTTCGTCTTTAAGCAGCTTGTAGCCGATCACCGTGTGTGTTTTCATATGCTCATATTCCTCTTCGGTCAATTTACCCGGCTTATAGAGTACTTGAGGTGAAATTTTCATTTTACCGATATCGTGCAGTAGTGAACCTATTCCCAACTCCATCAGCTGATTGTTATCGTAGCCGTTGGAAATTCCCAGTACAAGTGAATATAGACATACGTTCAAAGAATGATGATACAAATCCTGATCTGCGGCCCCAATATCCATCAACATAATGACGGCGTCCTGCCGGCCTCCAATATCGTCCAGAATAGATTCCATCACCTTATAAAATGACTTGCCAAAATATTTGTGCTTATGATCTACGGAGTAGGATGACAACCCTTGAAATTGCTTTTTGATTTCCTGTAGCGCCGCCGCCCTTGTCTGTTCATGGATCATCTCAGGAATGACGATATCTTCTGTCACAGCATCCTCAATGTATACATATCCAATACCGACTTGGCCTAGACGTTCAATCAATCGCGAAGTAAGCTCAACACCTTCCGAGAGCAGCACCATTCCATTTTCATTGTATATTTTTTTGCCCAGCTTCATGCCGGCTCTCAATAATGTAACAGGTACCAGTCGCAGCTTAATCCTCTCCCGATTGTTTTGATACCTGAAGCCACCTAGCTGCAAAACATTCTTCCATCGCGCCCGGACGCTTCAACTCCATTTCAATCAAATCCCGTAAAAATTCTGGAAGCATAAATCGGAGATCTGTTCCGTTCGCAAGCACCTCATAACCTGCTTTGAAAGTGAACATATCCAACGTGCCCACTGTGTATTCCTCATGCTCTTCCAAAGGTTGACCTGCTACACGAATGTCCGTTACTTTTTCATAAGGAGCACGGCCAGGGTCATACTGAATAGCCAAGCCTTCCACACACATCGTACCAAGCACTTTGCCTCTGAAGCCAAAGCCCGTCATAGGCTTGTCCGCAAATTCAGGCAGCAAGGACTGCTCCAGCGCCAACCGAATATCGCTCCCCCGCAACTTCATAACACAGGCATTAATCGGTGAAGGGCATAAGGAATGCAGGATTCCTTTACTGATATCCCCTTGAGGTAATGGGCCGAGCAGTTGTCCCGCATTGACGAGGGCAATTTCTGTTCCTGTAAAATGGGACACTGATTGTGCCAGCATATTCCCGAAAGGGGATTCCTGATCATATGCGATCTCCAGTTTCCGATCCGTCACAGCAATCGTGCTCTCCATGGCGCGCTCTGCTTGTCTGCGATGCACCACAATGGCCGATGCCACTTTTTCGTCCAGTATTGTCAGATCCACAGGAACTACACCGCCTGACGTGACTCGAAACGGTTCGAGGCTATTGTTACGACTTAGCGTCACTTCACCCAGCAGCGTTCCGAACTTACCCGCCCCACATAAAGCTGTTTTCCCGATCCAAAGCGGTTCCTCCAGCACATGATGGGTGTGACCTCCAAGGATAACGTCAATCTCAGGAAATTGCGACGCTAACTTTTTATCGGAAGGTAGGCCCAGGTGCGACATCACGACCAAAACATCAACCTGCTTTCTCAGTGCCGCGATCTGCTTCCCCAGCACATCAAACGGATTGAGCACATCCCAGCCCAGCAATTGATAATACTCTACAAAAGGAGCCGTCACACCAAGTAAACCGACCTTGATTCCTGCTTTGTCTACAATAAGGGATTCCTTCATCCACGCAGGACTCATCCCTGTGGCACACTCAGTCATATTGCCACATATGACCGGACAATGAATGCCCGCATATGCCTGTTCAATCATATCCGGGGTAAAAGTCAGTCCCTCATTATTACCGATCGTAATGGCATCATATCCTGTTAGATTCATCACATCCACATTTGCCCCACCTAGCGTTCCTTCCGTTTCGGGGGCCATCCGGTCCATGTGGTCTCCTATGTCAAGCACAAGTAGCGCATCCCCTAATGCAGCTCTTCGTTCATTAATCATCGCGGCTATCGAAGGCATACTGCCAAAATGACTATGAATATCATTGGTATGCAAAATGGTCAACGTTTGCCGAGTCGTCATCTCCATAACCGCCCTCCTCTATATTTTATATATCGACTTTGGAGCTTCTAATGTTTAAGCATATCATGTTATTTAGCAATATGGTACATATGGGTAGACATAGTCCTTAAGCTTCGCTGTAGTCTCTGGGCAATCTCATATTACAAACATAGTGAAAAGTATTGACGTTATCCACTGTAGGTATCTGATAGGAATTGGGTTCCTGGGACCTATTTTACAGCTTGGAATAATAGTAAATTAGTCGTTGTCATCCCATATAATTCTTGATATATTAAGTTTGTTTCGTATTTTCGACAAATTTACGACAATAAGGAGGTTAGCGCATGAGAGTACACGTTACCGATGCCAAGCCAGGAGATCGCCTCAAATCCGATACATACAATGGGCACGGTGTGCCTGTCATGGTTCAGGGCACCGAGCTACAGCATGACGATATTTCCAAGCTCATTATGCACGGTGTCGATTATATCGACATTGATGCCGGTTCTGCGAGCATTCCGGTTGACTTTGCCCCCGATGTTCCAGCTTCCCCCGAGTCCCTCAAACGTGCCGTTCCTCTCATGGAGCAGACGATCAGTGGCTTTGAAAGTATGTTTCTCGAAGCTTCCTCAACTGGCAAATTTGATGAATATCGAGTTGATGAGCTGTTCGGCCCTCTCGTTTCAGAGCTAGCTCGTCAAAAAGATGTCGTATCTCTGCTGTTAATTATGGAACGGGGAGATCACTATACCTATAATCATTCTCTCCAAGTAGGCGTACTGTCATATTACATTGCCACATGGCTTGGGTATACGGAAGAAGAAGCATATGCCGCCGGTAAAGCTGGATATTTACATGATATAGGCAAGTCCATGATACCCGATGAAATTTTGAACAAACCGGATAAACTGACACCTGAAGAATTTCATGAAATGAAGAAACATTCGCTATATGGCTATGATATTATTCGCAATTCAACCAGCGATGAGATTTCTGCAATTGTCGCCTTACAGCATCATGAGCGTGAAGATGGAAGTGGATATCCCCATGGTCTGTTCAAGGAAGAAATTCATCCTTTTGCCAGCATAACAGCTATTGCCGACGTGTATAGCGCGATGATTTCCAATCGTGTGTATCAGACGAAGCAGGAGCTACTCACCGTATTACGCGAGCTGCACAGCATGAGTTTTGGACATCTAAACCCAGAAGCTACCCAAGTGTTCATCAGACACATACTTCCTAATTTCATTAATAAGCAGGTTCTGTTGACTACAGGTCAGACAGGAACGATCATTCTGAACAATCCTGCTGATTACTTCAGACCCTTAGTAAGAATTAACGATGATGAATATGTAGATTTGTCTAGGGAACGCCATGTATCCATTGATGAAATTTATTTGGAATCCTGATCCGCTACTGCCTCCCGGCGTTACTTCGGTGGAACGAAATGTTTTGCCGAAGCACAGACTACGCGAATAAAAAGAGACTGTCCTTGATTCGTAGGTTCTTCTACGAAGGACAGCCTCTTTTTAAGTTACGGATATTAACCTTGTTACTATCTTTATTTATGGTTTAATCCTAAGTGGTAAGATCGTGTAGCCCTGGACTATGTTCATTAGGTAATTCAGGCATATACGGAAGAGGAAAACCCTCAGGAGGATCTATTACACTCAAATCCCCACCGTTTCTGCTTGGAGTTTGCCCATTGAATATTTCCCCAATACGGGTAGAATCCAATCGAAAATTAAACTGCGCATTGTGAAAGCCCATCTCAACATACTTCCGGCATTCTGGATACTTGTTAATATCGTAATTTGGAACCGGGAACAATTTTCCCCAATCAACTCCAAGTGTCTCTAATGCTTTGGCAAACGCGTTTTGATGAGCATTATCCCTCACAATCAAAAAAGCCAACGTTTCCCGGAATGTTTTGTTCGAGCTCATTTCGTAAATTCGGGATTTTTGCAGGACCCCTGTAGATTCGAGTACGAGATTATCAAGCAAATCACTAACCAGATTCCCGTGGGAATAAACATAACTACCTAGCCAAGGATTCCCACTTGCATCAACAGGTAAGGAACTTTGGGCTCCCATAATAAAATGATGAGGATTTGCGTGTTTTATCGCCTCATCTAAAGGAGCATGATCCATTCCCGCATCGCCGGCTTGGTCTGCGCCTGAGCCAGTCAGAAGTTGATTTATAGTATGTTGGACCAGTTCAACATGACTAAGCTCCTCTAGAAAAACTCCTCGTATCAAATCCCTGTACTGCACAGCATTACCACGAAAATTATTACTTTGAAAGAAAAACTGCATCATAGTACGCATTTCTCCGAATCGACCACCTAACACTTCTTGAATCACTTTAGCAGCAGCAGGATCGGGCTTATCGGGTACTATTAAGTTAATTAAATCTTCTTTATAAAAATACAATTCAAATCCCCTCCTTAGACTCTTCATTTTAAAGTGAAACATAGGCTTCCCTCTTTAATAATTTATATACAAACCAAACAAACAGAAAGTTAAATATAAAGACCCGTATCGATTTTTGTGATGCTGCTCCTCGTTTTATTACATCTTGAAAAGGTTAAATACAGTTAGAATTCACTAAGTTGCTTTAGCTATAGGAGGAGTATATATGTTTAGACATCAAAAAGAGTTGCAGTTTGAAGTGAAAGTAGAGCGTCCTGATCCTCTTTTTGCCCGGCAGGTACAAGAAGTTTTGGGAGGGCAATTTGGAGAAATGACCGTGATGATGCAATATTTATTTCAAGGGTTTAACTGTCGCGGTGATGAAAAATATAAAGATATGCTGATGGATATTGGAACTGAAGAAGTAGGGCATGTGGAGATGCTGTGTGCTTTAATTAGTCAACTACTTGATGGAGCTAAACCAGAAGATCAAGAACAAGCTGCAAAAGACCCTGTTACAGCTGCCATAATGGGGGGAATTAACCCACAGCACTTGCTGGTCAGCGGTCTAGGCGGATTGCCTACTAATTCAAATGGAGTTCCATGGAACGGTTCTTATATCGTCGCAAGTGGCAACCTTTTGGCGGATATGCGATCCAATTTGCACGCAGAGAGTCAGGGTCGATTGCAGGTAGCAAGGCTATATCATATGACACAAGATGAAAGCGTCAGAGCTACACTACGGAAAATGCTAGCGCGTGACCGCTATCACCAGTATCAGTGGATGGCGGCAATCCAAGAATTAGAAGAGAAAAACGGTGTTGTGGTCCCGGCTTCTTTTCCTCCTGAGGCAGAGCAAGAGTCTCAGCCTGAAGCTTATGAGTTTTGGAATTTGTCTGAGGGCGAAGAATCTAGTGAAGGTTTGTGGGCAACAGGAAGTGCGCCGGATGGAACCGGGAGCTATGTATACATCTCAAAACCTGTTGCCAAAGGACAAATCTATAATGCCAAAATACCAGCAACCGAGTTACATCATGACTTAGACCATAAAACTTCAGATAAATAAACAAGTGGCAGACGAGCTGTCCCAACATTAAAGATTGCTTATTGGTGACACTGACCATAAAAATAAAACAAAAAATATATACTTAAAATTCGAATAAGGCGGCTTATCATAAGGCATAAAATCATAGCCGGTCATAAATCATGAAGTACAGAATTAATGTAAGACTAAAAGCCCTGCCGACCAATTATGGTTAGCAGAGCTTTTTGATTTATTTCGAGTAATTTACACATCACTGAAAAATCGAAGTCGATGCTCTCATTCTGTATGAGCAGATGTCTATAACAATCATTTGTGTTACCTCAGCTTCGGTCAAACCACCGTTCATTAAATAAGAGGTGCCTGAATCAATGTTGCAAAATTAAACTGGTGTACATGACCATCATTTAATGTAGTTTGGCCCGTAACAAAATGTACATGCTTACCATTTCCGACTGGAATAGCGGGCCCTGTTCTAATCCTTCTCAGATTATGAAAATGGTTCACGAAATCAGTTTTGGTAAGATCAATTTCATGGACATGACTTCTTCCAACTCGAATCGCTTGCCCAGTAACACCTGCAAAGCGGTGGTTATGTCGGTCTGCACCTTCTTCGGCCAGTTTGGTGCTACCTTCAAATTCATGTACATGTCTCTGTGTCTGCTTAGAAGAGAGGGTTTTCTTCTTCACTCCAGCTTTATTCTTCTGCATCTGTTGGCATGCCTCCTTATGTTTATGTCACTCACAACATCCTATTAAGCAAACATACATAAGTGCTAGGCAACTATCTGCAGTCCTAAGCATAATTTTTTTTGTAGTAGAAGAAGGCTTATGGACTTAGGTATCATAGTAAAAAACAAAAGAAGACGAACTTAAAAAGTTCGTCTCCTATACTAGCAGGAAATCCGAATCGGCATAAAATCGGCACGACTCGGATTTAACAAGCTTTAGAATACCTCAAGAGCCTTGACATACCAAGGGTTACTGCGTTTTAACCGATACTACCTTCCATCTCGAACTTGATCAAACGATTCATCTCTACCGCATATTCCATCGGCAGTTCTTTTGTGAATGGCTCAATAAAGCCCATAACGATCATTTGCGTTGCCTCTGCTTCAGTCAAACCACGGCTCATCAGATAGAACAGCTGATCTTCCGATACCTTGGAAACCGTTGCTTCGTGCTCAAGCGTGATGTCATCATTCATGATTTCATTATAAGGAATAGTATCTGAGGTTGATTGATTATCCAAAATCAACGTATCACACTTGATATTGGATTTTGCACCTTGAGCCTGACGACCGAATGAAGCTAATCCGCGATACGTTACTTTACCGCCGTGCTTACTGATCGACTTGGATACAATGGTGGACGTGGTGTCTGGTGCTAAGTGGATCATTTTCGCACCTGCATCCTGATGCTGGCCTTTGCCTGCAACAGCGATGGACAAGACCATCCCTTTCGCTCCACGGCCCTTCAATACAACGGCTGGATACTTCATCGTCAACTTGGAACCGATGTTACCATCGACCCATTCCATCGTTGCATTTTCTTCTGCAACCGCACGTTTGGTTACCAGGTTATAGATGTTTGGTGCCCAGTTCTGGATCGTCGTATAACGAACGCGTGCGTTCTTCTTACAAATAATTTCGACTACGGCACTATGCAGCGAGTTCGTGCTGTAAATCGGAGCCGTACAGCCTTCTACATAGTGCACAAAGCTGTCTTCGTCAGCAATTATGAGCGTACGCTCAAATTGACCCATGTTTTCCGAGTTGATACGGAAGTAAGCCTGCAATGGAACTTCACATTTCACACCTTTTGGTACATAGATGAAGCTCCCGCCTGACCATACCGCACTGTTCAGTGCTGCAAACTTATTGTCCGCAGGAGGTACAACTGTTGCAAAATACTCTTTCAGAATCTCAGGATGCTCACGCAACGCCGTATCGGTATCCATGAAAATAACGCCCTGATCTTCCAGTTCCTTTTGCATACTGTGGTAGACAACCTCGGATTCATACTGTGCGGATACACCAGCCAAAAACTTTTGCTCCGCCTCGGGAATACCCAGTTTATCAAAGGTTTCTTTAATTTCCGTAGGAACCTCTTCCCACGTCTTCCCTTGTTTCTCGGAAGGTCTTACATAGTACTGGATATCGTTGAAATCCAGTTCATCCATATCTCCGCCCCAGTTTGGCATTGGCATTTTTTCAAACTGCTTCAGTGCCTTCAGACGGAACTCCAGCATCCATTCTGGCTCATCCTTAATTTTGGAGATTTCCTTTACGATTTCCGGAGTGAGACCCTTACCTGTTTGGAAAATGGACTTGTGCTCGTCACGAAAGCCGTATTTATACTCTTCCATTTCCGGTGCTTTCTTGGCCATGTTTCTCAAACCTCCTCTGTTCTATTTAAATTATTTATCTTCATCAATCCCTTTGCGCAGCGCGTTCCAAGCCAGTATCGCACATTTGATGCGGGCCGGGAACTTATTTACGCCTGACAAAGCTTCCAATTCTTCATAATCATCAAATTCGACGGCTTCCCCCTTCATTAAAGAAGAGAAGCGGCTTGCCATATCCAATGCCTGATCAATCGTTTTTCCTTTGACTGCTTCTGTCATCATCGAAGCTGAGGACATACTAATCGAGCAGCCTTCACCAGTAAAACGGGCATCTTCGACCACGCCGTCTTTCGTTTTGAGTTGAAGGGAAATCCGGTCACCACACGTAGGATTATTCAAATCCACCGTAACGGCATCATCCTCAAAACGTCCGCGATTGCGCGGATTTTTATAATGATCCATAATCACGCGTCGGTACAAGTCATCAAGTTGCATCGCCAAAATACTCCTTTGTTTGGATTAAGGCGCTGACCAGAGCGTCGACTTCTTCTTCCGTGTTATAGAGATAAAAGCTGGCACGTGCAGTTGCACTGGCTTTCAGCCAGCGCATCAATGGCTGGCAGCAATGATGTCCCGCACGTACAGCCACCCCTTTGCTATCCAGTACAGTAGCTACATCATGCGGATGCACATCATCCAGGTTGAATGTTACGAGCCCAACATGACGTTCTGCCGGTCCGTATATCGTCAACCCCTCCACTTCACGGAGACGTTTGAGGGCATAGTTGGACAAACGGCTCTCATGCTGTGCAATGGCGTCCATTCCGATGCTTTCCAGAAAATCAATAGCAGCTCCCAAACCAACAGCTCCAGCGATAATCGGAGTTCCACCTTCGAATTTCCAAGGCAGCTCCTTCCATGTGGATTCATACAATCCCACATCGTCGATCATTTCCCCGCCGAACTCAATGGGCTCCATATTTTCCAGCAGCGCCTTCTTGCCGTACAGTGCCCCGATCCCAGTAGGCGCACACATTTTGTGACCCGAAAAGGCATAAAAGTCAGCATCGATGTCTTGCACGTCTACTTTCATATGTGGTGTGCTTTGTGCACCGTCTATAACGATAACTGCGCCTGTGCGATGCGCAATAGCTGCAATCTCTTTGACAGGGTTCACAACACCAAGCACATTGGAGACATGCGCAATCGCTACAATTTTGGTGTTTTCTGTAATAGTATTCTCCACATCAGCAAGATCAACGCTACCATCCTCTTGAAGTGGAATATATTTTAAAGTTGCGCCTGTGGCTTTGGCTACCTGTTGCCACGGGATCAGATTACTGTGATGCTCCATTTGTGTGATGACAATTTCATCACCCTCCTTACAGTTAGCTCTACCATAAGAAGAAGCCACCAGATTCAGCGCCGTTGTTGTTCCGCGTGTAAAAATAATTTCCTGACTGCGCTTGGCATTCAGAAAGCGAGCTACCTTCTCCCTCGCACCTTCATAAGCATCCGTCGCCCGGCTACCCAAGGTATGCACACCACGGTGAACATTTGAGTTATCATATTCGTAGTAGTGCTTGATCGCCTCGATGACCGCCAGCGGTTTTTGCGAAGTAGCCGCATTATCCAAATAAACCAGCGGATGACCGTTAATCTCCTGATGTAAAATCGGGAATTGTTCACGGATCAATGCAGTATTCATTGGCCTAACTTCCTTTCAACAAGGCTTTGCAGCTGATGTTGAAGTCCTTCGAGCGGAATCTCAGATACGACAGGTGCCAAGAAGCCATAAATAATCAGACGCTCAGCTTCTGCCCGGCTAATTCCGCGGGACATCAAGTAATACACTTGTTCACGGTTAACCTGACCAACCGATGCTGCGTGACCTGCTGTTACATCATCTTCATCAATCAGCAGGATTGGGTTAGCGTCACCACGCGCTTTCGGGCTGAGCATCAGAACACGTTCTGTTTGCTGACCATCTGCTTTGGTAGCACCTTTTTCAATTTTTGTAATTCCGTTAATGATGGAAGACGCTTCTTCACGCATCACTGCGCGCGTTATCATCTGACTAGCGGAATTTTTGCCGAAATGCTGTGCTTGTGTCGTATAGTTCAGCTTTTGTGAGCCGGAACCTACAGCAATGATCTTGGCATCCGAATTGGAGCCATTGCCTTTGAGCACGGACATGGTATTGCTTGCTGTATTGCCGTTGTTCATTTCGCCCACAATCCATTCGATAGCTGCGTCATTTCCCAACGTGGCACGACGAATTGAAATATCCGTTACTTGCTCTCCAAACTGATGGACTGTCGCATAGCGAACTTTAGCCCCAGCATTTGCAACAACTTCTACCGCACCGTTATGAAGAACAGGTGCCGCCAAATCCGCAGATACATAGTTGTCTACGTACGTCACGGAACTATGACTTTCGACAATAAGCAGCACATGCGGCGCAAACGTTGCAGTCGCATCGTCTGTCAGGAATACAGCTTGAAGCGGAACGTTCAGTTCTACATTTTTAGGCACATAAGCAAATACTCCACCGTTCCAGAGTGCTGCGTGCAATGCAGATAATGAATTCTCTTCTGCCTTAATCACTGTGTTCAGATGAGCTTTAACCAAATCAGCATGCTCTTTAACCGCTGTTTGTAAATCCGTGAAAATGACGCCTTGCGCCGCCAATTCCTCACTCAGCTTCACATATACCGCACCGGAGTTGCGCTGAATAATCAGACCGCCCTCCTGTTGCTCTTTAACCAGATCAGCAATGGCTGCAGGAACCTGCCCTACCGATGCAATGACCTCGCTCTGTTTATGTTGACCGTAATCGTTTAATTTCCAACGTTCGATTTTTGTTTTTTCAAATACCGGAAGCTCCAGTTTGCCTGCAAGCTCAAGTGCTTTTTGTCTGTCTTCAGCCAGCCAAGATGGTTCGCCGTTACGTTCGGACAGAACACGCAGTTGCTCGGAATCTACCGGAAGGATTGTTTGTGTAGTCATTAGTTTTCCTCCTCGCTTCCGGCTTACGCCTCTTGTCCTACAGTTTCATCAACGATACCCAGCTCTTCCTTGATCCAGTCGTAACCGTCTGCTTCCAGACGCTCAGCAAGCTCAGGACCCCCGGATTTAACGATACGTCCTTGCATCATCACGTGTACATAATCTGGTTTAACGTAGTTTAACAGACGTTGGTAGTGAGTAATCACGAGGAAACCACGATCTTCGGAACGCATAGCGTTCACACCGTTAGCCACGATTCTCAAAGCATCGATATCCAGACCGGAGTCGATTTCATCAAGAATGACAATTTTCGGATCAATCATCATCATTTGCAAAATTTCATTCCGTTTTTTCTCACCACCAGAGAAGCCTTCGTTCAGGTAACGGTGAGCAAACTCAGGGTTCATTTCAAGCTCTTTCATTTTGCTTTCCATTTGACGGATAAACTTAATCAAGGAGATTTCTTGTCCTTCTTCACGGCGCGCGTTGATCGCACTACGCAAAAAGTCGGAGTTCGTTACCCCTGCAATTTCACTCGGGTACTGCATCGCCAAGAACAATCCTGCACGTGCACGCTCATCCACTTCCATATCCAGCACGTCTTCTCCATCCAAAGTTACTTTACCATCTGTGACTTCATATTTTGGATGACCCATCAAAGCAGACGCAAGTGTACTTTTACCCGTACCGTTAGGACCCATGATGGCATGGATTTCTCCGCCCTTCATTTCGAGGTTAATACCTTTCAAAATTTCCTTGCCTTCAATGGTCGCTTTGAGACCTTCAATCTTAAAGTTTGTAGCCATATTCGCAATACCCTCCAAAAAATGTAGTGTGGTGTCGAAATCAGAAAGTATATTTAAACAGGGGAGCCCCCTGATTTCAAGTAATATTTAAAAATTTATTTATAATCATTCTAAACTGATTCTCAATGATTCTCAAGTTATTTTATAATAAATATCTTGAAGGGTGCAACCAACAGACACACGTTATCCAACTTTCTTCATAAAATGTTCACCCTACCAAGCACACAAATGGCAAAATACATCCTGCGAATGTTTATATAATTATAAATTTGTACAAAAAACACGAGGTACATGATCTCTTTTCAGCCATAAAAACGCTACTGACAGCATCACGTCAGTAGCGTTTTACATGTAAAAAGTTTATTTCAAAGCGTAATCCCATCACTACAATTAGCCCAAATAAGAGCGAAGCATCCACATATGTTTCTCCAGATCCGCTTTATAGCCGATCAGCAAATCTGCAGTTGGCTGGTCGGAATTGCTTTCCGCCAGTTCAATACCTTCCTGAAACTCCTCGCATACCGTTGCAAAATCCTCGATCAAGGTTTGTACCATCTTGGGAGCATCTTCGTTGCCGGTTGCTTCCTGAATCGACGACAGCTCCAGGTACTCCTTCAATGTTGCGGAAGGTGAACCTTTCAACGCGAGCAAACGCTCGGCGATCTCATCCATTTTCAATGTCACTTCATTGTATAACTCTTCAAATTTAACATGGAGTGTGTAGAAACTGGAGCCTTTCACATACCAGTGATAGTTATGAATTTTTACATATAACACATTGAGGTTAGCGACTTGACGGTTTAAAAGTTCCTCCACCGATTTGGTTTGCGTATTTTTCGAGTTACTTGTTGTTTTAGCCATCATAAATCCCTTCCTTTTTCATCAAATTGATTTTCAGGAACGTTTACGTATCCATCACCGTCATTGCTGACGGTAAGACGCCAGCGGGCATCCTAATCACCTGCCGGACGTCTGTTTCATACTTACCCTCTCTATACGGAAACGAAACAAAAAGAAGAGTTCTCCTTTCTCCCTCTTTCGATCCTCCATAAAAAAAATGTACAAAACTTCAATGATTTTCGTTATACTTTCTCTATCCTATCAAAATACTTGGTTTAATATTGTGATATTCCCAGACTATTTACATGTGCACAATTTATGGAGGTGACTTCGTTGTCCCAATATCATCCTTTAACGACTGAAGAAGCAATCGAATTCGTGAAGAACATCCCCGGATTTTTTAGTCAGGAAGCTCGTCTGGAATGCCGGGAAATCGGTGATGGTAACCTAAATCTGGTTTTTCATATTACGGATTCTGAATCTAACAAGAGTATCATTGCCAAGCAGGCACTTCCTTATGTAAAAATTGTGGGTGAATCCTGGCCGCTCTCACTGGATCGTGCCCGTATTGAACGCGAGGCCCTTCAGCAGGAGCACCACATTTGCCCCGAATTGGTTCCTGCGATACTGGCGTATGACGATGAGCTTGCATTGACCGTGATGGAGGATCTTAGCTCCCACACCATCATGCGCAAGGGGCTAATAGAAGGAAACACATATCCATATTTCGCTAATCATATTGGGGAGTTTCTGGCACGCACGCTCTTCTTCACCTCAGATTTGGGCATGAATCAGCAGGATAAAAAAGACCTAGTCAAACGTTTTATCAACCCGGATCTCTGCAAAATAACTGAGGATCTGATTCTGGATGAACCGTATCGGTTCTCAGATAATAACAACTATGGTGCGTACATCGAAGACGAAGCAGAGGCACTCCGTACAGATCAAGCGCTTCATCTGGAAGTGGCTTTGCTGCGAGAAAAGTTTTTGACACGAACCGAAGCGCTTCTGCACGGTGACCTTCATACTGGTAGCATTTTTGTAACGACCGAATCGACTAAAGTCATTGATCCTGAATTTGCCTACTACGGACCCATGGGCTTTGATATCGGAGCGGTGATCGCCAATCTGCTGTTGAACTACGCTGCACAGCCCGGATGGACCTCTGGTGAGACGGCTCTAAAAGAAAGGCGCGACTGGGTTCTGGAGACTGCCATTCAGGTATGGGAGCAGTTTGAGCGTAGGTTCCGCAAACTGTGGGACGAGCATGTCACCGATCATATGGCACGTACAGCGGGATATCAGGACTTGTATCTCCAGAAAGTACTGCAAGATACGATTGGTTTTGCAGGGTGCAAAGTGATCCGCCGTATCATCAGCCTGTCGCATGTGGCAGATATCGAGACAATAGCCGATCCTGACCTCAAGGAAGCTGCGGAACGTCTGGCGTTATCTATCGGTAAATCCTTGGTTCTTCGCAATCGCGGGCTTCATTCGATTCGGGAACTGGGAGACATTGTTCGGACAGCAACAGCTGCCCAAACTAAAGGAGCTTAATGAATATGAGTGAAAAGAAAGAATCGGCGCCCGTGACCTCTGGGAAAGCTGCAGTGTCCAGTCAGGCTCTATCTTCGCTGGTGTGGAAAGGCAACCACTTGTCCATGCTGGATCAGCGTCTGCTACCCGAAACGATTGTCATGCTGGATTTATTCACGGCTGATGAAGTTTGGGATGGCATACATGCCATGAAGGTACGCGGTGCGCCCGCCATCGGGATGGCTGCGGCCTACGGCGTTGTGCTGGGGGCTTCCGCCTACAGCGGCATCGACGCTGATGGGTGGCTGGAGCATGTACACGCCGTGTGCGGACATTTGGCTACTTCACGGCCGACGGCAGTGAACCTGTTCTGGGCCCTGGATCGCATGAAGAAGCGGGCTGGGGAACTCATCGTTGAAGCTAGCGGAGGACGGATCGAAGACTGGAATGCCGGGCTGGAGCGTGAAGCCATAGCCATTCAGGCAGAGGACGAAGAAGTATGCCGCCAGATCGGCATCCATGCTTTACCTCTGTTCGAGGACGGGATGGGCGTACTCACTCACTGCAATGCAGGCGGATTGGCGACAGCCAAATACGGGACAGCGCTCGCTCCGATGTACCTTGCGCAGGAGAACGGCATCCACCTCAAAGTATTTGCCGACGAAACCCGCCCCGTGCTGCAAGGTGCGCGCCTGACTGCTTTCGAGCTTCAGCAGGCAGGCATTGATGTCACCCTGCTCTGTGACAATATGGCGGGCATGGTGATGTCCAAAGGATGGGTACAGGCCGTTATTGTCGGCACAGATAGAGTCGCTGCTAATGGCGATGTCGCCAACAAAATCGGTACCTATAGCCTAGCTGTGCTAGCGAAGGCGCATGACATTCCTTTTTATGTCGCTTCGCCACTATCTACCATTGATTTGCAGACCGCAACAGGCGCAGATATTCCGATTGAGGAGCGTTCTGCGGAGGAAGTTACCGAAAGCTTTGGTAAACGGACCGCCCCGCAGGGCATCAAAGTCTACAATCCAGCTTTCGATGTTACACCTCATGAGTACATTACCGCCATCATTACCGAAAAAGGGATTGTCCAAGCACCCTTTAGCGACAACCTCCCCGCTTTGTTTGCCGATTAATCGTTCTTGCAGATCATACCGTTCGTATAAAGCCGAATAATCTGCTCGATAGAGTGTAACTTTTCATAGAAAAAAACCGGAGCCAAAAAGTCCGGTTTTTTTCGGTTCTTGTTCCTCTACTTTTATGCAACATTGCACATAGGCTTCACTACACCAGTTTCAATAGTGCTTCATAGCCTGGCATCCCTGGTTTAATCCCCAGTTGCTCGGCTTCTGCCGTCACTGACTCCATCGGCGCTTCCAACAGTTCCTTTAGTGTTTTTACCCCCACAGCTCGTGCGGCCAGGATTTTCCGATCCGCCAGCCGTTCATTGAGCAATCCAACATCCAGCGCACCACACATGATGTGAACCATCAGAAAAGCCTTTTATATCAACAGTTTTTAGGCAACAACCCATTTGAGTTCACAAAAAGGTCACAAAAATCACAACATGATCATCTGCTCAAGCTCATCGGCTACCTCTTGTTGCATACTAGGAAGTACATGACTGTACGTATCCAGCGTGACAGATATCTTACTGTGACCTAATCTCTCTGAGATCACTTTGACATTCATTTTCTTTTCCAACAGCATCGTCGCATGGGTATGCCTCATATCATGGAAACGGATATGCGGAAGCTTGGCACTTAAAACATCTCTTTTATAAGCCTTGGACAAATTAGCAGGGAACACTGTTTTACCATTTTTTAAGTTGAAAATAACAATATCCATATCGATAAAAGCGTCTCCAAACTCTCTTTTCCACTTTACTTTGTAAACTTCATGTAGCCTACGCTGTTCTTCAAGAATTGCAATCAGTTGATTAGGTATAGATATTTTACGTTCCCCGGCGGTAGTTTTAGCTCCAGATTTGATCCGAGTTCCATAATGAGCAAGCGTTTGTCTAATGATAATTGTCTTTGATTCAAAATCAATATCCTTCCATCTTAATCCTAAAATCTCCCCTTGCCGCATTCCTGCTAATAAAGCGAGTCCATAAACACAATGATAACGATCTTCTTTGGTACATTGGAGAAAATGATTCACTTGTTCCAGCGTCCAAATAGACATTTCTTTTTTTATTCGCTTGGGAAGTGTCACTTTTCGCATGGGATTTTCTTCTATGAAGCCATATTCAATTGCCTTATCAAATACTTTTTTGACCATCGTTGTAATGCGATCTATCGTATTCCTCGCAAAATTCTTCTTGTGCAACTCATTCACGAAATTTTGACATTTCAATAAATCAAAATTTTGCAACTTTATTTTTCCGAATTTAGGCTTAATATGATTTTTGAAATACAACTTGTTATTGTAAAGCGTTGTTTCTCCACATTCATGAATCCGGATGTTATCCAGCCAGTAAACCATAAACTCATTGAGTGTAGTGTTATCTTTCCTGATATATTCTTTATTCTTCACATCATTCTGAAGCTCAATCATCTTATCATTTGCTTCACGTTTTGTCTTAAAGCCTTTTCTGCGGATTTGCCGCCTCTTCCCCGTTTCATCGTAATAACCGAAAACAAAATCCCATTTTTTTGTCTTCTCATTAACAAAAGGTTCTGCCATTTAAAACTCCCTTCTTGTGACAATAAGAAAGGAGGTCAAGCATGTGACTAAAAGTAATCATACCACATGAAAGCCTCCCTATAACCTACTTGTAATCAGCTATAATCGACCTTTCATCCAGTCTTCAAACACATCTTCATGCACCAGATATCTGGTTCCTAATTTTATGGTGTAAAACTGCTTGGATTTAATTAACTCATATGCCTTGTCTCGCCCAATTCCCATCTTACGCATAATATCGGTCACACCAATCATAACTCTTCCACTTTCCATCGTTTTAGTCATCACGCTCACCTCAAAATACTCCTATGTATGTTTTAATTTGTCCTATTCCATTCCTTGTTTAACTACTTCATAAATCTTGCCGTGCTATTTCTCAACTTCTTATGTATAGACTCTAGCTTGTCTTCTTAGCTTCCAAATTTATAGTCTTCCCTCTTGTGCTAATCGAAACCATATACGCCCTAAAACAACATTTACGCCTGTGTGAGGCCACTCTATGTTCATGCTCACTCTGCTGGTCAATCTTTAAATACAACAACTGATTGTAAAATGCCAATTTTATAAACTATCCATTGAACATTAACCAGAGAAATCCATACATTAAAGCGATTAGTCCTATAATACCGAACAAGCAAAAAAGTAAAAGTATAAGAACAAATTTTTTACCTTCCATAATAACCACCTCATTAAAGAATATAAAACAGGTAGAAGAAATCGACTACTTCATTTCATCTAATTCTACAAACCGCCTCTATGGTAAAGTCTATGCTGCTTGCATGGGAAACGTAAAGATGAGTCCCCAAATTAATTTTAACGCTCATAACCCTATAGATTTATCTATGAATAAACAGGTGTTGTTCTTCCCTATACAAATACCCATCCCAAAACGAAGCATCTTGATTTCTTATAGACTAATCAGAAAAAAAAGATCACTAAAGACAAGTCAAACATCTATTTATTTTTGACTAATACTTTGCTTATTCTGTTATCTACCTGTCAACTAAATGTGCCTATTAAAGCACCTCATAATGTTACTACTCTTTAGTCTAATGATATGAGGTGCTTAGGAACAGCAATTTAGTTGACACTTCTATAATCAGATTATCAATATAAAGTTTAATCTCTGCATTTAAGAACATTAGATACATATTGTCTCGAACATCCAACTAATGAAGCTATCTGAGCATTAGATAGACTTAAATCATGTTGCTTTAATCGTAGGATATGTGAAGCTTTGTCTTCTAATTGTTTACCTTGTTCTGATATTTCTTGATGATAAACGAAACCTTTTATATGTATAGGAATGTCAAACTGCTTTCTCAACAGCTTATTTACTCTTGCCCTACGATACTCCTGATTAGAAATAATTGCTGGTACATTCACAGATAGTTTTTTAGCTAGAAACCCATAACGCCACTTCTGAAATCCAACATCATTATCTAGTACAGCTAATGAATCTAATTCATCCGACTTCTTTTTAGGTATGTACTTGAAGCTGTCTTTGTATCGTTGCTTCATATTGAAATCTGAGATATCTATATGCTCAATAATCTCATTGTCATATGTCCATCCCTTGACCTGAATTAACTCATTTACAATTCGCTTAATTTCCTGTGAAATGGATTGATTTAGACCGGGTATCTCCTCTTCTGATCGGTCAGGGAAAACACGATTTCCCTCTTCTACTCCACACAGGCTGATCAATTGTTCACGATTAAAGTTTGAAATTGTTAAATGATTCTGATAAAAGAGTTGGCTCATCTCTTCAGCTAGTATAAGCCGTTCAGTATCCATGCTAACTATCTCATAATATCTCGCTATATTATTATAATGGAGATTACTATTCTTACGAGATTCCTTTTGATACTGTTCAATTCTTCTTTGCATTTCATCGGGTAATTGGTCAACCCCAACACAATTGAGCAGATACATAAATATCATGATTACTACTTTGGTATTGGCCTTATTAATGCTGTGTAAATCTGAATTCTCGCTTAATAACTCCTCTATGACCTTCCTCATTGGTGCGAACACAATAGCGTTACTTGAATCCATATTCCTCATTTTAGAAAGTTGGGGAAGTTTTCTCCTTGCTATCTCATGGATCTGGATCAGCAGCCCCAATGTACCTTTAGTTTTCAGAAACTTCGTTAGGTATGGATAGTTCTCTTGTAAATCTATGTCGTACTTGAATCGTTCCAGAAACTCAATGTTAAATTCAATAAGTCTCTCTTGATCTAATTGCCATTCTGTTTTAACCTCGGCAATATTGTACAATTCTTTTAAATAGTCGAATGCTTTATGTATAGGAAGCCTTGTTATTCTCTCTATAATCTGAACAATATTATAATGGACTCCACATCGAGAACTGTGGCATTTATAAAACCACTTATCGTCATAGGAGTATATGTTTCCGCTGGTTGGATTGCTGCTATTGTGAAAAATACAATACAACCTATCAGAGTCTATCCCAAGTAGGTGCTTTAAATTTTGCTTCTTCAAGAATTGCCTGATATCATCCCGGTCTATATAGCACAGATCATCTTGGTTATCTAATCCTAGCCTTTTCTTTAGTTCTGGAATTCCTTCAAACCCTTTGCTGATTATAGGGATGTTACCGATATTCATTGAAGAATAATCTATCCCTACTCTGGATGGAAGACCTTTCTTTTTTGATAGGAGCTTAGTATTATATGTGGGTGCTTTACGTGAATTAACACATAACAAAGTGTCTGTTTGAACATGTACCTTCTCAACAACTTTCCTAAGACGAATAATCAAATCTTCTGCATCATACCTGACACTTCGATTCCATTCCTCAAGCTTTATTGTAAATGGATCATTTGAATCTTTAAGATGTAAAGTGTCAGGTACTCTCAGCAATCGAGCTGTATTCTTTACAGCCATATCCCCGTTATATATGTAAATTAAAAGCCCTTCTAGTGTTTCAAATTGGTGTCTCTGTGTATCTTTATTGAGCAAATAATATACATGAAACCCATTTTTCGTTTCCACAATTGCGCTTGGAGGAATCCCACGTTGTTTTAATTCAGAAACACGACACCTGAATATCTGCTTATAGTTGAGTTTCTCGGTTTTATTAAGCGAATAAAATTTGGATTTTACCTTCTCCTGTAATTCATTAGGGCTTCCAGTAAACCCAGCAGCAACAAATGCATACTCAATCTCATCTTTGATATCCATATCGATAAAATAAGCACGAAATTCAGTTATGTTATCATTTTTGTAACCGCCACCATTAGGCAAAAAGTAAATACCGTAACCGTTTTTATTCCATTCCTCAAATTCTTCGTTTGCTTCTTTGCTGTAGTATTTCATTTTACTTTTATAAACCTTACTTTTAAGCAAGCGTTCTTCTTCATTACCTTCAAATATGTATGAAAAATTTGTTTTTCCGTTGTTAGCTGTAACTTGGATAAAATCTCGTGTCTGTTCATAAGCCAAAACTATATACTTCTCCCTTCAATTTTTATACTAAAAAATATCTTTGACTAAAGATAAATAAAGAAAGCAAAATCATGAGTCACTCCACTTTTATTATAGAGCTATCCTATTTCTTTATAATAAAATTTTCAAAGATCGCACAACAAATAAACTTAACGAGCCATTTCAGATAGAACAAATAAAAACAATATTAAGTTTACCAATATTAAAACTATTTTAATTCCATCTATCCAATCTAGTAGGCATTCTATCTACTTGCTGTATTTTAAAATCTACTTTTTAATTGTAACCGTGGTAAAGCAATATGTATTGTCAACTACTTAACTTTCATTCTCTTTGATTCCGTTTCACCTTCGCCCCACTTTGTTTCTCCTTTTCTTTGTGATTCCAACTGAAGCCTGTCACGCTTTGGTTGATATATCCATAGTATATCATGGGAATATATCTGTCAACAGAAGATTGAAATAATCCAATTTTTTTACAATCTGAAGTTGTGCGTGTGCATCGGCATGTGAATATCAGAAATGTATATAATAAAGAAAAAATTTGAGTCGCTATTAATTGGCTCTAATTGAACCCACTCTATTCATTTTCTCCAATGCTTTCAGCAACATCTTTTAGATGATACTTTGGGTCTCTCCAATAGTATTGGCGACATCCTTTATAGACCACCGTCCAAAGGTCGGGCGCTCTGTCGACCACCAAATACAACAATTTTCTCGCGTGGAATATTGGAGCAAGGTGAATGCAAATACTATTCCCCTTTATTCAGATTAAATTACTATAAAAAAGTTCACCCCATTTTCCTGGAGTGAACTTTCATATTGCCATCTCATTAATCTTTCTAACCTGAAAATACTTTTTCCTACATTATATGAGATAGTACATTACAATTCAGATTAGTAATTTACATCTATTGGATACTCAATGTTAATAGGTTTTTTTGTTCCATTAACATAAGTGTACCCAGCATTTTCCGCTTGTCTTCCTTGGTAAACATTACCAAGATAATAATCATAATAATTATATCGAACAACAGTTGTATTATACTGATCGTAGTTGATAGCTGCGTAATAGTTTCTTGTTTTGTACGGTGAGCTTTCAGGAGGGCCAGAGTATACATCTGTAGTATTGTAAGTTTTAGACACTGTACCACTTACATTTCCTGTCAGACTTTCCTTAACTATATATGCAATATTTGCATCAACCGTTGCTGTAATTGAAACTGTTCCACTTACTGTAAGGCTAGAACTACGTGTTGCAGTTCGTCCTTTGGCTACACTAACAATAAGTGTTTGTTTTTGAATTGGCCCAACAGAATATCCAGTAATTTTGTTACTACCAAGTGCATACTCTGACTTCACATAAACGCGGTGATCCCCAGCTTGAGGTGTTATCACAGAATTTTTCTCAACGAGCTTTGGATCAACAAATTCAACACGCGCGTTCGGATTCCCTTGTTGTTCAAATCTGGTAATTGCAGATGATGGAACATCTTGAATACTGGACTCTGTAATTTCAGCGGTTGTGTTTTGAATGGCATTGTCTGAATTTTCTTCAGCAAAAGACACTGGAGCAAAGACAGCTAGAGCAGTTGATAGGGATAAAATTACTGCGGTAAGTTTCTTCAAAAATCATCATCCTTTTTTCTAATTTTTGTAATAAAATGTATTTATTCTGCATAAAAATTCTATTTCCTTCTTTTTGTAGCATAAATTTAGAAAAAAATGCCATAGTATAAATATCATTACCAAGGAGTGGTGCAAATGAATAAAGATAAAGATTTCAAAATAGTAATATCCTCAATAATACTTGGTGGTTCTTTTATAATTGGAAGCTATATTAATGCACATTTTAGTTCCAACGAAAAAATTCTTACCCCTCAGATATCGCAATCTTCTTTAAGCGATAGCGTTTTAAACAAAGAAGAAGCAGCAGCATATCTAAAGATTCCCGTGACACAACTAGACAATATTATAAAAAGAGACACAGAACAAAAAAAGAAACTATCGGTTTATGACACTTATCAATTTATTCCTTACGCTGATCTAGATGGACATATAGTATTTCAAAAAGATAACTTAAATAAATGGTTGGATTTCATCACGCAAAAAAAATAATGCCATCAACGTTTGCTTCGGGGTTACAAAAGTATACTTAAAATACGGAACGTCTGATCTTCTAAAACAGACTCTACAAAAAGAAGTATAAGTTGTACTATTATATCTTTATACCTTTATAAGGAGAGATATTATGAATTATAGAGTTACTGACACTCATGTTTATGTCTTGGATTCCCATGATACAATTCACGATGTACTGTGCTTCCCTAGATCAAACCAAGACTATAAAGATTTAGTTGATATGACAGTGAAACACATGAGATAACAAACATTGACGATTTTAAAGTATTTGACCACAGTCGAGTGACTGCTCCTTCAAAGGGCGGTTTCTTTTACACCCAGGAGTTCCTAATCCCTATCTTAAAACTGGTAAATGAGAATAAACTGTAAGATGAACACAAAAGGACTCTGCCAACATAATACATGGCTGGAGTCCTTTTGCTTTGAGGAATATTCATGATGGTGCTTTAAATTCCTCCGTGGTGACCTGTTAGTTCGTAATTAGACCTTTTTGTCGTATTTATTCTATCGCTCTACAAGATAATTTTTATTTATCTCCGTGTAATTTTGTCAGTAACAACTCAATCATGCGCTCAATCTTTTTAATGTTCAAATTTTTTTGTCCATATAAATAAACAAATTCTTGTACACTATCCCAAGTCTTTAGTTCATTTATTTCTTCGATCTCCTGAGTCAGACCTTCAACATAAGCAGGTAACTCCCTACTTTTGAACTCCTCAATTAAGTTCTCTAAATCAGCGAAATCCATACTCCAATTAAAGTAACTCTCTATAAAATACTTCAAATTTTCATAACTCACTTCTTGTTTCATATATTACTCTCCTCTTTTATTTAAATACAGGATAACCCGTAATAATTCTATATCCGATAGGCATAGAGGAATCTTTTACTAAATACAGTTGGGACTTTGATAAGTCATTTGTTACATGCTTTGAAGATGAGTTTCCTCCATTCTTTGAATATGGAGATCAGCAGCAATTTGACATAAAAATGCCACATCCAATTAACAGGGATGTGGCATTCTATTTTGGTTGTAACTTTACACTAAAGCATTTGTAGTATATTCGCTACACAGGAACGATTTTTCCATCTACTATTGAATATAATTTCTTGCATATATTTGCAACAACTTGATTATGAGTTACCATTGCAATTGTGACACCCGATCTATTAAGAGCTTGAAGTATTTCCAATATGTCTGATTCTGCTGACTCGTCTAAAGCACCTGTTGGCTCATCTGCCAAAATTATTTTCGGTTTTCTGATAAGCGCCAAATCTCCATGATCTACATTGAAAGAGGCGTCGGAAAGTATCACTCTTGAACCGTAAGATTTATTTATATTCTTTAATGCAATTACACTCATTAGTTCCCACCTCGTATTGTTTTCGACAACTTTATTCTATTCACAGAAATACATGGAGGAATAAAAGATAGTAGTGAAAGTGTGAAGCTGAAAATAAGTAGAATAGGAATATTTATATTTTGAGAAATCATAAATGAAAACAAAGCTGCAATACATAATGATACCAAATTAACAAAAAATATCTCAAAAAGAATTGAAAGATTTATTACTGCTCTTCTTGTACCGTTTGCAATCATGATTCCATATGTGTATTTACGGAGAGTGATTTTAGCTATGAGATTTGTTGAAATGCTGAATAGCGAAACAAAAGCAATGACAAATGAAAATATAAATAGAACTTTTTGTAATTGCTCTCCTTCTAGCCCCCACATCGTAAGATAAAAATTTGAGACTCCTTCTACAACATATGGCTCGACATCAAGTTGTAAACTTTTTTGCGTGAACAGATCTTGGATTTTTTGTGCCGAAAGAGAAGATTGGATGTAGCCACTTGTTTTATCCAAAAATAGTTTTAACATAAAACTTCTATCTTGTGCATGAATATTGTCTACTTCCAACGATGGGAATACAACAAGTTTATCCAAGTATTTCAAAGCGTATCCATTATTATAAAAGCTGTGCTGCCCCAAAAAGCCAATTACTTTACACTTTAAATTTACTCCCATATATCCCACGTGTATGATTTGTTTCAACTTAAAATAATCTTTATATTCATAACCCAAAATTATAGGAATAACGTCATTTTTAACGTTATAATCTCCAGCTTGAAATAATCTACCTTCAGAAGTCTGGATAGCAAAATGGTCAATAAACTGTTGATTCACTTGAATACTTTCATATGCGTCTGGGGTTTCGTGTCCAGCTTCATATCCATATTGAAACTTTGCAGGCAAGCCTTGCACATCTAGAAAAAGATTTTGTCTGCTTGCAATAATGTACTTAAAACTTGGATTCGTTTTTTCCCACTCGTACAGCTCATTTAAGACCTTGAGGTTATCCGATTGAGCAAGAAAGTTTTTCTCCTCATCATTGAAAAAATTGTCATTAACCTTGTATAAAGAGGAGGTAGCATTTTGAACATTTGATGCAAGTTCATGTGTATGTGTAGCCAAGCTTAATGTCAAAATAACCAAAATGTACGAAGCAGTACATTGTAAGATGGAAAGTATGGTTTTTCGTTTATGTTGTTTTAATGAATCAATAAGCAAATTGAGCATCACAGATCACCTTTGTGTCATCTTAATATAAGAGATACCGATCACTAAAAATGAAAACAATAAAAGCAGGATCGTCGCCCCTAACATAGCCGGTTGAAGGCTTAGCTCGACATCATGCATATATTTTCCGAAAAACCAAGAAGAGCCAAGAGCCGATATTAAGCTCAACAATAGTATTGGGAAAAAATCTTTCCACACATCTATTAATATTTTCTTTTTAGTGTAACCGTTGCTCCATTTGATCTTCATTTCAGTATTCTTTTTTTCGTTCCAAAAGATCATTACCGATAAGCTATTTACAAAGAGTACGAAAATAAAAATTATGGATGTAATTAATTGATTTTTACCTCTATCAATTAGATGCAAAATATTAACATTTTCCTTATTGTATACAGAAACTTGCCCAAACATTTTTTCGTTGCCAATAAAATTCAAACCATTTTGTATGGTTGAACTGCTAACAATATATTCAACACTGGAAGTGATATTATCGGCACTCAAGTTCAGTAAAATTGTCCGATCTATTCTAGTAGGTATATTGTAACCAATAATCCCTATGACCTCATAATCCATATGATTATATTCGACATATTTTTTTCATTTATGGTTTTATTTATGGGGACATCTCTACCAATAACTGCAACATGCGAATTAGATATGAAATCAGATTCAGAAAAAAACCTTCCACTTATTAAATTGGGTGGAACATAGTCTCCCTTATATATAACACCTCGAATATCCTCTCCTTGCCCGTAAAACCTTCCGAATAATACAGTATCATTTGGTAATGCCTCATATAAAGAAGTAAAGTCAAGTTCAGTTTTTGATGTTTTGAAAAACAAGGCATTATCATCATAAAAGTTATTGCTTAGTTTTTTACGAGATTTACGTTTTCATTATAAAACAATGTAAATAAGCAAGAGAAACTGAACAGGGTAATAGCGATAAATAAAAGCACATCTAAAACTTTGAAACGAGTTATACGAATATTGTTCATAATGTATCCTCCAAGGTAGGTAACAAGGTGAATTGTTTGGTGAATTTTTTATTATAGAATTACTAAAAACAGAGATTCATATCAGAAATAATTCGTTGAAAAATTAGATACCGTAGTATGTTTTGGCTACACCGGATCTGAGTGCGTTATAGTTTTCCCAATCAGAACGAGCATAGGATCTTCCTTGGTTGGCGCTCCATACTCGTCCAGAATCTCCATACACTGATCCAGTCAATTGTTCAAAACGTGCTCTCGTATAACTGTCTAGCTTTGTCTTCCCTTGCTGGGCCTGAGTGTTTCCCCAAACCTGTCTGTTGTTTCCATCCCAATCAATTCCGTGATTGTGATCGTATGTTATAGAAGCATTGTCTAATGGAGTAATTGAATTAACAGTTACGTTACTAGGGATATGCAATTCTTCCTTGGTTGAGATCACCAAGTTTGGATCAACTGCTTGGTTAGGTTCTGCCGCACTGTCGGCAGCATACGCGGGAACACTCGCTAATAAAAGACATGAACTCAATGCAAGGCCCATAATTTTTTTCTTCATGAATAAATAAACTCCCTTTCTTCTAAATTCACCTTGATACCCATGAAAAATTATACTTCTAGTCCATTTTCTTGTAAAGTAGGATTATCAATCCACGTGTGTGGTTCTTTTGAAAAAGTAGTGATTCATTAGCAATATCCTCCTGTGTTTTGCCAAAGTCAAATTATTTGACTTTTTATCTTTTCGTGAATGCTGATTTCCCCTATCTCATAAGTTATCTCCTCTCCAACTCAGCAATGACTTAGCAAGTTTTCAGCAATACAAAAAAGGTTAGACGGACAATTCCATCTAACCTTCACACAAATTTTTTATGATTTATTGATCTTCCTTGCTTCCCATTGACTCGTTTTAGGAATGATTAAAATCCTCTGCGGTAACCTGTAGGGTTCGCAATTAGACCCATTTGCTTATATGAGATTGTTAAAGCAGTGTTTTTAAGGTTTGAGTTGTACGTGTGGTCTGCTTTTTTAGCTATTGAATTACTAACACCTGCTGCTTGTATGCTTGCTCCAAAAACAAAAACAAAGAAAAAGACAATAAAAAGTATGTTATTTTTCTCATAAATATTCCTCTTCATCCTTCCTTGATATAATTACTGACCAAATTCAGATTGATATTGGAGCAAGACAAGTTAAAGTTGACGCACTTGTTTTGAATCAAGGTGTATGCAAATACCATCCCCCTTTATTGAGATTAGATAACTATATAAAAAAAGCTCACTCCCATTTTTATTATTAAAGGAGCAAGCTCACAAATAAATTATTTTGTAACATTAATTATCTTTTCAGCAATTAACAGACATTCTTCAATACTTTTATCGAATTCCTTTTTAAAAGATTGAGCAAATACAAAATGAATCTGCTGCTAATTCTTCTATAGAGTTTGTTTCCTTACTTTTTTCATATATTTTACGTATTTCTGAATAATATTCATCTTCTAGTAGAGATATATTTCACTTGGGTTCCATTCATTAATCATTTGTACGATATCACTGTTCATTTCTTCTATATAACCTTATTTCACGGAATTTAGCTGTTGAACAGTACTTTTAAAAAAACAAATGATTCCTACCATTACCCTGTAAGAGGGGATTTTCCATACTTCACTACAGAATCCACCAAATTCCGTACTAGTAATTCTCACCAAACGTATCTCATCCTCTAAGACTCGCTTTTATATTAATCACTCTCAGTATTGTTTTCTGGAAGTTCTTCCGATACTGGTTTTCTGACCTTATCTATAAATCTCTCTTCGGAAGCTCCAAAAGTTTTATAATTTTTTTGCGCTATGTTCAAAGAAATCTTATTTGCTCCCATGACTATATCAGGATTATTGTGTGCAACAGTATCATACTGCCAATAACAAACTTCACAGATATCAAAATCCTCTTCAACTGTAAAATTACCGCAACAAGGGCATTTTTTCGTATCCATCTTAATTGCCTCTCTTTATTTTATTTTGGACTATATAAACTAATTTGCTCTAACCAGTATTCCAACCCATCCTCAGGTTTGAAATAAGTTGAGATTCCTCCGTACTTATTAATTATCCCAAATTCATTTGTAGCAGAATCATATCTGAAGTATGTTCCTTCGTTTGAGACAAAAGTCTGAGTTGTGGACGTTGGGCGTTTTTCTAAAAATTCTCTTGCATCATGTAAATATGATTCTGGTGAATCATAATCGTGCTTATTGGCATGTTTATCTAATGTACTTTTACCTTTACTATTCATAAAATCCACTTCTGGATTACGAGTTCCGTCATAGGGTTTAGCATAATTCCCCCCTTCGTCCCCCCCCTTAAGAGCATGAGGCGTACTCTCTGGCTTAGCTCCCGAAGAAGAAGTAGATTTAGCTGAGCCGCCACCCTCTCCTTTCCCCATCTGCCACAATTCTGCTGAGCTTTCTCCTACTCCTTTTGCACTTTTAACCGCAGTTGTAGCTCCATGCGCCGCCAAAGCTGCCGACCCAATTAATCCGGGTACCCCAATTATACTCCCTACACCTGTAGATGAAATAGCAACGGATAATCCTTCTCCACCTAATCCAGCTACTACCTCACCTGCACCTTGCAATGTTGTAGCTACATTTCCGAGAATTTCTCCTACTTTAGCTGCCATGGGATGATCATAATTCCGTTCTTTATCAGGCCATATCCCCAATGTCAAATTCCCCTGAATAGCTCCTTTTGCTCCCTGTGCAGTATCCCAAAGGATTTCTCTTTGAAGTTTGCTAGCTTCCAATTGAGCTTCAGACTTGGTAATCTCAGCTTGTCCAATCTGTTCAAAGATTTTATGTAACCAACCTTCACCTGTGGATGCCGTTTTAACAGGGGTGTCAAGCCACGGCACATCCAGTACAACTTTTTCCCCGTCCACCTGTGTAAAACTTTTTGAAATAAAGATGAGTTCTTGTGCAACCATAGATAATCGCTCAAGCGTCACACTCATGGATTGTCGAGAAACCTGAAATTCCTGAAAAAATCTCTCTTGGGTGGCTCCAGACCAGCCTTGTTGGACAAAATCAATTCGTCCATTCAAAAGATTCAGCATACGTTCCATTTCATGCTTTCCGTGTAAGAACTGATCAGCAACTTCCATCAGTTTGTCAGGTGAAACTAATATTCTCCCCATTCTACCACGCCCACTTTAATTTTGATGGAAATAATCTTATCAGAAGGGGCGATTTAGGGAAATCCATCTACTATCCTGTTATTTCCTTTTTATATTATGTGACCAATGGACTGAAATAAACAGGTTACTATGTCAAAAGTATTATACCTCTTGTTATAAGTTACATGAATCAACGTAGGTAGCACTACTATTAGCATGAATGAAAATATTTAATGATCTGATGACTAATTCTTTGAGTTTTTCCATTTTAGAAATGTATTTAGGGCAATAACAATAATTAGAACGGTTAGTAAAACATTAGTTATAGTAAGAGTGGTATCTAAGTTGCTCAATCTAATTTCGATGTCCTGAAAACCTGAACTAGTTTTATCCCCTATTTCACTTAAGCTAGAACTCATCCGATTTAAATACTGCACTAATTCACCTATATCCATCCAACACACCACCAGTCAATTGTTTACATTCAAAAAAGGCTAAACGGATAATCCCGTTCAAGCCTTAAATGTAACTTAATATTCTTCATTTGAATAAACGCTTTCACACTATTTAAAATGTACTAACTTCCAATATGCCAACCAAAAACTGAGATACCACCGTTAGAAATTGGCTGTGACATACTAAAATCTTGAATGTTTATTGTTTGTATGCTCGCTAACAACACCAATAAGTAAGTAGTTGCAAACAACCCATTAATTATGCGTTTCATACCATTACCCCATTTCCACTAAATTTCGATACTCCACTTTGACTTCATTTGAGACAAATTGGCGACAACGTTCAAACATTCTCACGCAACGAAGTATAGAGTGCTCATTATTAATTATAGTGGATAATCTCATACAGTCTAATAAGTAACTAATTCCCTTTTCGTACTGACCATTGGTCAAATAATAGTCAGCTATTTCACTCAAAAACCCAACAAGCTGATCATTAATATTCTGCTTGTCATTCGTTTGTCTTCCTTCTTGATCATGTATCTTGGATATTTCCCACTCAAATTGACTCAAAATACTGTCAACATTTAATTTATAACGATTGGCTACTATCATTATATTCCACAAACCCGGTAGTAATTCCTCTCTATTTGTTGAAATGAGATCAATGTATAAAGGAAGTGCCTCTGTATCTCCAGCCATGAGTTTGGTTAAGCATATGTTAGCCTCGCCCCATTCTTGAAACAAGCTTTTCCAGCGCAATGCTTCTTCGTCGGTCTCTTTCACCCAATCCAAATCACAAGACTCATACGCAATTTGTAACGCCAACTCATACTTTCCTTGTTCATAATAAACGCCGCCAATAAGTGATTTACTGAATGCTATATAAAAAAATAACGGTCGCAGAGGCTTGCGCTCTTCCCTTTCCTGAGAATGTTCCAAGGAGTATTGAGCTTTGGCTAAAGTCCTTAAATCCTTAGCAACTTCCTTAGCGCGTTCCCATTTTCGCAATGATCGGTACACATTAGCCAAATCTATAAGGGCATCTAATTGGTCTATAGCATCAAGACGTTTGACAAAAGGCTCAAATTGGAGTGCTGATTGGAAATTCTTTTCTTGGTTATCTCCAATCTGAATCTTGAATATACGATATTGACAGATGGCTAGGCGTTCAGAGTGTTGATATTTCTCCGCTTCAGCTACCCCCTCATAGAGTATCAATGCCGCTTCTAGTCGTCCCTGCGCCAACAATCCTTCTGCAATTTCGAATAGTTTGGGCGAATACAGTAGATTATCCATGATGGCTCCCACCACTCGACGGATCGCATCCAGCTTGTCCAACTCCGCACAGCGATATAAAAACGGTTCAATTCGCCTCATATTAGGAGGATGGTCAATAATGTAGTTTTCTATAAATAGATCATAAAAGTGACCCTCTGGTAAGCCCATAGCTTCAGTAATTCGATCGAGCTGATTAATAGACATAGATTTATTACCTGTTACAATGCTACTTATTATTCCCCTATTCATCCCTGCGATTTGTCCAAATTGCGTTAGACTCATGTTTTCTTGTTGTAGAAATTGTTCCAATTCTGCTCTAATCGTGGGTGTAATTTTCATCGATAAACCACCCTTTCAACATAGACTAACAATACGATGCATAGTTAAAATTATTATGTAGTTGTGAAACAAGTAGTACAATGCTTTAACGATCTTGATTGTACCATCTTTTGGAACAAAATCATATACTTTTCATATATGTACTTAAGATACCTTTCGAGATAGTTTTCGAGGATTTTATGGTTAAAAGTATCGTCCTCATATTGATGTATAGTTTATTGGAAAGATCAGAATACAACTTATCCAATATAAAGTTACCAGATTAATAGTTATGTTCATCTTCCCTTGTAATTAATCTATGATTTGAGCTTAGATTGGATGTATGACATACAAGCAACCTTCATAATATTTGGGATGGCATCGAGTTAAATTGAGGCTATGTCGGGGAATGGAAGTGCTATGGGGATATTTGTAGAAAGTGAATGGTCAATTGATTTTAACTACCCCCGGGTATCTATAGAAGCAAAATCAGTTCATAAAATAACTTCAGTGTGTAGGTAGATGTGCTACTGCATTATTTGGAAATTTAATAGGCGCTTTGGGTGTAAACTATCCCCCTTCTTCAAATTATACACTAATATATGGTTATTAAAGCACAAAGAAACCTAGACATTAATCATCTAGGCCGTGAGTGTGTACGTAGTGTACACATGATTATTATTTTATCCTACTTGTTTCTGTTGCTCATATTCCTTTACCCTACGATAAAATGTGTTAGGCTTCATTTCTACACGTCTCATGGCTTCCACTGCTGTTATGCTGCCTTGTTTCCATTCCTCATATACCATAATGAAGTCATCGCTTATTGCCTGTTTAGGACGACCAAACACAACGCCATTGTTCTTAGCTGCTACTATACCTTCAGATTGTCTACCGTTTATCTTCTCACGTTCACGTTCTGCCATATACGAAAGCAACTCAAGCACAATACTTGATATAACCTTCTCTAAGCCATTATGGTATTGTCTAGTGTCAAGAATTGGCATATCAAGAATAACGATGTGTGCGCCTATCTCATGCGTAATATCTTGCCATTCACGTTTGATTTCTTCTGCATTTCGTCCAAGTCTGTCCAGTTCCTTGATGAACAGAATGTCGCCTTTTCTAAGCACACTCTTCAATGCCTGATATTGTGGTCTGTCAAAATTCTTGCCGCTTTTCTTATCAATGAAATAATCACGTTCCATGATACCTAAATCTTGCATTGCTTCCAATTGTCTAGCTTCGTTCTGATCTTTCGTCGATACCCTTATGTAACCATAGTGTCTAATCTCACTCATATGGATCATCCTTTGCTATGTCATTGGTTATATTATAGCAAAACTATGTCAAAATGTATATTGTTATATATGAAATGTTTCAAAATTATTTATATACTATTTGACATGTATCATAACCACTTATGACATACACTAAACTACTATTGCAAAAGGTATACTTTATGACATAGTGTTGAAAAAGACCTTGGCTAAATTGAGCATAATAAAAAGGGCAACCGAAGTCGCCCTAGATATTCCAATTATACAACTTAACTTTTCAAATGCTTTAGTACACAAATCTATTTACTGTCTTCTTCCTTGATATAAGTAGCGTCATATTGAATGATCGCTTTAGTTTCATCAGTAGCCTTTGAAACGTCGTAGACTACTTCATCTTGATTGAATTTTTCTTCATCATGGAGAGATTGCGGTTTTTTTATAAATAATGCATCTTTAGTATAAATTTTATCAGGGTGATTAAGTCCTTCTAATACAATATCAGGGACTACTGCTTTTGTAACGCTCTCCATTTCTTCTGAAGTATCATCACTAGCAAAAACATTATTACTAATAACTACAGCAAACGTAACAGTAAGGGCAGCCAACCCCAAAAATTTTAATTTAGCCTTCAATTCTGTCCTCACCCTCCATTAATTAATTTGCATATCCATTTACATACATCTTTTAATGGTTTATATGTATTCATAACCAATATATTCAAATTGTATGCATGAATTCAACAAAAGTCAAATTGCTCAACTCTTTTTTCCATACATTTGTAATCATAGTTTGAAAGTAATATTTTCACATTATCAGCAATGAGGATAGGAAGTTGACGCTGTGTCAATCATATGAAGGTATCACCAACTTTGAGACACTGTAAAGATATCCTATATCGACACCCGTATCGAACCTCAATCGTCAAAATTGATAATATGTGCATAAATACTATATTCTATATGGTTTTTTGAGTCATTGTGGTTCAAAATTGTACCATAATATATTCACATCGTTGCCGTATCGAGAAAATAGCTAAAACATAGATAAATGAAGGATTTTTTGTGAAAATAGTTGGAATCGTAGCTTCAATCGTACGAATTGGAAGGAAATTCGCTAAAAGGCTAATGAATCAATGGATTTTTTAATTTTTAGCAATTGATTTATTCAAAATTTTAATTTTAAAAACCCTTTATTTATCTATGTTTTGTATCGTAGCTCAATCGAATCATGAATCGTAACAAGAATCGCGAAGTGGAAGTGTTATTGATGTTATTTTCATGTTTTTTCATATTTCACTCTAATAGTCTAACTCAATTCATATATGTATGTATGTCATTTCTAGGACAAAATGCCCCAAAGACTTTTAAGAAATTATTTTGTATCATCATACTTTAAGATTCCACTTGTTAGTTCCTCAACTGTCGTATTCAGTATCGAGGCTACCTGTATTAATTTCTCAATACTAATTCTTATTTCCGCTCTCTCATATCGATGAACAGTTTTCTTGGTTACTCCTATCTTTTCAGCCAGTGATTGTAAGCTATCGTTTTGAAGTTTACGATACTTCTCAATATTTCCACCTACGACTACATAAAAACCTTGAGCATTCAAATCATTAGCCATTTAATGTCCAACTTTCATATTTGAATAAAGGAAAGATTTCATCTGTTCTCATAACGAATCAACTTTTCAATTACATCAGCAAGCATCATTTTAAATTCCAAGGAACTGTTTTTTGCCAGCGAGAATTGTTCGTCTAGTTTCTTGTTATAAATTAGTTCGTTTATTTCCTTGATCAATAATGCATCCTTTCTCTTGTCGTCAAATAATGGGTTTGCTTTCAAAAGGCCGGGGACTCTGCTTATCAGCTCTAGTGAAAGTGAATCAAATAAATCCAGCAATTCAATGCTTCCATCTTTCTTTACCTTCACGGACAAAGTTGTGGTCAAGACTACACCTCATTTCTGTAAAAGGAAAATTTCATCTGATTTACTGCCTTCACAGTAACACCTTTAAGTGATATTACCTTTTCACCAAATTTCATTTCATCTTTCCTTTGAGTCTTTATACGCCTTGACAAGATCTTCAATATATACCTTGCGATGATTTTTCTTTATTGATATAACCGAAAGGTCAAAGTGAGACATTTTAGCTAAGTACTCCTCTGGTAAGTTCTCGCATATTTCATCTACCACTTCATCAATAATCTTATCAAAATCATACTTTTCATCGTGGCGGTTGTCATGGAACCATGTTCTATAGTAGTCCTCGTAAAGCTGTCTATACTTTATATCGAACGGCACACATCCCATTAAATCAAATGTATAGTAACCTTCAGAGTACTTTCCGTTTCGAGTGTCCTCGTCGGATTTCCATTTAATATTGTCATGATATCTCTCTTTAAGCTCATCCAATCTTGAATCATCGTTCCAGTATAAACACAAGACATAACCACTTGAGAGTGTCATAGGTTCATCGACTACTTTAGCCCAATAGAATCCATTTTGCTTTATTTCTGTTTCAGCTATCTGAATCAGTGAGCCTCTATCGTTTGAGAAGAATAGATACTTTCCATGCGTTGCTTTATTGATATTCATGTCTTTATAACTGCCAGAATAAATGTGCTGCCATCTACCATATTTCTTATATTTCAGCACCCTCGCCACTTCCTTTTGAAATGTACGATTTATCCAAAATAAACTTTTACCTTGCCTTCGTTGGTAGCTATGCTTAAAAGTCCATCGAGAAACTTGGCTAATTTGTCTTTCTCATACTCAGGCTCGGTTTGTTCAATGTTAGACCAATCAATTGTTTCGGATTTTAGAATAGCATCTTTAATTTGGTTTTCATCGAAATAAATTTCTTCACCTACACCACTAACCCCACCGTCTAATGATTGAACATCTAGAACTCTATATAAATGCCTTGCACATTCGTTCCACGATCCGTATCGAGTATATGCAATTTCTTTGTTTTCTTTGTTATACCCACTAATATCGTGTCCCATTTCCATATACTCCTTGTAGTAAAATATTTGTTTTACTACGATCATACCTAATAAGATTAAGTATTAATTGCAGCTTTGCCTTTTCTTTTTGTCAACAACAATACAATTGAAATTGATAAGCAAGTTACTATTAAAATAGAAGATACAATAGAACTATCATACGAATTAAACGTAGTATATACATCAAACACTATATGAGTAAGAATCGCGCTCCAAATTCTCTTTGTAATAAACATTATTGTTGCAAAGCATAATCCCATCAGACCAATCATAATTGTAATATCCAGATTAATCCAACCATCAGAATATGCAAATGTATGCATCCAGCCGAATAGAAAAGAACTTAAAAGAAACGATAAAATTAGCGACAATATCTTTATATTCTTCTTTTTACTAAGTTTCCTAAATCCATAATGGAGTAGTAAATAAATAATTAAAATGCTTGAATATCTCCATATTTCTTCGGCTCCAGCAAGAACATCTGTTACTAAGCTAATAAAAATTTCATTTGAAGATATGTTTGTTATTCCTTGTGGATTGCTGTTCTTAACAAACATTCTACCGACGAGACCTACTATTAGTATTGCAGCAATCGGGGCTAACAAGGGAACATATATGTAATAAATAAGAAAATTCATTTTTTTGTTTTTTGCATCAAAGCTATTTTGGGGTAATCTGAAATAAATATTTTTAGATTGCCATAGAGAGAATAAAAACATGAAAACAAACAGAATTATCTGTGCATAGTCTGTATCGACACCAAAGCGGAATCTTAGAAGGACAAGCAATGGTATAGAAATGAAGATCATAACATTAACTAATACAAATACCTTATTATTGTTGGTGAACGTTTCCGCTAGCCTTTCTAGTAAAGCATCTTTCTTCTCTCTTGTCTGCATTGTCTTGCCTCCATAAAACATTAAAGTTTGTTTCTCATATTTTATCTCAATGAGTTCAGTGAACAGCTTCCTCTGTTTTCTTTCTTGTAAAAGTCATATTTTATTCTTTAATATCATTTCCATCTTCATCTATTAATCTACTTCCTCCACCAAATTCCCAGCCATTAGATTCAACAAACTCTATAAACTTATCAATAAATTCATCATGATCAACGTTTCCTTTAGTAGCAAAAACTGCTCCGCTAATTTTTATGCCTTTTTTCATGGAATTCTCTCCTTTAATTGATATATAGCTCATAGCTTTTCGTCGCTTTCCCAGTTGAAATTACCAGTTTGTTTTCTCCTTCTTTTACTGCTTCGCTTAACTTAACAACAAAGTGTTTTTTTAAGTAATACCTTGAATAAAAATTAGCTGATTCATTTTCAGGTTTGTCGTTATATATGACATTATCATTCAGTACTACAACAAGTGGTTCCACACTATTGATGTACCCACCATAAATATACAAATCTGCCTTTCTTTTTTTGTATCGAGAGACATCAATTGAAACTTTATTTTGATCATCTAAATCAATTTCTTCTTCGTAATAGTTATTAGTTTCATCTAATAAAACACCTATTCCAACGCCATAAAAGAAAGTATGAGGGTCTCCAAAGTTTTTATCAAATTGATATCTAATATAATTTGGGACTTGTAAAGCAACTAAAATGATTAAAACAATAAACAGACTGAGAAAGAACTTTTTCTTATTCATTTCACTTCCCTCTCACTTTTGATGAAGTCGCTTATCTTTTGATTCATTCTATCCCACTTATACTATTTAAATAAGTCTCAAATTTCTTTCAGTCTTCTAATCTTTCAACTGTGATTCGCACTCTTTTACCTGCCAAAACTAAGAACAGATATTCATTTAAAGAACAGCCTTCCTCTCGATTATCTACGTCTGCGTAAGCTGATTCTCCATTGACTAAAAACACATCAACAATCCCCTCAAAAACGTTACCATCCAAGACAACTATCACTTCCCTTAAAAGTTTCGTTTTACATAGAGTTTTCGTTTGACTTATTCCGTGTTCGTCTTAATATTTCCCGTTTGATTTTATTGCGATATTCCTCATGTTCCCATTCACTTAAGTTCTTTTTGAAACCACAATGTTCACATTCTAGTGTATTAATATTATAGGAGTGTCTATTGTCTATAAGATATCCATTGCAATGAATACATACCGCGTCTATTCTGTTTGAAATGCTGTATTTTCCATAATAGCTAAACCATTCCCATTCCCAACGGATTCCTTCAATGATATCACTTTTGTAATTCAGAAAATCAGGACTACTATTTTTATTAAAAGAATTTGATATCGGATTAATAAGTTTGAAGTAGATTATGAGAATTAACAGTAACATCCAAACAGGGACACCAAAGGTCAAAACTGAGTGAAATAATGATATGACCCATTTCCAAACCGTTATAGAAGCACTCATAAAGGATTCCGATTTTATGTAGGCGACTATAAGAGCACTAATTGTTGAGCTAATAACACCGGAAGAAACAGCAATTCCGATTGGATGCTTAAATATCTTCTTGAAAATCTTCTTCAATTAAACTCCCCATTCCCACTTAAATTCACATCACTGAATTACTCGTCAATCTTCGCCTCTCTTGATGAAAGACTAATTTGATTTACAAAATATGAAATCAAAAATGCTTAACCAGGCATTCGTAACCCTTGTACTCAAGTTGATTTCTCATCGTTCCCTCTTCTTCAGAGGCATGCAAAGAACCGACAATGATAATTCCCCACTCACATCTATTCTCTTCAACATAAGCAAAGATTGTGCTTGCAAACTTAATATCTCTTTCTATAGTCGGAAGATCCGAGCATTCGTTCTTTTTTAAATTTCGACTCAGTTCTTCAATAAAGTTAAACTTCGCATCGTTGTTACAATGCATTTTCAAAGTCTGAAGTCTCAGTTTTGCAAAATTGTCAACAGCTTCTTGATCCACGACTCTCGAATCGTCAAGCCATAGAACATTTACATTATCAAAGATACCTTTGTGGCTATCTCCTTCATAAGCCAATGTTTTTGAGATAGATTCTATTTGTTTTTGATTTAAATCTGGCCACTCCTTTTCTAATAATTGTGAAAGATATGGCCTCTGGGCAGCTACCTTTGTATATACCTCCTCGTCCCATTCTGAAGCAATAAAGTCGGGCTTAGTTTGGTTTTCAGCTTTAATCTCGTGTAGCCATTGAATTAGCCCTGTCCTTGAAACAGGGTCATTGTGGTTGATCCCAGCAATATACAACTTCATATAGACATCTCCTATAAAAGAATTTTTTTATCAATCATTTAACATATCTATTAAATAACAAATCAACTATTTCCATATAAAATGCAAATATCATTGATAGAAGTGCTAGCCCCATACCCCACGTTAAAATAATTACAACAAAAAATAAAAAAGAGAGATCCAAATTAAAATTCTTCGGAGTTGATGCATAAACCATACCGCCGATAATTAGTAATGAGAATACTATTAAAAGTGTTGTCAGTAGAAATAGAATAGAAAGTTGAAAAAGATCTAAATTTAATATTTTTCCTATCGAAAGATTTGTGTAAAAGAAAGCCCCAGATACACCCGATACAGTAAACAAACTACTCACGATTCCAAGTTTATTCGACGAAGTCCCGTTAGAAAATTCTGTCGATAATTCTTTGAAAAATCTTGTTTTTTTTGTTTCCACATTCATTTGTTAATTCTCTTTTCTTTAATTTTAAGAATCCAAATTTCGATTTACTCCATTGAGTTTTAAAATTAAATAATCAAAAAACAAAATACATCTCAAAGCATTCAATTTATACCCATATTTAGTATCCGCTCCATGCAAGATAGCATGTCTACTTAAAGGTGACTTAATTATCTGACCATGTTTAAATGAATCCAACACACAATCTATATAAAAAAGTTTAACCGCATCATCTAATGAAAAACTACCTGTATCTTTTAGAACTTCCTCACCTAATCTTTTCAATTCCTTTTGAGAGACATAACCTGTAACATTGCCTCTTTCTATAATTATCCCTTCAATTTGCGGTAATAATGTTGAGATTGCACTGTGATATCTGCCTTCGAGATAATTAGTAATTGATTCATCTAATATTGCTATCCTTTTTTTTAACCAACCTATTGTTTTCCAATTTTCATAATAAGACTTAATTTTCGAGTCAACATAGTTATTAAGTATTAGTTGATATATTTTTTCTTCCATCTCTTCTTCGCCATTTGCGATATAAAATTCATAAATCCCTTTAAAATCTTTATAATCCATATCATGATGAGGGGGGAAATTCAGTTTTACCATTAGCTTCTTATATTGTTCAAAATCTTTAGAGGCCTTTTTTAAAAGCTTAGGTACTGTTCCAAAAGATCTTTGGATAATATCCTGTTGCTGATTTAAATAATCTGCAATAGGTTTCATATTTCTCAGCAACTGTAAATGTTGCTCTTGCAAATCTCTAAACGGACTCTCCATTAAACTCTTAAACTCTCTTTGTTGTTTCATCATTTTTCTCATTGAAATATTTAATACACTCTCTAGCGCTTGTTGCTGCCTTTTCCATTCTCTAACTGGGTTTTTAAACGCTTGACGTATTACTGCTTGCTGCCTTCTAAATTCCTTATACGGATCATTTTGATCCCAGTTCAATTCGTTCACTCCTTATGATTTACTTCAAAAGTCTTCAGTAACTAGTTACCTGAAGCGATGCGTCTTTCAGACTTATGATCCTTCTTAATTATTTTATCCTTATTCCTATAATCGTCCCATGAATCCAGACTCAAGTAAGGCTCTGCTTCGATGATATCTTTTACCTTGCTATGCTGCTGTGACTTGAAAAGCTCAATCATTTCAATTAAATCGTTGCGATCCAACAACTTCACTCTATTAAAACTGGCTAACTGTTCACACGAGATTGTGTATTTGCTCGAAGTAATAACAGTAGATTTCTTAGCTCTATAAAATCGCATAGAACTATACACTTCCTGAACTGCACTCAAACCCACAGGATTGCTTACTGCATACCGTTTAGCCTGAATGACATTGCGGTATCCTTCTCTATCTGTAAATACCAAGTCTGCTCCAAAATCTCTGCTGTCTTGTGTTTTATACGCATCACCATAGCCTAAACACTGGAACAGCCTAAACAGATACATTTCGAAGTCCTTGCCATCCTCCATACGATCTATTTCGTTAATGCTAATTTTATAAGGATCAATATCCTGCGTTACTTTATATTGCTCTTGAACTCTAGGCTTCTTAAATAAGCGTAGCAATACCAAAGCAATCAATACAACAAAAACACACAATATCACAAATATAGACAACAATGCTCCTCCTTAGCTGCTGGTACTTTTTCATACTACTTTATAATACAACAATTAGGTACAATTTCCCATATATTTTGGATAAGTATAGTAAATTAGTAACAAAAAAAACGCCTATCTCTAGGCGCTCAAACACGGGGCTAAATTCCATCCTCCCTGACTCTTTATAACATGTAGTCCAAATACATTTTACACAGCCTTTTTGTCAGCCTGAGCCAACATCTTGAGACTGATCCAGTTACCAGTTATTGTTTTGAGGTAGAGTTTACCGTCCATTAGCTTCCCAGTTTTGTACATTGGTGTCGCTCCTTTCATGGTGGACATATGTATCTTCTCCTTTAGGAGAATTGTTGTATCACGCGACATACTAAAAACCAGAAACAATCCCTCTCGCTTCATCCTCAGCACGTTCAATAGCTTGGATAAACGGCATCAATGGTTCCTCACGTTTGTACTGAATAGCCTTCTCACATGTACCTCCAGCTGCTTCCCATTCCCAATATGTAATAATATCAATGGATTGTAAGAAATACATGGTCAGAGCTCCCACAGGATTCACAGCGTACAATTGCATAAAGTGTTCATATGTAAGTTGATCATGTTGTAAATATTCATCCTTCATTTGGTGAAGCAAAAGAAATCTACTTTCACGATTAACATTGACGATACGATTTACATACTCATTACGGCGTTCAACTGTGTTCAATATGATTTGCATGTCATTGCGAATACGCCAAGCTTCAGGGGAAATATCGAGCATATTGATTAGGTCATTGATGGACAGGTCAGGATTGTACGGCGCTGGTTCGATAATACGAGTCCAATTGTCGTCATTGCCCTGTTCAAACACTTGAATAGCATCCGAGACGTTCAAGCCAATCGTTTGCCATTTGCGATTTAGAGCATCGATAATATGGTAATAGTGTAGTTCCTTTTCAGCATCTTCTTCTGATTCCCAAACTGGCTTCATTCGTATAATGTCGATGATGGCTTGCTTGTTAGCTTTTTTGGTCACTGGGTATCTTCCTCCTTGAGAAATTGGTAGAATGGCAATAGCAAAGCTAAGGAAATGTATATACATTCCTTCTCAATAATGGTATGATCGTTTAATAGTTATAATCATTTAATGTCTATATAAACAATATACGACTATAGACGTTTAATGTCAATAGCTTTATTTAAGCATATTTAGGAGGTAAATAATGAAGTCTAAATTCACACTTACATGTAATCTAGATAAGATACTTAAAGAAAAAGACATTACTCCCTATAAATTATCGAAGGAGACTGGTGAAAGAATCGGAACTATTTATAAATTAGTAAATAATCAGGATCTTGATAGCTCTCGTCTTTCTACCTCAATGATGGCTAACATTTGTGGTTATTTAGGTATCGGCTTAGGAGAATTGTTCGATATAGCAGAAGAAACAGGTTGATAAACTACATTCCACTAAATACATAGACATAGTAAAGAGCCTAGACAGTAATCATCTAGGCTTGTTTGTTGTAAATCATAGTCATTATAAGATTGATATTGTAAAACTGGATTTTGGCTCTAAAGGAACAACGTTGATAGTTTAAAATCTACATTTCATTTACTTTAGAAGATCTCTGTATTTAAAAAAGTAGTCCTTCAAAATAAGGTCATCAATCATTGTAAATTCTTCAACATCATTTGATGTCGTGTCAACTCTCCATATACGGTTTTTGATTGACTTTTGATGATTCCATAGATCATCATAGTTATTTAAATTTGACTCAAAGACAAAAAACTTTCCTTGTTCTTTGAAAACGCCATAATTAACAAGAAGTACATATGGAACATACTTAAATATTAAACCTTTGTAATACCAAATATCGCTTTTATTTGCAGCTATCAACATTTCCTTGTACTGACTATAACTTAAATTGTTATTAAGTAAATGTTTACATCTTAAATAGACTTTATCTAAATGTTGAGATGTGAGTTCTTTCATTAAATGTGCGTTATATTCATCACGTTCTGTTGGCCTTAGTCCCTCATACCGCTTACGATTTGACTCAATTGATGGACAATTTGTATTACTTTCATGATAAAAATGTGCAGCTACGTTACCTACAGATGATTTCGCCCTAATCTTTAGGATATTTTTGCACAAATCGCATACTGGAAACTCTTCTGGAAAAAAGCGAAGCCAGTCATCAATATGGTATTTCATCCCTGTGGTTTGGTGGTATGCATAAAACGGCAATTTAGGTCGCACCTTCTTCCTTCAATTTTACTCTATTTAAAATCTAGTTTTCTTTCTTTATATTCCTCGTACATTGAGTCTTCCATCATACTTCTGTGCATTTCGGCTATCTCGTTAGAATAATCATCAACAGTAATTTCGTATCTTGCGTCTTCAAGAAAAAAACGTAAGTCTTCGATATGATCCGTGAAAAAATCATAACTTAAGTCATATGCGATTCTCATTTTAACCAATAATTCAAGCATCTGCTCATTGGAAAGATTGATTTCATAATGCATAAACTGATTCCTTATCTTATTGAGATAATTAATTGCTATTACATAGGTATTTAATTCGTCTTATTGCTTCGTTTAATGTCACAATCTCCAAAAGAGGATTAACATCCATAACATTCTCTTTTCCTTTTTCCAGCTATTCTTTTTTGCTGTCATATATTTATCCAAATCAGCAAAAATTAAATACTCTTCATAATTCTTAAGGATTAATTTAAAAAGAATTTCTATACCATGATTGAGCGATATTACAGCATCTTTTAAATTATGAGATAGCCCATCTTCTAAAGAGGGCAATTTTTCTATTATTAAATAAGCCGCTTTTAGTGAATCAGCGCCATTTTCAGCTAACCCCATTTTAATCATTACCTGTTCACCTCTATTGTTAATAAATCATGCCTTTGATCAATTTTGTTTCTCTAAAGTTTGAAACAGGCTGTTTATTTCTTCTATAATTTGAAAAATAGTGTCATAGGCAACTAATCCCCATTGCGATTGCATGGATGGATGAAACGACATGTTTCTTAGTTCTCTAATAGCATCATACCGGGCTTTCTTCTCATGTGGAATATTCCCACTATTTATAAGTTTTTGAATCATGTCTGAAAGCTGAAGTCTCTTTTTACCTCTAGTGCTAAAATTAGATCCATAAACCCTTTTATGTACACTAGATATTGCAGCTTCAAACGCTTTATAAGATTGCTCTTGCGAAAGAGTAAAAAAAGTCCAATATAAATACCCATAAGCATATAATGCCTTAGATACTTCAATCAATTCTTTTATGTCATCAGGAACTAATTCATCAATTGTAATTTTATCAACGAAATTAAGAATATCGTCCTCAGTGACAGCCCACTGTTCACCTGTCTCAAAATTCACTGCTCCAAAGTTTTTTATTATATCATCAGGTTTATAGTAATTCTCAGTGGTTATTTTCTTCATATGCTAACCTCTATCCTCATACAATATAAAATAGTTATTTCAATTGATCTCATACCTTAAAAAGAGCTTACTAAAAAAATCAAGTACCATTTTATCTACATTGTTTTCATTTATAAATTCAAATCCTCCGAATCTGAAAACTTCATACCCTAAAAGTCTAAGATCTCTATCAGCTTTCATCATCTCAGCATATTTCTTAGGGTTTGGTTTATTATCCTCAGTAGAATAGTGTTGTTTACCATCAATCTCGATTACGATTCGAACGTTATTTGGTAATAGCAATAAAAAGTCCATTCGTTGTCTCACTAAGCGTGTTTCATTCGGTACTATTTTAGTAACATAGGGGTCATAATGAAGATATACCTGAGGTATCAAAGCAGGTAAACTATTACCCATTCTTTCTCTAAAGTGCTTGAAATAAAATTTAAAAAAGTTTCTTTCTGGCCCTTTATCTAATGACCTAATCAAACGCTTGTACATCGCTCGTTCAACATTTATTCCTTCTTCCTCAGATTGCTTATCTCCCCACCAAGTTACTAATTCTCTCCACAATAATCCTTCCAAAATTGGCAGATCATACACTAGACAAAACTCTTGATTTTTAACTATAGCTATCTCATTGTTAATCGAATCGCTTATAACAATTTCAGGTTTAGGGCCATCTGCAGCGAATATAAGATTTTTAAATTCTCCTTTAACACCTTTAGTAGTTTTTATAATGGTGTATAATGGATAACCTGATATCTGTGAGGTCACTTGCATTTTGTATCCATCTTTAACTAAATGATAATTCAATTTTTCAATAAATTGAGGATCAACCTCGCTTCTGACACGCGGATGGACAATTTGTTCTGTGAAACGAATGAATTTTTCATCTGTAATATTATAAATCTCAAGAACATCTTCAAATAATTCTTGAAATGACCAATCATCATTTGCTATCATATGCTGAGTTATGTCCCCAGTTGCATTAAAAAACCTCGAATCTGTTGAAGGCATGGAATCTAAATCCCATGTTCTCTTCAGAAAGTCAATTAAATTCATATCACCTTCAATGTACCCTAGCGACAATATTTCTTTAACAATGTTTTTTCTTGTTATCTGTGTGATATTAAATATTCCCCTTGGAGAGATCGTATTTAGCATTCTATTTAAATCAACAGAATTATAATCTTTTGCCACTCTCTTGGCTAAATCAATTAGAAATAATTGATCTTTACCTCTTAGTCTACGTTCTACATATTTAGACTTACCCGCAAAGGCCTCGCTTTCTTCACCGCCGTCTAAGCCGTAACTAGAACAGATGTCTGGTATATCGTATGACTTCACCTCAGATGCTAGAAAAGATGCTATATGTTGAACTAACTCTATATGATTCATTTTTCACCTCGAAATCTGAATAATGATGAAATAAACCTTTAATAATAGGAACAATATACCATAAATCAGTACACGTTCGAGTATAAATTTTTTGATTCCGAACACTTTACAATTGACATACTCCTTGGACGCTCCCATGTTCGTTCTAATGCTGTTGTCCACATTATGAATAGGGAAAATCTTAAAATCCCCGTAACTCTCACCTGCGTTGGTTATCAGATTCCTTTGATCAGAACTCACAGGAGTATAATGCACAGTCACATGCTTGTCCTCCTCCAAAAGGTCACAAATACGGTCACAAAATTCAGTCATTTATAAGATTTTAATAGTATGAATCAGTACAGATCAGTAAATTGAAAATTGCTATGAAAGCTTGTCCTGCTTGACTTTAAAGCTTAAACAGCGAAAAATTTCACTACCCTAAATTCGGTACATCTTAGACGCACCACACATGATGTAACCACGGGAGTTAGAGATCGTCAACAGCGTTGTTTTAGGCAGTTTGACCTCGACTCCGATAAATGTATGCTCACCCACTTGAATGGGTTCCATGTGTATCATGGTTATTACATGCACCTCCTCTTTGTTCATCCGGGATATTTTATGCGGCATTTGCGGGTGAGTGTGGACGCCCGTGGATACATTCAAAATATTAGGAGGGGAATGTATGTACAGCAAAATAGACGATATCAAAAAGACCAGACGAATTTTTTCTCATCTAGTCTCGGTGATCATCGTTAACGGTCTGGGTTACGCTTTATTCAAACTTTTTTAAGTACTGTGGCGGCACAAGGTCGGCAAGCCAAACACCGTGGTTGGCTTTATAAAACTTCACTTGATTAGCCAATGCCTTTTCTGTATCTACTTCAAGGATCACCAGTTCCCCACGTCTTTTACCTGCCAGAATTGCAAACTCAAGGGCTTCAGACAGATGTACATACTTTCTGCCCATTGGCTTAATTCCTTCAGTAAAAATGTTATGGATTACCTTTGTGTTTGTACCGTGATAGAGAATGGTTGGTGGAGTGGCCTCCTTATAATCCAATCTGCCTGCACTGTGCCCATAATTAGCTCTTATGTACCCATTAACAATCTCATATCTTTGTTTTGGACAATGGCTTACTACTTGCTTGATATCCGACTCGCTTACGTCAGACCATCTATTCTCTGATCTTATTCCTTGAATCAGGTCTTGAATGTCACAATAACCCTCATGGTCTAGCTCAAGACCAAACTGTTCTGGTGTATGCCTAAGAATCTTACTCATAAATTTACTAAGGCTCTCTTCTTGTTTTGGCGTTAACATGATATGCTCCTTCTAAAATCGTCTCTTAATTCTAGGGTGGATAAAAATTTTCCTCTTTAATCAGATAGATTGCAATGAAAAAAGCTTACTCTCATTTTATTATCAATGGAGCAAGCTCGGTTCGTATTCCTGAAGCTACTTTATGATTCAAATGTCATCTTGTCAGGAAATATACCACCTTCTTTAACGAAGCAACGTGCCATCCGCTGTGCAGCCCTATCAAAATAAAATTTGTTTGAATGATTCGAATCTGGTAAAGGTTCAATTTCAGAGAACAGCTTAGTATCCTTGTTTAATTGAATTTTCCCCATAGTGTGTTCGTTTGGACCATATTTATAAATAACTACTGTATCATCTTCATGTTCTTTAAAAAGTAAAACAAATGCTCCCATTATAAAATCTCCTCTATTCTATTTCCCATGGACGACCCGACCTTACCGCAGCGTTATGAGCAGTCTCATAGTCTGTTTTAAATATACCCTCAAATCTAGATTCAAACAATTCATGGTTAAGCAAATCCATATCTTTTTCTGTTTGTATCCCTTTTTGTAATCTATCCCATGCTTGAGCTATTTCGTAATCAGAATGAAATCTGCCATAACCACTTGATTTTATGTGTTCTTTTATGAAAACGTGTTCTTTGATTCTTTGAATCCTACTTTCCTTCATTCCAGAATTCTCAGCTATTGCTCTTACATCACTATCTGAAGCTCTGATTTGATCATACATCTCATCTGCTTCAGCTTCTCTACGAAAATATTCATCAATTGAAAGATCGTTTCTCCCACCTGTTTGTACTTCTGTTTTAGATTCAGATTCTATTGAATTCCGTAAGCTGGAACTCGTATTATTCTTCGGAATCTCATACTGAATAGATGGTTTCAAACCAATTTTAGGCTTAATAACTGAGCTGACTCCTCCAAACAATCCTGCTGTACCAATCATATTAGCCCAATGTTCCTTTGACCACGCATTGGTAGGATTAAATGCGCCCTGAATCATACCCGTTATTCCAAATGTACTGAAATTGAGCATGTCATTCCACGAATCGTTTTGTTTAGCTGCTCGTTCCATGTACCCTTGATACATTCCTTTTGGAATACCATACGACATATAATCTAAGAAGCTCCAAACCGAATCAAACTTTTTCTCATAACGTACTGAATTAGCATCTACAAAATCCTGACCTAGTTCAGTTAAGCTATCTACCGATTTCTGGAATGCATTTCGTGTATCTGGAGCAGGAACAGCACATGAATTCGGTGGAGGTGGTAAACAACTTGCATCAATGTTACCTGTTTCCATCAGATCTGCTAATCTGAATTTATCTGCATGGTGACGTAACTCCCTAGCAATAGAATCCATCAGGGTAACAAAGTCATTCATATTCTTCTGAGAGGTCTGGAAGGAATAGTAAAAGTGCTCTTTAGTCAGTCCTTCCCACAATTGTCCCATAGATGAAATTTGTTTTACTAAATTGCTATTCACTTGAGTTGCCGTTTGCTGTGCTAACTCAAACTGCTTGGAGATGGTCATAAGTTGCTCAGGCGTCACTTTAATAGTTGTCATAGGTTAGTTACCTCTAGTCATGAATTCGTTATGACATAGTAACACTATTCCGATTTATGGAAAATGAACTTAATTCCTAATTGTTATATGAAGGATTAACCTTTCTACCTACGTCTAAAGACTTAAAACGTGCCATGATCTTCAACCATATCTTGCAACCCAGGGATAAGCGTAAGGAGTTTTTTGTAGTTTCTTAGTTGCTGAGTTGTTATATTTAACTCATGTGCAATATCAGCCTGTGTTTTTTGCTGACCAAAATTATTTTGCTCAGCACTTTCATATGTATGCTGATTATTCCCTTCTAGATTGGCGCTCCCATCCCTCACTCCAGATTCTTTCCAACTCAACACAAATCAAAAAGGCTAGACGGAATATCCATCTAGCCACCTACAACACTTCATTATCTGAGTTGAATTTAAATAGATAATTCCAGCCCGCCAAGCCGTCTAATTATATCAAAACTATTACACAGTTTATTGTATACAAGATTAATCTATAACTTTTTTCTTCTTTTAATTACGAAAAAAATGCCACCAATAATTGCTAACCCTGCAATAGAAAATAGTGACACTTTTTCTGTGCTGATTTTGCTTGTAATGAGCTGCGAAGTAGTCGAGTTTAGATTAGATGGACTCCCCCCAGAGATCAGTTCATCTGAATCATTTTTTTCAGAAGCTTCTTGCCGAGCCTTCTCATTGGCAGATAGAAACTCTACAAACTCCTGTAAATTGTATACTTTCAATGGCTTAAATTCCATGTATACGCTCTCTCTAAGAGGAACCACAACTTCCTTCCCATCTATATCAGAAATTAGAGCAACCGTAGCCAGTCGATCATCATATATCAGTTTGCTGCTTTCATCGTAGCCAATCAATTTCTTTGCTTCTTCGAATTGACTCGGAAACTCAAGATCACTATAAGCTGATCGTATTCTTTTCCCATCTTCTGAAAAAACAATACCATTATTTTGTTGTCCACTTTTTATGGAAAATAAGTACCCTTTAGATTTTAAAATGTCATTAGCTCTATCTGTATTCCCTGATCTAACAGCTTTAGAATTAACAGTGTAAACCTTAAAACCTTCATCAAGAGTTAAATTTTCCGCTTCTTTAGTAGTTGTTATTTTAAATCCTGTATTCTTTCTAATATCATCTTTGAAATTCCCCAAATCCTTTTCAATAGATTGCTCAACTTCTTTCGGAACCTCATTTGCCGCTAAGACGGTTATAGGTAACAATAAGATACAAGAAAACGCAATACCAATTATTTTTTTATACATTTTATCAGTCCTCCTTAGTCTCGTTTTAATTAACATAAATTTCGTTTATAGTGCTGTACCAACTAAAATCTCTATTATTAACAAATCCATCATAGTAATCTATTTTATCCATCTTCTCACCAACGGCAGGGTCTTTGTAATATACTTTTTGAAATCCTAAATTTGTATTATCGGAATATCCATTTATTAGATACATATGTCCAAGATCAGAGTCGTCCTTCCACACGATATGTGCTAATTGCGGTTGATTTCTTTTTATTTGAGAGATAATAGTTCCAAAGGGTATCGGCTCTTTATCAATTGTAGAGTTCAACCCCCCATATGCTAACGCGCTTTTTACTTCCTTATCCGTGCCTCCCTTATTTACGAGGCTACCTTTAATATATTTTACGATTTGAGATTGAGTTTTATTTCCACCTAAATGTTCTATAGCCATCTGTGAAGTAGCAGCCCAGCACCAATTAGATTTCTCTTGTTTATGCGAAGGCACAGGAAGAGATTTGTAATCTATGTAACTAGGTGTGATTTTGTCTGAATTGATCTCTTGGGCTGATGTTAATGGAGCGATAGCACTAAGTGCTAATACCCCCATAAGCACAAATGCTGTCATTTTTTTTTTTCATGTAATGAAACTTTCTTTTTTCTTATTTGGAATACAATATAATAATAATACAGAAAATACAATAATATAACATTTCATTCAACATTATTGCAAAAATAGTAAGTCGGCACTATATTAATCATTTTCCTGTAAGTGTTAAAATATCAACAATTTTAATAAAACAGTATCCTGCTACTTCCTTAATTACGCACAACGTTGAAGGTATCCCATCCTTTGACGTAAACCGTCGTCCCTTTTCATAATGCACCTCCTTCTTCAAACCCTCGTCTTGGTTAATAATGGATTAGTTCACAAAAAAAGTTTTAACAAATCATAAAGAAGACCTACTTTAGTTGTAGGTCTTGGAATAGAACATTATTTAATAATAGAATTTTTGAGGTTCCCCTGCGTTGGCCTATTGGGTTCCGTAATTAAACCTATTTCAGGGGTGCAGTTTTAACGAATTTTCAAATCAATTCGTATTTAAGCTCCTCCATGTGTTGCAAAGACTTGAAATCCTCCATCATGACTATCCAGATAAATAGGTACAGCTAAGGTGAACAAAAAGCTACTAACAACGATCAACATTACCACTTTTTTCAACATTGTTTAACCACACCTTTTCAATGAGATTGTAAAACTCTGTTTTGGTTTCAGATACCGCATGGGCTTTGAAACGCACAAACAACCCCATACAATTTATAAAATATGTCTCATTATTTAGTATATGCGCTTTTACCATTGCACAAAACAAATGATTAAAGCCATCATTGTGCATCCCATGATCTAAATAATAATAAGCCAATTCATATCCACAAAGTGCAGAGTATTCCGGTATTACTTGCTGGGTATACATATCATCTGATGATGGTCGCTGAGATAAAGACGCAATCTCTGTTTCAAATCGTTTAAGTATATCGTTTAAATCAAGCTCATAACGGTTAGCCGCCGTCATTATGTTAAGTAGTTGAGTTACCCTATCTTCTTGAATCGTATCTGATGAGTCATCAATAAAGTTTAGATATTCATGAAGCACACTCACATCACCAGATAAAAGCCTATATGCAAGTATGTTAGCTTGTGACCAATGTTTAAACAAGCCAATCCAGTGCTGGGTATCCTCATCGGTCTCTCTAACCCAATCTAAATTGGAGTAGGCATATGTATAGTGTAATGCCTGCTCATAATTACCCTGCTCTTCACATGCATTAGCACAGAGCAAGTCTGCATAAGCAATGTACACAAACAAGGGACGACTTAGCTTGTCGCTAGATTCGATCTGTTCTCGGCTGTTCTGTTGATGGTTCAGTGTACATTGTATTTCGGCTTTAGCTCTCATTTTCCTCGCCATCTCATCAACCTTATCCCATTTACGCAATGATCTGTACACGTTAGCCAAATCCTTCAATGCGTCAAGCTGGTCTATTTCATCTAGTCTTTCGACAAAAGCTTCAAATACGGCTGCCGCCCCAACATTTTGATTTTGATCGTCATTAATCTGAATTTTAAAAATACGATATTGGCAGATTGCCAGGCGTTCAGAATGTTGATATCTCTCCGCTTCAGCTACCCCCTCATAAAGTATCAATGCCGCTTCTAGTCGTCCCTGCGACAACAATTCTTCCGCTATTTCAAATAGCTTGGGTGAATAGAGTAGATTGTCCATGATGGCTCCCACTACTCGACGGACCGCATCCAACTTGTCCAACTCCGCACAGCGATACAAAAACGGCTCGATTCGCCTCATATTTGGAGGATGATCAATGATGTAATTTTCTATAAACAATTCATAAAAGTGACCCTCTGGTAAGCCCATAGCTTCAGTAATACGATCGAGCTGGTTAATAGACATAGATTTATTACCTGTTACAATGCTACTTATTATTCCCCTATTCATCCCTGTAATTTGTCCAAATTCCGATAGGTTTAAGCCTTCTTGTTTAAGATATTGTTCCAATTCTGCTCTAATCGTGGGTGTAATTTTCATCGATAAACCACCCTTTCAATGTAGACTCACAATACGATGCATAGTAAAAATTATTATGTAGTTGTGAAACAAGTAGTAAAATGCTCTAACGATCTTGATTGTACCATCTTTTGGTATAAAATCATATACCTTTCATATAGTACTCAAGATACCTTTTGGGATAGTTACGTATGATTTCATGATTAAGGATATCGTCTTTATGTTGATGTATAGTTTATTTAAAAAATTAGAACACAACTCATCCAATACAAAGTACCAGATTAATAGTCAGGTTCGCATTCCCTTGTGTTTTAATCTATGAATTGAGCCTTGATTGGATGTATGGCATACAAGCAACCTTAATGATATTAGGGACGGTATCGAGTCAAAAAATAACTTGAGTGTGAAAGTGAATGTGTTAGGGGCAATTTTGGAAATTAAATAGACGTTTATGATGTAAAATACCCCCCGTCCTTTTTATTGTACCTGCTAGTATTTGATCAGCAGACATAACAAAGAAACCTAGACATAATCATCTAGGCTCCATACACATGAACAATTTATCCTACTTGTTTCTGTTGCTCATATTCCTTTACCCTGCGATAGAACGTGTTAGGCTTCATTTCTACGCGCTTCATTGCTTCGACTGCTGTTATTCCACCTTGCTTCCATTCCTCATATGCTGTAATAAACTCATCACTTATTGCCTTTTTAGGCCGACCAAATACCACACCATTATTTTTGGCTGCTGCTATATCTTCAGATTGTCTACCGTTTATCTTCTCACGTTCACGTTCTGCCATGTAGCTGAGTAATTCAAGCACGATACTAGATATAACCTTTTCCAAACCATTTTGATATTGTCTAGTGTCAAGGATAGGCATACAAGGATAACAATGTGTGCACCTATCTCATACGTTATATCTTGCCATTCACGTTTGATTTCTTTAGCATTCCGTCCAAGTCTGTCAAGTTCCTTAATGAACAGAATGTCTCCGTGTCTAAGTACGCTCTTTAATGTTTGATATTGTGGTCTGTCAAAATTCTTGCCACTTTGCTTATCAATGAAGTAATCACGTTCCATAATACCTAAGTCCTTCATCGATTCTAATTGTCTAGCTTCATTCTGATCTTTACTCGATACTCTTATGTAACCATAGCGTCTAATCTCACTCATATGGATCATCCTCTACTATGTCATTAATTGTATTTAGCAAAGTATGTCAAAATGTATACTATATGACAAAGTGTTGGAAAAAGACTTGGCTAAATTGAGCATAATAAAAAGGGCAACCGAAGTCGCCCTAGATATTCCATTATACAACTTAACTTTTCAAATACTTTAGTACACAAATCTATTTACTGTCTTCTTCCTTGATGTAAATAGCGTCATATTGAATGATTGCTTTAGTTTCATCAGTAGTCTTTGAAACGTCGTAGACTACTTCATCTTGACTGAACTTATCTTCATCATGGAGAGATTGCGGTTTTTTTATAAATAACCCATCTTTAGTATAAATTTTATCAGGATGATTAAGTTCTTCTAATACACCGTCAGGGACTATTGCTTTTGTAACGCCCTTCATTTCTTCAGAAGTATCGTCACTAGCAAAAACATTATTACCAATAACTACAGCAAACGTAACAGTAAGGGCAGCCAACCCCAAAAATTTCAATTTAGCCTTCACTTCTTCCCTAACCCTTCATTAATTAATTTGCATATCCATTCCCAGAAATTTTAATCGGGTAACCAGACCCATCATTTCCGGAATGATTTCCAATTAGCAAATAAACTGGATTGAACTCAAAAGATGCATCGTCGCCTGTTATACCTAAGTTAGTGTGCGAAAATTTGATCGTGGTGACTATTGATAATAGTGTAAAAAAATCAACTCGATTTTCCTAACTGTGAAAACGCCATCTTATAAGCCACAAACGTAATAATTGCGTAGATAAAACCATATAGAAGCCAAGCATCTATATTAACTGCAATGGTTTCTAAATTGGTGGCAATAAATATAAGAGGCAGTAGCAAGGCTAGTATTAATCCTAAGTAGATGTTTCCTTTGAAATAGGCGAAACATACTCCGATCAAGATTGCCAGAATGGGGCAAAATATAAAAGTAGGGAAGAGGGGATTAAGTTTTGGAAATAACCAGTAAATCATAATAATCACTCCTTAAAGTTAATTAGTCAGAAAAAAACGAATCATTTCCTTGTTTGATTTAAATGCTAGAGGAATGACATGTAATTCTTTGCCTGTCAATAAGTCATATTCTCTTATTTCCCTTATTCTATCAACAGGAGAATTTTTGACATAATCATATAGGACAAAAACAGATCCTGCAAAATACTGTACTCCAGATATTACTCCTTTCTCATTTTGTATTTTTTCGGAGACGGAATTGCTTTGTTTTAATCTCAACTTTTTAGGCTTTTTGTTGAGGTCATTGAAAATAGTATAATTTAAGTCTTCAGAGAGAATATATAATTTATCGTTGTAAATTTGGCTGTCATAAAACAAAAATGAAGTATCTGACAAAGATGTTTCATTTTCCAACTTACCATTTTTAGGGTCAATTATCTGCATTATAGGATGAAATTGTGTATCAGATGTATTGCCATCAAGAAATACAATAAGCTTGCCTTTAAATATTTGTAGTGATGCTCCATTTTGGCCTACCGGAAAGTATTCTTTTAAACCATGTAAACGATTTTCTATAGTGAATTGTTTGATCTTCTTTGATGTTTTTAAATCAATGACATAAATACCTACAGAATTATCATTATTGTTCACATATAAAGTGTATGCCATATTATTGTATTCAACGGTTGATAATAAATATCCATTCAAAAGAATATTTCTATATTTCAAATTTTTTTTATCGAAATAAACCAATTCATTGGTGTACTGTGTGGGAGAATAACTCGGATTAATACCCACGTTCATGGAGAAAAATAGATGATTGTCGCTTTCTTTCAAAAATGAAGTTCCGATATTCCTATCTTTTCCATATTTATTAGATCCAAAAAATGGTTGAAGAATTCCATTTTGATTAAGTATGTAATGTCTATTTTTTCGTTCAGACATTAAATAATAGTCATTCTTTACTTTGGCAAAATAATAAAGTGACTGGGCATTAACTAAGTTTTTTTTGTCTAAAATCTCGCCTTTATTACTGTATTTCACAATTTCTGCACCGTCATCCATTGCATTTGAATAAACAACAGTAAATGTCTCGGATTTTGTTATATTTTTCAATGAATGATGTGTTGTAGTAAACCAAAACGTTGAAACTGCCAATGCAAGTAAAAATAAAGTTGCAAAAATAATTCTTATTCTTTTTTTAAAGAGCATAATGTCCCCCCTTAGTGAAATCACTCACAGGAAAAAATATATATTCCTGTGAGTGATTAGGTTTGTTAGTTACTATAGTAAATTGAAGTATTACCGGATTTAGCTATTTCCATTGGGGTAACAATAGGATCAATTGTTATATAATCAACATCAATCCCCTGAGTTTTCCAAGCCTTCCACACCAATTGTGAACAATAAAATTTAGCTTCTGTCCATGGATTAACAAAATTCCAGTTATAGGGTTTTCCAATTTGATTAGCTGCATATTGTGCAGCTGCCCTATATTGGGAACCCGAAGCCCCTTTAACGCTCATTCCATAAACATTTGAGCGACCTCTCCAATCATTTGTGTGATATTGAACTCCATCAGCTGGGAACGATTCTACTGTTTTACCACTTAGTAAGGAAACAATAGCAGCATGTCCTGGATATCCGAAATCAATACCCCACGAACTTGCGTTATAGGCAACCAAAATATCACCGACTGTTCCTAAACTTGATGCTGCTAGCCTAGGATTCTCCGAGCTATCAGTGAGCGATTGGCTAGTTTTTTGGTCATTCAATGCCTTCTCTTCCAATTCCCCGCTTTTTAGGATCTGAAGATCATTTTCATTATGTTTACGGAGTAACTCAATATCATTATCACTCATTCCAGCATCTTTCATTTTCTGATAAGAATTGTCATTAACACTGAAAGAAGGCGATGTTTCATCGGCGGCATAAATGTTTGCACTGGGAAGAAGAAGGATACTTAGAGCAAGACTAGCGGAAAAAGCCAAACTAAGAACATTTTTCATGATTATACCTCCAAATGGGATTTAATTGATATAAGAGAGTACTTGTTCAAAGTTTGTCTACATGTTTATCCATACTTCATTTTTTGTCCCTCCATATAACAAAGTCTCGTATGTCTATTTTTTGGAGGATGATGTATGTTAAATTTAGTTAGTTAGCTCCATAAGTCAAATAGAAATACGAGCTTACGCAATCACCTTCTAAGTAAGAAGTAGCAATTGCGAATATATTGTTTATGTCCGGCAGGATAACCGTCCAATAACAATCAATTTTTTTAAACAGAGATTTATGTAAAAAAGTATGTACCAGTAAATATAGATTTGGGCGATCTATACATGTGCTATAATCTCTAATTTTGATTAAAAATGTATATTCTAAGCTACTGGATAAAAATTCCTATCCAATATATTCAAATTATATACATAGATTCAATAAAAGTCAAATTGATCAACATTTTTTAAGCTATTTGTAATCATAGTTTGAAAGTAATATTTTGATGTTCTCAGTAAAGTGGATAGGAAGTTGACGCTGTGTCAACCATATGAGGGTATCACCAATTTGGGAGGCACTGTAGAGATAGTCTGTAACTACACCCGTATCGAAGCTCAATCGTAAAAATTGATCTTATGTGCATAAAACACTTATTTCATATGGTTTTTTGAGTCATTGTGGTTCAAAATTGTGCCAGAATATATTTAAATTGTTGCCGTATCGAAAAATAGCTAAAACATAGATAAATAAAGGGATTTGTGAAGAATTGCTTTACATCGTGGTTTCAATCGTAGGTATCGAGGAGTAATGTGTAAAAAAGCTTGATGCATCAAGTGAATTTTAAGTTATTATAAATTAAATTGTGCGAAATCAAAAATTAGAAAATCCTTTATTTATCTACATTTTTAAACACAGCAAACACGTATCGTAAATCGTAACAAGAATCGCGGAGTGGGAGTGTTATAATAGTCATTCCGATATTATCAATAAGAAAATCGATTCAAACACTCTATCATACTTACTCAACTCATATGTAATAGCTGAAGCCTAAGACAAATTGTCTCAGCGTTGAATCATACCGCAGCTCACGCACAGTCATTTCATCCACTGTTTTCTGTTCACCAGTTGAGGGGATGGTGTGTTCCTGATCAATAAACTCTAAGCGGTCTACAGATTCAGGCAAAGATAGCATTTCAAATATTTTACTGTTTGCCAAAAGCGACGACGTCGTCGCATTTCCGAATTGTTCAAATGCTTTAATCATTCTTTGTGCTGTTCTGGGAGTAAAATCGACTGTCTTTAGCCACTTCTCCCACTCACCATGAACTAAGTCATTCTCTTTCACATGCTTCAATTGTCGTGCCCAATCTCAAATAGCGACTGTCCAGCTATTTGTTTCTCGTGAATTGCGATTAAGCCTCCTATTTTAAATGTAATCATTATGTTAACCACGCTTCCACTTTAATAATACAAAAAGCCTTCCCAATAAAGGAAGGCTTAATATCTTTGGACACATTGTAGTTATTGAGCAGGAACATGCAGATTATTAATCGCCCATAAGTTAAAAAGGAAAAAGACGATAAAAATTGCTAAAACGACTCCGATAATGATAAAAATAGTTTTCTTTTTCATAGGCTTTAGTTGAATACCCAACTATCAAGCTGACCCTTGACATTTCCATATATTTTTTTTATTCCAAACTTTGCTATTGTTATAGAGTTTGATTATACTTTAGCCACTATTAGAATTGCGTGTTTCTAGCGAGGAGGGATCAAATTCCAATGAATTTAGCCGTCAAGTTGATGCAAAAATTCAAAGACCGCGATACTCAGAATAAGCTGAAAGGCTATCGGGACAAAGCGGAGCTCATTAGGAAACGGAATTTGGAAGCATGGGACGATCAGCGGCTGAAAGCGGAATCTCTCCGGCTGAAAAAGGAAGCAGAATCGGGTACGCCTTTGGACGAACTGCTTGTCGATGCCTATGCGCTAGTCTGCGAGGCAGCGAAGCGAAAGCTCGGATTACAGCCTTACGATGTTCAGATTATGGCTGCCATCGCTCTGCACGAGAGATTTGTGATCGAGCAACATACCGGCGAAGGAAAAACGCTCTCTGCTGTTATGCCTGCTTATCTAAATGCGCTGACCGGCGAAGGCGTTCATGTGCTCACTTTTAACGATTATTTGGCAAATCGGGATGCGGAGTGGATGGGTCCGATCTATCGTTTCCTCGGGTTAACGGTAAAATCGGTTCAAGCGGGCATGAGCTTGTCCGAGAAACGAGAAGCGTACGCCGCGGATATAACCTATGTGACGGCCAAAGAAGCGGGATTCGATTATTTGCGCGACACGATCACACTAAGCGAAGCCGATACCGTGCATCGTCCTTTCCACTACGTCATCGTCGACGAAGCGGATTCACTGCTTCTCGACGAAGCTCGGGTGCCGCTAGTCATCGCTGGCGAGCCGGATTCTTCCGGCAACGACGTAATTCGTTTCGCAGATGTGACTAGGCAGCTCGAGCAAGATAAGTATTACGACTTCGACGAGTTCAAGCGGAACGTTTATTTGAATGAGGCGGGCGCTGCGAAAGCGGAGGCGCTGCTGGGGTGCGGCAATTTGTACGAAAGCCATAATAGTCATTTGTTGTCGTCGTTAAATTGCGCGTTGTATGCGGAAACGTTATTGAAAAAAGACGTCGATTACATCGTCCGGGACGGGAAAATCGAGCTGATCGACGAATATACCGGCCGCGTGGCGGAGAATAGGCATTTGCCAGAAGGACTGCAAGCCGCGCTTGCAGCCAAAGAAGGGCTGCACTCGAAAGTCGGCGGGAAAATTCTCGGGACGATCACCCTTCAACACTTCATTAGCCTGTATCCAAAAATTTGCGGAATGACGGCTACCGCGTACGCTTCCGCCATGGAATTCAAAGAGATTTATGCACTGCAGGTCGTGCAAATTCCGCCGAACCGGCCAAACATACGGATCGACCATCCGCACCGAATTTATACACATAAAGAAGCCAAGCTTAAGGCGCTTGTACAAGAAATCTCGTCCGTACATGCGACGGGACGCCCAATTCTCATTGGTACGTCAAGCGTGGAGGAGTCGGACATGCTGGCAAAGGCGCTAGCGGTTGCCGACGTACCTTGCCATATCCTGAATGCGAAAAACGACGCAGAAGAAGCCGAGGTCATTGCCAAAGCGGGAGAAATCGGCGCCGTGACGGTGTCTACGAATATGGCGGGACGCGGCGTCGACATTCGGATCGGCGGTGGCAACCCTACGCAAGCAGAAGTTGTCGCCAAGCTGGGTGGGTTGTACGTGATTGGTACGCATGTGCACGAAAGCGTGCGGATCGACGACCAACTGCGCGGGCGTTCTGGGCGCCAAGGCGACCCTGGAGCTTCCGTATTTTTCGTAAGCTTAGAGGACGAGTTGTTACTTCGATTCGGCATCGATAAAGCGATTCGCGCCCACAGGCAGGATGAGACTCTCGAAGACCCGGTGCTACGCAGCAAAATCGCGCATATTCAGCGCGTTATTATGGGCCAGAACTTCGATATCCATCAAGAACTAAACCGTTATTCGGATATGGTAGAGGAACAGCGACGAATTCTATACGAGGAGCGGCTCGCAATTTTAAAAGGCAAGAAGCTGATGAGTCCTTTGGAGCAACGCGTACGGCTTTTTTATATTGACAAGTTCTGGGCCGACCATCTAGCATACGTTTCTTACCTTCGTGAAGGCATCCACTTGGAAAGCCTTGTCAGCGGCAATCCGATCGACGAATTTCATGCACAAATCACCCAAGCATACGAACAAATTCCAGCTAAAGTAAATAGCGAGTCGGCGAATATGCTTGTAAGGCTCGGAGGTTCGAATGATCCGGCGGAGTGGGAAGAGTTCGGTCTGAAGAGCCCTACTTCCACTCGGACTTATATAATCAACGATCAATACATCCAGAATATGCGCAGCTCATGGACCGCTATGACTGTATTTGCTTTTGGGATTCGCAAGATTTTGAGGCCTATATTCAAACTGTCAAAGTTTTGATGCAGCGTAGCTTTTTCGAGGATGAGCATTGACTCTGTGTTGACTTCGGACGTCCGCTTGGATTCCTCAATTTTATAATCGGTATAAACATACCTACCAATCACGGCCGCCAAAGCTATGGCGGCTTTTTTGCACTCATTTTGAGGAGGGATTTATATGCCAATGGCAACAAGCGTATCCGCTATAAAGCAGCCATTCTATAGAATGTAACCGCCATCGGATGTTGGGCTAATAGTCAAGCCTGATTTTGAGATTGATCCGTTATTCTTCTCTTTTTCTCAGCAATAAGTAAACCTAGCAGTACATATCCTCTGTACACTAATCCAATTAAAAGCACTCCGCCAGCAATAGAAAGGAGGATAACTAAAATGTTAAGTATAAATAGAAATAACTCCAAAAAGACACCTCCAAAGTAAATTAGTCTTTTTTATCTTATAGTAAAAGTCGTGTCGAAGTATCATAAAGCTTGTCATAAAACAAAATAAGAAAGCAGTTGAATGAAAGAACTAAGTTATTCAAAAAGGCTAATGGTCAGAGTAAAAGACTATATATACGCAACTTTTTTTCGTTTTTCTGGTATATATGATAAAAAAATGAAACTGGGTGTTTATTCAATGAGACGAATTTTTGTTTCTCTACTTGTATCTTCCTGCCTTCTTATTTCTGGCCTGCTTCTAGCGCCTCTGAGTTATGCGGAGAATTCAAATTCCAATCTTCCCGTTGTAGTAGAGGATGCGGCTGTGTTCTATCTGGTTCCGCACCAACTGACTGCCGAATTAAACAAATCTTCTTTATCGCTGGATTCCGTCTCCATAAAGACCGCTCCCCTGCTGAAGAAAAATAATCACTTGTATTTCCCGTTCAAATGGCTGGAAACAGCTCACTTGGCAACCACCAAGTGGGATGCAAAGACAGGCAGCACGTGGGCGGAGTTTGACACTGAGAACTCGGTACCTTTTTCCTCATTTCGGTTGATGCCTAACCAAGCAAAGATTTTCAGATACGAAGACGGAACCATGACAGCGCTGGATGAGCCAATCCCTAAAACGTTTATGAAAAACGATCAATTGTATATTCCAGCGTCACTTCTGCCTAAGATGGGAATAAATTATACATGGAGTAATGGAGTCATGCACTGGGTCTGGAACGACAAAGTAGTTAAAGCGCTTCATCCAACGTATACAACGGATAAGGAAAAAATCACTTTTAGTGCATTAGTACAAAAAGAGTTCGGGCATGCTTATCTTATGGTAAATACAGGGCACGGTGGCATGACAAGTTCCATTGGAGGTAGCATTAGCACGTTTAAGGGAAAAGAAAAAAGCATTGGAAAGCCGATTATAATAAATGGGCAAACATTTCGGCGGATTGAATATTCAGTTGAGCTTCGTCCCGGTCCAAATCCGTTGGAAATTACCACTAATGATAAAGGATCTGTTAAGATTATGGTGCATCGCAAAGTATTAAACCCGTCCTCCGTCCCTATTAGATACAACCATCCCGAGAACGAGCATGACATCCGCTTCACCAAGCCGACACAGGGGTACCTCCGTGTACAGGCTGGAGACCCAATAGCAATTGCTGGAGTCGTGACAGCTACGTATCTGGAAAGCAATGAAGTTTCTTTTGGAGTGGCAGCATTTCAGAACGGTGATTTTGTTGAAGTTGAAAAAAAGACCGTTATCCCCCTCAAACAGGATAAATTCTTTAGCGGTTCTGTCGTTATTCAAAAACCTGGCACTTATCTGGTCAATATTCTAAGTCCAGATGTATTTGTGGGAGGTAGTTCACCGTACGGCTCTGTCAAATGGGCTGAGATAGCAGTCGAAGTGTTGCCTAAAACCAAGAAAAACCCATAATTCTTCTCTTCCAGATCTAATACCAGCTAAATGGTAACAATAATCTTCAAACTTTGTTTTTCATTCATGTAACATTCCTCTCAATGAACAGATTTCAACTAACGTTTCCCGTTAGCTTAACAAAGATTTTTTTTAATACTAGGCTTTTCCTATACTAATTTGAATGGCTTCATAGTACAAGAATTCTACTTTTCCAAAAACATTATTGGAGGCTCACAAATGAGTAAATTTGAAAAAAATCTAATTAAGTATTTGTCTTACGGTTTTATTGTAGGAATATACTATTCCTTTATTAAAGGGCCAACAACAACGAGTACTCCGATCAACGGTATGTTTGAATTTTATACGGTACCCACTTCTACTTTTATTTTTAGAACATTATCAACCTCGTTTCTACTAAGCCTCTTTGCTGGAGTAGTGTATACAATTACTTTTTTGTGTATAAGAGGAAATAAGTAGATTCTTTGAATAACTCCAAAGCAAAAGAAGCTGTCCAAATCGCAACGGCTCCTTTTCTTAAGTAACGGTTCGAAGCAAATATTACGTCATTGGTAGCGCCACTTTAGCTTGCTCCAACAAAGGAGATAGTTATGAGAAAATATGGAATAGCAATCTTTATAGTAATGATATTCGCAAGCGTTTGGATGCTTAGTAGTTACGCTAAAAGTGATACTCAAAATAAAGTATTCGATTATCTTGTAAAAATTCAAGGATACAAACCATCTGAAATTTATTCAGTTAAAACTCAAATAGGTAAAGCTCCCTTAGTTAGTACACAAGTTATTTTTAAGGACGAAACCAATGCAAGGTATTTTAAAAGAGCAAGATAAAATTATTCAGCGTAGCTAAGCCCCCATTAAAGGAGTAGATGATGGGGCGTATAATTATTCTTTGAAGGATTATAACGGAAATGCAATGCACAGTCACATGCTTGTCCTCCTCCAAGAGGTCACAAAATTCAGTCATTTATAAGATTTCAATAGAATGAATCAGTAAAGATCAGTAAATTGAAAACTGCTATGAAAGCTTGTCCTGCTTGACTTTAAGGCTTAAATAAAGAAAATTTTATATCCCCTGAAATAGCCGCATCTTAGACGCACCACACATGATGTAACCACGGGAGTTAGAGATCGTTAACAGCGTTGTTTTAGGCAGTTTGACCTCGACTCCGATAAATGTATGCTCACCCACTTGAATAGGTTCCATGTGTATCATGGTGATTTCATGCACCTCCTCTTTGTTTATGCTATAAGCCTCCAATATTTTTGCAAGTCCCAGCCCACAATGAAAATAACCGAAAATACTTCTTATCAAATCCATGATAAAGAATTTTCCGATTCTTAAATCCCTCCTCTCTAATAGTTGTCCGATGAAAATAAAGATTTAGACTGGATTTGTTGGTCCTAAGCTGATTCTGAATTGCTAAATCGTCAGACTTGGAATAATAAGTTTTAGACTGACCCAAATATAAAACCAGCGGCAGTCAAGGACCTGAAAATAAAGTCCTAGACTGCCGCTGGTTTATTGAACTAACGTTCTCTGTTAGCGTAACAAGTGGTGCTAAATTATTTCATGCGATATATCTACAACCGTTTCGGTGCTGCCGATCGGCTTACCGTCAGTAAGAAACACCGAGGCGATAAATTCTCCCTGAATCGCTAGGCTTCCAATCGCCTTAAATCGTTCTACCTCTATTGGTTTTGCCGAAATAATCGGCTGGATCAACGTCTTCCATCAGTCCCCATTCGACCATATCTGGCGTACGGGTCAGCACTTTCCGATGCGACTGTCGAGAATCCTCTCTATCGCTGGATATTCCTCGAATCTTCGTTCAATGAAATGTTGAATAACCACCCCGTAAAGGGGCGGTTTTCTTATGCTTGCATGAATGCTTCTAACGGCTCCAGAGTCGCGAACGTCTTCTTTGCATCCTTCTTCCGTTGCTCATCATAGAGTTTGGTCAACTCTTCGAATGATTTAGCTTTAATCTTCGTATAACTCGATTTGGTGTATCTGATTATGTACGTCTTTACCCCTTCCTCTTCACTCCACTCGTAAACGACATCATATTTGTCCCTCAAATTCTTTAAATGAAGTGACCGGCGCAACACTGCAAAGTGTTCTTTAATGGCTTCATCACATTCCTCCATAATCTTCTCGTATGTGCAGCCAACTCGCATCAGAATCTCCAATGCCCGTTCATCGCCGTATCTCGCGAGAAATTCCTTCAACGAAACCAGCGCATATAGCATTATTTGTTCCTTGTCATTCGGATTCCTGTATTCATAACAGCCTACAACCAAATTGCGGTCGGTCATTTCCTCCTTACTGAATTGCATATTAAACAAATACTCGAGTGTCTTTTGCTTCATAACGGTTTCCAACATCTGTTCTTTATCAATCCTGATGCCCGTTGTCACCCACGGAAACGGTAGTTGGCCGTTACTTTCACGCGGTATGCTACCCCTAAGATTCAAAATCGGCATACCCGTAGCCATTGCGTACGATCTGTTATATCCGTCGCCCGCGAATATTTCCTGTTCTTCTTGCATGTGTCCTGCCCCTCCTTTTAGTACCAAGTTCCATTCGGCGCGTAGTGCCACCAGTTGTCTGCGAAGTGAATCTCCGCTCGATTCCAGCGAATTACGATCCAAATTACCCTCCGCATTTTCCAGTAATTTCTTGGTTAAGCTATAGTTCTCCGTTCGTATTATGAGCTGTGACCTACGCTTACGGGCTTTGCCACTTCACTTCCGCTCTTCCAATCCCGCTCTGTCCATTGTCAGACAACACTTTTATTTCCATCTCTCCAGGCACTTCATGAATCTCCGTTACAATCGGTTCAGACGAACCGAGAATAAGATCCTATAGTAGACTATTGCATATCCATAAACTACCACTTTTTTGTGTTGGTCTCCTATTAGTTCATCACCGCTGCTTTTCATTAACCCTCGAAGATACTTCTGGGATAAATTGTATCAAATGAGAACCATAAGTCCATCTGATGGTTGCGTTATCCTGCCCGTTGGCTAATGCCGGCTGCCAGTCTACAACTTTATTTTTCACGGTCTAATGCTTTGTTTTTCAGTCTAACACTTTATTTTCACAGAACAATAGTCTCATTAGACTATTTTGTTCTTCCCATAATTTTAAGAATGTATCATACTTCATAACATTCACGCACCTTCCGTATACTTTACCCATATCGCTAAGTTAGTAGCCTGATTGGAGACTCTCCTGTTTAAACCCGCCTCTTAATTCTTAGGTGCATGCAAATTATCTTCTTTATCAGATAAATTACTATGAAAAAAGCTTACTCCCATTTTATTGTTAAAGGAGCAAGCTTATAGATATTCATTAATCGTTGTGAATTATATTGATTTAGGATTTTTATAGCACCAGTTTGGATCATAGGGCAGAGATCTGAACTTCTGCATATCTTCCCAACTGTAGACCCAATCGTAATCAGGAATCCAAAAATAGTCAGTAGGATTTAGCTTGAGATATTCATATATAAATCGAAAAATCAGCTCTTCAACACCATAAACATCTTCAATACATCCTACTTGATACAAGGACAAGCTTGAATCTAATCCACTAATATCCTCATCATGCTCATAATTAATTTCGTAATTATAAATTCCATCAATATAGAATATAAACTGCTGGTTATTTTCAGCACCTAGTGGGTTATAAGATATATTTAGAGTTGTTGAAAAAAACTGTTCGTTCTTATATTTTTTATCATTGTCAAAATATAATCCAGCATCTGCATGAAAGGCAGCTACGATTGCATCTCCTAGTAATTTCTCAGGTGTATATTTTTCTCGTTCTATTAAAATAAAAGCCGAACTCCCCATCACTTAACCACCTTTCTTAATTCCTCCAAGGAATTTACAACAGTTACTCCTAGCTTCTTGATATTATCTAATTTTTCTATATTACTTTGAGATAGATTGCCCAAAGGCTTATCAATATAAAGTATAACTTTCTTCTGTTCTGGATTAAAATAAAGCTTATCAGTAGTAATTGTCATTTTCTCAAGTTGTCCTTCTTTAACTGCTTTGATCGAAGCCTTTACCTCAATTAATTCATTTTTTGTAACCACATCTAAATCACCTGCAAATTGACCATCTTTCTTTAATATTTTTTGCCCAAAACCAGTGACTTCACGTTCTTCTTTTAAAAAGCCAGCTACTTTTGCTTCAGTTGCCTTTCCTACATCTGAGCTATTCATAAAGTTTTCAATATCACGGTTAATATTTTTGGGATGTTGATCAACCCATGTCAGTTCATTGCCAGCAGGGTTTGTATATTTCGTCTTATTTCCTTCCTTAATTATGCTACCCCTATTGTAATTGTGGGTTCCCTCGACGACATGCGGTGCCTTTTCTGCCTTAGCTCCCGAAGAAGGAGTGGATTTTGATGAGCCTCCACCTTCTCCTTTCGCCATCTGCCACAATTCTGCTGAGCTTTCCCCTGCTCCTTTTGCACTTTTAACCGCAGTTGTAGCTCCATGCGCCGCCAAAGCTGCCGATCCAATTAATCCGGGTACCCCAATGATACTCCCTACACCTGTAGATGAAACAGCAACGGATAATCCTTCTCCACCTATTCCAGCTACTACCTCACCTGCCCCTTGCAATGTTGTAGCTACATTTCCGAGAATTTCTCCTACTTTAGCTGCCATGGGATGATCATAATTCCGTTCTTTATCAGGCCATATCCCCACTGTCAAATTCCCCTGAATAGCTCCTTTTGCTCCCTGTGCAGTATCCCAAAGGATTTCTCCTTGAAGTTTGCTAGCTTCCATTTGAGCCTCAGCCTTAGTGATCTCAGCTTGTCCAATCTGTTCAAAAATTTTATGTAACCAACCTTCACCTGTGGATGCTTTTTTAACAGGGGCTCCGAGCCACGGCACATCCAGTACGATTTTTTCCCCGTCCACCTTTGCAAAGTTTTTTGAAATAAAAATAAGTTCTTGTGCTACTGTCGATAGTCGTTCAATCGTCACACTCATGGATTGTCGAGAAACCTGAAACTCCTGAAAAAATCTCTCTTGGGTAGCCCCAGACCAGCCTTGTTGGACAAAATCAATTCGTCCACTCAAAAAATTCAGCATACGTTCCATTTCATGCTTTCTGTGTAAGAACTGATCAGCCACTTCCATCAATTTGTCAGGTGGAACTAATATTCTCCCCATTCTACCACGCCCACTTTAATTTTGATGGAAATAATCTTATCAGAAGGGGTGATTTAGGGAAATCCATCTGCTATCCTGTTATTTCCTTTTAATCCATGTGACATTTGAACTGAAATAAACAGATTTATTATGTCTAAAGTAGTGTATAACGCTGTTAGATGATGCCTAAGTCAGTTTTAGCTGTTCTATCCATATGATAGTGATCAAGTATTGATTATATCATTATTACTTTTTTTGATTTATAATAATATAATTGACATAATATCAATAAACATCCTTACTATATAATTCTAGGACGCTATATTTAAAGGCTTTTCCTATATAACTTTGAATGGCTTCATAGTACAAATTTCACCTTTTCCATAAACATTATTGGAGGCTAGTAAATGAGTAAATTTGAAAAAAATCTAATTAAGTATTTGTCTTACGGTTTTTGTGTAGGAATTTATTATTCCTTTATTAAAGGGCCAACAACAATGAGTTCTTCAATCAACGGTATGTTTGAATTTTATACAGTACCCACTTCTACTTTTATTTTCAGAGCTTTATCAATCTCGTTTATACTAAGCCTCATTGCTGGAGTGGTGTATACAATCGTTTTTTTATGTATAAAAGGAAATAAGTAGATTTCCCAGAAAAATCCCAAAACAAAAGAAGCCAACCCATCGCAATAGCTCCTTTTCTTTATCGACCCTTTATTTAATTGACTAACTATGCAAAAAAGCTTGCTCCCATTTTATTGTTAAAGGAGCAAGCTTATAAAATATTAATCATACTCAATGAACACATTGCCGTTTCCATTGACGGCTTTCTGTAACAATATAATTATATCGTTCTTAAGATCAGGAAGTACAGGTAATATATTAGTCAAACTTTTCGCTTCTTCCTCGGTCAAATATTTAATATCAAATGAATCAAACAATTGTAGGGTCTCTCTAATATTTTCCACTTCCCATGGACTTTCCTCATACCAGCCTTCGTGGGCATAATATTCACTTAGTATATTACTTTGTGCAGATTCTAGTTGAACCAAACAATCCATTAATGTATCAAAGTATCCATTCCATATCTTCAATACATAGCATTTATCTGAATTTGTATAAATCAATCTTATTTCTGGTTCTCCTTCAAATCCAGCATAGTAGGTATCATTTATTTTATCTATCTTCATCCTATTACTCCTTCTAATGGCTGTGATTTTGAACTTGAGAGCATTTTATTCTCAGACTGCCACGTGGTGACCCGTTGGTCTGTAATTCGAGCCATTCTCTCAATGCTCAATAGGAGGTGCCTTCACTGCTACTAACATAAACTGGAATGGTGGGATCAGCTTACTCTTCATCTTCGTTGACCGCTTTAATCAGATTTCCATAGACTTCCTTCGTGTGAGCAGATGCATGTTCTTTAAAATGTGTAAACAACCTCATACATCTGATTGCTTGTATTCTATTATTAGATTCAGCAGACTTTTCCAAACAGCTAAACAAAAATGCGAAGCCTTCTGAAAACCTCCCCTTGCGCAAAAGATAGATCGCCAATTCCCTTAAAAAATGAGTAAAACGTTCTGTAGTAAATTGTTGATTGTACACCCCCATACACTCAGGCTTATCCAGCAACGTGAAGATTTCCTTTTCAAATTGCTTTAGAATATGATCAATATCTAAACGAAATCGATTTGCAGCTTCAATTATATTATCTAATCCAGGAAGTATCTCTTCACTCCTGGAAGAAAAGGACGCTACATAATCATCCAAAACACTAATTTCACCAGCGTGAAGTTTATTTACATAAGCGTTGGCTTCAGACCACTCTTCATACCGCCTTTTCCATTTAAAGGTGACTTCATCGGTTTCCTTCACCCAACTTAAATCAGCATATTTGTACGTATGTTGAAGTGCCTTTTCATAATCTTTACGTGCTTCACAAACTTCAGCACGAAGCAGATGAGAAAACGCCCAGTAAGCAAAAGGTGGAGAAACAGGTTTCTTCAAGTTCTCTTTTTTTACGTCATGAGCTTGGTCTAACTTATATTGAATATCTGCTTTAATCTCCAGAGCTTTGGCGAATAGTTCTACTTTATCCCATTTTCGTAACGAACGGTATGTATTCGCCAAGTCTTTTAATGCCTCTAACTGATCTACCTCATCTAACCGTTCAATGTAAGGCTCAAATTGAACGGCTGCATCATAGTTTTTCTCTTGATCGTCTCTAATACGAATCGTAAACAATCGATACTGGCAAACTGCCAAGCGTTCTGAATACTGATACTTTTCCCCTTCTGCTACATTTTCATAAAGGAACGCCGCTGCTTCAGTATAACCTTTTTTATAAGAATCCTCGGCCACTTCAAAAAGTGAAGGAAGATAAACAGGATTATCTAGCAACATACCTACAACTCTTCGCAAGCAATCAAGTCGCCCTAACTCCGCGCACCGGTACAAAAAAGGGCTGATTCTTCGCCAGTTGAGCGGTTCTTCCTCAATACATTCATCAATATAACGTTCATAAAAATAATCCGGTGGTAAATCCATTCCCATAGTGATGCGATCTAGCTGGTGAACAGAAATAGACCGGTTGCCCGTCACAATGCCACTAACTGTACCTACGTTCAAATCAATCATGTGACCAAACTCGGTCATGGTTAAGCTTTTCCGTATCAGATAGGTTTGTACTTCTGCTCTAATCGTAGGTGTGATCTCCATAGATAAACCACCCTTTCAACATAAACTCAACATATAATATGCAGTTAAACGATGTAATAGAGAAATGGTTAGTAAAAATCACTTTATCACCCATAATTGTATCGTCTTTTAGAACAAAGCCATACACCCTTCAGTTGTGTACAATAACACACATTACATTTTTGCACTTTTTACATATATTCCTCAAAAGAAGATTTCCTCATATTGCTGATATACAGCAAAATAAAAAGGCTAGACGGATCATTCCGTCTAACCACTTAATAATGGTGATTTTCTAGGTTCTACTGTGACCTTGAACTTGAGACCTTTTTATTCTCACATTCCTCCGTGTTTTCCAGTCGGCTCGTAAGTAGATCCTTTGTCTTGATACTGAAGGGGGATAACCATTACCGCTGCTAGTGTAAAACTTGTTACCAAGAAAGCTATCATCACTTTACGTCCCATCCTCATCCACCTTATTAATCAAATTTCTGTATGCTGCCTTCGTTTCAAACGATGCATACTCCAGATAGGATTCATACAGCTTTACACATTTAATTATATACGATTTATTGTTTGCTAATGTAGATTTTTCCAAACAACTTAATAAAAAAGTAAATCCATCTGCAAAATTATTTTTATTAAAGTAGTAAACCGCTAATTCAAATGTAAAATGAGCATAACGTTCTATAATAAATTGTTGATTGTAGACACCTACACCCTCATGTTTATCTCGCATAGCTAAAATTCCCGTTTGAAATTGATTTAGAATATGATCAACATTTAAATTAAATCGATTAGCAGCTTCAATTACGTTATCTAATCCGGGAAGTGTCTCTTCTTTCCTTGAAGAAAAAAACGCTACATAATCATTCAAAACACCAATTTCACCAGCGTGAAGTTTATTTACATAAGCGTTGGCTTCAGCCCATTCTTCATATCGCCTTTTCCATTCCATGGTAATGTCATCAGTTTCCTTCACCCAACTTAGGTCAGCATATGTGTACGTATGTTGAAGCGCTTTCTCATAATCTTTATGTGCTTCGCAAACTTCATCACGAAGTAAATGAGAAAAAGCCCAATAAGCAAACAGAGGAAAGCTTGGTTTCTTTGCATTTTCTTTTTTGGAAGGATGCCGTTGTTGCTCCATGTTATATTGAATTTTTGCCTTGTCTCCCAAAGCTTTAGCGAATAATTCTACTTTGTCCCATTTTCGTAACGAACGGTATGTATTCGCCAGATCTTTTAATGCATCTAACTGTTCTATCTCATCTAGTCGATCAACGTATATTTCAAATTGAACGGCTGCTTCATAGTTTTTCTCTTGATTATCTCCTTGCCTTGTATGGAACAAACGGTACTGGCACATAGCCAGACGTTCTGAATATTGCTTTTTCTCACTTACAGCCACATTTTCATAAAGTATGGTTGCCGCTTGATACATTTTTTCATGAAATAGTTCTTCGGCAAGCTCAAATAAAGATTCTGAATAGCCTAGTTTATCCATCAATAAATTAACCACATCATGAATGCAGTCCAATTTATTTAATTTCGCACAATTATGTATAAAAGGACTCATTCGACGCCAATTCGGATTAGCCTCTGTTAAATACTCAGACACATACCGTTCGTAGTAATAGCCAACGGGAAGCCCCATTGCTTTTGTAATTCGATCTAACTGATCGACTGAAAGTGTGCGGTTCCCATTAATAATACTGCTCATGGTGCCCGGATTCATTTCTGCTTTTCTAGCTAAATCACTTAGGATTAAATCATGATCTTTCATATGTTTTGTTATCTCTGTGAGTATCGTGGTTGTTGTGTTGTACAAAGTAACCACCCCTTGTCAGGAACTTAGTAGGATATCAACTCATTAAAAAAGGACTATTGCAATCCAATGATTGTATAGCCTTTCCGCAATTCATTGTACCATCTTTTGGCACAATATCATATACCTTTCAGAACCTTACTTAAGATACCTTTGAAGGGTTTGTAAAGAAAATTAAGCTCTATAAATCCTGAGACATACGAATCATATCTCTACACTGTATGCCATTCTCATAAATTTCTTCTAGATAGTTATGTCTGATAAAGAAATCTAGATCTACACCTACAATTCTAAACCCGCATTTTTGGTAGAGGGCTAACTGCCCAATGCTAGAGTTTCCTGTGCCCATTTCCATCGTTTTATAACCTTGTGCCCTAGCTGTTTCAATGGCATGTGTCACTAATAGTCTGCCTATTCCTTTACCATGCATATCTTCTGATACTGCTATATTCACTAACTCAACTGTTTCAGGTCTTGTAGGTAAAAGAACATAGACTCCAACAATATGATTGTCAATTTCTGCTACATAACACTGCCCTCTTTTCAAATATTCCTCAACAAGTTGGCGCGAAGGATCAGCTAGTAACAAGAGATCTATTGGATATTTTTCATTTGAATTAAGTAGTCTAATATTCATATATTCTCTCCTGAATGTATTATGGCCCCCGGGTTTCCCCCCTTATCGTAAGCTTTATTCCAGAAATCCGGGGGTGATGGCGATGAGATGAAGCCTTAACTCAGGTTGACCTCAATTCATACAAACCATTATGCAGTGAAAGACGGGCAGAGTATGGACCTTCAAACAAGACACTGGTATTAAATACGGCCGGAAGCCTATCATCAGGAAACCAAGGCCGTTGCTTGTCTATGACTATAAATGATCCTTCTACATTCCCTAGCGGCGCGAACTTTTGTCCAGCCCCTCCCCATGGATCAAGTTGGAACGTTTCGGTGATTATCCTAGATACTTCAGGGACATCATCGACAGGAAGACCGATCTCGCTTATATGAAGTAGAGAGTTGGGCCCGAAAGCTTCAGTGACTGCATTGTCGAGTGTATGGTGAGCGATGAACTCGACAAGGTTATGATCCGGATCATAGAAGTAAAGCGCTGTTGCATTCCAGTTTTCGAAAAAAAACTCATCTTCTTCGGATCTTGAAATCAATGAAATCCCACGGTCGATGACCCACTGTTTTGCTTCTATAAATTTATTCGTTGGAATCGTAAACGCAATATGATAAAATTCATTTTCTATGTGGGAGGATTCCTGAAAAGCAAGAACCGATTCCCCTACTTGAAACGACAACCGCGAAGGACCTTCCTCCACAACCTGCAAATCCAAGAGAGAGCCGTAAAAAGCTTTTATCGCTTCGAAACTGTGGGTGCCTAAAAGCACTTCTTTTAATTTCAATGCATTGGTCCTCCCCATAAATAATATTGAAGCCCATTAGTCCGTCGTATCCAGATCAGCATTTTATCTCAGATTGTATGAGATTATTACATTGGTTATTGATTATCCTTTAAATCGCTTAGAAGTTTGGCGTTCACATCCAACGCCGCAAATTGAAGTAATATATCCTGTTCATCCAGAGCTTTACTTTTCGCCATTTTGAGATAAAGCTTGGGCTGGTCCCGAAATGCTCTTGCACTTCCAATCGAGTATGCCTTCTTGAGATATTTATGAGCTAATACAGGGTTGCTCTGATGAAGAAGTGTTTCCGCCATCTGAATATAAGGTTCAGCATGTATAATCCGGTGCCCTGTACCTTCCAAATCTAAAATCTCCTCATTTAAAAGCTCTACTGATCGCTGAGTATGCCCGTTATAATTGAGAATTTGAACGTATTGATGCAAGGTTACACCTGTGATGCCCCATTTATGCTTAGGCTCGGGTATTAGATCCCAAGCCTTCTGTGCTTTTTCCACAGCCAAGTTGCTATCTAATGGGAGTGTATGAGCTGCATCCTCTCCAAGCTCCCAAATCTCTTCTTCCAATTGAGCCTCCAGATCGTGGTACATTCGAATATTCATCTATTCCTCCCAATTGGATAATATAAGTTCAACACATAGAGATGTCTACTCCTCATTGCGTTTAGCGAAAGCGCTTGATTAAGGATATCACTCCCCAGATGAGCAACGCCAAGATCCCGCTAACGATTACGAATGTCATTAAGATCGAAGTCCATACGATATGCAATCAACATCACCCCATGCATCATTTTATGGTCATCTTGTAGAGTACTCTTCTAATGTCTCTCCATATTTTAACGCACGTTGGCTTCCGCTGCATTCGAATTGAATATTTTTATTTTTATGATAATGGATAAAAAAGCTAGTAATGCAAACATCAGCCCGCTCCAGATGAGCTGGTGTATTCCCAAGTGAGAGATAAACCACCCGCCCGTAGCAGCCCCTATCGTAATACCTAGATTAGAAAATGAGACAAACAGGCTATTACCAAACTCTGGAGCTTCTTTCGCTTCCGTGGTTAACCATGTTTGACTAATAATAAGCCCCCCAGAATGCACGGCCCCCCAAGTGAGCACAACCACAAACATCGGTAGGAAAGAAGCACCCAGAGCATAGGTGAATACGTAAATGACCGTATATAGCAATGGGAACATAATTACGGTCTTGGTCAGATTTTTATGTAATAATCCCCCGAATAAAAAATTCCCAAAAATCATGACGATTCCAAAGACCATCAACATCATACTGATCCATGACCCGTTCATCAGAGTTACTTCTCCAAGATATTCGGCAAAATAGCTATACACCGAAAACATAGCTGCAAAGATAAAAATAACAGTCACAATGTTGAACCACAATTGAGGTTTACGTAATATACCAAGCTGTTTGCCATAAGACATCTTTTCCTGAACTGGCAGGGAAGGAAGCCATACGAGTATTCCCACAAATGCAATCATGCTTACGACAGCTCCAAATAAGAAGGCAGCTTCTAACGATATCTTTTCAGCAAGATAGGAAGTCAAAGGCACGCCAAACGCAAATCCTACCGTAATTCCAGCGAAAACCTTGGTGACGGCTTTACTACTCTTTTCAGGGGGGACCAGATGAGCTGCAGTCACGAGGGCGACCGAAAAAAAGACAGGATGAAAAATAGCGGGAAGAACACGAAAAATGAGCATGACCTCAAAATGAGTGGTATAGGCATAGACAATATTGGAAATGACAAAACTGAATACAGCGATTAATAGAATGATTTTACGATTCATACCAGAAACGAGTAAGGTCAAAAATGGACCTGAAATGGCAACAACGAAAGAAAAAATACTGACGAGCCAACCAGCCTGGGCAGCTGATACATTGAATTTTTGGGTTACTTGAGGGAGAACGCCTATAATTCCCATTTCCGTTGTAATAATGCCGAATACGCCTAAAGCCAGAATGATAATAAGTAACGGGTTAACCTTTTTCATTTTAAGTATAAGCCTCCAATTTAATTATATATATAGATTTGTAGATATGTATTGTGAAAAAAAACCTCCTTTCTATTTATAATTCCTTTTGAACATACTCGGCAAATTCCCGGATTGTTTTTTCATTCCGACGATAGTACGTCCACTTCCCAATACGCTCAGACTCTAACAAACCGGATTTTTGCATCGTTAATAAATAACTTGAAATCACAGACTGCGCAAGTCCCGCTTTAGCCTGAATATCTCCCACACATACACCAATTTGAAAATTAAGCCCTTGCTTCAGATAAGCCTGTTCATCAAAAAACTCTTCTGGTTTTTTTAACCACAGCATAATTAGACGGCGAGTTTCGTTTGACAATGCTTTATAAATCAATGACGGTTCCATATAAAACATTATATCTATTTTATTAGATTTGTAAATATAAAGTCCAATGATTACGTAGAAAAATAAATAATAAAGGCTGCTTTCCCACGGGAAATCCGTTGGGAAACAGCCTGTTCAAGTACATATTCAACTACACTGACTTACTCTTATTGGAGCGATACATCAAGTACAGGAAATACGGTGCACCGATCAGTGCGATCAGTAATCCGGAAGGAATTTCAGTCGGCGCAAGCACTGTCCGTCCAATCGTATCAGCCAGCACCAGCATTACCGCTCCCAAGATGCTAGACAGAACGATAGAGCGACGTACATGGTGCCCAATCAACGTACGCACGATATGCGGAGCAATCAGCCCGATGAAGCCAACTGTACCTACACAGGCTACCGCTCCGCCCGCCAGCAGCACCCCCACTGCCATCGCCAGCAACCGGGTGCGGCGCACCGGAAGTCCCAGTCCCATAGCGCTGCTGTCGTCAAACACCAAAAGATCGAAGCGGCGAGCTAGCCACCAGGCTATTGGCAACAACACGAGCAGAAAAGCCAAAATCGTCGCCACCTGCCCCCAGTTTCGAGCGTAGGTACTACCCGTCAGCCAAATATAGCCTGTGCTGCCCCAAAGCGAACCTTGGATAATCAGTATCTGAATGCCAGCTGCTCCGATCGCTGATACAGCAATCCCAAGTAGGATGACCACAGACGGGTTTAGGTGCTTGTTCCATGATAAAAAGAAGATCACCGCCGCCGACACCGTCGCTCCGGCAATCGCCGCGATAGGCAGCATATAAACAGGCAGCCCAGGCCAAACGATAATCACTGCAAGCGCGCCAAAGCCAGCCCCTGAAGAAACACCAATGATCGAGGCATCCGCTAAGGGATTACGAACGGCTAATTGGATCAAGACACCGCTGACCGCAAGCGCGATACCAGCCCCGGCTGCCACCAGCGTGCGCGGAATTCTAAACTGCAGCAGGGCCGAATTTGCGTTCTCACCGCCAAATAGGCCAGATAGCAAATCGCCAACCGGAATTCGCATCCCTCCAAACATCAGGCTGAATACGGTCAACAGCACGGCACCGCACCCAAGCAACGTGACCAGCCTGCCATAGGGTAATTTCCGAGAGCGCACACCTATGTTCATTGAAGATTGTCCATTAATACCAGAAGGCAGCTTCATCTTCCACAGAATCAACCAAATTAGCCAAGGAGCCCCAATCAAGGCCATCATTGCTCCGGTCGGCAGATCCATGCTTGATTGGTGGACCATCTTCGCCAGCACGTCAGCGCCTGTCAACAGTAATGCTCCCCACAGAAAGGAACCAGGCAGCACCCAGCGATGCATTTTTAGGCCGCTTAAGCGCACCAAATGTGGAGCTACCAAACCCACAAAACCAATAGGTCCAATGACGCTAACTGTAATGGTCGACAGCAGGACAGCTAATACAATACCCACCGCCCGGGTCAAACTAACCTTTTGTCCAAGTGACGTGGATGTGGACTCATCCAGATCCAGGACATCAAATTGTCTTGACAGCAGAAAGGCAATGACCGAGAGTCCTACGACCCAGGGCCAGGCGTAAGTCGTCCCGCTCCAGTCGTTTTGCACAAGCGAGCCAGAACCCCAGAGAAACAGTCCCTGCGTTTCAAATGAATAAAAGATATGCAAAGCTCCGGTAAACGAACCGAGAACCATGGATACAATCAAGCCGGCAAGCGCCAACCGAATCGGACTTCCCGCTCGTCCCCCGCCCATGAAGTAAGCGAGTACCGCTGCCAGCAGGCCGCCGACAGCGGCAAATAGAAACGGCGCCTGATGCAGCAGTCCGGGAAACATCACCGCGCCAAGGACAACCACAAAGTAGGCACCAGCGTTAATACCTAGTGTATCAGAAGCCGCCAGCGGGTTTTTGGTGATGGCCTGGAGCAAAGCACCAGCGATGGCAAGCGCACCACCAGCCATAATTCCGATGACCGTACGTGGCATCCGGAGATCCCACACCATGTTATGTTCAAGCGTATCCTGACGCTGGGTCAACGCCTCAATTACCGTGTGAAGCGGGATCGAAGCCTCTCCATAACACAAGCTTACAAAAAAAAGCACGATGAGGACGATCAATCCGCCCCCAAAGATGCTTCCTACACGCCAAGTCTTCGATAAACCCGTTGTGTCTGTTCGGGTCATTTCGTCAGAGCTCCGACTACCTGATCAACCAGTACTTTGGATGAGATTGGGCCGCCGAACGTCCATGTTGTGCCGTCCAGTGGGTAGGTCCGTTTTTCTTTGACAAAGTTTAGTCCGTTCCATACCGAGTTGTTCTTCATCGCGGCTCCAAATACATCGTCCGTCTTTTGCGTAATATAGATAAAATTGCTGTCCTGCACAGCTGGAAGAGCTTCAATGCCAACGGTGCTAAACCCATATTTCTCGGTCTTGTCCGACTTCCAGTCGTTCACCATGCCAATTTTCGCGAGCGTTCCCACTACAACCGAATTTTCCTTGAACATTCGCAGACTGGCAGCATTTTGAGCTGTGAAGGCCTGTGTCAGCGCATAGTGAAAGTCTGCTTTGCCCGCTTTCTCTAATGTAGCCTTTGCCTCTACGTAGTGCTGGTCAAGTTCGCTTAGGACCTTATCAGCCTGTTCCGTTTTTCCAGTAGCCACAGCGACTTGCTTGAAAATCTCGACCATACGGTCGTAATCATAGCCGTTCCCCTTGTAAGGATCGAATTCTATCGTTGGTGCAATCCCCTTAAGTTGTGCATAGATCGCTGCATTGTTATCGGCGTTAGTGATAATAAGATCCGGCTTAAGCGCCGCAATCGCTTCTAGATTCGGTTCGCCCCGTGTGCCGATATCAGTTACGGTATCAGCCAGCTTCGCCTCCGGTGTTACCCACAGCTTGTAGTTTTCATTGTCCGCATTACCGACAGGCTGTACGCCAAGTGCAATGAGGTCCTCGGTAAACGTCCATTCGAGTACAACTACACGTTCCGCTGGCTTGTCCAGCTTGACTTCCCCATGGTCATCCTTAACCGTAACCGGACCAGCCGTTGTGGATGTCTGCTCAGACCCTGCAGTACCTTCCGTCTTCGAGCTATCCCCAGCCGCACCGCAGCCCGCCAATACAATAGTAAAAACTACAAATAATAATAGGCTATTCAACATCTTTTTCATTTCTCTCAATCACCCCTGTATGTATATTGCATTGGAAAATGATAATCATTATCAGTAAAAGATTATAGGGCTTAGTGACTTTTGTCAATACAGATAAATCTAAAATTGAATCGCAAACAGGTTCCGTATATGATAGCTTTATCATTGTTTAAGGGAGGCTTCATTTACGTGGCGGTATTAACCAACGAGCAAATTAAAGCTGACGAAGTGGTACTCACTGGACTCGCAGGGGAGAAGCTCGGCGTTGTATCCAAGTCAGAAGCCTTGGCTATGGCCCGATCCCAAGGGGTGGACCTGGTCTGCACCTCATTGATGAGCAGTCCACCACCCTGTAGCTTGGTCGCGAAGGGTAAAGGAAAAGCGCTGGCGCAAAAAGAAGCCGTAGCAAGCAAAAATGTCGGCCGAGCCGCAAAAAACAGCGGCAAAGAAAAGATCAAGGAGCTTCGCTTCACTGCTCATATTGAGGAACATGATTACGACACGAAGCTGCGTCAGGCAGACAAACATCTGCGTTCCGGCAAACCGGTGCAGCTGGTCGTTAAAGCGTCTGGTGCAAAAGAAGCGCCTGTCGCCAAAGCGGTACTAGAGCGGCTACTAATCGATTTGAAGGAAGCCGGAGTGAAGGATACTGGAATCCAGACGGGCGGCAAGGGCTCACAAGTGAAATTAAACCCTCGCTGAATGGCGAATCAGTAAATTGGACCAGTCACTTAGACCGTAGGAAACAGAGGGCCCATTCGGCCCTCTGTTATAAATTCCTTGGTTACAGGGTATGATTCAGGCTCTTTCTTGTCATAGCTACTTTGCACCAAGGGAGCATACCAAAAACGCTTCTCATCCATCAACCTCGATACATACCCGCTTGCTTATTTCAGGATGACGCCGTTCGTTCCCGTTTGCGGTATGACAAACGACCAATCGGCATCCTTGTACAAATGGTTGACGACCTTTCGTTTTAGCGTGAGCTGTTTCGGCATTTGATTTAGCCCATCAACGAAATATCCGGCATCCTCCTGCAGCTCGATTACACCTGAACGATCTGTTGTGTAGCCTCCGCCAAAAAACATCGAATACTCCTTATTATTTTCGTCAACGGCAACCCAAATGTCTTGCGTGAAGTTAGGACTACTGAAGATACCGCCTATCGGAATGGTCGCATACATTTTGCCCGAATTAGAACTGTTGGAACGAAGTTTGAGCCCCTTGAACAGATAAGCATCACCCGAGTCTTCGAATTTAACGGGATGCACAGCTGAAGTTTGAGCCGGGTCGAGCACGACCGACGCCTCGCTTCTCTCTCGAATTATATAGCCGTCCAATACGAATCGAATTTGCTGCTTATCATAGGCAAAATCATTAAACTGGTAGAACCAGTGCGTCTTGCCACTCCAACGGTCCAATCCAGATCGACGTCCGAATTCAGGGTCTCTGTTATCCCCAAGCCATTTCCCGTGTGCATCTTCCAGATGATACTTAAGCTCGTGGAACCCGCTTTGTCCGTTCAGCGCTCGGTCTGCGGCTTCTGGGGTCAACTCTGTAGTATATTCCAATGATCCGCCGCTCGGCGTCCGGGTAGCTCCCTGCATGTGAATACGTAAGCCGCTTGGCGTCTCATACGTTTTATCAATCGGAGTCAGCAACGTTTGCGCTTTGGCTTTGGTTAGATCTGCCTCCACATCCAGTCTCCAATCTCCTTTTACCGTTTTAATAGGAGCTTCCACATTAAGTTTGTCCGCATACAGCCTCAATTCACGGATATGTGCACTAAGCTGCAGCTTGTCGGTCAGTACCGGCCGCATAAAGTCGAACTCAATCCTACTAATATTCTCGTTGCCCCCTGTGCTTACTTCAAAAGGAACAGCGCCAACATCACCTCTCTGGTTATCAAAGAGGCTGAAATCGACATCTTGAATACTAAAATCCCCGGTTACAGCATTTCCTTCAACATCGAAAACTTCGATTCCGATAATCATTCTAGTCGAATCGGCGATAAGTTCGTTGACTTTCAGAGTGTAACCCTGATCTTTAGCACTGGCACCCGAAATCTGTACCAGTCCTGCTTCACGGACCTTCTTCATGCCATTATCCACATAGCTGTCTTTCGCAAACAGCGACCTCACCATATCTGCAAGAGTCGGCTGCGTATACAGCAGTGTGCTAACCACAAATACAACGACGGCGACCACCAAACTCCATACTTTAAACTGTGAAGTGCGTCTGGCAGCGCGGTAATGTTTCACCTGGGCGACGATGGACGTGTCATCGTACGCGGCTGCGTTCTGTTGCCGATTCCTGTATTCAGTCGGTCCCGTCAAGATCTGTGCCTCCGTTTCCGCTGGTTGCTCGCTCGGAGAGTATCTGGATACATCATGATCGCTCGCGTCGGCTCTGTCAGCTGGTTCGATCTCGATTCCTTCCAGCGCCAGCATCACCTGGTCGGTAAACTCATTAGATAGCCTTTCGTGAAACAACAAAATTTCCCAGTTTCTGTCTTCTATCGTCGATTTGCCGTCCTCTGTTTCAAGATTGGCTTTTTTCGTTGTTGTACGATCCCAGACTCTCATAACGTTGCCCCTCCTTGGCTTCTACGGTTTTGCGCAGACTGATTTTAGCACGGTGGACGGCGTTGTTAACCTGCCGAACCGACATGCCAGTAATACCAGCGATCTCCTTGTGACTCAGTTGGTTGGTGTAGCGCAGAATCAACACAAGTCGATAATGCTCGGGCAGCGTCTCTAACAAGCAATCCAATTCGAAACGCAGTTCCTTTTGCAGCAACTTCGATTCAGGTGTTTCACGTTCATATGTATCTTCCTGTGTCAGAGACTTTGGATCTTTTCGGCGTCCACGGTCCTTCTGCAAATTGACAGCAATTGTATACATCCAACCGGCAAAACTCTGCGTCGGGTTATGCGCTCCCAGTTTACGATAGGCTTTAAGTAGTGTCTCCTGAGTCAGATCCTGAGCATCCGCTTCGGAAGACCCCATCTTGCGGAACAATCCGTAAAGCTTATTCTGATAGCGCCGGACAATGCCCGCGTACGCTTGTTTATTGCCTTTTAGTACAGCTTCAATAATTGAATGATCGTCTGTCAGCTCCACGCGTTCCCCTCCTTTTAGGTCTGGCTTTTGTTTGTCTTGCTTCTAAGACTCCTAATCTGCATTTTTTCTCTCACTCGATCCATATAAAAAAGACCTTGAGTTTTTGTTGCCCTCGAGGTCTGAACATATGACTCATTCCTCTATGCCTAGTTCAGCTATGAGAAGATCAGCCTGTCCCGTTTTCATCTGTTTCTTTCTGGGCTAGTCCCATCCAAGTGCTATAGCGTAGGGCACAAGTATTGGGTTTACGAAGATTGATTCGAGAAAAGAAAATTATTGACCATAATTTTTCTAGTTCCCTTAAAAAATAACTTCTTCAGATCATCGCTTTACTCATAAAATATATGCATTAAACTTGCCGCTATTTTCCACAGCTCTCCAGCAACAATTTTCAGCTATGGATTCACCCTATAACCGCCCTATCATAGCCGTAAGCAAGATAGAAAAGGCAACTATGCTTGCTAAAATAAACCCGTTTGGGTACAATCCCCATAACAAAATCGCTTGGGAGGAATTCGAATGAATCGAAAAAATGTCCCCCGTTAAGCCCGAGCTCCTCCATCCATGTTTTAGTTTCAACTCACCCTAATAAAACAGAGGAGGATACTAATGAACATGAATGGACCTGTCAACATTTCTCGAAGTGAGAGACTTCAGACTTGCCACGATATAGCTGCGAGGTTACATGAAGTATATAGAGACAAAATTCTGGCTATAGGGGTCTATGGATCTGTTGCCAAAGGTACTGACGGCCCTTTCTCGGACATTGAAATGTTTTGTGTACTAAGTGAATCAAACGGCCCCGTAGAATTTAGCCATGAATGGTCAGCGGGACCCTGGAAAGCGGAGGTGAACGTCTGTAGTTCAGACGTTCTTCTTAAAATTGCCTCTACTGTTGAGGGCGAATGGCCGTTGACACATGGCCCCTTCTTTTCCCCACTTCGTCTGTATGATCCTGAAGACTTTTTTTCTATATTAAAGGAAGCTGCCGAATCCCCCACAAAGGAAGATTTCAGGCATGCCATCAACGAAGTGCTTGTAGGTGAAATGTACGAGTTTATAGGAAAGCTTAGGAATGTCCGTGTACATGGTCCTCATACCTACTTGCCATACTTGGTAATGCAGTTTGCCCAATATGGGGCTATGTTAGTTGGGTTACACAATCAGAAGCTCTTCTCAACGGGTTCAATGGTTCTACCGGAGGCCCTGGAACTGCCGAGTCGTCCAGAAGGACTTGATCATGTAGTTAAGTTGGTTATGTCCGGAGATTTAGCTGAACCAGCGAAGATCATTTCAGCCTGTGAAGATTTCTGGAGTGGTCTTGTGAATTGGGCAGTCGAACATGACTACCTTATTCGATCACAACGGATCCCCTTTTGATCGAAAATAAAATTCGCTTTAATTTCACTTACTATAATATACCATGTTAATATATCATGTTTTTTATATGCCCAGTCCCCCTTTCGTTAAGGGGGAATTTTACTTTTCTTCTGGATGAATAGTACTTCTCCGTTATGTTTTTACACTGTAATATATTTAAAATTTAAACTACTTGATTTCACCCACTACCTCCTTTATTCTCTGTATATGTAACTCTGTCTTTGCTTATCTATATCCGATGCTCACATACTTTCCTCATTCGTATACACATGCAAAAAATGTACAATTCCAGTGTACTCCATTAAAATTTTACACATAAAGCTTTATATAGATTTTATTTTTGTTAATATCCAACAACAGGGCCTTAGGCACTATGATAGATTACATTTTAATGATATATTGATAGGTACCATAAAAGACTAATTACCCATGGCTTGGGCTGGAGGATGTATGAAAAAGGAATCAAATCAAGACGAAACCAGTTATTTATTTAATGTAGATGTATTAGTTAAAGGCCGTTCGAATGTAGAGGCCCTTCAGTTCCTGCTTAATCTCTTGAGCCAAAACGAACACATTGCGGATAGCCGGATTCAATCCGGTATCGAACTTGGCAATTTAATTGAAGCTGCACTGTACCTAAAAAAACAGTCAGCCGTGAATAGCCCATCTGATGCAGCCGCTACGCTCGCGGAAAAATTTTCTAAAAAGAAATCAGCCGCAATTACGAACAAGCCGCCAGTCGTTCAAGAGATCAAACAATCCCACGTACAGCCAAAGCCTGCAACACAACAAGACCTTAGTACGTATGAATGGATCAAACGCTATATACATGATAATACGCTTGTACGGTTAATCGTAAACCGCTATGGTGGACAACGCAGCATTCCTTGCCGCATCCTCAATCTGGACCATGATAATAGCCTGCTGAGTGTGTATCATGTAGATGAGAAGCAAGTGTACTCCTTTAAAATGAATGAGATCGATGAAATCACATCGTAAATGTAAATACTTCACCAAAAAACGAAGCATGAAAAAAGAGAACGGTCAGGAAAAACATGATGTCTTTCTTGTCCACTCTCTTTTTTTGTATTATCCGAAAAGAACTTTAATCCTCTTTCTTCAGACCCATGGCAGCCCATGCCAGCAATATCCATCCTGCTATAAAACACACGCCTCCTAGAGGGGTGATAGCTCCCAGCACACGGATTCCGGTCAGACTTAGCACATACAAGCTACCAGAAAACAAAATGATACCCGTCAATAACAGACGAGCTGCCCATCTTAGACGGTTGGAAGGCCCCCACTGTCCAGCAGCCAACGCAATGATCAGCAAACCGACAGCGTGAATCATATGATATTTCACACCTGTTTCATATACGGCCAAAGCATCCGCGTCGATCCGGGCTTTCACAATATGTGCCCCGAACGCTCCAATGGCTACCGCCAACATCATCATTATAGATCCCGTAAATATCCATTTTCGTTGCATGTTTGTGTACTCCTTTTCATCTCATCCTTTTAGCCGAATGTTCTTCTTATTTTATCGAAACCGTATGAAGTTTACCAGCCAGCGTGTGTGAACAGACCGCATACAGAATTGGATGATTAGACCCTGTCTTTTGAAGGGTAATGTGTAGGGTGGCTTGCTTTTTTGTTTATTTTGTGGAAAATTAGTACCTGTTCGGACTATGTTCAAGGAGTGGAAAAAATGAGTAACCAAGATCCTAATTTGCAAAAGCCTGCTGCGTCTGAGGAGCACCCTGTTTTTTCAGAATCTCCTGTGTTCCAGCCTCCGGTCAAGCTCAAACATTCTGGTCCCGGAATTGCTTCTTTTATTATGTCGCTTGTCAGTCTGATCGGATATATTATTCTGGCTATTATGGTTATTAATCTACTGGCTCATTTCGGCCAATACCAGACGATGAACCCGGAAATCGCTCTGCAGCAAACCGGAACGGTATTGCTTCCTTTTATTTTTTTAGGCAGCCTGTTGCTGAATTGTAGCGGACTTGTCGTTGGTATCATTGGAATTGCGTTAAAAAACCGTAAGAAGACCTTTGCTATTACAGGCTTAATCATTAATGCACTTATTATTGTAGGCTTTATTGCACTTCTTGCCATCGGTCTTTCCGTTCCGAATAGCACAGCGGATATCTATCCTTCCTCCGTGCAATCTTTATAATTTTTCTGCATCACACAGAGAGGATTCAATGTATGAACAAAATTAAAATTTTTGCCGACAGTACCAGTGATATTCCAACTCACTGGCGGCAACAGTACGAGATTAGCATTGTACCTTTGTATACGGTATTTGGTGATGAAGCATTGCAGGATGGGGTGAACATTCACCCGGAACAATTATTTCAACGTGTAAGTCGCGAGGGACATTTACCACGTACCGCCGCACCTTCTCCGTCGGATTTTATTCAAGCCTTTACGCCCTACATAGAACAAGGGGACGACATTTTATATATCAGTCTGTCTTCCGAGCTATCATCAACGTACCAGAATGCGCTACTCGCTGCCTCCGAATTTCCGGAAGGCCGCATTACGGTTTTTGATTCCTTGAATTTGTCGTGCGGCTTTGGCCTGCTTGTGATGAAAGCTGCTCGTGCGGCAACCAACGGCAATACGATAGAGCAGATTGTAGACATGTTGACGAAAACCAGGCCGCTAATAGATACGGAATTTGTCATTGATACACTTGAATACCTGTATAAAGGCGGAAGATGCTCAGGCATGCAAAATCTGATCGGCAGTCTTCTCAAAATTCGTCCGGTGATCAAAGTAATTGACGGAAAAATGACGCCAGCCTACAAAGTCCGCGGCAAACGTGAAAAAGCACTGGATCAGATGCTGCAAAACGCTCTGAATCAACGAGATCAGATGGATAACGATATCATTATTGTCGTGCACGCTTTGGCCGAGGAAGATGCGCTGATGCTGCAAGCTCGCTTGAAAGAAGAAACGAACGCACATGAGGTACTGCTAACTACAGCAGGCTGTGTTATTTCCAGTCATTGTGGTCCACAGACTATCGGTATTATGTATGCCAAAAAGGCATAGTTTATCCAATATCAGACCCGTTGCCGCATAGGTAGCGGGTTTTTTGGTATTTTTCCAGCAATTTAGCAATGAATAACTTTCCTCTTTTTGATAGTATTATTCGTCGAGTAACGAACTATGAATCTACAATCTATCATAAAAAAGAAGGTTATTTGGTATGAGTTCCAAACGATCACGTTGGTTAGCCAAGCTTACCCTATCAGCAACGGCAGCCATCACAATATTCACAACATTCTCTTCATACTTAGCTGCTCCAGCAGCAGCATCCGGCGCTACGTTCCAAGATACTGCACACAGCTATGCCTATCAGTCTATTATTTCCCTGCACGCTAAAGGAATTTTGAACGGTACACGACCTGGTTACTTCTCTCCTAAAAAGGCTGTTACCAGAGCCGAATGGGTTACCGCACTGGACCGTACACTCGGTCTGGAGCCTGTACAAGCACCCGTTCCCTCCTACCGAGATGTTGCCAAAAAGACGTGGTACTATGGATGGATTGAAGCGGCTTCGCAGCTCAATATCGTTCAGGGGGGAACGTCTGCCACATTCCAACCTAATAGTCCTATAACCCGTCAAGAAGCGGCTTTGATGATCGCACGTCTCATCCGCTCTTCGGGCGGATCAGGAGATGCTACTTCCTCCTTTACAGATACTGGCGAAATTGCAGATTGGGCTCTTGATGCGGTAATCACCGTAAATCGTTACGGCTTTATGAAAGGTGAAAGTAACTATTTTCGTCCTGCATCCTCTCTGACTCGTGAAGAAACAGCTGTCTTACTGGAGCGACTGCTAACGTATTCAACAAAACATGCTAACCAAACTGCTTCCACCGCTTCTTCCATCCGAATTGGCTGGCAATATGATCAAACCATTCAGCAGTTTGAAAATACGGTGCTCCAATCCAACATCAACACCCTGTCACCACGTTGGTTTTTTCTGAATGAAACAGGTATTATCAGCGATTATACCAATTCATCGCTGCTCACCTGGGCCAAACAGCATCATAAAAATATCTGGGCGATGGTAGGCAACCGTTCCAACCTGGCACTGACGCACCAAATTTTGTCCAGTGAGGTTCTACGAAATACAACCATAAGTCAGCTTGCTAATGCTGTATCTGTATACGGTTTGAACGGACTTGTCATTGATTTTGAAAATGTAGATGGTCAGGATCGTGCCCATTTAACATTGTTCGTCCAACAATTAAAAGCTAAGTTGAAGAGTCAGAATACGGTACTGGCGATTTGTGTATCTCCTGATTACGGAACGGACTGGACTGCCGCCTTTGATTATAAACAGCTTGGCGCTGCGGCAGACTATCTGATCCTGATGGGATATGACGAGCATTGGGGAGGTAGCTCGATCCCCGGCTCTGTGTCCTCACTGCCATGGCTTCGTGAAAGCGTGCGGCGTTTTGTACAAACCACCTATCCGGAGAAAGCGATCTTGGCGTTGCCATTATTTACACGGAACTGGACGCTTAACGCTAGCGGGCAATCAATCGCTTCCTCTGATATTTCACTAGATCAGCAAAACCAGCTCGTATCTCGTTACGGCTCCAAACCAATCTGGAATGAGGATATTCAGCAGTATACCATGTCTTACAAAGACACACAGCTTCATAAGTTGTGGCTCGAGGAAGGACGATCCTTCACTCGTAAGTATCGCTTGGGACAGGATGCTGGGTTTGCTGGCTTCGCCTACTGGTATGCGGGCGGAGCCAGCTCTGATCTGTGGTCCAGTGTAAAAAACGCTGACCGATTTATACAGCGTGGTTTATAAAATACAAAGCCTTCAACCTCACATGAAAAGTGAAGTTGAAGGCTTTTGGCATACATACTTAGCACCAGCCTATGACCGATATGCAACTTTCCCGTTTACAACTGTCATTCGTACCTTAACATCAAGTAAAGCTTGCGGGCTTTCCGATACATCACGGTCAATGACTGTAAAGTCAGCGGCTTTCCCTTCAGCTATCGTCCCTCTTTCATCAGCCTCACCAGCTGCTACTGCGCTTCCCGTGGTAAACAAACGAATGGCTTCATGTACATCCAGCTTTTCAGCGGGAAGATAGCCCTCATGCATTTCTTCCGGTTTGGCACGAGTCACTGCCGCGTGAATACCAAGAAAAGGGTTTAACGGCTCAATCGGCGCGTCACTACCTCCAGCACATGGAATACCTGCTTCCAGCAGCTTTTTCCAGGCGTATAAATATTCCGTCCGCTCTTTCCCCACCCGATCCAGTACCCAAGGGAAGTCACTTGCGACAAAACGGGGCTGGATGTCCGCAATCAGCGGCAGCTTCGCCATTCTCTTGACCAAATCCCCCCTAAGCACCTGTCCATGGATCAGGCGATCTGGCAAACCGCTTTCCTCCGTGAGCGCATGGGCCTCCATCGCTGTCAAAATCATGTGCGCTGCCCCATCCCCTATTGCATGTACAGCCACGGGAAAGCCTGCGGCCCTGGCAGCTGCCACCATCTGATTCAGCTCTGGCTGCGGTTGAATCGCCATTCCGCAGGTACGTGGAGCATCACTATAGGGTTCAGACAATAATGCCGTTCTTCCGCCAATAGCCCCATCGGCAAACATTTTAATCGCACCAATTTTAATCCACTCATTTCCAGTACCTGCACGCAGCCCTTGCATTTTCGCTTCTTCCAAAAATGGATGATAGATGAGCTGGTGTGTGCGAAAAGGAAGACCTTCTTCCCTCAGCTCCCTGTAAATTCGCTGCATCGTCTCCACGCTGCCCAAAAAACGTAAATCTTCCGTGTGTGCAGCAGTCAGACCAAGCCGTAGCGCATCCAGGCAAGCCCGCCGAATCGTGTCCTTCTTAACCGAATAATCCGGTTCTGGCTGCACGCTAGTAAAGGCAAAGGAGGCTTCCTCATAAACCAATCCGTTCAACCGTCCATCTGCGTCTCGTCCATAGGCTCCCGAAGCCGGGTCAGGGGTGTCCTCGTTAATACCCGCACGTCGAAATGCCTCTGAATTGGCCAAAAACGTATGAAAGCACGTACGAGTGAGATATACCGGATGCTGATCTGTAATGGCATCCAGCTCGGATATATCCGGAATTTCAACAGGAATAAAAGCATTTTCGTTCCAGTTAAGTCCTAAAATCCACTCTCCCGGCGGTGTTACAGCGACCCGTTTGCGTAGCATAGCCAGCATCTCACCCTTGGAGGTAGCTGATGTTAAATCGAGCATAGATAACTTCATACCATGCATAGACAAATGCATATGTGAATCGGTTAAGCCTGGCAGTACATAGGCGTCTTCCCAATCCACGGTTTCATATTCCTTACCGGACAACTGCAATTCAAGCTCCCGAGCATATCCGACGGCCTGTATCCGACCCTGCTGTACAACGATGGAGTCTCCTTTGGAAGCCCACTCCCCATACAACCGGCCGTGCTTGAACAAAACGAATGTCAACGCCACTCATCTCCTTTTTTCAACTATACGCATACCCACTTCATATTACGCCTGTGTTGCCACTTCCAAGCGTAGTGTATTTATATCTATCTGCTGCACCTGCTCGGCAAATTGGTCATGAGCTGCACAGACAGCCATTTTATAATCCTGATCCAGCTCATACTGCTTAAAATGATAATACTCGGTGGTAAAGCCCTCTGTCGTGAAGCCTATGAATGGTTGTGCCTTTAGCTCAAATGAAAAAGACTTCAACGGTAGGGTTAGTCCCTGCCCCTCGGCCTTCACAAAGCTTTCCTTAAGCGTCCATAGATCGTAAAAATAGGATAAGCGGCTGTCTGCATCCTGACGCATTAACGCATCATACTCTGTGTCCGAAAAGCACACCCTACCTACCTCAAAATCAATAGGACGGAGCTGCTCAATGTCGATTCCAAGCGGGTGATCATCAATAGCGCATACCACCCATTTTCCCGAGTGAGAAACATTAAAATGGAATGCAGGTGCATTTATTAAGGAAGGCTTACCGAATGCATTGTATGTAAATTGAAGACTGGCATTCGATACCTTCAATTGCCGACAGGCCAACCATCTTAGCAGTAAATCGGCATATAAGCCCCTCAAAGCATCTTCCCGATGTAAAAAACGATCTAACTTGTGCTGCTTTTCTAGTGAAACCCGAGGTACCAGTAATTCGTAATGCTCCTCAGCTTCCGGCTTGCTCGTATCAATCGCGTATATTTTCATGGTCGCCTCCTATATACCTAATGAATATCAGCCAGTTTGTAACACTCACCGTTCGATGGAAGTCTGTTAGATATGGATGGCGTGTGCCGTGTACATGGTCAATATACTACTCTAGCACTTTCAATTCAATATGGATACAATTGGGATAAGTAGCTCTATTAAAACTACTTTATAGAGTCCATTAATGAAAGCGCTTTAAAATAAAGCATACAGAGGAGGACGAAACAATGAAATATGATTTTGCCCGCTTGCTGTGTATTATGCTCTCTATTTTGCTGACGTTGAGCATTTTTCAGATGTTTTCACCTAAGATCGCTTCAGCCGCTTCAGCGAATGTCGTGAATGGCATTCAGTTTAAAGATACAGATGGAAACGTAGTCCATGCCCATGGGGGTGGTATGATTAAAGTAGACGGTTACTATTATTGGTTTGGTGAAAATCGTAATCCCAACGGCACGTTCAAGGCGGTATCCGCCTACCGTTCCTCTGATTTAAAAAACTGGGAGTTTCGTAAAAACGTACTGACCAGCAGCTCCGCCGTAGAGCTGAATGTTTCGAATATTGAACGTCCGAAAGTGATTTATAATGAAAAAACACGCAAATACGTATTATGGATGCACAAGGAGAATGGGGTTAATTACAACGAGGCCCGAGTGGCTGTCGCCTCCTCCGATACGGTGGACGGCGATTACACATATCAGGGTAGCTTCCGTCCTCTGGATTACGATTCGCGCGATATGACCGTATACAACGATAACGGTACAGCTTACCTTATTTCGGCTACCCGGGTAAACGCGGATCTGAACATTTATCGTCTGACACCGGATTTTCTGCAAGTTGAATCGCTGGTGACTACACTTTGGCCTGGACAATACCGTGAAGCTCCGGCGATATTCAAAAAAGGAGACGTCTACTTCCTGATTACATCCGGGGCAACCGGCTGGAATCCAAATCAGGCCAAGTATGCTACCGCATCCAGCATTGAAGGAACCTGGAGTAATACGATAAACTTTGGGGACGGTACGACTTATGGTTCACAGTCGGCTTACGTGATTCCTGTTGAAGGGGCCCAGACAACTTCATACCTGTATTTGGGCGACCGATGGGCGGGTGCGTGGAGCGGTCCTGTGCAGGATTCTCAATATGTATGGTTGCCACTACGTTTTCCAACAGCGACTTCATTAGCCATGGATTGGCACGACAGTATTAATATTGACACTGCCAGTGGTGTGGTCGAGGGAATAACAACGCCCCCCATTGCCATTGATCCGGATGCCTATTATCAGCTAGTGAATCGCAAGAGTAATAAGCCACTAAGCATTATTGGCAATGCAACGACGGACGGCGCAGACCTGGAACAGCGTGCAGATGCGGGAACAGCAAGCCAACAATGGCAACTCAAAGATGCAGGCAGCGGATATTATAAAATTGTGAACCGCAACAGCGGAAAGCTAATTGGTGTTGAAAGCGGTACTACAACGGATGGTACAGTTATTGAGCAGTGGAGCGACGGAGGCTGGTCCAGTCAGCACTGGCAATTAGTATCCGTAACCGGTGGTTATTACAAGCTGAAAAATCGGGCAACCGGCAAGCTGATCGATATTTCTGAAGGCGCCACCGCCGATGGAGCCAAAGCCATTCAATGGGGCGATAATGGTGGGACGAATCAGCATTTCCGTGTAGTTAAAGTAGAATAGCCCAAGTTATTTTCAAAAGGAGCCGTATTCCGAGCAGATCATGGTGACTGCTAACGGAAATAACGGCTCCTTTTTACGTAAAACGATGAAATTGATAATCTTTAGTACGTTATAGTTCCCACGGATAATCTGTTGTCAGAAAACTAGCCAGCTGCTTGCTTTCTTCCCTCCGCTGACGCCGTATGGCTGCGCGTGATGGAGCCGTCTGGTGCAATTGTAACTGCTCTTCTGTTTCTGGAATCACCTGCGGCACGGTCACTTTACGGTTGTTCTCGTCCAATGCCACAAAGGTCAGGAAGGCGGTGGCTGCGATTTTTCGGTCGCCAGTCATTAGTCCTTCACGAATTACCTTTACGAACACCTCCATCGAGCTACGGCCTGTCCAGGTTACGAACGCTTCTAGCGTGACAGAATCACTCGGATGGATAGGTAGCAAAAAATCCACCGAATCCGTAGAGGCTGTAACTGTGTTCGTACGACACAGCTTAGCAGCTGCAATAGATGCGATATCGTCGATATACGACATCAATCGGCCGCCGAAGAGCGTGTTATGATTGTTGATATCGTTGGGAAATACTCGGGATGTCTTAAAGCAGTAGGTTTCTCGGATGTACTTGCTTTCCATGGGTTCTTTCCTCTCTTTTCCTCGTTGCTCTCTTTTATATCTCAGGATTTTGCAAAATCCTGATGTGGAAGCCTGTTTTAGACTATGCTAATCATCCCACTAATCCGCATAATAAATCAATACATAAAAATCGGCATCCTCATCCGAATCATTGCGGTAGGTATGTATGTCAGATACTTGAAATTGCACGGCATCCCCTGCACTCAGCTTGAGCTGTTGCCCCTGCATCTCAAAGTACATTTCCCCACGGATCATGAGAATCGTTTCCTCTCCCAGATGCTTCTCTGCCTGGTGTGTAAAGCCTGGCTTCAGACTTACCGTGAACACCTCAAACTTCTTTTCAGCGTGATACGGGAATACAGGGTAAACAAAATAGTTACCGTCCTCATCAATAACCGGATGCAGGTCTTCCCTTCGAATCTTCGTGATTTGCGGCGGGTCTTCTTTAAGAAAGGTGGAGAAGGATACGTGCAAACCGTTCGCAATTTTCCAAAGGGTTGTTACCGTAGGATTGGATTTCCCCTTCTCAATCTGAGCCAGCATCCCTTTGCTGACCCCTGTCAGTTCAGCCACCTTATCCAAACTAAGTCCTCTAGTCTTCCTGATTTGAGCCAAATTAGAACCAATAATATATTGCATTGAATCCACCGAATTATACCTCCTCGTATCCAAAAGTCTATATATGAAGAATACACAAAAGACTGTGTGTTCGCTATATATAGAAGCCGATCAAGGTATATACAAGGCTTAAACGGGAAGTAGGCATGCTATAATTTACTGTAATATGGTCAGGTTCCTCGTTAACTTCAACATGCCAATAAAAACATTTGACATTGAATATAAATGTCCTTAAACTTCACTTATTAAAACGTTTTTGAAAACTATTGTAATATCCTGAAGGAGGGCTGCTATCCTATGACTTTTCCGTCCCTGAACACCCAACAGGTGAGAAAACCAACGTTGACTATCTAGGAGGGACTAAATTTGAATTCGCAAACCCGCAAGTCCCGTTACATGTACACGATGCAGCTGGCGACAATTTTTATTGGCTTTATTGTATTTGGCATCTCGGAAAATATTAAAGGCCCTGCTATTCCACGCATTCAATTCGACTTCAATCTGGATGAACAGCAGCTCGGAACATTGTTGTCTCTAAACGCACTTGGTTATTTGATTGCCTGCTCGTTCACCGCCGTTCTTGTCCGTAAGTGGGGAATCAAGGCGGTCAGCATCATTTCCTTTGCTTCCATGATCATCTCGGGAGTGTTCATCTATCTGTCGCACACGTATCCTTTCTTCGCCTCGTCCTACTTCTTGATGTATATTGGGAACGGCATGCTAGAGATTGCGCTCGCCATTTTGGGGGCGAGGATTTTTGTGAAAAATACCGGCACGATGATGAATTTGTCCCACTTTTTCTATGGGCTCAGTTCAACAGTCGCCCCTTTGCTGGCGACGGGAGTCATGTCACTGACGGTATTTGGACATACGCTGGACTGGCGGGGGATGTATCTGGCTATGTTGTCTCTCTGCCTGCTGCCGATTGTGGCCGCGCTGCTCAGCACCTTCCCGGGAGACGATCTGCAGCATGAGGAACGGACCTCACTCAAGACCCTAACCCGCGATCCGGCACTCTGGATGATGGTAATGATCCTGTCGTTTGGGGTAGTCTCTGAGCTCGCAGTTGGGGGCTGGCTAGTCAACTTCTTAGAGAAAGCGTATTCATGGAGTACGGTGAAGGCGTCCAGCATGCTCTCAGCGTTCTTTCTTACCTTCTCGTTGGGGCGCCTGTTGCTTGGTCCGCTCACTGACCGGATGGGGTTTGTGCTTTCGACGATTCTATTCTCCGCCTTCTCAGCGATATGTACGTTCGCAGCAATCGCGGGTGGGGAGAGACTGGCGTTTCTCTTTGCCGTATCGGGTGCAGGCATTGCAATGATCTATCCGACCGTGATGGCGTTCATAGCACGGAGATATCCGAAGGACAGTGATACAGCTATTACGTTCGTCGTCACGCTGATGGGTATAGGTAGTGTCATTGGCAACTATGTGATCGGCTGGGTAATCGAAGGGGTCAAGATAGTCTACGGCGCAACTACTGAGCTTGGCATGTTGCGCGGGCTTCAGGCGGGATATGGAGTTATCGGTCTATGCGCAGCCATCTGCGCGGTCTCGGGAATTATTCTCTACAGATATCTGAAAAAACGGCAGGAGCTTATATAAGTTACCATCTTAGGGTTGTCCCATAAGTCATGAACTGACTGGGACGCCCTTTTTTTACGAACTCCCCATTCAGTCAAAACAGTCCTTGTATGAACACATCCGATTTGAACACCGCTTTTGGATGCTGGCTGCTGCCAAATCGTCTGCAACCGGAACACGAGCGAAGCTTTTTGGTAAATACATAGCCTTCCTTGGGTCATCAATAGTAAATCAAACAGCTTTTTAAGGGCAATTCTCCTGTATTCTACTCTATTAGGCTGTAATTTTTCTGAATAGAAGAGTGTAGCCGAGAGCGGACAATAATACTGTGTGTTCGCTATAGGTGATATTCAATATAACATACAATTGTGTAATATATTGATACTTTACGACTTCCGTTATATACTATTAAAAAATTTATACACTGGGGGTAAGATTAAAATGTCCATAGCTTCGGAGTTGAGCGGAACGAAGCATGATTCACTCAGCTTTTTACAAGGGGTTAAAGATTGCATTCCTACATTGCTTGGTTATGTATGCATTGGGTTCGCGGCAGGGATTGTGGGCGCTTCGTCAGGGGTTAGCACCATGGAAATTGCCCTGATGTCGGCGCTTGTATACGCAGGAGCCTCCCAGTTTATTATGTGCTCAATGCTGGCTGTAGCCAGTCCTCCATCCGTCATTATTTTAACGACATTCATTGTGAATGCCCGCCATCTGCTGCTAAGTGCATCGCTGGCTCCTTACTTTTCTAAATATTCACTATGGAAAAACATAGGTATCGGCGTTCTTTTGACGGATGAATCCTTTGGGGTAGCGTCTGATAAATTGGCTAAAGGCGGACAGGTCAGTGACCGTTGGATGAACGGGCTTAATATTACAGCTTATCTCGCCTGGATTGCATCCTGTGTGGCAGGAGGGATTCTCGGAAACTGGATTTCCCGACCGGAGGCTTTTGGTCTGGATTTTGCCTTGCCTGCGATGTTTCTTGCCCTACTCATTTCCCAGCTCCAAAGTGTCCATACCTCCAAACTCAAGCATCGTCTGCTGCTTGTGCTATGTATGGCTGTTCTGATGTACCTTTTGTCCTGGTGGGTGCCGTCACATATTGCTGTCATTGTAGCGACCATGATCACCGCAACGATTGGAGTGTTAACCGACAAATGAACATTAATCCCCATGTCCTGTATATCATTATCGGTGCCATGATTGTCACGGCGATCCCAAGGATCATTCCCTTTGTCGTGCTGCAAAGGCTGGCGCTACCCAAGCCAGTGCTACAATGGCTTTCCTATATTCCTATTTGTATTTTCACTGCACTCGTGATGGAAAATCTGCTCGTCCGAACCGAGACCTCCGTCACTTTTAATGGGCAAGTGCTTATGGCTGTCTTTCCAACGCTAGTGACCGCCTTGTGGAGCAAAAACCTGCTGGCTACCGTCGTTGTCGGTATTGTGAGTATGGCTGTAGTTCGACTTTTATGGTGAAAATAAAAGTTACCCTCCTACAATAGGAGGGCGTCTGTCCTTTCTTAGGTTCCATCTGTCGTCCTTACTAACGAGGGCGACAAATCTCCTTCCTCAAAACCATGCGCTCGTTGTGAAAGATACGAGGAGGCTTGCAGCCTGAACATTTCTGCATACACTCCGTCTATATCCATTAAGTGTTCATGACTACCTGCTTCTACAATTCTGCCCTCCTCCATTAAAATAATGGTATCCGCCATACGTGCGGAAGACAATCTGTGTGAAATAAACACTCCTATTTTCTCATGAATAAGCTGATCAAACTTTTGAAAAACCTCTTTTTCCGCGTGTGGATCCAAAAAAGAGCTCGGTTCGTCCAAGACATATATATCGGCATTTCTCATAAAAGCCCTGGCTATTGCAATACGTTGCCACTGTCCTCCAGATAGCTGCTGTCCATCTTCAAACCATTTTCCAAGCAAGGTATTCATTTTATCAGGCATGCCGACTATCAAATCTGTAATTCCCGCCTTATCTATAGCTGTCCAAATAGCCTCATCATTTTCTCTGGAAACCACATTCCCAAAGCCTATATTATCTCTAACAGCCATCTCATAATGTACAAAATCCTGAAAAACAACGCCTATTTTTTCTCTAAAACTGTCTTTATCCAATTCATGTATAGAGTGTCCATTAATTAAGATTTCTCCTTCAAAATCGGAATACAGATGAGTTAGTAACTTCACAATCGTTGATTTACCCGATCCATTTCTCCCTACAATGGCCAGCTTCTCTCCTTGATGAAGCTTGAAGCTAACATTAGAAATGGCATTCTCCTCCGTGTTCGGATATCTAAACGATACATTCCGAAATTCAATACTGTGAATAGCGGACAAAGGCAATTGCTGAACTGATTTTTGTATTTTTGCCTCTTCTGGCATATCCAAAAAGTCAAATAGCTGCTTGATATATAAATTATTTTGACACAAGCTTAAAATCCCTTGTACAATGCTCTGCGATGTTGACTGGGTTAACGTGATACCCTGAATTAAGCTCACCAAGTTCCCCACTAAAATTTGACCAACATAAGTGGCTTGTATGGCCATGAAAATAATAAATGCACACGCACCCTGATTTACAATCTGAAATACAAGAGAAGTATAGGATCTACGAACCGCTAGCACTTTATCCTCGCGATAAAACCCTTCGAGTATCGTTTTGTATCTTTTTCGCAGATAGTCTCCCAATTGAAATATTTTCACTTCTTTAAAACTATTATCTCTTGTCACTAAAAACGACAAATACCAGGATTCACGTTGTCTTCCTGCTCTTTGAAAGTGAACATTAAATTCTCTTTGCCCGATACGTAAAAAAGAATAGAATGATAAGCATGGAATGAGAAAAATGAATAAGAACGCCCACCATCTCCATGCGATGAGAATAGCACCCGTCGAGAATAAGGTTACAACACTGCTAATAATGGCAAGAATTTGAGTAAATATTTCAAACGGCCTAAAATCTGCCTCTCCCTGAGCACGTTGGAGCATATTTTGCACATCTGCATCCTCAAACGACTGCAAAGACATCTTTTGTGCTTTTTCAATAATTCTGATATTTACCTGGTTCGATAGCCGGCTTTGAAACATTTTACGAAAAAAGCTTTCGCCAATATTGATCAGATCGTACAGCAAATTGACACCGATCAAGACGCCAAAAGCTATAAAAACAGGTTGAAAGCTGCCCCCTGACGCTCCGGCCACGACACTGTTGATTAATTCTCTCGTGGTTAAAAGGATCACAGCAGGAATTGCACCCTTCAATAAATTCGTAATGAGTATAGCAATCAAAAAGGAAGGATGTGTGTCCCAAAGCAGCCTGAATATACGAGGCCAAAATAAAAAGGTACGAAATATATTTTTATAGGACAAAGAGATCAGGTCATTGGTTTGTCCATTAGACTGTGACATAGCTTACCCCTTTCCTATGCAACAGGTTAGCTACTGTATGCTTAGCTAAAGCCATACATTTTATTTCTCGCTCCCTATTTACACCAAGCAGACGATTCAAATGCATATGAATGATACTGCCTAAAATATCATCAGGAGGATTGGTAAGTTCGTGATTATTTTTAGCCAGGATTATCGCTTGAGCATACTGCTGAATCATAGTCTGTCTTTTTTCTACAAGCGCTAAGAAAGCAACCTGTGTGTTCGTATCTGCTTGTCCAATCCATTCATAATTCGATTCTACAGCGGTAATCAATGTTTTTTTGACATCCCTGAACGCCTTCATATGAGGCTTGCAATCAATTCTCTCTTCTAGCCATTTCACTTGCTCCTGAATCGTTAAACCAAAACCACTCAGATAATGAATAATGTTAATCACAGCCGCAATCTCTATGTCCAGATTGAAAGCATTAGAGCGAATTCCCTTCATATAGGCGATGACCCATTGACTATCCACGTCAAAAACCTGTTCTGCCAGCTCCATAAGTGTCTGTCCTCCATACCTCTCCAATTCAGGATGGTATGTATCTATGACCATATTCGTTATTAGCCCCTCTTCACGTAACTCGGCTGCCCACTGATTTAATTGCGCCAAACCAGCTGCCCATAGCTTATCGGGCTCTCCCTGAAAACGTAAACGGATATGATGTTCAGGATCAACGTATCGCAAAAAGTAAAATTTTCGACTCCAATCCTTAAACCCCGGCTGTTTTAAGAGATGCCCTAGGCTTAAGCCTACCAGGTCAGTCTCTCTTTCCTTGACTCCGTACAATTTAAGGTATAGCCACTCCCCTCCTGGAAATATGCCTCTATGAATGCTGGAAGGAGGATGAGCAATGAAGTTTTGAGAATCCATATGGCTTTGTGAACTAGGGATACTCGGTTTCACCTTTATTTTTTTCTTCTTTAGTGGAAACACAAATTCTCCCATATATCTTCCTGCCGTCCCCTGTACTGGGGTATGGAAGGGATTACCCAAACACTCGGTAAGAAGAAGTTCCTGTCCTTCACGTGTCTTGCTCACCTCATGTAGCAATTCTTTGATATGGAAGAGGTTACATAGGTCTAATAAAAGGCGATTATCCCCCATCGTTAGATAAACATAGCGCGGTACATTCCATTGTTTTCTCCACATATGGAAAAGTTCTTCCCCTTCTTTGGACTCGCATGATTCTGAAATATTCAATGAAGCTTTGCTCAGTTTCCACTGCGCAGCACTAATAATGATCTTTTTATAAACTAGTCTTGGCAAAAAAGGGGACTGCTCTAATGGCCCCCAGTCAAAATAAGACCATGTACCAATCTCTTTATTGGTAATATCCGTTAGAAATCTGAAAATATGTGGTGAAAGCTTGTAATTCAGCATATGTGTTTGCAAGGGGATTATTTCCTTACCCAAACGTCTGGACTTGACATAAAAACGATCATGAGTAGCACCCACCACTAAATCATCAATACAGAGCGTATGGTCCTCATCTTTAGAAGAGGTGGTTCCCGACACAATCTCATATGCCATTAAATTTTTGCTTAATGAGATATTTGATATTTTCCCCTGTTCCGGCATAAAAACCATCTCTGACAATAACGCATCGGGATGAAAGCATCGGTGATGATCATATATTTCAGAGAATTTTTGTACAAACTCCTCACTAAACATATCCAGAAAACGTCCAAAGGTTTTACCCGCTCTATTCGAGCCAGCACTGGCTCCAAGTAAAAGTGAATAGTCTCCAGAATCAACTTTTTCAGGAGAATCAGCAAATATACTGTAATAGATCTCCATTGATTCTGGGGAAGTGTCGTAGTTATCAGAAATCATCAGTTGCTCTAACTGTTCATCTGTAAGGGCGAGTTCTATTTCATGATTAGAAATGACATTCGAAACCCATTGAAAGAGAACAGCGTTGCGTTTAAATGCCTCCATGCCCATTGATTTTTTTTCATTTGAACGATACATTTCCGGTATACCCAGACCCCAATCCTCATCAAACAGTTCATGAATAGGAACCTCCTGATACACACCGTACTTTTCCAAGAAACGATTCAAATATTCAGCCAATTCATCCGTTTTGGGGGATGCATACAATTTGCACATGACTTCAGCCCCTAATGAAACCTCATCAAGCACATGTTTCGGCAGCGTTACTTCTTTATCCAATTTAACATCAACTTGTACAGGTGTTTTTACAGAAATGATATCCAGCATTTTGTCACATAATTTCCGGTAGACCTTCTCTCCTTCTCCAATCGTGCATTGATTATATTGAAGTAACAAAGCATCAATTTCGTGTAAAATGTGAATCCAAGGATCGGAAATGTCCAGATTTTTAATTTTTTCGAATATGTAATGAAAGGGTGAATGATCCATTAACGGAGGTCTAAGCTCGCTCAAAATAAACTCTTGCTCTACTAGTTGCTGCAAATAATCAGCTATGATTTCCAAAGTAGCGTCAGGGAATGCCTTTAATAGTATTTCTTTCAGTTCCATCACCCGAATTGGATGTTCCGCAGCTTCAAACGTCATTCGAACAACGTCAGTAAGCCGAATGGAATTAAAAATTTCTGCCGAATCATCAGCTTCTGCTGCTCCATGCTTAGGTCGGAATGGTAATTTGGCTCGATTTCCTTTGATCATAACCGTTTTGTTTAGGAAAACCTTTAGTTGATTAAATATGGCCGGATCAGCTTCTATTTTTTGAATCAGTTTATATATCCATTCCATGTCGGGTCTAGCTCTCTTCAGATGCTTAGGATAGCTACCAATATCCAGATCGGTAGTCTTCCCGCAAATCCCCTGCCCCACTCCTGAAAATAACCCAAATGGAGTCGTTCGGGTAGTCATCCGAATAAAATAACGATAAAAGCTATTCAGCGTCTTCTCATACTTTTGTAGCTCTCCTTTATCATCCAAAGCATGACCATCATTCAAGTAATGTAAAAACTGCATTAGGGACGGAGAGGCTAATGATATGGCTTCTTGAACAACAGCTTCTTGGGATATCAACTTTAATCGACGAGTTATTTCCTCCAAAGTAAGCTGGCTGTCCACATCTTGATCCGAAAACACCTGAAAATATCGGTCTAGCGATAGTAATGGAGCTCTGATTAGAAAAAAATCACATGCACTAAACCATCTTTCATCCCGATCTCTCACTTCATTATGTAGTTTATGCGCATCAGTGTAATGCAGTTGTCTCTTCACAACTGACCACCTCCAAGTTTTTAGGAAATATATTCAACTTGTAACCGATTCCATGACATGTTACCAGAATTTTTGGATGACTTGGATCATCTTCTATTTTCTCTCTCAATTTTCGGATGTGCACATACACCGTATTAGACGTAGTAAAAGCATCCACTCCCCAGACTCTGTCTATAATGTGATCAATCGTAGAAGCACACTCTTTTGCAGTTAGAAGATACATTAATAATCGGAATTCCATCATAGTCAGCATATGCTCATGCCCTTGCTTCCAAATAACCTTTCCAGCAGGATCAAAAATGACATTGGGTGATAAACTAATAGCCTGCTGTTCTCTTTCCACTCCATATGCAGATGAAGCCATTGAAAACAGTTGTTTGAGGAGATCCAATTGCCGTTGGTCATCACTATGATAGGAAAGAAAGATAAATGGAACCGTGAATTTTTCTTTAATGGTGTGCCAGTAAGACAAGTCCTCTAGCGTTATATGATCCTGATTCAAAGCTACACCGATACACTGCTCATCAATCTCCGGTAGAGCCTGGTAAAGCGAATCATAAAACATGATTCGAATGTTTTCTGGAGTGCTTAAAGTCTCAAAAAAATGCTTAATCTTCCTAAAAGATGATATAACCATAAATTTTTGTTTCATCTAATCCCCCCAAAACCAATGCTTCAGATAAGCAATAAGGTAGAGCGCCCTTAAGAAATTAGAAACAATTCACTCCATCTCCCTGAATATTTAGGATGTTCTTTCCCAATTCCATAGTCCAGCAAACTTAACCCAATCCCTGTTGCTCCTTGCAGTATTCCTACATTATGAACATGAGTTGTCCCCTCCAAATCCCGGTATCCAAATGGGAGCTCTTCGTCGTATAAATTTACTAACTTTAAAGCTATCTGATCGGCAAAGTGTAAGGCTGCTATATTACCGGTTAAGCTATAGAATCTATGAGCCATATGAAGCAAACCGGCCAACCCGTGACAGAAAGTAGGGGATAGCGCGTTTAGTAGCTCATCATCTAAGCAAAATATGGATTCCATAGCTTTTTCCGCTATCTTTTTCCATTCTTCATTACTACACTCAATTCCTGCTCTGAATAATGTCCAAGCTATTCCAAAGGTTCCATGACACCAGCCTTCAATTTCTCTCATCCCTACTTTTTTCTCTCTCTTGTTCATTGAAGACGCTTGAGAGTTTACAGGCCAATACCAGCCATATTGATCCTCCTGAATTTGAATAAGCAAAAAATCAGCTATATGTTTTATAGCCTCATGTAGTCCTTCAACTTTGATCTTTTTTTGTAGGGCAGTGACAAGCAGTGCAAGTATTCCGGTGATACCATGCGCCAAACCTAGATGGATTGAAGCCGAATCTTCCCTTGACGACAAATGTATATATTCAGGTATAAAGTGCGTAATGGTGTCTAATAATTGACGAGACAGATCACACATCGTCTTGTCTTCAGCAACCTCCAGAGTGTATCTGCCCACTCCGAGCAGCCCATTGATGATATCCATTTGCCTACTGAACTCTGTAATTGTGTCAATTACAGGTAAATCCCCCCACTTTACTTCAATATACTTATTAAGCTGAGAGATTAGTTTGTTATAATTAGCTCTGTTATTGGAAGCTAATAATATGCCATAAGCTACTCCTGTTGTTCCATAATAAAGAGAAATACGAGGCAATAATAATAGAGAGTTAGTATCTAAGTACCGTAACTGACTATGCACATGCTCTGCCCAATTTTGATCTGGCTCCAGGTAACCCCATTCGGACAACAGCGCAAACACACCCGGAATTCCATCGGCAAGCGAGCCAGGATTCCAAGGGGGATTTCCACGTGAAGGTGAAAGGTTGTTTGTATGATTAACTATCTTTTCTGTATATGATAGGTCTATTAGCTTTTGTGCTATATACTTACTGATTTCAACTGATCTCCCCTTCAAATCTTCAACCATAAATCCTTCCCTCATTTTCGTAACTGGAAAAGACACGGTTATAGAAACCGTGCCTTTTTTCCATGTATTTTCGTTATTAACACGTTTTGCAGAAGGTAAGACTAACTTGACAATTCAAAGTACCTGTTGCACATGAAGGAGTACAGATAATACCACTGGCTGGTTGAACTCCTTTTGGAGCAACCTCATTTTTAGCTACTTGCAAGTCCAGATCAAATTGATTTTTCATCTTGTTACCTCCTTTTATTTTTTACAATTTTATTATAAGTTATATAATCTTAACTAGACTTTATATAATTCTTACATTTGTCTTAATTTCAACGAGTACATTTAAGATAAACCTTCATTATTTTTTAGTATTTTTAAGGACAACACACTAGATTTTAGTGACAATATAATGAAGAAAAAAATAATGGAGGCTTTCATATGAAAATGGATAGTTTTGTTATACAACAATCCGACCAAGTTCGTGCAAGAGATATTAGTAAAAAAATTGCTTTACGTCTATGCGAGCCCGAATCCGTCTATGCAGCAGTCCATGCGGAACACAATGTTTCGCCAGAAACAAAGTACCACCCATGGGGAGAAACTTCACTTTCGCATGGTTACCCTGGTAACATTCATTTACTATCGCAATGGCGTGCCTCAGACCCTTCGTATGATTGGAATAGAGCCATACATTCAAACATGGCTCAGATCCAATCCTCACTTGCTAAAAATGGTCTTCACGATCTCTCTCTTTACAGTGGCTGGGCAGGCATCGCTTCGTCCGTAAGAGAGGCTTCTAATCATGGAAAATACTACAGTAATTTCTTACAGCAAATACATCAATGGATGATGCCTCTTACAGAGCAATGGCTTCAGTCGAACACAGAACAATTAAGCCTTCACGAAGGTATGCCCATGCAAGCCTTTGACACCATTTCGGGAGCTTCAGGGATTGGAAGATATATTTTGATGAACTCAACCGATCCTATCTGTACTCCTCTTGTTGAGCCAATTCTTCAATTTCTTACCGATCTTACACATCCCATACATATTCACAATCGTTATGTCCCAGGGTGGTACTCCCCGCAAAAGTTTCAATTTTTAGACCGGGATAAACGTAACTATCCTCTGGGCAATTTTAATTGTGGAATGGCACACGGGATTCCTGGACCGTTGGCTTTATTATCTGTAGCTTACAGTGCTGGAATTGAAGTAAAAGGCCAATATCAAGCGATCGAAACCATTACGGAATGGTTGCTTAAGTATAAATATGAAGATACCTACGGCTACTACTGGCCTCATGTCGTTCCATTTGAAGCTGAAACAGGCTCTTTGCAGTTTGATTTGGAACGAGCAAGAGAAGCATGGTGCTACGGTACACCCGGCATCGCCTGTTCCCTATTTCTTGCCGGAAAGGCTCTCCATAACGATAATCTGCAAAAATTGGCTGTGAAAGCTTGTGTCGGTGCAATCTCCTATGAGATAGCTAAGCGGGAAATGGACTCTTCTGCACTCTGTCACGGTCTTGCCGGATTACTTACCATCTCTTGGCGAATGTGGTGTCATAGTAAAGAGCCTGCGTTTCTCCCGCTTATTCAACAGTTAACGAATTGTCTGCTTGATCGCTTTCAAATGGATAGCCCACTTGGATATCTGGACCCCGAGCCAAGGTCAGATGGCTCTTTAACTTGGCTGACAAAAGCGGGCATGCTTGAAGGCGTTGCTGGGATTGCAGCTGCTTTATTAAGTGTTTCTGAGAACAAAGAGATCGGTTGGGATTACATCCTCATGCTATCCTAACTACAACCAGTCCCTATTCACAAACATCTTTCTTCCACCATACAGATAGGCTAAAAACGTAAAAATGACAATCAGTCCGAGACTATAAGGCTCAACTCTGGGTGCATAAGTCGCTGTTTGCGGCATCATAATATAATAAGGAATCGTAAAAGGAAACCACGCACCTATGGAAGAGTGAAAGCCTGTTATGACAATATTAGGAACCACACAACAAATGGACATTCCCAGAGAAGCTCCAAAATTCCGAATTTTTATCGAGAGCATAAGCTGTAGTGCTGCCAGGGGAAAAATCCCAAGCCACCCTCCCAAACCGGTAGAAAGAACGACAGACCAAGGGATTTCTCCTGGAGCACCTACTATATTTCCACTTACAAAATAGCCTACTATAAATATAAGCTGATCCAGACCCAGTATGAGAATGAGCAATATATATTTTGCATAATAAATTTGTTGACGAGGATACGGGCTGCTTAATAAAATCTTCCATCCCCCATCCCGATGCTCATACGCACACAAAAGAGAAGCGATAATTCCACAATAGAGCGGATAAAAAAACATAGAGTGAAATTGCGCTGAATACGTATATAAAGTTAACCAACTGGGCGAAAAAAACTGCTTCAAATCATTCAGTTCCAGGACTCCCATTAAAGAATTTATGACCGCATCCAATATAATGAGAATCCAAACCATGATCCATTGAAGCTTTATTGTCTCCACGCGTAAAATAGAGCCCATGTATCTTTTCCTCTCTATTTGAATTCATGCTTGGTAAACTGTAGTGTACCAAGTCCCGTAAAGATGACTCCCGCACTTAAAGCAACGATTACCCAAATCATGTGTTCCTTCATTAGAGGACTTGATAGGGCAGGGTACGACCAAGGCAATATTTTAATCCACAGAATACTTGTGCGTGCCAAAAACAAGCTTGCAATAGAGCCGAATATACCAAACGCTAATGGGAATGCCTGATTAGTGAAAAGTGTAGACAGCCAAAGTTGAATTGCAAGTACTGGTAGGGTAGCCAAGCTTGCATTAATCGGCTGTAACAGCATGATCCGCCAAGGAATGGGTTCGTTTGTATATAACACCCAGATGAGGCTCATACCTGCTACAGTGATCAAGGCGGTACCCAATTGCAGAATCACGATCCATACGATTTTGGATAAATAGATATGGCTTCTGGGAACAGGCATGGCCATAAGCTGCTTCCATGTTTGAGTATCATGCTCTGTACCGGCCATAATGCTCGCCAAAAGTGTACCGCCAAGCAGCATCACAAACGAAAGGAACATAAACATAACGGCAAAACCAGCATAGACACCTCCTGGTCCTTGCCGAAAGTAAAGATACCATTCCACAGCAGTCATGCCTGTAAGTACACACCCCTGTATAAGAGGAATCCACCAGCATATTTTCTTCAGCTTAAGCCCCTCTGCCTTTATAACCCGGAGTATCATAAGCTTCGCTCCTTACCTGTCAGTTCCAGGAATATCTCCTCCAATGTTTTTTTCTTCTCTGTGACCCGATAAATGGGATGATTGTGTTCCACAAGCACCTTGATCATCTCCGAAGATTGTTGCCGATCTACAATAGGGGTCACGACCTCATTTTGTTCAATCGATTCAGCTCCGGCTGTCCATCCATGCTGAATCAGTGCACCGGCAGCCAGAACAGGATCTGGGGTTTCAATGAATAATTGAGGCTTGCTTTTGGCGGTGAGTTCCTTCATCGTTCCCTGGAAAATCATTTCACCCTGATTAATAATTCCTACATAGGTTGCAATCTGCTCAATTTCGCTTAATAAATGACTCGAAACCAGTACCGTCATTTCGTAAGCGCCAGGAAGGCTCATAATTAACTCCCGAATTTCCTGAATACCAGATGGGTCCAAACCATTCGTCGGTTCATCAAGTATCAATAATTTGGGATTCGCAATAAGCGCCATAGCAATCCCCAGTCTTTGTCGCATCCCCAAGGAATATCCCTTTACCGGACGATACGCATCCTTGCTTAATCTCACTAAATCCAGCACTTCATGAATTCTTCGGGTCGGCAGTCCACGCATCGTTGTAACGATTTCCAAATTTCGATATGCGGATAAATGGGCATAATAGGCAGGTGATTCAACCAAGGAACCCACATCCTTCAATATTTCCATACGCTGATTCTTCAGCTTTTTCCCGAAAATCTCAATTTCTCCGGATGTGGATTTAATCAGCCCAAGTAGCATACGAATCGTGGTTGTTTTACCTGCCCCATTAGGTCCTAAAAATCCATAAATTTGCTGACCAGGTACCTGAAGATTTATTCGTTTTACAAATTCCCGCTTTCCAAAACGCCTAGTTAGCTGCTGTGTATGTATTACATATGCAGACATTTCCTGATCTCCTCTCGATTTCTAATGCTGAAGTTTAAGTTATATACAGTTTACTGTAGTAAAGTTAACATCAGGTAAACAGTCCCTAAACAGCAGGCAAAAAAACCGAGCAAACAGCAAAATGTGGGGTTAGATGTTAAAAAGTTAGATGTTTAGCGGCAGTGAAATCTCCATCCTTGTGCCCGCTTTACTGCCTGGAAGGATATGAAGCGTTCCGTTGTGCACTTCAATAAAGCTTTTAGCAATAGGTATTCCATGCCCTTGGGAGTGAGATGCCTGTATGAACTCATTGGAATTCATTCCTATTCCGTCATCTTCGATAGAAATATGAAGCTTATCGTTCGCTTTGTTTACTTCCATGGAAACGTGTGTACCTGGAGGATTATGAATGATTGCGTTAATCAAAAAATTCTGCAGCGCTCTGCCTAATAATTTACTATCGAAGGGCATAATACATGCCGCGTCCATTGACGTAAAAGAAAATTCGTATTGCTCGGCTGAAGGATGGTTAGCGATATCTATGACTGTACTACGGAGAAACTCCACAATGTCCTCCTTCTCCAATTGGATTGGCAATGGACCTTCCTTAAGCTGCATAGAAGCATTCAAATCCTGAATCAACTGCTTCATTTCCGTCACTTTCTCACTGATACCCATACTAAAGCTTCTTCTTTCTTCATCAGACCAGTCATACTCTTGAGCAGTTAGCATAGCCGCATATCCTTCAATATAAGATAATGGTGTTTTGAGATCATGGCTTACACCTGCTACCCACTGCTGTTTTCGTTTCTCTAATTCCACTCTCTCTTCCTCATTGCTGCGCAATTGAGCCGATAAGATGTTCATTTGTTCAAAAACTTCTTTATACAATTGATACGGAGGTTTATAACTATTTTTCTGATTTTTTTTGCCCTCCGGCAGTTCCAGTTCACTTAGCGGCGCTTGGAATTCCCCTGTCGCAATATTTCCAATCCATTTGATTACATACACCAAAGGTTTGCCTATATACCATCCGTAAGCAACTATGAACACAACACTCTGCACGATACCAAGTCCTGCCCAGAAGAGATCAATATTTATATTTTGAGATGCTCCAAATATACTTTTTATAAAAATATATAAGATCGTGCAAATAACAAAACATAGGACATAGGCCAGTACAAAGCACAACGTTACTTTCATAAAACGAAAGGACATCTTAACCAGAGAGTTCATCCTTGCTCCTCCATCTTGACTGACATCATTTTATAACCAAGCCCTCTTACATTGATTAAAAATTGCGGGTGCTTGGGATCAGGTTCTATTTTTTTCCGCAAACGGGAAATATGAATCACTACAGTCTTCTCATCACCCAAGAAGGCCTCGCTCCATATCGCCTCGTAAAGCTGCCGTACACTGAAAATACGGTTAGGGTGCTTGCACAAAAATACCAGCAGCAGCCATTCACGTGCCGGACACTCGACCTGCTTGTCCTCCACATACAACACACCGGATTCCAGTTCCAATCGAAAATATCCAAAATCTAAACTGCGTAAGGTCGGTTTCATGACCACTGTCGAAACTTTCCGATATTTCATTCGAGCCTTCATACGGGCAACGACTTCCAGCGGGTTAAACGGTTTGGTAATATAGTCATCTCCTCCGATACCGAACCCCATTAATTTGTCTAGGTCTGTATCTCTTGCCGTCAAAAAAAGAATAGGGGCATCGGTATATAGTCGCATTTGACGACATATCTCAAACCCATCGTTATCAGGCAGCATGACATCAAGTACAATCACATCTATATGAGATTCCATCACGACTTGCAGCGCTTGCCGCCCCGTTGCAGCATGCCTGACTTGAAGGAACCCTTCTTTTTTTAACACCGTTGTCAGCATATCCCGCAACCCCTGCTCATCGTCTACTATAAGTACTGCAATTTCTTCCATAACCCAAGGTTCTCCATTCTTTTTTTACATTTTTTACTTTCATTATAAAAGCAAACGGGCAGAATTTAAATCGAGTTCCATCACATATCGTTCATCCCCGTGAATATACTTAATAACCAACAAGGCCAAACTGTGCCGTGTATCCACTTGGGGGGTGCCTAATAATGCCGGAACCACGCCAGCCATATTCATTCGTCGTATCCCGCGAAGATTGGTCGCTGCATCGCAAAGGGTACCAGGACCAGCAACGTCATCAGCAGAAGGTCAAAGATGTCATTAAGCAAAATCTACCCGATCTGATAACGGAAGAAAATATTATTATGTCGGACGGTCAACAGATTATTAAAGTGCCGATTCGCAGCCTGGATGAATATCGCTTCATTTATAACTATCAAAAGCAAAAGCATGTAGGCCAAGGGGATGGAGATAGTCAGGTGGGAGATGTCATCGGGCGTGATTCTGCCTCCCAGAAGCCTGGTAAAGGTGAGAAAGCCGGCGACCAGCCGGGACACGATATTATGGAAACGGAAGTCAGCATAGAAGAGCTGGAAGATATGCTGTTCGAGGAAATGGAATTGCCGAATTTACAGCAAAAAGACAAGGATCAAATTGAGGTTGAATCTATCGTGTTCAATGATATACGTAAAAAAGGCATGCAAGCGAACATTGACAAGAAACGAACCATTCTCGAAAATCTACGTCGCAACGCCCGTGAAGGGAAGCCCGGCATTCATCATATTAGTCCGGACGATCTTCGTTACAAGACATGGGAAGAGAAGACCATTCCCCAATCCAACGCGGTCATTATAGCCATGATGGACACCTCAGGCTCAATGGGCGCTTTTGAAAAATATTGTGCTCGCAGCTTCTTTTTCTGGATGACCCGCTTTTTGCGCCGTCAGTATGAAAAGGTGGAAATTGTCTTTCTCGCGCATCATACCGAGGCTAAAGAGGTTACGGAAGAAGAATTTTTTACCCGCGGAGAAAGTGGCGGCACGATCTGCTCTTCCGCTTATTTGAAAGCACTAGAGATTATCGACAAACGATATCCTCCTTCCAGCTACAATATTTATCCCTTCCATTTCTCGGATGGCGATAACCTGACCTCAGACAATGAGCGGTGCGTGAAGCTAATCGAGGAACTTATAAAGCGGAGCAATATGTTCGGCTATGGCGAAGTGAATCAATATAATCGCAGCAGCACGCTGATGTCAGCCTACAAGAATATTAAAAAGGATCAGTTTATGTACTATGTCATCAAGGAAAAAGGTGAGGTATACCAAGCCTTACGCACCTTTTTTCGCAAACGGGAAGGGGGAACGGTGGGATGAGCACCGACCAGAAGGAGCTAGAATATGCGATATCAGAAATTATGGAGATTGCCGATGGATTCGGGCTCGACTACTACCCGATGCGATATGAGATTTGTCCGGCGGATATTGTATATACGTTCGGAGCCTATGGTATGCCCACGCGCTTCAGCCACTGGAGTTTTGGAAAAACGTTTCACAAGATGAAAATGCAGTACGATTTTGGATTGAGCAAAATTTATGAGCTGGTCATTAACTCCAATCCCTGCTATGCCTTCCTGCTGGAAGGAAATTCTTTGGTGCAAAATAAACTAATTGTCGCTCATGTACTGGCACACTGTGATTTTTTCAAACACAACGCCCGCTTTTCAGCTTCTAATCGCAATATGGTGGAGAGTATGTCGGCCACAGCAGATCGAATCAACAGCTATGAAATGGAATATGGTTCAAAGACTGTTGAATCCTTCATTGACTCTGTACTGGCGATACAGGAGCATGTAGACCCACAGCTTATCAAACCAAGGCATCTGGATAAACAGCGCTATATGGAACTCAAAATCAAGGAGCAAAAAGAACCCAAAAAACACCAGCGTCCCATCGGACCTTACGATGATCTGTGGTCACTGGACACAGTAAAGCAGCATGATTCGGCCGAGACCGAGGGTATTAAGGTACGCCAGTTCCCACCGGAACCTGAAAAAGATATCGTCTGGTTTATTCAGGAATTCTCCGAGGTACTGGAGGACTGGCAGCGAGATATTATGACGATGCTGCGGGACGAAATGCTATATTTCTGGCCCCAAATGGAGACCAAAATCATGAATGAAGGCTGGGCCTCCTATTGGCACCAGCGGATTGTCAGGGAACTGGATTTGACCGGGGAGGAAACCGTTGAATTTGCGATGCTGAACGCTTCTGTCGTACAGCCTTCCAAGCAAAGCCTGAACCCGTACTATTTGGGACTGAAAATATTTGAGGATATTGAAAAACGTTGGGATAACCCAACCCGTGAGGAGCAAGAGCGACAAGGGCGCAAACCGGGCGAGGGTCGAGCTAAAATGTTCGAGGTGCGAGAGTTTGACTCAGACACCTCTTTTATACGCAATTACATGACCAAGAAGCTGACAGAGGATTTGGATCTGTACGTGTTTGAGAAACGAGGACCTGATTGGAAAATTACCGATAAATCCTGGGAAAACATACGGGATCAGCTCGTGTTTTCACGTGTGAATGGAGGCTCCCCTTATATCGTCGTCGAGGATGGAGATTACCTGCATACGGGCGAGTTGAAGCTCAAGCACCAGTACGAAGGCATTGAGCTAGATTTAAAATATATGGAGCGCACGCTTCCGTATGTATATCAGCTGTGGGGGCGCACCGTTCATTTGGAAACGATGATTGAGGGTAAGCTCGCCTTATTCTCATATGACGGTAAGAAGCATCATCGTAAGTTTGTATAGTCATGCAAAATCAAATAGCCAGCCTAATTTAAAAAAGGGGCATTCCTAAAAGGATATGCACCTTTTTTTACTATTTCATACAACCTTAAGCGACCTTCGTTTCTTGCCAATTTCAGGACACCTGTTTCGTTTTGGATCAGGGGTGTATTATACTAATATAATAAATGACCCACGGGTCATAATTGAGAAGCAGAACGAGGAGCGCTGATATAGATGAACACCCATCCCAGCTTTCGTGAAGTTCGTGAAAGTGATCAGCAGGTATTCCCGATCGCCTGGTATGCCGTTGGCTGGTCCAAGGAACTAAAGAATAAACCGCTTAAAAAGCGACTGCTTGGCAAAGATATTGTCCTGTACCGTGATGATCATCGTCAGGTACATGCCATCCATGCTTATTGCCCGCACCGAGGAGCTGATTTGTCGCTCGGCTATTGTCAAAACGGGCACATCACATGTCCATATCATGCATGGTCTTTCGATGAGAGTGGGCAGTGTGTGGATATTCCGGCACATCCGGGACGGGCTATTCCTGAATTTGCTCATACCTATGCCTATCCCGTGATTGAAAAAGCCGGTCTGCTGTGGGTATATCCTCAGGCCGTTGGCTCAAAGTCTGAGATAAACTCAGGGTTGGGAACATCCACATCCCCCCCTCCTCTGGAGATTTTTCCCGAGCTGGAGGACCCCTCTCTCATTTTGTCTCCCTACGATTCCGTGTGGAAGGCACATCTGACGAGAGTTGTGGAGAGCGTGCTGGATGTCGCTCATTTGCCAATTGTCCATAACAAAACGATCGGTAAAAAATCCTCCACCGACATTCATATCGAGTTTGAAGCAGATGACAATCATATTCGAGTGAAAAACGGGAAAGGTTTATTACAATATACCTTTCCACAGCAATGGATTTTGACTCCCGTAAAAGAAGGACGCAGCAAGTTTATTAATTTCGTCACCTTCACTCCGATTGAGCAAGAGTTAACTGCCATCTACGGACTGGCTGGACGTAATTTTGCCAGATTTGTACCGGGCATGAGCCACATTTTTTCCAGATACAGTGGCAAGGTGCTGGAAGAGGATCGGGCCGTGGTGGAAAGCCAGCATCCGCGTCCAATCCCAGAAGCGCTGCGAATGGAGGCACACGTCCCCGCTGATGGACCTCAGGTTCGGTTTCGCAACCGCTGGTATGATTTCCTTGTCAACGATGAGCCTCGTGTACGACTGGGTCCAGAAACTACTTCCTCTTAAATTCGACGATGTAGCTTTGATTGAGCTGTTTTCCACCTTCCGAGATGTTCTGGTACATGGATAAAAACCGGGCGGATGGGCTCCATACCGTTGGGCTGTCATAGGATTGGATATCGGTCGTAACCGGAGTGGTTTTACCCGTGGACTGGTCAAACACATACAGCCCTCTCATGCCTTGCTGATCCTCATCATAAATGGAATAAGCAAGCTTGGACCCGTCGCTGGACCAGCTTCCACGACTCATTAAAGTGCCTTGACCGACGATTCCTTTCTCTTTGCCCTGTTCATCCAAAATGATCATACGGGCTGGTTCGGATGTATTCCATTTCCGTTTTTCAATGGCAAAAGATTTACCATCAGGCGACACGGCAAAGGACATGACACCCTCTGCAATGGTCACAGCCTGAGGATGATTGAGGGTGAACCGATTCAGCACCGGATACCCTTGTTTATCACTGCCTGTATAAAATATGACGTTACCCACTTTTTCGACATGAGAAATCAACTCAGAGCGATTCGGATCTTGAAAACTCAATTCTTCAGCTTTGCCGTCGAGACCAATCAGCTGGATTTTACCATCCGGTGTGCCTGTAATGAGATGATTCTCATCGCTCCAACTCACTTCATTAGTCATATCCAGCTTGCCAATCGATGTAACCTTACCACTGCTTAGTTCCAAAATGTAGCCCTGAATATCATATTTGCTGTTGGGGCTACCTTCAGTAAAGAAGACATGGCGCTGATCCGGTGATACCACAGCAAGTAACTGTGGAGCTTTACGACCTGGTGTTAAAATCCGCTCCTTGTCTGTCTCTACATTATGAATCCACAGCTGGGTTTTACGCTCCACAATCAGCTCTTCGTCGCTCAGCCAAGACCTCGCGTAGACATCCCCCAGCCTGTCGATAGACGATACTACCAGCTCATCCGTTACTTGCTTCTGAGCCGCATCCGTGTCAATCACAGTAAGCTGTTGGCCCGGTTTCATACCGAATGCTGGATTTGTCTCTCCTGCGCTCTTCATGCCGCAACCGCTGAGCAATCCCACGGCGATTAAGCCGATCATAAGCAGCCCCGTGGCTTTCTGTCTGAAAATTCTTGTACGGGAATCTTCGCGATGAGAGGAACCGTTCTTTTGCCCATAGCTGTCTATGTTTTTCTTTATCATGTACAACGGCCTCCTTGTTAACGATACCCCCAGTTTAATGCCCGAACATCTCATGAATACATCGAATTGTTTCCAAGTTGTAAACAAGACACCATTCTAGCCCTGTGCTAACAATCGGCCGTTTACAGGGAGCTATCGTGAACCAAGAGGGGAAGTCTAAGCGAAAATTCATTACCACTTACATTCGTATGGCCGTTTCCATTTTCCAACCCACTATGGTCTGAAGCTGTAAGCTGCAACTCTCCCCCCATGCGCTCCGCCAGTCTGCGCGCCAGAGGAAGACCGAGTCCCGTACCGCTGTCCTGACGAGATCGATCACGACTTAAAGTAGCAAACGGCTCAAAAATCATGTCCCATTGCTCCCTAGGAATCCACGGACCGGAATTGCGTACATACACAATCACAGTGTCCTGTTCTACCCGATTCGATAACGTAATCCATCCACCGTCTTGATTATACTTTACTGCATTATCCAGCAAATTTAGTACAATATGCATCAGATGCTTAGGGTCTCCCCACACCTGGGCAGGAACGGTATCTATCGAAAAATTCAGTCTACGCGCTGCTGCTTTTCCTCGAATACGGCTCCCTGCATCTTCCAGTAACGAATGCAATTCCACAGCCTCCGTATGCAATTCAAAATCATATTTATCCAGCACAGATAGCCGCAGCGAGTCCTCGACAAGCTCGTACAACCGTTTTGTTTCCTTACTGATGCTTTCTCTCGCTTCACGCACCAGTTCAGGATCATCCCCATACATATCCAGTAAATCAGCATAAGCTTGAATAGAGGTTAACGGAGTCTTTAGTTCATGACTGATATTTCCAATAAAAGATTTTTGCTGCTGCTCTAGCTCTCTCAAACGCTGAACCGCTTCTTCCAGCCGAAGCTTTTCGTTTTCCAGCGCGGTAATGCTCTCCCGGATCACATGGCTCATCTGGAGCATTCCTTCATCCAGTCTTCCCAGCTCATCCTGCCGCCGCAGCAGTCTGGCTTCCGGATAATGCCCTGCCGATATCTGTTCAGAAGCACGAGTCAGTCTTCCGATGTCCCTCGTCTGGCGGCTGACATAGCCTAAACCCAAGATAAAGCTCAATACCAGCACCGCACCCCCCGTCCATAGAAACAAGTGGGCAATGGCCCGGTAGAACTGCTGCTGCGCTTCTGTTGAGCTGTGAAGCTGTACCACTCCCAGTAAGCCGTCCGGACCTTGAAGCGGAGCCAAATAAGTGATTGCGCTTCCTTCCGTAATGTATGCAATTTTGCCTTGGATCGCATAGGAGAGCGCCTGGCTGACATCTGTTCTAAAAGCCAGCGGTAGAGAATTGCCAACCTCATGCCCTTGACCATCATATAAAATAACGCGCATATTACTGGATACGCCCAGTTCCACTGCGAGTTGAGGTCCCTGCTTCTTCATAAAGTCTTCCGGTGATTGGCGCACTCCCAACAGGTAAGACTGTTTTACACGCATTTCTACAATTTCGGCCTGACGCTTTAAGCTGCGTTCCATTTGATCTGTCTGGTTAGCGCGAATACCAGTAAGCACGAGCCAGCTCAGCACACCGACAGTAAACAGCAGCAAAGCCGCAAGTACCAGCGGAAATTTCCAACGCAGGCTCAAGCCTGTAGGTTTGCATTTGCGCTTCTGCTGGTCGGTGGACCGCAAGTTTCCTTGCTGATGGAGTGAATGATGTTCGTTCACGTCATTTTCTCTGCCTTATAGCCGATACCATACACGGTCTGCAATATCGCCTGATGCGGCTCAAGCTTCTTGCGCAAACGCTGGATATGAATATCCACCGTCCGCGTTCCGCCCACATAATCGAAGCTCCATACCTGCTCCAGCAGCTCGTCCCGTGTATACACCCTTCCGGCATGAGATACCAACAGCGCCAGCACATCAAACTCCTTGGGGGTCAGATCCAGCGCTATGGATCCAAGTTCAGCTGTTCGGCTGGACGGACGTACCCGTAATGGGCCGAGTACCATTTCTGTTCCTTCAGGGGCAGGTGCTCCTTCTCGCTCCAGTCTCCGTACCAATGCTTTAATACGAGCGAGCAGTTCCCTCAGATCAAACGGTTTGCTCATAAAATCGTCCGCACCCAGCTCCAGTCCGAGCACCTTATCAACGATATCGTTTTTGGCCGTCAGCAGTAAAATACCGATGCCCTTCCGACTTTCCAAACGGCGGCACACCTCATATCCACCCAGTTTGGGCATCATCACATCCAGTATGAGCACATCCGGATGGAACAAACGTACTTTTTCCAAGGCGTCCTCCCCATCAACGGCGGTTTCCACCAAAAAACCCTCTCGCTTTAACGCATAAGCCAGCGCATTTCGAATGCTCGCCTCATCGTCCGCTATCAGTATTTTTTTATCCATGTCCTGCCCTCCCTGCTCTCGCTTCATTTTATTTTACGCTCCTGGCGACAAAGGGCAAGCCCGCGGCCTGAACTTATGTTACTGCAACTTTCCATAGCGCTATCGTTACACTTTGTCCCTTTTTAATGTCAAGGAAATATGACGCAGTATAAACGTCTCTTCCCTCACTGCCTTGCGCTTTGAAGTGTCTTACCTGTCCGTATATGCTAAAATACTTCCGTATCGGCTATTCGCCTACAGGAGGGCATGATCATGAAACATTCTATTTTGATCGTAGAAGACGAAGAGAAGATTGCCCGGCTTCTAGAGATCGAGCTTCAATTTGAAGGCTATCAAGTATGTAAAGAAAAAAACGGAATTGATGGGTTGGAGACGTATTGCAAAGGCAATTGGGATCTAGTATTGCTGGATATTATGATTCCCGGTCTCAATGGCATCGAGCTACTTCGGAGGATTCGTAAGCATGATGCGAACGTTCCTGTCATTTTGCTGACGGCTAAAAGTTCCATTGCAGATAAGGTCGAGGGACTCGATTTGGGAGCCAATGATTATGTTACCAAACCGTTTGTGATCGAAGAGCTGCTTGCACGTGTACGGGCCGCACTCAGAGTGGGTGCAACGAAAGACATGGCTCCACAAGTGGTAGATCAATGGCTTAGTGCCGGGGATTTACGTCTCCATGAAGGTACTCGTGAAGTTCTTCGAGGAGAGCACAACATTGAGCTTACACCGCGAGAGTTTGACTTGCTCGTTCATTTACTCAGACATCAGCGGCAGGTACTTAGCCGTGAACAATTACTGGAGAATGTATGGGGCATAGATTATATGGGCGATACCAATGTGGTCGATGTGTATATTCGCTACGTGCGCAATAAAATCGACCCTACGCGCCAGCTCCCTGAGCTGATCCATACTGTACGCGGAATTGGTTATGTTCTGAAGGAATCCTTATGAAGCTACAAAACAAAATCCATACGTATACCTCGTTATTATTCGGGATTTTACTTGTGGCCATTCATTTCTCAGTCTATTTCCTATTCAGCCAACTTTCGATAGACAGTCGAAAAGACCAGGTAGAGGCCGCAGCAGAGAACATGATTCGTGGGATTCAACGTGCTCCGGTATCCGTAGCCGCTGAGGATCTTCTCCGAGCCTATGTACCGCTGGATGGCATGCTTCGGCTAATGAAACCAGAAGGCGACTTTCTTCCCCCTATCACCTCTTCTTCCGAGCAATCTCTTAGCTTGATGAAGGGCGTTTTTGATGAAACACGGCAGGTTCGCATCATTACCTATGAAAGCAACCGTTACATTCTTGTATCGCTCCCCATGATTTGGACCAATGGCGAGGTTGTCAATCTCCAGGTGACCGAAAGTCTGCAACCGACGATGCAGACGCTACAGGTACTCAGAATCGTACTTGTTGCTGTCACTGGCATTGCGCTCATTCCTGTCGTGGTATCGGGAAGACTGCTCGGCAGACTGATTACACGTCCCATTACATCTATGATTAGCACGATGAAAGAAATTCAGCGCAGCGGGAAATTTAAACGTCTTCCGCTCCATTCATCATCACGCGACGAACTGGTCGAAATGGGTGAAACATTTAATGACATGATTGAACTGCTGGAGCGAAATTTCGTCAGGCAAGAACAATTCGTATCTAATGCGTCCCATGAATTGAAGACGCCGCTCACCATTATTGAAAGTTATGCCAGCCTGCTCAAACGGCGGGGGTTGCAGCATCCCAAGATTTTTGCCGAATCCGTTGAAGCGATCCATTCCGAGGCGATCCGAATGAAGGACATGGCAGAGCAGCTTCTTTTGTTGGCCAGAAACGAAGAACAGTGGAATGTCGTGCTGGAGCCTGTACGCCTGACCAGAATAGCGACAGAATTAAAGACTACATTTGAAAATGCGTTCGCCCGACAAATTCAACTGGATGTTCAGACAGAATGCATTGGCTATACCGATGAAAATAAGCTGAAGCAGCTCCTATTTATCTTTTTGGATAATGCACGCAAATACAGTGACGAGCCGATACACCTGATGATTGATACCGTGGACGGCACAACTCAACCCTGCATAAAAATCACAGATCAAGGAATTGGAATCCCGGAAGAAAAGTTATCTAAAGTATTCGACCGTTTCTATCGTGTGGATGAAGCCAGAAGCCGCGAGGAAGGTGGGGCTGGGCTAGGCTTATCATTGGCTACAGGAATTGCACAAGCTATACATGCTCAAATTGGGCTAGAAAGTGTAGAGGGAAGCGGAACAACTGCAACGATCATCCTCCCTACCGTTCCAAAATAATAAGTCAAAGGTGGGAATACCGATGAAAGCTATCTATGTGTGGATGATTGGAGGTACGCTGGCGGCTGTGTTGATTACAATTTGCCTTTTACAGTGGCCTTGGGCACGGTCGTTAGCAGCTTCTCCATTGGAAGAAAAGGCCGTCATCCAATCCGTTTTGCATCAGTATCCCGGTGAGGTGCTTGAAACGCAACGCTTGGGTGATTTTTATCTGATCAGGCTGGAACGCGCCAAAGGGAAATACGATATAAGAGCCAATGCCTATGACGGTGTCATCGACTCTATTAAGCGGACACAGGCTTATACAGATGCGAAGCAGGAGCCCCAGGACCACAAGCCCGGTACCTCACCAACCAGAGACACATCGAATCCAACTAATAAACCTGACCCAGCCTCTCTCGTCATTACGGAGAAAGAAGCAGCCAAGCTTGCTGCCCAAGCAGTTAACGGAACATCCGATGATATTGAGCTTCATCGCAACGACAAAGGCCTCTACTATCTGGTTGAGGTTGAGGTAAAAGATGGGCGTGAAGCAGTAGTACAGGTCAATGCAGTATCGGGCTCTATTGACTCTATAACTTGGGAAAAAGAAAAACAGGCGCACGACGAATCATGACGATTTGACGATCATCTTAGCTCATGTTTCTCATGGTTTTCTCATGATTCTATTATGTTCCTCTCATGTTCAAGAGATAAGCTGTATTCATGCTTATAGCACAAGGAGGAATGATGTAATGAAAAAAAATTATACATTAGGAATTATGGCAGCCACGGTTCTGCTTGGAGTTACGGTTACGGGTGTCTCAGCGAGTGCCGTATGGGCCGCTAAACCTACGGGTCTTATTGGAGCGACCGCCGCTGCCAACATTGCCAAGAAAGCTGTGGGGAATAATGCACAAGTTGAAGATGTCGAACTGGAGCGCAAAAACGGAAAGGTCTACTATGAGGTGGATCTCCAACAAGGAGATAGAGATTGGGATATAGATGTTGATGCTTATACTGGGGAAACCATCCGTTCCCATTCTGAGCTTGATCATGACTCGAATGACGAGTCCATCCTTAACAAGCCAAATCACATCACCCTGACTGAAAAGCAGGCTGGGCAAATTGCGCTTAAACACGTGCCCGGGAGTACCCTTTTGTCTTCTAAATTGGATAAGGAAGATGGACAGTTCATCTACGAGGTAAAGGTACTCACCAACGAAGGAACCGTTGAGCTTGAAATCCATGCATCATCTGGCGCAATCGTGGATACAGACGAAGATGATGATGACAACGAATATTAATCACCCAGGTCATAATCAGGGTAACTAAATACAGAGTTAATTAAAACGGAGCAGCGAACTTTCGCTGCTCCGTTTTTTTGACCCATGTGACACAGGAAAAGAACGAAGATGGCTCCATAAAACTGCACCTATTATTTCTTCATGAATAGACTGATAACTAACAGAGGATTACCTTGTTCTTCAATTCAAAGTCAAGTGAGGTTCTTATGGCGAAATCCTATACTAAAGCACAGATTCGCAAAATCACCCGTCGTTTCGGCCTGATTCCATTAAAATCAAGCTTAGTCTCATCATTATACCGAAAAAATGCAGTGATCCAGGTGAAAACGAAAAAAGGAACTTATGCATTAAAACCCTTTAGTCGTACAAAGATGGTCCGTTCAAATACGATTCAACAGATGGAACGAGCTGCGAGCCATATAAGGCTTTTGAAAAAGAGAAAGTATACCTATATGCCCGCATGGCTCCCCATTCATTCCGGCAAGTTATGGACTCTATATCAAGGAACGCCATTTTATGTAAGCCAGTGGGTCAAAGGACGGGGACTGGAGACCGCTGAAGATTTCGAAAAACTGGGGCGGGCACTTGCCACACTTCACGCCACCTCCACCGGCTTGCATCGGATGGATAAAGGAAAATCCCCTCCGACCATTCAACAATTGCGGATATGGAAAAACCAGGATCGTCTTTTTCAAAGAAAAATGATAAAAAACAGTCGCCATGATAAAACGTACCGCAACTGGTACAATGCTCACGGCGAAAACTGCAAACGTTTATCCAGGCGAGCATGGAAGGATTTGCAGGATGCATCTATCATAAGGCTGCTTCGGATGGAACATCGGCACCCCTCCTTGATACACAGTGATATCACTACCCCAAATGTCATTATTTCGGATGGTGGTCATCTCAAAATCATTGATTGGGATCGGGTTAAGATCGGCTCAGTCTATGCTGATTTGGCAAAGGCCCTTATGAATACGACTCAATTCAATCCTGAATTTGTGCAATCCTTGCTGAAGGGATACCAAAAACGCAAGCCACTAAGCCGAACTGAACGGAAGATTGTTACGGCTTTATATAAACTACCACGAGAAGCCTGGCATGCTTCCCGACACCCGCACCGTTCAAGAGATCGTGAAATCCTGGACCATTGGGATCAGTCGTGGCCTCTTCGATTACAAATCATCCATATTTTGCAGGAGTGGGCTCATGTATAAAAGAAAGTGAGGAGCAAAATGTCGATTTTATCGAACGTTGAGCAGATGTATGGAATCAAAATTCAGCGTACCCGTCAAATGAAGGACATTCACAAGATTGAGACCGCTAATACGACTTATTGCTTAAAACCCTACAAATTCCCGGAAGAAGAGATCCGTTTTATTACACGTGTCTTGTCCTACCTGGATGAGCGCGGGTTTACACGCAGCCAAAAGGTCTATCCAACAGTACAACAAACGGCTTACATGACCTATGAAGGTGTTTCGTATACATTAACCAATTGGGTTCATGGACTCAGACCAGAATTCACAAAAAGAATAGACTTCAAAAAGGGAATTGCTACTTTAGCCAAATTCCATTCCAGTGCCATGGGCTTTCCTATCACTGAAGCTCCGCCATCCAGAATCCGTTATGAAGGCTTGAGCGATGAAATAGCTGGATACAAAAAACGCCTCATCCCATACAGAGGCACAGCACATCTCGTAGCACTTTGTGAAGAAGTGTCCCATCGTCTACAGCAGCCCAAAGTTAGAGAAGCCATTGCTCGGGAGCAAAAAGCCGCCGCATTTATACACGGCGACTATAATTATCCCAATCTGATTAAAGACAAACAGCTCAAAATCCATTTGATCGACTTTGAAAATTGCTCCCTACATGTAAGGATGAAAGATCTCTCCCATCTTCTTCATCGGAATTGTCTTTGGAATGGGACAAAGATGCTGCGCGCGATAGATTACTATCAACGATATCGTCCATTGAGCACCCATGATTTGCATCTGCTTCACGCACTATTGATCTCTCCCTATCATGTGGTCCGCAATATCAGAATAGGCGGCTTCCGTTCTGCCAAACGAGTCATTCCCTCGTTCGTTCATTTGAACAAATACCGACGTGAACTCAGATCACTATTATAATCGGTCAGCTTGGAACTAAACAAAAAAACAGACCCGATGAAACGGTCTGTTTTTTTGTGTTCTGACAACAACTACAGGAAAAGCGCATGCCGCTAAAGCCAATCGATTTGCTAACTGTACCGGTACAATCAAAAATGTATAGCATTGTAAACAGCACTTCCCCCTTCTACAATGATGCTAAGACTCAATGCTCAATGGTTTCGAGAAGAGAATCTGGGAAACTAACAACAATAGAGGTGACTGTACATGTACACCATGACAAAAGAAGAAATAAAAGCTTATTTAAACAGAATCGGAATTCCCGAAATTCAACCTCCTACCCTTCCCTATTTAGTTGAGCTGCATAAGGCTCATGTAAAACATCTTTCATGGCAAACATTGGACATTTATGCAAGGAAGCCGGCAGCCATTGGTTTTCAAGAATCCATTCAACTCATTCTACATGGGAGAAGTGGTTATTGTTTTCATCTGAATGGTGCCTTTAGTGCACTACTATATTCACTAGGGTACAAAGTTTCTCTGCATCGTGCCGGGGTACAACCTCTGGGAACTGAACCACGCATTAATTCATTTCATCTTGGACTAACAGTGAACTTGCTAAATGAGCATCATGAAGATGAAGTATGGATTGTTGATGTCGGGCTGGGCGATATGCCATATGAGCCTCTTCCACTCCGTATGGGAACTTATGAACAGGCTCCTCTTCATTATAAAGTCATGGAATCCGGGGTTGTTACAAAAGGTTGGCGGTTAGAGCATGACTCGCTTGCTTCATTTGTTGGCGTTGATTTTGCTCCAGCGGTTGTTCAGGATTTGGAAGAATTCATGCCGAAACATCATTTCTATAGCCGCTCAGCGGAATCTCCATGGTTTAACCTATTTCTGATTCGGCAAAGGCAAGCATTAGAGGCGAATGAACTCAGAGGATGTATTTGGAAAAAGCGCGGGCTAAACGGTTTGGAAAAAATAGAGCTGGATCAGAAATCGCAGTGGCTGGAAGTGTTGGCAGATGTATTTGGCGAGCCGCTCGTTAACTACAGTCACCAGGAACGGGACGAGTTATGGAAAAGAGTACTTGCGGCTCATATAGAATGGAAAAAGTCTATGACTGAATCGTTATAGCAGTGAAGCCTCCAACGTAAGGTTAGCCTTCAAGCCACATCTTACACCTTTAGCATTTCCGAGGAATGTTGCAGCATTTCCAATTCCTTCACCATGTTTTCGATCAGCTTTGTGAACGAAGCCAATTCCTCTGAGCTGGAGGCCTGTTGCCGGGCACTGGCTGTTGTTGCAGCGGTTTCGGATTGCACACTGTCAAGCATACGGGCAATATCCAGCACCTTGCGCTGAATTTGCTCCTGTGCTTGCTTTGAATTAGATGCAAGCTTTCGTACCTCCTGTGCCACAATTTGAAACCCGCGTCCTGCTTCCTGCGCATGGGCTGCCTCAATCGCCGCATTCAGTCCCAGCAGGTGAGTCTGATCGGACAGTTCCCGGATTGTACCGCTCATCTGCTCAATATGTTTAATCTCGTCACTCAAATGCTGTACCAGTTCCTCCGTTTGTTCCTGCGAAGAAGCAGTGTTGCAGGCACTCTCCGCGATATTATCCGTATTTTCCCTAAGCTCAGCAATCATCCCGGTCAAATTTTGCGCAATTCGGGACACAACGGTCAGCACCTGCGTTTGTTCGTCGGCCAGGTCGTTGATTTGTTCCTTTTCTTTTTCATGATAAGCTTCCAGTACAAGCTGGGAATCCAGGTTGAACATTTTGGAAAGAGCGTGCACAATAGAATACCAGTCCTCTATCCCCGAACGCTTTAAAATGTCTACTGCAATATCAAGATAAGCAATGTATGTGCCCAAATAATAATCGGAAGACAATCCGATTCGGGAATGTACCTGCCCCACAAAAAGACGGTGTTCGATAAACGGATCATCTATTTTTCCATCTGCGAGAGAAAGCCAGTATTCACGTTGTGTTTGTTTTAGCCGTTCAATATTTGACCATTTGGAAATAATCGACATGAGATGCGGAACCTTTTCTACATGTTCATAAAACCGATCCACGACCTCGTTCACAATAGATTGGAATAGTCCCTGATAATGATGCAATAAAGCCAAATCATCATCAGTAATACCAATATATTGTATCTGTTTTAATCTACTCTCCACGACATGAATCATAAGTTCCTCCAAATAATAGTTTACATAGATTTTACATTACCATATTTATCGGCAACTTTTTAGAAAATGTTAAAAAAGCAGAAGATTGATTATGATTTTTTTCATAGCAATTTCAGAAAAAATACATAATTCCAACTGTCTATGGATACAAAAAAAAGAATCCAGCAGCACCTAACTCCCTGTGCTTGCCGAATTCCCTCTAAAACAAGTTCATCGGATACCTCACGACTGTGTGGAACCATCCAGATCAACCCATAGTTTCACCATACTGTACTTATTTATTATTTCGTCTTACCGATTCAGGAGGCTACCTACATACCTTAACAGATCGTTAGCGCTGGCTCCTGTGTAGCCATGCTCCTCAATCAGTCGTTTAATCACCTCATTCATCCGTTTGAGCTGATTAGCGTCAGGCGTTTTGGTTGAAGTCGTAATCTTCACAATATCCTTCAAATCGGCGAACAGCTTCTTCTCAATGGCTTCTCGAAGCCGATCATGATGATGATACTCAAACTTCCGTCCCTTGCGAGAATACGCAGAAATACGGATTAATATTTCTTCACGGAATGCCTTTTTCGCATTTTCCGATACCCCGATTTGCTCCTCAATAGAGCGCATGAGCCGCTCATCCGGGTCGAGTTCCTCATCTGTGAGCGGATCGCGAATTTTCGCCCAATTGCAAAAAGCTTCGATGTTATCCAAATAGTTGTCAAACAGCGTCTTGGCTGATTCCTCGAAAGAGTACACAAAGGCCTTCTGCACTTCTTTTTTCGCCAATTCGTCATACTCCTTACGAGCCACGGAAATGAAATTCAGATAGCGCTCCCGTTCTTCCTTTGTGATGGAGGCATGTTGATCCAGACCATCCTTGATTGCTCGTAAAATGTCCAGGGCATTGATGGATTCCACATTTTGCTTAATCAATGCACTAGAAATGCGATTAATGACGTACCGCGGGTCTACCCCGGACATACCTTCCTCCAGAAACTCACTTTGCATTTCTTTCAGATCGGCTTCCTTGTATCCTTCGACCTCTTCACCGTCATACATGCGCATCTTTTTGACCAGATCCATCCCCTGTTTCTTCGTCTCCTTCAAGCGGGTAAGCACGGAGAAAATGGCAGCCGTACGCAGCGCATGAGGCGCAATGTGGATATGTCTCATATCACTTTGTTTAATGAGCTTGGCGTAAATCTTTTCTTCTTCAGACACCTTCAGGTTATAAGGAATCGGCATTACAATCATCCTTGATTGCAATGCCTCGTTCTTTTTGTTTGCAATGAAACTTTTATACTCGGATTCATTGGTGTGAGCCACGATCATCTCATCTGCACTGATGAGCGCAAACCGCCCGGCCTTGAAATTACCTTCTTGGGTCAGAGAAAGCAAATTCCACAAAAACTTCTCATCGCATTTCAGCATTTCCTGAAACTCCATCAGTCCACGATTTGCTTTGTTCAATTCTCCGTCAAACCGATACGCACGCGGGTCGGATTCCGAACCATACTCCGTAATCGTGGAAAAGTCGATGCTGCCCGTCAAATCAGCAATATCCTGTGACTTCGGATCAGAAGGGCTGAACGTACCAATACCAATCCGGTTTTCTTCCGATATAAACACCCGCTCCACGCGGACCTTTTCAATATCGCCATCAAATTCTGTACGCAATCTCATCTGGCAGGATGGGCAGAGATTACCTTCAATCCGTACACCCAGCTCCTTTTCAAAATCGGGACGCAGCTCATGGGGAATCAGATGAAGCGGGTCCTCGTGCATCGGGCAGCCTTCAATCGCGTATACGGCTCCCTGATCCGTTCTCGAAAATTTCTCCAAGCCACGCTTTAGCAACGTGACCAGTGTCGATTTCCCCCCACTGACGGGTCCCATCAAAAGAAGGATACGCTTGCGCACATCGAGTCGCCTGGCTGAGGAATGGAAATATTCCTCCACCAACTTTTCCAGCGCTCGGTCCAGTCCAAAGATCTCCTGCTCAAAAAATTTATATCGCTTATGTCCCCCAACCTCTTCTACACCAAAAGATTCAATCATCTTGTAAACCCGTGCATGAGCTGTCATCGCCGGCGTCGGGTCTTTCTTGAGTATCTCAATATACTCTCTAAAAGTGCCGCTCCAGGCCAGACGGTTGTTTTCCGCCCGGTACTCCGCAACGCGTTCAAAAATATTCATGCTCGGTTCCTCCCATGACTGCGTAATGACTATCCTCCACTCCTGATGATTATGGCTACACTCGTCACGCCTTTCAGGATATGATGCAATCCCCTTAAAAAAAGTGTAATACATACCTATGCAGATTGATTTCAGAATTGACCTATTTTTTGTGACAGGTCTCTCTGCTTTTTCGAAAAAACCAAGGGATACACTGTGCTAAAATATACAACAACGACGCGGACCTGACGCATTATGGTACAATATAAGCTCGGAATAATGGGATAAAGGAGCGGAAGAAGTCATGGCGGTTCGGCATGAGACGGAGCTGTACGCTCCGGTGAAAGCCTTTTTTGAGAGCTTGGGATATGAAGTCAAAGGAGAGGTGCGCAACTGCGATTTGGTGGGTATCAAGCCAGGGCAACAGACACCACTGATTGTAGAGATCAAAAAGACGTTTAACCTGGCGCTTGTGCTGCAAGGCATGCAGCGTTTGAAACTAAGCAGCAATGTATATGTGGCTGTAGAACGGAATCGTGCCAAAAAAGGGGCCGTGAATCAGCGCTGGAACGAACTGGTGGGACTGTGCCGCCAGTTAGGACTTGGCTTGCTTACCGTCACCCATTTCAAAACGAAGCCGCCGCTCGTTGAGGTACTGTGTAACCCTGCGCTACCTAGCGACAATGCCCGCAATGCAGCAGCGGTACGCCCGGGCTCGCGCAAGGAAAAGCTACTGCGGGAATTTCACGCACGCAGCGGTGACCACAATACTGGAGGCAGCACCCGACGCAAGCTGGTCACTGCCTATCGGGAAAAAGCGCTGCGCGTAGCGGCAGCCTTGCAGAGCTTGGGGGAGGCCGCTCCGGCGCAGCTCGCTCGCATAGCAGCCGTCAGCACAGCTGCTGCCGTGCTTCAGCATAACTACTACGGCTGGTTTGAGCGCGTATCCCGCGGCCGCTATCAACTGACTCCGTTTGGCGAAGCTGCCCTGAACGAGTATGCGGCAGTACTGCAAGAACATGGCATTAAAACGGCCGCTGGAATGGACGCAGAGCTTGACGAGGACAGTGGACAGCGCCAGATTGCGGAAGCGCCAATCACTTACTCCACCGTTGCTGCGGAAACGGTGGATGACTGACATGGGGCGATGGTTTTTGCTAGCTCCGTGCAGTAAATTCACTAATCGTCTCACCGATCAGATTCATGCCCATAAGCAATTGCTCACGGCCCGGATGGCTGAAATTGAGGCGAATATGGGACGCGCCTTCACTACCAACCGCACATAGCGCACCTGGCATAAAGGCTACGCCTTTGGGTAACGCCGCCTTTAGCAGCAATGCGCTGTCCAGCCCCTCGGGCAGCTGCACCCATACATACATGCCACCGGACGGAATATGATACGTCACGTCTTTCCAAAACGGACGCTTGAGCAACTCCAAGATTAATTGAAGTCGAGTCGAATATTCCTTGTTCAGCATCGCTAAGTGCTCGTGCCATTGAAAACGCGAGCTGGTCAGCAATTGGAACAGCAGCCGTTGGTTCATCGTACTGGATTGCATATCAGCCAACTGCTTCAAGGCGTACATTCCTTCAATCAGCGGCGCAGGACCAGCAGCCCAACCCGTTCTCAGCGCAGGAGCAACGGTTTTATTGAACGAACCGATATAGAGCACTTGACCGCCCTGACCCGCATGATCCAGCGCAAATAGTGAGGGGTAAGTCTCTGCGAATTTTCGACTCTGACCATGCGGACTCTTGTCATGGGACTCATTTTTTTGCTTCAAATGCAATTCACCATAAGAATCGTCCTCAACTACCAGTACCTCATGATGCCTACACAGGTCCAAAATTTCCTGCCGCCTTGCCGCGCTCCACAAGGAGCCCGTGGGGTTCGTAAACGTTGGCGTGGCAAAAAAAAGCTTGGGTCGATAACGGATCATTAAAGCTTCAAGCTTATCAGGAATGACACCTTCCCCATCTGATTCTACAGGAACGATCTGTGCACCCTGCATAGATAGTACTTGTAAACATCCAGGAGATGTAGGATTTTCGACCAATACCGGATCACGCTCATCCACCATCAGCCTTATGATCAGGTCAATGGCCTGCTGACTACCTGTCGTGAGAAGGATTTGACCTGGTGGTACTCTTACTCCTTTACGCTGTTCCCACTCACCCGCAAGCCATGCTCGCAAAGGAAAATAGCCCTCCGGTTCACCATACTGGAGGGCATCAGGGCCGGAGCCAAACACATCATGGGCCGCTTCTTCCAGCAACTTCACCGGAAACAGCTCTTGTGCAGGCAATTCTTCAGCCAGAGATATAAAGGAGTGTCTTCTCGCATTTTCCCGGATATGACGCACTGGAGAAGCCAACATCGCAGCCGTTCGTGAAGCAAAGGAATATTGCATGAACATCCTCCTTCTCCTGAAAAATAGGTCATGATCTCCGGGCTGACGCATCAGGCATATAGCTGCTTCCTCTGACGCGCATATAAGGCATAACGTTCAATCGCCTGCGCCCGGCTGGACACGCCTAATTTTGCATAAATTTTACGTAGATAATTATCAATGGAGCGCCGGCTAACTTCGATCTCGATAGCAATTTTGTCATATGTAATTCCTTGTACAATACGTTCCATAATAAACACTTCGGTTTGTGTCAATTCGTCAAAAGGCTCGGATGCCATTAACGGCATAAAGGGCCAGTTTCCATACCGAATCCAATCCATCGGCAAGGAAGCAAATCCTTCGCGTAAACCGTTGATCAGATGGATTAACTGGCTCGGTGATGCCTGTTTGGATAACATTCCATTTGCTCCGAGCGAAATTAGCTGCTGAAACAAAGTAATATTATCCTCATCCGTCATAATAACAATATGGCTGTCCGGAGACAAGGCCCGCATTTGTGTCAAAAATGGTTCCGCCGTTCCCTCAGGCAACCTGTAGTCCATTAAAACGATTTCTGGTCGAATGGAGCAAGCCAGCTCCAAGCCTTCCGTTCCGGAGGAAGACATCCCTCTGACAAGCAAATCCTGCTGGTCTTCCAAAATAAGCTTTGTTCCCAGCATACTTGTAGGATGGATATCTATGATGACCACCTGCCATACTTTTCTCATATCTAAACCTCCTGATTTTACAAAAAAATACATAGTTAATAGCGAAAATAATCCTAAAATTGGTGATTACATATGTAGAAATTGCGCGAATGTGAACGTATAGGAAGCGAAAAACGTTTAAGGAAATTGTATCCTAGGACTTCCTTCCGATGCAATCTCTTTTTCCAATATTTTTATACGACTATTTCGCTTTTGCGAAATAAATAGGCCCATGATAGAATTGGAACTGCAAATAAAGACTGGAAATTTGACTTTACACGGGAGTTGAAAATCGTATGCAAGCTTCACCTGAACGTCCTTCTGCCGAAGCTCGGCGGAGCAATTCAAGAAAGGGGTTACCCATAAAGGCTTTTCTGCTATTTTGGTTCATTCTTATTATACTAGGTGCTCTAGCAACCTATCTGTATAGCAATCACTTGAAGCAGCAAATGCTAAACGAGATGCAAACCCATACAGACCAACAGATTCAAGCACTCAAATCTGACTATGAAAAGCAACTGACTGCTCTTTCCAAGGAAGTTAGCGGATTGCAAGGCAAAGTCCAGTCCTTCAATGAACTACTGACCTTTACGAAGGATAATGCAAACAATAAGACCGATAACAGCAACAAATTGTATACCCAATTAAACGAAGTTAAGCAGCAACTTAATACACTTCAGAAAAAAATGGACTTGCTAAAATGAATGTAGACGCAAAACAAGTGAACCGGTTCTTTATGTTGGCCCTTGCTCCTTTTATCGGTTTGTTAGGGTGTATTTTGTTAGTGCATCCCTCATTGAGCTTTCCTGGGTCTACTTCTTCAAGTCTGCAAAAAGCTGAAGTCACTCTACAAACGCAATCAGTAGGCAAGCAGCTTGATGAAGCCAAGCAAACGGCAACGTACACCTTATCTACAATTCGCCGGACTTCTGAGCTCTACAAGCAAACGACCCAAACGATGAATCAGCTTGTCGTGACTGCCTCTACGCAGTCCAAGCGGCCCGCGGTCATCTATGATCGACGCATCACCGCCAAACTGGGAGTTCCCTATGAGCGGGTAGATAGCAACCGGATTACCATTGAATTGTTTAAGGTAAACCCGGGAATTTATCATGGCTACGCTATGAAGGTCAAACTTAAAGATCCTACTGCTATGAAAATGTCTTTGGGAAGTGACAAATTGGGTGGCTCCGAAACCACCATGCGTGCAGTCTTGAGACACGGAGCTATTGCAGGCATCAATGCAGGCGGCTTTGCGGATGGAGACGGCAAACGCTATCCATTAAGCACTACTGTCTTGAATGGCCACTACCTTACTGGCTTTCAGTCCAGTTTTAAGGATTTATCCTTCGTCGGATTGAGTAACGATGGCAAGCTTATCGGTGGCAAATTTTACAGTCAAGGTGCACTTGACAGCTTAAAGCCTACCTTTGGGGCTACCTTCGTTCCCGTCCTGCTGCAAAGGGGACAAAAAATGCCTATTCCTGACAAATGGAAAGTCTCCCCCAAGCGGGCCCCACGTACGGTCATTGGCAACTATAAAGATGATCAGTTGCTCATTATTGTCGTAGACGGCTACAATGAAAGCGGGGGTTCGGGCGCGACGCTCGAAGAACTGCAAGGAAAAATGTATAATCTAGGTGTTCAAGATGCCTATAATTTGGACGGAGGCGGTTCCTCGTCGCTTATACTTAACGGTCGAGTCGTAAACAAACCGTCAGATGGTAATTTGCGTCCAGTCCCTACTCATTTTTTGTTCTATAAATAGTTATGTGTAGTCTGCTACCAAATTAAATATGCTTGCCGACGTACGTCTCTATCCGAAAAAAAGCATCACGAACGAATGTCGTGATGCTTTTGCCTCATTTAGGAGGAATACTGTGTCATTTCTGTCAGGCATTGAGCACAAATATAACGGTCTTTGAAATCGTTCACTTGTTCTACTGACCCGCAGAATACACATTTTGGACGGTAACGCTCCAAAATAATGTGGTCACCCTGAACCAAAATTTCGACAGGATCTCCCTCATTCATTTGATATCTTTTACGCAGTGACTTAGGCAAAACTATTCTCCCCAGCTGATCAACTTTACGTACCACACCGGCAGGTTTCATCGTGATCGTACACCTCTCCTATTGAGTAATAACTTACAATTTCTTACCATGCGAAAAACTAGGTACAAAGACACTATTCTTTATGTAGTATTCGCTGTCTTTTTGTCGAATCCTGCTGATCACAGGAAATTTTATTACATTTTTTCATAAAATCATGAACCATATCAAAGTATGGTACAGAATGTCTATAATATTTTTATCGACCGGAAAGCCAATTATCATTAGCCCTAGTTGAGAAATTTCGCAAGTTTTTAACCATACAAGCTTGATTTAAGCTCTACTGTCATGTACTTTTGAGCAATAAAAGTGAAACTTTTATTAGCAACTAAGGTCCTGGTTCTTTATTCGCATTTATACTTGTTCACCTGATGCTCTTTATGATAAATCCGGAAAATCCATTTGTCTCAGCGCTTCATATACGATAATTGCAGCGGAATTCGACAAGTTTAGAGATCTTACTTTATCAGACATAGGCATCTTGATACATGTATCTGGATTAGCAGCTAACAATTCAGGAGGCAAGCCTTTCGTTTCCTTACCAAATACCAAAAAATCTCCATCCTGAAATGCAATATCACTATACCGCTGATTTGCTTTGGTCGTCGCATAAAAAAAGCGACCTTCCTGATATTTCTCCTGCACTTCAGCAAAAGACTCGTGATATTCAATGTGGACAGCGTACCAATAATCAAGTCCGGCGCGTTTTAACGTGGCATCGTCGGTACGGAAGCCGAGTGGCTTCACCAAATGCAGATGAGTTCCGGTTGCAGCACACGTTCTGGCAATATTCCCTGTGTTGGCCGGGATTTCCGGCTCGACAAGCACAATATGTAATGGCATCTCGTTTCGTTCCCTTCATCATTAAATTCATCAGACAAATAACCTACAGTTTAACCAAAGTGTATACATTGAAAACATACACATTCTTCTATTTTAACAAAATCAGACAGATATGAACATCAAACGACAAAAATTTCAACCCACACCACTAAAAGCCTTCCCCTATACACATTCAGGGAAGGCTCTACATTTACTTTTTCGATTTCAAATATCGTGTATCGAAATATATGTCGACGTAATCAACTGTTACGTTGCTTGAATCCGTCCATAAACTCGGCTAATGCTTGACAGTTCTCCAATGGAACAGCATTGTAGATTGAGGCGCGAAGCCCTCCTACGCTGCGATGTCCCTTCAGTCCGATGAACCCGGCCTGTTCGGATTCCTTAATAAATTGTTTTTCCAGCTCCTCATTCGCGAGGCGGAAGGTTACATTCATAATAGAGCGATCAGCGCTGTCCACACAACCACGATAGAAGCCTTCGCTACTGTCAATACGGTCGTATAGCAAAGCAGCCTTCTGCTGGTTCACACGCTCAATACCTTCCAAACCGCCTTCTTCCTGAATCCATTTCAGCACTTCATTCACCATGTATATGGCAAAAGATGGGGGGGTATTGTAGAGAGAGTTATTTTTTTCATATGTGCTATAACGCAACATGGTAGGAATATTGTCCGGTGAGGAAGTCAGCAACTCTTCACGGGCAATCACGACCGTCACACCAGAAGGTCCCAGATTTTTTTGTGCGCCAGCATAAATCAATCCAAATTGAGTAACATCAAAAGGCTTGCAAAAAATATCACTGGACATGTCCACAATCAATGGTACGGAACCCGTATCCGGAAATTGCTTAAATTGTGTACCTTCAATCGTTTCGTTGGACGTCATATGCACATAAGCAGTATTCTCAGGCAAGTCCAAGGAATCCACATTCGGAAGACGCATGTACTTCTCATCAGCGGAGGATGCAGCAATATGAGCCTTGCCCAGTAGCTTGGCTTCTTTATATGCCTTGTCCGACCAGCTACCTGTCATTACATAGCTCCCAGTCTGTCCTTCGCGCAAGAAATTTAAAGGTAGCATTGCAAACTGCGTACTTGCGCCCCCTTGTAGGAATAACACCTTGTAGCCCTGTGGATTGCCCAGCAGAGATAACAGACGTTCCTGCGCCTCATTATGAACAGATTCATACACAGCTCCACGGTGTGACATTTCCATGATCGACATCCCTGTTCCCTGGAAATCTACGAATTCAGCTTGTACACGTTCCAGTACTTTGAGCGGCAATGCCGCTGGTCCTGCATTAAAATTGTAGGCTCTCTTACTCAACAAATTCCCATCCCTTCTCTACTCTGGTGTGGATATTATCGCTATGATAGCAGTATTCATAAATGCGTTCAAGACTTGTATAAAAATGTTTTCAATTTCATTTATGATGTGACAGAGTTGTGAATGTTAACATATTTAACATCTTTATTCTGTGATTTTCACTTTAATATTAAAAGGTCCCCGGCATAAGACCGGAGACCTATTTTGAATAACAAGTGTTACCCGTAAGCTAATGTTTTTTATTCAAAGCAGCTATGCTATCGACTTATTAGCAGTCGAAATACAGGCTGTATTCGTGTGGATGAACACGGATGTTCACCGATTTAGCTTCAGAACGTTTGAGCTCTACATAGTTATCAATAAAGTCCTTCGTAAATACGCCGCCTTCAGTCAAGAATTCGTAGTCAGCTTCCAGAGCGTCCAGAGCCTCATCCAATGAACCAGGTACGCTACGGATTTTACCTTTTTCAGCATCAGACAGCTCGTAGATGTTGCTGTCAAGTGGACCATATCCCAATTCGATTGGGTTCAGTTTGCGCTTGATGCCATCCAGACCCGCCATCAGCATTGCTGAGAAGGCAAGGTAAGGGTTAGCCGTGGAGTCCGGTGTACGGAACTCGATCCGACAGCCTTTAGGAGTAACAGCTGCTACTGGAATACGTACAGCCGCAGAACGGTTACCTTTGGAGAATACCAGGTTAACTGGTGCTTCGTAGCCAGGAACGAGACGTTTGAACGAGTTGGTGCTTGGGTTGGTCAAAGCGATCAACGCAGGTGCGTGGTACAGAATACCGCCAATGTAATGAAGAGCCATTTCGCTCAAATTAGCATAACCACCTTTTTCGTAGAACAAAGGAGTGTCCCCATCGAAAATAGATTGGTGAACGTGCATACCGCTTCCGTTATCCCCAAAAATCGGTTTCGGCATGAATGTTGCCACTTTACCATATTGACGAGCTGTGTTGTGTACAATGTATTTATAAACGAGCAGGTTATCTGCTGTTTTCTTGAGTGTGTCAAAACGGAAGTTGATTTCCGCTTGGCCTGCCGTAGCTACCTCATGGTGATGGCGCTCAATTCTCAGACCTGCTTCTTCAAGCAAACGGCACATTTCACTACGGATATCTTGTTGGGTGTCTACTGGCGCTACAGGTACATATCCGCCCTTCACTCCCACTTTAAAGCCCAGGTTGCCGCCTTCTTCCTTACGGTTCGTGTTCCAAGCTGCTTCCTCGGAATCTACGAAGAAGGAGGAGCTATTCATGCCGCTTTCGTAGCGTACATCATCAAAGATGAAAAACTCGGACTCAGGTGCAAAAAATGCTGCTGTGCCGACTCCTGCGGATTGCAGAAATTCCTCAGCTTTTTTTGCAATGCCGCGAGGATCGCGGTCGTATTTTTCGCCATCTGGCGTAGCAATGTCACACAGAATATTCAGTGTAGGATGCTGAGTGAAAGGGTCAATAAAAACCGCTTCTGCATCGGGCAGCATAACCATGTCGGATTCCTCGATGCCACGATAGCCGGGAATGGAAGAACCGTCGAAAGCAACACCGTTAACAAATGTTTCTGCATCTACTTCGGAAGCTGGCAATGAAATATGGTGAGCACGACCAGACAAATCTACAAAACGAAAATCTACCCACTCAATATTATTTTCCTGAATTGTTTTCAATACGTTTTCAACGGACATGTCTTCTTCCTCCCAATTTTTCCGAACATTAAGTCTTATACAACCCTGAAATGTTCATGATCGAATGTTTTTTTCTGTCGTCATTATAAATCTCAAACATGACACGGGTCAATAGCTATGTAAGGTATTTTTTAAACTAATGTTAGATATGCTTACGCCCTTGATAACATTTGGATAGCACAAAAAGCCCGAAACATCGGGCTTTTAGGCAATTTAAATCTCATTACTGCGTTGCAGCAAAACTTTTATGCATTAATGTTAAACATTGGTTTTAGGCAATGGTACTAGGCGTGTGAAATGTTTTCCCCACAGCAGGAGCCAATATTTCCAAATCTTTTAGTAAATCTGAAAATTGATCCGGGAACAGGGATTGCACACCATCACCCGTCATCGAGTTGTCGGGATCTGTATGCATTTCAATAATTAGTCCGTCCGCTCCGGCAGCAACCGAAGCCTTCGTCATAGGAACAACCAATTCACGTCTACCCGTGCCATGGCTAGGATCAGAAATAACTGGCAAATGGCTCAATTGTTGCAACACAGGGATCGCAGACAAATCGAGTGTATTTCTGGTGTAGGTTTCAAATGTGCGGATACCGCGCTCACACAGCATAACATTCGGATTGCCACCTGCCAGGATGTACTCGGCAGCATTCAAAAACTCGTCATAAGTCGAGCTAAAACCGCGTTTGAGCAACACTGGCTTGCCGCAAGTTCCCAACTTGCGCAGCAGATCAAAGTTTTGCATATTACGTGTACCTACTTGCAGGATATCGGCATATTCCGCACAAATGTCTACGTATTCAGGTGTCATGACCTCTGTGATGGTCAAGAGGTCGTGCTTTTGGCCGGCTTCAGCCATCATGATCAGTCCTTCTACACCAGTTCCCTGGAAGCTGTAAGGCCCTGTACGCGGCTTAAAGGCACCTCCACGGAGAACTTGCGCACCTGCTGCTTTGACCAATCCGGCAATTTCATCTATCTGTGCAGCAGACTCAACGGCACATGGTCCACCCATAATGACAAGCTCGCCCCCACCGATATTTACACCTTTAATGGAGATAACCGTATTTTCCGGATGAAAATCACGGCTTGCCAATTTATAGGACTTCGATATTTTAACCACATTTTCTACGCCTTTCATTTGATGCAGATGTTCAGCCAGCTTGGGCTCTACGCTACCGATCAATCCGATGATCGTGCGATCCGATCCCCTTGATACATGAGCCTGCAATCCTTCTTTCTCAATAACTTCAACAATAGCTTGAATATGCTCTTCAGGTGTTTGAACACCAGCGATAACGATCATTTTTTTCTTCCTCTCTATGAAACATATTTTATTAACCAGTAATAGATTGATATTATGACACTTAGACGCTTGTTCGCTTTTAAGCTTTTATTCGTTAAAGCAACTATACCTGTTTTAGCTATACTCGTCAAGGTTTAATTATCCCGAATTATTCAATATTCAAACCTAGTGAAGCTACCGGATAATATCTATAAATTTAAACGATTGAAAAGCCGCTATCCGGATGGTTGTATCCGAATAACGGCTGTAATCAATCACATACTATTTCGTTGTTTTTGACTTCTCTCGTACAGGAGGCAGCAGTTTTTTCATATCTATGGTTCGCTGAATCTCCCACGTATCCGGGTTAGCCGCATCATACTGCTCCAAATACGTAATAACCTCTTTGGTAATCAGTGTCGGCGTTGAAGCCCCAGAAGTCACAGCTACTTTGGCTACGCCTTCAAGCCACTCCCTCTTCAGCTCGCTTACATCAGAAATACGATAAGCTGTTGTACCAGCAATTTCCTCCGAAACCTGAGCTAATCGGTTTGAATTGTTACTGCGCGGATCACCGACAACGATCACCAGATCCGCCTGTCCAGCCTGCTCAGCTACCGCTTCCTGACGTACCTGCGTCGCCAAACAGATTTCATTGTGTATCTCAGCACCCGGGAACTTCTCCAGCAGCTTCTTCATAATGTGCTTGATGTCCCATTGGCTCATGGTCGTCTGATTCGTGATAAGGATTTTGCCAGCTGGCAACGTAAGACTGTCGATCTCTTCTTCCTTTTCAATCAGATGAACATGGTTAGGAGCAATACCGATAGCTCCCTCCGGCTCTGGATGATTCTTTTTGCCAATATAAACAATCTGGTAGCCTTCGGCAGACTTCTCCCGAATCAGATCATGCGTTTTTGTGACGTCAGGGCAAGTCGCGTCTACCGTAGTCAGCCCCTTGTCTCGTGCCAACTTGCGTACCTCTGGTGATACGCCATGAGCAGTAAAGATAACAGTGCCGCTCTCTACCTGGCTTAAAATCTCCATACGGTTCGGGCCGTCCAGTGTAATAATCCCTTCGTCTTCAAAGGAATTCGTGACATGACTGTTATGCACGATCATGCCCAATATATAAATAGGCCGGGGTAAGTCCAGATTTCTGGCTGCCTGACGAGCCAATACCATGGCATCGACTACGCCGTAGCAGTAACCCCGGGGCGAAATTCTGAGTACTTCCAAAATGAGCCCCCGCTTTCTTCGACACAGTATACAGCTCCGATAACTCGGTAGCTGTGGGCATCCAAGCCTTTACCGGCCAATTCTATGATGTAGTTGCCTTCCTATTATAGCCTATTCCAAAGGCGCGGAAAAGCTGACCGGAAGCCAGATGACAAATGTCGTTCCTTCTCCTTGACGCGTAACCACTTCCACAGACCCGTGATGTTCATCAATAATCCACTTGGCAATAGACAGCCCCAACCCAATTCCCTCTGTCACCCCGCGCGACTCATCTGCCCGGTAAAAGCGGTCAAAAATAAAGGGAACCTCACTCTTGTCCATTCCAATGCCCGTATCACTGATCCGTAGCCCTACCTGTCCTTGATAAACAATGGCATCAAATCGGACTGTACCTTCAGGTGTGTATTTGAATGCATTATCAATGAAAATGAATAGCATTTGCTGTAAATAATCCTTGCTCCCATCCATATAAATACCATTCAGCAACGAAAAATCTCCCACATTCCATTCGGCCGTTCGCTCTAAAAACTGAGCACGACGGGCAACCTCACTTACAAGGGGTTCCAGCGCAACGGGAGTCTTATCGAACGTTTTCCCTGTGTCTGCTCTCGCAAGTGACAACATATCACTCACCAAACGACTCATCCGTTTGCCTTCATCTGCCATGTCATTTAATGCCTCCATAGAAAGCTCACGAATCATCTCTTCATCCATATTCGGTCGCTCTCCTGGTTCGGTAGTCCACATTTTGAGCAAAAAATCAACGTTGCCACGGATCGTCGTTAGCGGCGTACGAAGCTCATGGGAAGCATCAGCCACAAAACGGCGCTGTGCACCGTACGCATCTTCCAACTCCTTGTAAAACACCTCTGTACGCCCCAGCATGTTGTTAACTGTCCCGATTAATTGTCCAATTTCATCTGGTGGTCCGTCATATTCAATCCGAACACTCAAATCATTACTGGATTGAATCTGATTTGCCCCCTCAATTACCTTGACCAGCGGCTTCATAGACTTGCGAGCCAGAAAGAGACCTGAAGTCGCAGCAGCAAGTAATGCAAACAACGAACCATATACAAGCACATTTTGCAACCTGTTCATGAGTCGATCCTGAGAGCCCGTGAATTGTCCTACCTGTAGCAACCCGACTACCAAGCCCAACTCCTCGGACTTAATGGGCTGTTGGTAAATCATAAAGGTATCCCCATTTACGTTCACACGCCGGATTCCCTCATTTTGAACTGCTCCTGTCGCTGTAGATGGAACAGGGAAGGTGATATTGAGGTCTTTCATGTTTTGGGTGGTTTTGGTAACACCTGATGTATAATTGTAAATTTGTACATATAGCTGTGAATCATCAATTCCACGTTCTTGCACTAAACCCAAATCCAGATTGGGGACTTCAAATAATCCCCCTTTAATTGTAAGCAGTAGCTGCTTGTTAATCCGTGGCGCCTGAGTCGTAAGCTGACTTTTTACTTCATTGTATGTGTAATAATAAACCAGTCCGTAAATAGCCAGACCAAAAATGACAAGCACTATAGCCAAGATGCTCGAATACCAAGCTGTCAGCCGCCACCGAATAGACATATTACACATCACCTCTTAAAATGTAGCCAGCTCCCCGAATTGTACGAATGAGACGTTTACCGCCATCCTGCTCCGTTTTTTGTCGTAGCATGGCAATATATACTTCGAGCACATTCGATTCTCCGCTATAGTCATAGCCCCAAATTTTGTCCATAATCAGATCACGCGACAGAACACGCTTCGGGTTTTGCATGAACAAATGGAGCAGTTCAAATTCTTTGGCCGTCAGTTCCAAGCGTTTGCCGCCACGAACCACTTCACGGGATTCGTTATCCAGTTGTAAATCCTCGAAGGTAAGTCTATTTCCGTTATTGCCCTGTTGTTCGGTTTTACGCCGCAAAAGCGCTCGCACTCGTGCCAGCAACTCCTCCAGAGCAAACGGCTTGACGAGATAATCATCGGCCCCTAGATCCAAGCCTTTAACCCGATTCTCAACCTCATCCTTGGCTGTAAGCATTAGGACAGGTACCGTGCTCCCCCCCTCCCGCATGCGACGGCATACCTCAAAACCATCGACTTGCGGCATCATTACATCCAGCACGACTACATCAGGCTCAGCTGTCAGCATTTTATTTAATCCCTCTGCTCCATTGGCGGCTGTCAGCACTTCATAGCCTTCAAATGCCAGTCCTCTGCGCAGCATGGAAACAATTTTTTCATCGTCATCAATGATCAAAATAGTAGAACGCATACACGATCGAACTCCTTTATCTCTTCTTTTCCCTCTATTGTAGCAGGAGTACACGCGCGTAGCATCTTGCTACTTCATACAGCAAGAAACGGAAGGGATCTTCCTTCCGTTTCTTGCGTGCACATGTTCATTTTTGTAAAGTTATCATCTTATTGCTGGAGCGTCGAGCTAAAGTCATTTTTATTGCCTATTTTCAGTTGAACATCTTTTTTCTGCCCAGCTCGTTCGATGTTAAGCGTCAGTGCTGTACCCACTTTTTGTTTTTGAATGAACTGGATCAGCTCTTGTGACGTGCTATAAGGCGTGCCATTGGCTCCGATAATCACATCGTAAGGACGCAGATCAGCCTGATAAGCTGGTGATTTGTATATAATATCTCGTACAACCGAGCCTTCGGTCAGGGTTGTTCCCAGTTCTTTGGCTACTTCAGGACTCAAATTTAACAGACTTGCACCAATGAAAGGTACAGGTTCTTTAGGGATAGGCTGGTTATTTTTCAGCTTATCGACGACTTCCAAAATCGTATTGGACGGGATCGCAAACCCGATTCCCTGTGCGTCTGCACTAACAGCTACGTTCATACCGATAACTTGCCCTTGCAGATTTAACAGCGGTCCACCAGAGTTACCAGGGTTAATGGACGCATCCGTCTGAATGAGATGCTTGTATTGCGTCGGTTTTCCAGTTGATTCACTATTAATGGTGATCGTACGTTCTTTCGCACTTAGCACCCCGGCTGTTACCGAATGCTCAAAGCCTTCAGGGTTGCCAATTGCGACCATCCACTCGCCGACTTTAGCGTTATCCGAGTCACCCAAAGTTACTGTCGGAAAGTTATTTTTGCCTTCAATTTTAAGTACCGCCAAATCAAGATCAGCATTTTTGCCCAAGACTTTGGCTTCGTAAGGCTTATTAGTTCCCTCTACTGTAACCTGAACCACACTCGCGCCTTCAACAACATGGTTATTGGTTAGGACGTAACCCGATTTATCAAAAATAAAACCGGAACCAATACCAAGCGGAGTCAGCTGTCCGCTGTTGCTACCTTCATTTTCATTACTGTTACCGCTGCTGCCACTGTCACCATACTGATTACCGAAAAAGTATTGATACAGCGGGTCATTGTAATAAGGGCTACTTTGTCTGCCGCTGCTGCCACTGGTTTGTTTGGCAAGCGTTTCGATTTTGACGACTGCCGGTCCAGCCTTAGCCACAACAGATTGAACATCAGCGGTACCTGAAGGCATCACAGCCGGAACTGCGCTTGGAGTCGAGCTGGTTGTTCCTGAATTAGTCGTTTCTCCGCTTTCAGCTGCCGCCGAAGTCAACGCCGTCTCGGGTGTGAACATATTTGTTCGGTCAGCTGTATACATCAATACTGTAATGACCAGCATCCCGGCCAAAAAAGATAAGAAAATTGTTTTCACCTGCGACTTGGGCTTATTCGGTTTGAATTGCCAGTTGCCGCCATTTCGACCCGAACCATCCTGTTGCTCAGGCATAGCACGATGGTATGAGGGAGGAAGGGGTCTTACTGCCTGCGGTGGCGTGATCTCAACATCTTTTTCCACCGACTGCCCTTCCTTACGTTGTCCGTCCGATTGAACTGAAGAAAAAGGGCCGTAAGAATAATAATATGAGGAACCGTTCGAATCGTTTTGCCGAGTTACGTTATCGGTATCAACCTGATCGTTGTCGTTCCGGCGTCCGGAGTTATTATTTTTAAATTCGTCCATTGTATATCTCCTCCCAAACCCTATGCTTCAAGGTGGTGTTGTTTAACTGACTTTATTTTGCACTTTAAACCTTAATTCCACCTTAAAAACAATTAAAAAGGAGATAAAACCTTAGACCTATTTGTACCTAACCACTTTTACTCAAAACGAAATGCCCCGGATATAATCCGGAGCATTATCGATTGTATATGCTTTTTTATTTCGTGTTAAAGTTTTCGTCGAACTTTTCATTCGGTGTTTGAGCATTGTTTTGAATTTTGTTGCGACTAGAGTTTTGAACTTTTTGTGCTACTGCACCTGTACCGCCTTGATCTGTTGCAAATTCTTCATCATACTTCTCATTTGGTGTCTGGAAGTTGTCTTGAATTTTATTTTGTTCAGACTGCTTTACCTTTTGTGAAACAACACCTACCGTATTGTCTTGTGCAAATTCCGCTTTGAACTGATTTCCTGTGCTTGCATTGAAGCCTTTGTTCGTGAAAGAACTTCCGCCTTGATTTGGCATAATTCTCAACCTCCCAGTATGTTTTGTGGGATAAACTCATCCCGCAACATAGTATGTGATGTTGGAAAAAACAATATTCAAGGATTATATGGAAGCATCCAGTGTCGCGGTCGGAATGGTTTTATGCGTTTCTATCGCCTTTTGGAGCGATTTCACCATCTTTTCCGTACATTTTCCGTTACCTTTTTTTATAATTTGAACATCCACATCTTTCTTGCCCCATTCAGAATACACCTGCCGGGTTGTTTTAAAATACAAATCAATTTTATTGCCCTTAATCGCAGAACCTGTATCTGCTACAATCCCGTATCCATAACCAGGAATGTACAATATGCTTCCCAAAGGAAACGTTTTGGGATCAGCCGCAATCGTAGACAGCGTGTTCTTGTCACGACGCACTTTTACACCGGAATACGTAATACCGTAACCGGGATGACTTGGCCGTTTGCCAGTCGATTCATAGCCTGCTGTATATCCTGTTGCTGTGACCGTCATGGTCGTAATAACCTGCTCTTCACGTGGAGCTAAAACAGGTGTGGACTGCCATTTCTTATGCTGGACCGGTTCTTTGTGACCGTAAACTTCATTACCGGGCAATACCAGACAGGTTGCGATTAGCACGGTTCCCAAAATCCGTTTCCATACCAACATGGATCTCATAAAAAACCTCCCCTTGAGGCAAAGGCTTTCCAGAAATCCATTGGTTTATACGAACAGATTATTATTTTTGAACATCCTGACCTGGATAAAATCTGCTCAGCTTCACTTTATCTTCAAAAATATGCAGGAGTGTCCGCACTATGGGGGTGTGCTCATCGTCTGTATGCAATATAATGGAAGCAGGAGAAATCGAAATAAGGGTGCTCACGATTCGATCCTCGACCTCCATTTCCAGTTCAATGCCTGGCATCTCGACAATGATGTCATCTGCATCGGGAGTCGGTATCGGCACCATGGCACTATCCAGAATCGTAAAATTATGTCCGCCTTGGTGAAGTACGTGTACGAGCGGAACTTTGCTTTCCTGAAAAAAAACAAAATATTTAAGCAACCCCATAAATTCTTCGTATTGCCGATCTGCCCAGAATTCTTCCATGGCATAGTCGACGATTTCTTCAAGCTCTTTTTTATACGCATGGAGCCTAAATTGAATCAGTCCTTCCAAATTGATCACACGAAGCTCCTTAAAATCCTTCTCCAGGAGAGTGGTCAGCTTACCATGACGCTTCAAACGACCTCTCGGGCCATCATCGTTTAACAGTGAACGAATCATACTGCGAATTTGCTCTGTATCCTCTTTCTCCAGCAGCGAACAGGCTTTGGTGAGAATGAGATTAAGCAGCCCCCACTCCTTGACCTCGATAATATAATCCGCTATTGCCGAAGACATGATGCTGTATACACAGGGGAGAAAGCTTTCAAACGCCGAATTGCTTTCTGTGCCCTTGCAGGTCCATGCCACTTTGTTGTCCAGCTGTCTGAAAGTGAATCGAAATCCGCGCCGTGACATATGTAGTCCCTTTGTTCTACTTTTGACCACTTCGTAAAACCGGTCGGGTTCCTGATCTCCGTCTGTATTGGTCCACACTGTAAACAGTTCCATTGGCTCACTCCTTTCGATCACTGCTTTCAGTATATGGCGGCCTCTGAAGGGTTATACGAAGTGAACGACTGGAAACAGAAAGACATAGTCAAAAGAGGATGATCAGGTTTCAAAAAGCCGGTTGGCGTGTTATAAACAATTACTGTGGTATAGGAAAAAAACGAAAGACGTTTGAATATTTAGGGTGGGGTATGTTAAGGTTAAATTAATATGAATTTTTCACAAGAGGGAGGAGATAAGATGTCAACGATGCTGAACATGCTGCGTACATTCATGATCGTCATATTGAGCCTCGTTCAGATTTTGTCCCTTCCTGTGACGTTTCATGCGGAAGACACTACTCAATCCCTTCAGTTTACTGCGGGATCTTCTCTCCTGTCTCATGCTGATGTTTCCTCGTTAGAAACCGATTCTCACGGTCTGGAGCACCATCCCAAACCAGCTATACGCAAATCCTCCCCTTTACTTCATCTGGTGATCGCTGCGGCCAAATCACTTCCCTTTGTCATTTTGATGGCGTTTGTGCTGCTATTGAGCATCCCTAAACTACGTCTGCCTTTTATTCCTGTCATTTGCAAACTAAAGAAGCAATTGTACTTGTTCCCCATCAAATTTACCTCTAGTTATGTGGCTTAACCTCCCTTAAGCATGCACATCACTACATTTGCATGTCTATTTGTTAACCGTTCCCAATAAGTGTAATACGTTAAGTATATTTATCAGGTTTTCTATGTTAATTTATAAAATTTAATACAAAAAGAAAGTTTTCATGTCACTCCCAAAGCATGTGATTTATTTCCCATACCATTCATTTAAATAACGTATCGTACAGGAGGCTTTACAAATGGATATTCGAGAGTCTATTTTGCCAGGAATCGGGATTAAGTATCGAATAGATGCAGAGAGTGGCGACCGAATTGTCATTATTATTCATGATGATGGCAGGCGTGAGTTGTATCACTTTGATTACGAGGATTTGGAACAAAGTATTTCTATGACAACCCTGAATGATCAGGAAGCACGATTGGTAGCCTCCATCATCGGGGGTATGACATATAAGCCGAAACAGCTTGAAAGTGTAGAAATGACGTTTGACGATTTTATTATCGAATGGTATAGAGTGGAATCTCACTATGCAAGTGTTGGCAAATCCATCGGTGAGCTGGATATTAGACAAAATTCGGGAGCCACTGTTATTGCCATTGTGGAGAAAAAGGGAATGAAATATGTAAATCCTGGTCCTGAAGTGATTATTAACGATGATGCCATTGTAGTTGTTGTTGGGGAACGCGATCAGCAAAAACGCTTTAAACAAATCCTTATGAACGGAAGCGGGTGATTGGATGGATCATCTGGTATTTGAGGTTGGATTGGCTATTGCTCTCATCGCTGCAGCCGGACTTATTTCCTCCAAACTGCGCTTCTCGGTCATCCCTTTTTATATCCTGATCGGAATGGCAGTTGGACCGCATGCGATGGAGCTATGGCATTTTGATTTTCGCTTTATCGAAAGCGCCCCTTTTATTGATTTTATGGGAAGAATCGGAGTGCTGTTTCTTCTCTTCTACTTGGGTCTGGAGTTTTCAGTAGGTCGGTTAATTAAATCAGGCCGCTCCATTGCCGTGGGTGGCACCATTTATATTGGCATCAATTTCACACTGGGGCTGGCTCTTGGCTTCCTGAGCGGCTTTCCTGTAGCAGAAACACTGGTTATCGCCGGAATTACAACCATATCATCCAGTGCTATTGCTGCGAAGGTGCTGGTAGATCTCAAGCGGACTGCCAATGCTGAAACTGAAATGATTTTGGGCATTATTATGTTCGAGGATGTTTTCCTCGCCGTATACATCTCCATCCTCTCCGGATTGGTTCTTAGCGATTCATCCTCGCTCGGGGGTGTACTGCTATCAGCTCTAATCGCGCTTGGCTTTATGCTTGCAGTCATTATTATCGGTCGTAAGGCCGTCCCTCTGTTAAATCGGATTCTCCGTATTCGCTCCAATGAGGTATTCGGACTTGTTGTTTTCGGCTCCCTGTTTCTGGTGGCTGGTTTTTCGGAAACGATTCATGTGGCGGAAGCTATCGGCGCCCTGTTAGTCGGTCTCGTACTGGCCGAAACGGAACATGCCAAACGGATCGAGCATTTAATTGTTCCTTTCCGCGATTTCTTTGGCGCTCTGTTCTTTTTCAGCTTTGGGCTATCCATTGATCCACTGTCCCTAGGAGGAAACGCGATATGGCTTGCGCTGGCAGCAGTCGTTCTCACGTTATTTGGGAACATTTGGGCAGGAATGTTGGCTGGGCGTACGGCCTCCTTATCTCCCAAAGCGTCAGCAAATATCGGCCTGACCATTGTGGCACGGGGTGAATTTTCGATTATCATGGCCAACTTGGGTAAAGAAGGTGGTTTACTTGATATTGTTCAACCTTTTGCAGCCATCTATGTACTCATACTGGCCATTCTTGGACCACTTCTCACAAAGCAGTCAAAACCTATTTTTAATATGTTAAACAAAATATTCAAGTTCAAGGACCCCCGCCTACGAAAAGAAGAAAGTAACTCGGCGTAACTGTAAAGCTGGATACGACAATCCATAGGAGGGAAGGCTATGCCGCACGCTATTAAACATGCCGAAACTCTATGAGGCGGCTTGTGAAGCCCGCTTCAGAAGATGCGAGCAGGTTCCCTGTCTTTTATACGGTGATTGGCGGAATTACGGCATCCGTCGGTCTGGAATTGTTTTTGCATCCGCATGATATGATCGCTGGAGGCGTCACGGGGATCTCCAGACTCATGTCGCTTTATACACAAGAGCATTTTGGGTTATTGCTATTCGTTTTGAACTTGCCACTCATGCTGCTGTATTCTTTATCCACTCACAAACCCATGCTGCTCCGTGCACTACCCGGCTTGTTCGCCTTTTCAGGCTCAGCCATCATTCTTTCGCCTTTTCCGGCAGTGAGCGGCCATCCGGTCGTATGTGCTTTGGGCGGCGGAATCTGTATCGGTCTTGGCGCAGGACTGGCAGCTCGTCACGGTGGTCTGCTTGATTCACTAGGACTTAACGAACCAGGCGATGGCCGTCCATCCACATTGTTGCTAACACACCGCAAGATTCCGTTAATACAGATTGTTATGCTATGTAACGGTCTGCTGCTCATTACAGCTGGCTTTGTGCTAGGCTGGGAGCCAGCTCTATATTCAGCCTTATCCTGCCTCGCCGCCTACGAAACGACCCGGCTGATGTTTACCGGTCTGACGCGTATGGTTTGTGTTGTCAGCAAGAAGCAGCCAACCGTCGAGGATGCTATATATCGCAGGTTGCGTATACACAGCACGCCTGTTGAAGGCTCTGCCCAGATAGAGGGCAAGATCAAAAGCGAATCTGAGGATAAAAAAGAACAAATGGTCATCGTTTACAGCGTTCATCTGTTGGATTTGCAGCGCTTTAAGGCAGTCATCCAAATGGCAGACCCGCAAGCTGAGATCATGTATATGAAACGATGGAAAGCATAGCAAAGTAACACATCAAAAAAACGCTTATCTGCACTAATCTATGTATAACGATTAGTACAGATAGGCGTTTTGTAATGAACACTATATTAACGGATATTAATTCTGCATGATAAAATCATGTTCAATACTGCTGGCACTGTCAAAAGTACGAATAATATCATAACGGGTATTACGCTGTGCCGGAATGTGACCCGTCTCGCGGATCAACTGTAAAATGGATTCAATGTTAACCTTATACGTTGCGCCTGCAGCGGAAACTACGTTTTCCTCAATCATGGTGCTACCAAAATCATCGCAACCGTAGTACAACGATTTTTTACCGATTTCAGGTCCCATAGTTACCCATGAGGATTGAATATGCTTGATGTTATCCAATACAAGACGACTGATCGCAACGGTCTTCAGATATTCCTCCGGCGTCTGACGTTCCTTCTTCAGGTTGGTATTGTCTGGCTGGAAGGTCCAAGGAATAAAGGCCAAAAATCCTTCAGAATTATATTTGTTTTCAATGCATTCGTCCTGAGCATCACGAACACGCAACAAATGCAGCGCACGCTCCTCCATCAACTCGCCAAAGCCAATAACCATCGTAGCAGTCGTGTTCATCCCAACCTTATGAGCCGTTTGCATGACATCCATCCAATCACGCCAAGAGCCTTTGAGACGGCTAATTTTGCGGCGTGTGCGGTCATCCAAAATTTCTCCACCTCCGCCCGGAAGCGAATCCAATCCAGCTTCATGAATGGCGCGGATTGTTTCTTCCATAGAAAGACCAGATTTCTCCTTCATTTTGTGAATTTCAGCTGGCGAGAAGGAGTGCATCGTAATATCGGGAAAACGCTCCTTGATACCTTTCAGCAAATCGGTATAATAACTGAACGGCAGATTCGGGTTCACACCGCCTTGCATTAGAATTTCGGTGCCACCTACTTCCTGCGTTTCCTTGATCTTCTGAAAGATCACCTCATCCGGCAAAACATAACCTTCATCAGAACCTGGTCTACGATAAAAAGCGCAGAAGCGACAGTATACGTCACACACGTTTGTATAGTTAATATTTCGTCCGATAACGAAGGTTTTAACGGGATCGGGATGCATGCGATTCATGACTTTATTCGCCGCATGACCGATTTTTTCTACCTCGTCTGATTCGAACAAAGCAACGGTATCCTCTAAATTCAGGCGTTCGCCGCGTAGGGCTTTATCTAAAATATGGTCGATTACACTCATGGTGTATCCTCCTTCGCTGTCACAGGGCGACGAAATGAACGACAGGACTTATGAACGAGAATGCTTTCACAAACCTGCGTTCGAACCCTGCCGTAATGTATGTTCATGACTAGCCTTGTATGTTGTCTGTGCTATTTAGCATAGTAAAACCTAATGATAATACTAACATATCTTTAGGTAAGGAACCATACTTATTCCCGCTTCTTTCTGCTTTTCACCTAGGAAAACAGGCAACTGCCAAGCTTATCTCAACGTTGCATATAGCCAAAAAATAAGAAAACAGAACTGAAAAGTGTCTTTTTTCACACTGTCGTTCATGTTATTTTATAGAAAACAGCAAGCCTCCTGAAATACTGGAAACTTGCTGTTTAGTACTGTACATATTTGCTCTCAGCGTGAAAACGACAAAGATGCTGCGGATGTGCTAACGCTCTAGCGCAGCGCCTCATCCAGATCACTGATCAGGTCGTCAATATCCTCCAAACCTACGGAGAAACGGAGTAGTCCGTTCGTAATCCCGCGCTCCAATCGTACACTATGGGGCATAGCCGCATGTGACATCATCGCCGGATACGACAAGATGCTTTCCACAGCTCCCAGACTCACCGCTACAATTGGAATACGTACGCGACTGAGGACTTCTTTTGCACGCTCACCAGAACCCACATCAAAAGATATCACTGCACCATAACCGCTGGATTGGCGCTCATGAACTTCACGCCCTGGATGATTCTCCAGACCCGGGTAGTATACCGCCTCAATGTCGTTGCGCTCGTTCAGCCAGTTAGCGAGCTTCGCTGCGCTCTTTTCGCTGTGAGCCATACGAGCCTCCAGTGTCTTCATACCGCGCATGAGCAACCATGACTCCTGCGGAGCCAACACGGTACCCAGTCCATTTTGGAGCTGCTTGATTTGTCTTCCCAACGATTCGGTACGTGCTACCGCAAGTCCTGCCAGCACATCGCTGTGTCCGCCCAGAAACTTGGTCGCACTGTGCAATACAATATCAACTCCCTGCTCAATCGGACGTTGATAATAAGGTGTCATAAAAGTATTATCCAATAACGTTAAAAGCCCGTTGTCCTGTGCCCAAGAAGTTATTCCTGCCACATCGGTAATTTTGAGTGTCGGATTGGACGGAGTTTCCATATATACAGCCCTTGTATTCTCCTGCAACGCCTCTTTCGCAAGGTTGAGGTCCGTCATGTCGACGAAGGTCGTTTCGATATTCATCCGTTTCAAAATGGAGGTCAGCAGTCGATATGTTCCTCCATATACGTCCTCGGAAACAATGACATGATCTCCAGCAGACAAGAGCATAAATGTAGTAGAGATGGCCGCCATACCTGATGCAAAGGCAAAACCGCACGCCCCGCCTTCTAATAAAGCGATATAATCCTCCAAAGCTTGTCGTGTCGGATTACCTGAACGGCTATAGTCATGCTGTGGAGGATTAAAAATATCGTGATGGTGGAAGGTAGAAGCTTGATAGATCGGGACGCTCGATGCCCCCGTAACGCTGTCAATTTCAGAGCCAAAATGCAGCAGCTTGGTAGCGAACTTCCGCTCTTTGTTCAGATCCTGCCCGATCCTCCTCGCATCCTCTATCATTGCAGCTCTCCTCCTTCTACTTCTTGACGTGCCGCTTCCAACGCCGAACGTAAATCTTCAATTAGGTCGTCTGTATGCTCAATGCCTACGGAGAAACGCAACAGCCTGTCATCTACCCCGACTGCATCCCGAATTTCTGCTGGTATGTCCGCATGTGTCTGCACAGCGGGATAGGTCATTAACGATTCCACACCGCCGAGACTTTCCGCAAACGCAATGAGCTTAATGTGACGAAGCAAAGGTTCCACATAACGAGCATCCTTTACTTTAAAGGAAAAGATACCCGTATTTCCGCTGGATTGTTTATTTTGAATCTCACGACCTGGATGGCCTTCTAGAGCTGGATAAAATACTTCCGCCACAGCCGGATGCGTCAGTAAATAGTTAGACAGCACTGTTGCATTATGCTCGTGCCGGTCCATACGCAGCGCTAACGTCTTCATGCCCTTCATTAACTGGTAGCAATCGCTTGGGGAAAGCACTGCCCCTATGGAATTGTGCAGGAATGCAATTTCAGCTGATAGCTCTTTGCCTTTGGTTACGATCAACCCTGCCAGCACATCGTTGTGTCCGCCCAAATATTTGGTTGCGCTATGTACCACAATATCCGCGCCCAGTTCCAATGGCCGCTGGAAATATGGCGTTAGCAGCGTATTATCTACAATGGTAAGCAACTGATGTTGTGATGCCCATTTAGCCACCGCTCGAATATCAGTAATCATCATTAACGGATTTGTAGGCGTTTCTATGAATACAGCTTTGGTATTCGGTCGACATGACTGTTCGAGCGCTTCAAGATCGTTCGTATCCACATAACTGGCTGTCACACCAAATTTAGACAAAATACGCTCCAGCAAACGATACGTCCCGCCATACAGATCCAGCGATACTATGAGATGATCTCCCTGTCCAAACAATGCAAATACCGTTTGCAGCGCCGCCATACCTGAGCTGCATGCAAAGCCTGCATCACCCGATTCAAGTGCAGCAGAAGCCTCTTCCAGTACCTTTCGCGTGGGATTGATCGTCCGAATGTAATCAAATCCTGTGCTTTGACCCAGACGGGGATGGCGGAACGCCGTAGATTGGTAAATCGGGTAATTAACAGCCCCGGTTACTGGCTCTTCTACTGAACCGATTTGTGCCAATCTACTTTCGATTTTCCACTGTTTCTCACTCATATGAATCCTCCTGTTAACTTCCATAGTGGGTGCTATAACCAATCCTGCAAAAATGGATGTCAAAGACTATACTGCTGCGCTACTGCAAGGTGATACTCTACAAAGGTAAACTACATGCTCCTTTTTTAAATCTGGGGCCCGATATCATAAGGTGTTTCTTGGTATACATAATAGTTCAGCCAATTCGAGAATAATAAATTGGCGTGCGCCCGCCAAATTGAGGGGGGGGTGCGCTCAGGATCATCATTAGGAAAATAATTTTTGGGGACTTCAATATCCATTCCTTTGGCTACATCGCGGTCGTATTCCCATTTCAGTGAAAGCGGGTCATATTCAGAATGCCCAGTTACAAAAATTTGTTTACCGTCAAGCGTGGCTACGAGGTACACTCCAGCTTCTTCGGATTCGGATAAAACTTCTAATTCGGCGATATGATCAATATCTTCCCGACGAACCTCCGTATGCCTGGAATGAGGAGCATAAAACAGTTCATCAAAGCCGCGTAACAATTTTACTTTAGGTTTAATCACGGTGTGTGGAAATACACCGAAGCATTTGTAGTCGAGCCCATATTTAGGGACATCGAAATGATGGTATAAGCCTGCCTGTGAGGCCCAACAGATATGCATGGTCGAAGTTACATTCGTTTTCGTCCATTCAAAGATTTGCCGGATTTCCTCCCAGTAGTTCACATCCTCAAACTCAAGCTGTTCAACCGGGGCTCCTGTAATGACCATGCCGTCAAAACGACTGTTCTTGATCTCGTCGAACGTTTTATAGAACATGTTCAAATATTCTTGCGATGTATTTTTGGATACATGAGACTTCATGTGCACCAGCGTGACATCCACTTGCAACGGCGTATTGCCGACCAGGCGCAACAGTTGGGTTTCCGTCGTTTCCTTTGTAGGCATTAAATTCAAAATGGCGATACGCAACGGACGAATATCCTGATGATAAGCCAAGCTTTCATCCATTACGAAAATATTTTCGCCCTCCAGCACTTCCTTAGCAGGTAATGTGTCTGGGATTTTAATCGGCATGTAAACTCACTCCTTGTTAGGTAAGTTTTGCGAAAATCGTCTTGTTGAGATGCCGGGCATATAATAAAAAGACCTTTCTCTGGTTAGAGAAAGGTCATATTTGTATCCATATGCGCCTCTCTCATCTGTCAGGGCAACGCGCTTTGTACAAAGCGCGCGTCCTGCAAGAATTAGCACCGTGCGATTAAAATCGCCGGTTGCCGGGTATCATCGGGCTAGTCCCTCCACCTGCTCTTGATAAGATTTCGCTATATTCATTTTGGGTTCACAAAGTTCTTGTTGTTCACTTTAATGCATCGGCTGGGCTTCGTCAAGATGGGACTTGCAAATTTGTAACCTGCATTCACATTTTGTCTACCTTTTCCATAGGTTAAATCATATCCCTCCTATCGCTGAAGCTCTTGCCACTACTGTTGATTTTGCCCATGATTTTGCGCTTGAAAGGCCGTAGGCCGAGCGTTATACTATACAAGTGCTATTAGGCAAAAATATGGAGCAGTAGTGCAGACTTGAGTGTTTCCTGCGATACTGTGGCAATCTAAAAAAAGAACATTTGAGAGGTGAATCCGGAATGGAAGGCGACCCGAGTCCGAATAGGCGGCGATCCCTGAACAACAGCATAGGAATGACTTCAGCTTGCCGAAAGACGGGACGCCAGGCTCTGCATGCTCCAAAAGCCTCCGGCTTTTGATGAGAGTGCACGCTTACCCGCACCGGCTAACTGGCTAACTGAGTCCATTCCTTATGCTTAAGGTAAACGTATTTCCGTTACGGCGGAGCATAAGGAGTGACGTATATGAAAATCCGTTTGGTCAACAACGGGGTTTTTACCCCTGTCGAAGAAATTGAAATGGCGCTTACTGCACCGGCAGAAGGTTTTTATTGGATTGATGCCGATGTCGATGATTTGGCAGTGCTCCAGCCTTTATTTTCCATGCATGATCTTGCAGTAGAAGACTGTTTGAGTGAAGAAGAACAGCGTCCGAAGATTGAAATTTATGAAAGCCATTATTTTATCGTTGTAAATAGCATTCGTTTTGATGATGAAGAAATATTTTTGCGAGCTTTGAACATTTTTCTCGGCCGCCATTTTATCATTACGGTGACCAAGCAGAAAATCAATGAGCTTCGTACCCTCAAGCCTATGCTGTGGGAGCAAGAAGTCAGCCAGCCTGACCGTTTTATGTATCTGTTGGTCGACTTAATTGTTGACAACTATTTTCTGGTTGGTGACCGGATTGAGGTCCGCATTGAAAAGCTGGAAGAAGATATTCTAATGCATACGAAAAAGTCGCATTTGAACGAAATCATCGGCTTACGCAGTGAGATTCTGTGGCTGAAAAAAGTGTTGGGCCCGCAAAAAGAAGTCATCAATACCCTGAACAAGCGGGATTTGCGGCTCATCGACGATCAATTGCAAAAATATTTTAGCGACATTTATGAAAATGCTGTGAAAATTTCGGAGACTTTCGAAACTTACCGCGACTTGATGGGTAACCTTCGAGAAGCTTATCAATCCAGTATCGCCAACCGTGCCAATGAAATTATGCGTGTGTTTACAGCAATTACGACCGTATTTATGCCATTGACGGTCATTACCGGAATATATGGGATGAACTTCGATAATATGCCTGAGCTTCATACACGTTATGGCTATTTTGTCGTCATTGGTATTATGGTGGCATTAGGCGTCAGTATGTTCTGTATTTTCCGTAAGAAAGACTGGGTTTAAAAATAAAAGGGGAAAAAGTATCAAATTGGATACTTTTTTCTATTTTCAAGCTTGGTCATAAAAAGCAGCAGCCGTGTCCTGTGAGGAACTGGCTGCTGCTTTTTAGTATGTTGGACCCTGAATATACTTTAATACCCAGCTTTATCCAACTAGTTCTATATTATCCAACATGTCGGCCGGGTACCTGCTGATGACGAAACCGTATACGGATCAGACGCAGACGCTCATAAATCTGATCCAGTCCTGTTTCGGTTGCCTTTTCTTCCCCATACACTTTCAGCATGACGGGCTTGAGCAACGTATCCCCCAACTCTTCATAAGCAGACCAGATAGCTGCCTGCTCCGCCTCAGATACATTCACCAATTCCTTGTGGATCAGCTTGTCCATATCAATACCGTCTCTATCCAAATGCTCCACAGCTTCAATCATCTCTCTACGATGCAAACCTGTCTTCATTCCGATATGCTCCAGTGAAAGACCGTCCGAAATGCCTTCAATAATCGTTCTAGTTAAGCTGAATTTGTTCAGCTCCTGCCTGTACTGGTTCTCTTTTTGCTTGTATAACCATGACAAAAAAACTTCTTCTTCCAGCGTCTCTGTTACCCAGTTCAACGGAAATGGCGTGGTGCGGTCATTTTGTGTCGTAATAGCCAATAGCTCCGTCCCATATTGCGACACCTTACCCTGACCCATACCAGGCAGCTCCAACAGTTCTTCTTCGGTATGGGGAAGATAAACGCTAATGAGTCGAAGCAATCGATTCGTAGCGATAAAATAAGGTGCTTTTCGTTCCGTTGCTGCTTTTTGCCGTCTCCACATCGTCAATTGCTCATACACTTCATCACGTGGAAACAAATCACTGTAGCAATACAGCTTTTGCAGCGTTTGTCCTCGTCCTGATGATCCTTCTTGCTCATGAAATACACCATGGATTAGGGGCCTGTAGCCCTCAGCCATTTTGAGCGCCAGCTCATGACGGTATACATGTAGTAATTCCTGCCACAAGCTGCCCTCATACCAAAGGTCGTCTATACTTTCATCCGGGACATGGTGTGTGCTCCAGCCTGCACTCCATTCCCCTTCATGCTGCCCAATCCATACCTGAGCAAAGTCCTCATAGCCCTGTTCATTCCGTTTGGACAAGCGATTTAAAAATACTATCTCCATGATTTCTTCCTCCCTCATATCGTTGAAAGACAGTCCCGCACAACACAAAAACGCAAAAAAAAGCACCTATCCTGCGTATTCGCAAGAAAGGTGCTTCCCTTTTTGAGCCGTACTATACTGTTGCCTATATAATAACCGTACCTTGGAGTGCCGTCAACCCTAAATTCTAATGATTCAGTTTTTCCTTTGCCAATGCCAGAGCACCGCACAATCCAGCATTATCACCCAATCCTGGAGATACGATATATTGCTCAATACCTGTTGTCAGACTCGAATGCTGCACGTATCCGTTCAAAAGTTTTTGTAGTTTGGTACGAATGAGCGGGAACAATTGGTCTTGCTTCATTACTCCCCCGCCCATAATAATTTTTTGCGGGGACAGGATTAATACATAGCTCATTAAAGCCTGTGCCAGATAGTACGCTTCCATTTCCCAGGCCGGGTGATCGACAGAAAGCTCATGTCCTTTAACCTTCCATCTTTTTTCGAGCGCAGGACCTGCTGCCAGACCCTCCAAACAATCTCCGTGATAAGGACATGTCCCCTCGTAAGTATCTTCTGGGTGACGACGTACCAGAATATGCCCCATTTCCGGGTGAGATAATCCATGTATCAGCTTTCCACCAACCAAAGCACCTGCCCCGATGCCTGTGCCTATCGTGATATACAGACAGTTGTCCAATCCTTTGGCGGCACCCCAAATAGACTCACCAAGTGCTGCTCCATTCACATCCGTATCAAACCCCATAGGCACATCAAAATGCTCTTTCAGTTTACCAATCAGATTGTAATTTCCCCAATGTGGCTTTGGCGTTGTTGTAATATAACCATATGTATCACTACCTTCGATAGGATCAATCGGCCCGAACGATCCTACGCCCAATGCTTCAATGCCCTTGCCTTCAAAAAATGCGATGACATTCTCCATTGTTTCTGCTGGTGTGGTTGTTGGAAAGCTCGCTCGTTCCAGTACCTCTCCACGTTCGTTGCCAATTCCACATACAAATTTGGTACCGCCTGCCTCAATTGCTCCCAATACTGTCATAGTTGCTGTTGTCCCCTTTCGATAATCCGGTTCTCTCTCCACTATATTCACCTGAAATGTACCTGAGGTCAATCCCCTAATCGCAATTGTATATAATCCTTCACAAGACGATATAACTCCGTTAACATAACGGTATACAAATAAGGACACTGACGCATCCAGCCTCAGCATCCCTATATAACTTACTTTACTTAAATTGTCGTACCAAGCCTAATAGCTTCATTATGATCCGGTTGCGACACCCATCAATGTACACAAGCTTTTCATTTCAAGCTGCTCAAACTTGTCTACAATTTGCACGTGATCCAACGTCAGCAGACAACTATCCAAAGCACATGCTACAGGTACACCACAGTGAATTTCAGCGAGTTTGCGTGAAAGATGCAGCATATCCAAATCACTCTCAATTTTTTTGCGGACCGATGGTGTTAATTGATCCAGATTCTCCAGAATGCCCTCAATAGAGTCGTATTCCTGCACCAGCTTGAGTGCCGTTTTCTCACCAATACCTCGTACTCCTGGATAATTATCGCTTGCATCCCCCATCAGGCCTTTAAGGTCCACCACTTGGCGTGGCTTAAGTCCTTTTTCAGTCAGCAGGGTCTCCGGGGTGTATACCATATAATTGCCGTGGCCTTTTTTCATAATAATGACCCGTGTCCGATCATCCACTAATTGAAGTAAATCATGATCTCCCGAGAGAATCATTACATCCATGTCCTCATTTTGCGAATAATGGCGTGCAAGCGTACCGATACAATCATCGGCTTCAAAGCCTTCCGCTCCAATGTTGGGAATGCCGAGGCTGTCCGTCACTTCACGAATCAATGTAAATTGGGGAATCAAATCATCGGGTGCGTCGGCTCGGTTTCCTTTATACGCAGCAAAATGTTCCCCACGGAATGTCGTTCCGCCCATATCCCAGCAACAAATAACATGTGTAGGATTAAACGTTTGGACTGCATCCCAAAAATATCGAATAAAACCATATATGGCGTTCGTTGGCACCCCAGCTTTTGTACGACGGATATAACCGTTTGCGGCGGTTGCATAATAAGCGCGAAATAGCAGGGCCATGCCGTCAACCAGCATTACGGATTGTTCATTGCGTTGTGTCACAGATTGTATTGCTCCCATTCATCATAATATTTAACCCCCACAGTATAACATATCGTGGGGGTAAATTGGGCGTTATTGAGCTCCCCATGTGCCCTCAAATGTTTCCTCTTTGAACCCTACCGTTACTTTGTTACCGTCGGTTACAATCGGGCGTTTGATTAATCTTCCATTTGAGGATAAAAGCGAAATTTGCTCTTCACGGCTCATGTCTCCCAGCTTATCTTTCAGCTTTAACTCTTTGTACACCTCACCGCTAGTATTGAAAAACTTTTTCAGCTCCAGCCCGCTTTTGCGAATCAATTCTTCCAATTCCTCCGGGCCGGGCGGCTGTTCAAAAATAGGAATCAGTTCCGTCTCATGCCCCTTGTTTTGCAGCCATTTCACTGCATTACGGCAGGTACTGCATTTAGAATACTGATATACTTTCAGTTGGCTCATCGCTAGTTTAACCTCCATTTGGTTTTCTCTTAAAAGCTCCTGCATTTCAGCCATATCGTCAGGTAGAGGAGCATAGAACGTCAGCCGCTCCCCGGTTACAGGATGCTCCAAGGACAGCTCTGAAGCATGTAAGGCTTGTCGAGGCATCTTGACATCAAGCTGATCATATCGCTCACGTTGCGCAGCATCATCAGGTGTAATCCGGTACATTTTATCTCCGATCAACGGGCAGCCGATATAAGTCATATGCACTCGAATTTGGTGCGTACGCCCGGATTCCAACTTTAGTCCGATACGGCTTCCCCCGTTCCACACTTCCTCCAGCTTATACAGCGTAAGGGCAGGATAACCATCCGGAGTCACCATACGCAAATGCGGATCATCCGGGTTGCGGTCAATCGGTCCGTCTACCTTACCTTCCTGCAGCTCAGGGCGCCCATGCACCAGAGCCGTATAGCGCTTATCCACCGTTCCCGCAATCATCTGTTCAGAAATATGCTGGTGTACATATGGATTTTTGGCTACGACCAGCACCCCCGTCGTCTCCTGATCAAGACGATGAACAGGACGAAACCGGAACAGCTCCCCCTTGGTCTGCCAATAATGCACAACCCCGTTAGCCAGTGTTCCTGTGTAATGACCATGAGTCGGATGGACAATCATGCCCGCCGCCTTATTCACCACTAACAGATGTTCATCCTCAAACAATATCTCAAAAGGAATGGGTTCAGGTAAAATATCATCAGAACGCTCGCGCTCCATGCGAATTTCTACTCGATCCCCGGATTTCACCTTTACGCTGATGTACACACGCGTCCCGTTCAGCATAATACCTTGCTCGGTCAGCTTGAGTTTGGATATTAACTTTCGAGAAATGTTCATACGTTTTTGTAAAATAGTCTTCAACAGCATGCCCTCCTCCTCCGGAGGGATCGTATATACGATAGGTTCATAGTACAAGCTCATCACAAATTCCCGGTTGCCTCCTTATTTGCGGAACACTTTTTTGCTGCGCACATATTCGACATCGGGTACGCCCTGACGGACATTCGCTGTGCGAGCGACGGCAAAGAAATAATCGGAAAGGCGGTTTAAATACCGACGTACCGCCGGATTGATGTCCGTATGTTTACCTAGTGTAACCGCACGGCGTTCTGCGCGTCGGCAAACCGTACGGCATACATGAAGCGTTGAGGATAATGTGCTACCACCTGGTATAATAAAACGCTCCACCTTCGGATTTTCCTCCTGACATGCATCAATCCAACCTTCCAGACGCTCTGCCAGCTCGTCCTTCACCTTATATTTGCTTTCACTGATTTTAACAAATGCCAAATCCGAACCACAATCAAACAGCTCCTGCTGTATTTCTTCCAATTGAGTCCGAATATCCGCAAACTCTTCCCCTTCGGCAAAGCTGATGGCTTGTCCTACAAAGCTGTTCAGCTCGTCAATTGTTCCGTACGCTTCCACACGATCATCATCTTTGGACACTCGACCGCCGATCACAGAAGTTTGTCCTTCATCACCTGTTCTAGTATAGATTCCCATTCCATTTCATCCCCTTTATCATTCCGTAAGTGCTTTCAGCACCTTGATGGCTTCTTCCTTATTGCTTGTACGAGGCGGAACGGTAGCAAATAATGTTTTGGAGTTATATTTTAGCTCCTTAAACATCTTCATCTGCTCCACCGGAATTCCGAACAAATGAGTTTCCTTGCTCACATCTGTTCCTTCTTCCTCCTGCCCCTTCTTCTTAAATACGCCGCCCTCGAACACGCCCCGGGCATACGTCTTCTTGTCAAAAGCATCATCTAACGGCAGATTCGAACCATTCTGTCCATACAGCTTCATGTCCTCTTCCGGCAAAAGAAACAGATCATGCTCCCCGGCCGCATATTCTACAACCAGCTTCTGCTGGTTATACAGCGGACTGACTGAAATCTCAATAGTCGGAGCCTGTTCGCCCAGCTTATCCTTAAGCTTTTGTGCCAGCTCCTCACGGATGACTGAAGCATCCCCTTTATCCATAATAAAAATGGAGAAGCTGTCCTTGTCCCGTCCCCCACATCCAGCCAATAATACAAGTGTCAGCATTCCGATGATCCACGGCGATAGCCTTTTTAGCCCCGCTCTCATATGTACGCCCCCTCTTCCATGCCATTAATATATCATAAGTTGTGAACGCAAAAAAAGAAGGCTCGACGGCCTTCTTCTTACATTTGGCTGACTTCACACAGTTAAACCTTGCATTCCGTACCATACAGCTTCATATATTCATTGATTTTCAAATCGAGCTTGCAACTGATCTCGATGACAAGATCAGAGGTGAAGGACTGCTCTTTCTGAAACGTCCGCATCATCTCATTGCGCAGGAACAAAATTTCATCTTCCAGAGAAATGTCGTATCCTATTGAACTAGACGAATTAAATCCAACATATGACATGAGCATTCCTCCTACAATTGAAAAATTGAACTTCCTGCTATCGATTTCAAATTATAGCATAGAAATTAGAAATAAAAGACTATTTTTTATGAATTACCCATAAAAAAATAATTTTAACCTTCTTTTCTTACTTTTTCTACAAAATGACCAATCCGATCCAGTGCCTCCGTCAGCTGAGCAACAGAAGTCGCGTATGAGCAACGAAGATAGCCTTCGCCTCCCAAACCGAACACATTACCTGGTACAGCCGCAACTTTAGCCTCTGCCAAAAGACGCTGTGCAAATTCATCTGAGCTGAGTCCCGTGCTTTGAATACTAGGGAAAACGTAAAAAGCCCCTCTTGGCTCATGGCACTCCAGGCCGATTTCCCGAAACCCTTCAACCATCAGACGGCGACGCTGATTATAGGCTTCTACCATACGATCTTTCTCACCCAAACCATTCCGCAACCCTTCCAGTGCCGCAACTTGCCCCATAGAAGGCGCACACATTACGGTGTACTGATGGATTTTGAGCATAGCGGCAATCAGATCGGGATGTCCGCATGTATATCCAATACGCCAACCTGTCATGGCGAAGGCTTTGGAAAAACCACTGACGAGAATTGTACGATCCATCATACCAGGCATAGCCGCAAAACTGACGTGCTTCTCTCCATAATTCAATTCAGCATAAATTTCATCAGAAATGACGATCAAATCATGCTTTTCCACGACTTCGGCAATCGGAAGCCAATCTTCATAAGTCATCGTAGCCCCAGTTGGATTGCTCGGATAGCATAAAATCAGCACCTTGGATTTAGGTGTAATTTTTGCCTCCAGCGCCTCAGCCGTCAGCTTGAATTCATCCTTAGCAAAGGTTTCAATACCTACCGGAATCCCGCCTCCAATTGCAGTGATTGGAGAATATGAAATGTAGCACGGTTCGGGCACGAGAATTTCGTCGCCAGGTACAATTAACGCACGCAAAGCAAGATCAATCGCCTCGCTTCCCCCAACGGTCACGATAATCTCATTTTTAGGATCATAACGGACTTCAAATTGCTCATTCAGATAATCACTGATCGCTTCACGCAGTTCTGGCGTTCCCGCATTAGACGTATAGCTGGTAAAACCTCGCTCTAATGAATAGACACAGGCTTCCCGCATATGCCAAGGGGTTGTAAAATCCGGTTCGCCTACACCAAGGGTAATAATATCCTTGTTGCCACCCACCAAGTCAAAAAACTTACGAATACCCGAAGATGGGATCTCGCGCACCAACGGGGACAAATAGGAACTCATAGCTTTGTTACTGTCGGTAAATGCTTCTGTTTTGAGATTCATCATGATCTTCCTTTACGGCGAAATCATCAGACGATTATCTTCCTGATGGTCCTCAAAGATAATTCCGTCCTGCTTGTATTTTTTAAGCGTAAAATTAGTCTTGGTAGACAAGACCGAATCAATAGGCGACAGTTTCTCCGACACAAAGTTAGCGACCTCACGAAGATTGCGGCCTTCAACCTCTACCAGCAAATCGTATGCTCCGGACATGAGATAGACCGATTTAACTTGCGGATACAAATAAATCCGTTCTGCAATCCCTTCAAAGCCTCTTCCACGCTCGGGTGTAATTTGCACTTCGATCAAAGCGGTAACCTTTTCGTCGTCGACTTTGTCCCAATTAACTACAGCGGCATATTTGACAATCACGTGTTGGTCTTCGAGCTCTTTCATTGAGATGCGTACATCCTGCTCGTCAACCCCCAGCATAGTAGCCAATAAAGTCGGTGTTCTTCTTGCATCTTCTTTTAACAATTCCAGCACTTTTAATTTCAATTCATTCAGCTCTGTCATTCTACATAAGGCCTCCATCGAAAGAGATTACTATACATCATACAATACGCACTTTAAACCTGCAAAGAAAAACCGTCCACTCCGGTAAACCCGGCAGGTGGACGGCTGTTATGGGAATCTGCTTCAAAAACAGAAAATCCCGTTTACATATAATAAGGGTTGTTTTGGTGTGTAGACTGGCCTTGCTGGTGCATAGATTGACCATATACTCCCGCGGATGTCGACTTTTGCTGAATGAACTGTTGGCATTCTTGTTGGGTCTTGCGAGCTTCTTGAATCTGTTTGTCCAAATCGATGCGCAGTGCTTTAGTTGGAGTGGCGTACATATTATTTTGGCTCATCAGATGATACAAATCACCTTGCAGACGCAATGTATCATTCGTAAGGTCGGTGAACATCTGACGCACAGACGGACAATTGGATTCTGTCGTCGCCGTTGTGTATTCGCGCACTGTACGTTTCATATCAGCAAGAATGGTATAGAGCAAATCTTCTTCGGGCATAAATGACATATTGTTTTGTGAATACATTCTGTCAAACCTCCTTTATTGGTAAATCCAAATTACTGCTGTGGTTGCATTGGAGCAAGCTGCTGATGCTGTTGAAGAGCATTAGAAAGCAGATTCAAGTGGTGCTCATGAGTTCTTGCCAGTTGTAAACAGGCTTGTTGGATGGCTGGGTGCTGAATAGACGCCGCTGTGGCCGCACATTGTTTGAGTAGTAGTTCTTCATTGGAGATGGAGTCCACGATGTACTCCAGCTCTTTGCCTGACAGGGGTTGCATGTTCGTAGATTGCATAATCTCTGTGCCTCCTTAAAAGTTTTGTTGCACGCTGGTTATCTTGTCCGTTTGGCGAAATACTATGTACACATAAGAAATACTACATATTGCCTATGAGGAGTGCTATTTTATATGGAGTTGATAAGCGGGAATACATATTGGCCGAATACATTGGAGCAGGCGCTGGATTTTCCGCCTTTGGCAGAGGATTTAAATTGTGATGTATTGATCATCGGGGGAGGGATGGGGGGGGCCATCTGCTCCCGGTTATTGGGAGAACGACAGGTAGACACCGTGGTTATTGACAAACGCAAACTGGTAACTGGAAGCTCTTCGGCCAATACTGGCCTGCTGCAATACAGCAATGACAAGACCTTAACCTCTTTCATCAATACGTTTGGTGAAACGAACGGTGTACTGTTTTACCGCATGTGCAAGGATGCACTAGATCAGTTAGATAAGCTGGCTGCCACACTGGATACAGACCCTTCCTTTATTCGGCGAAGCAGCCTGTACTATGCAAGTACACTAGAAGATGTACAGGTGCTTCAGGAAGAGTACAAACAGCTAACCCGGTTTGGATTTCCAGTGGAGTACTGGGATGAGCAACAGGTTGCTGCCCGATTTCCTTTTCGAAAACCGGCAGCCTTGTACACACACGAAGATGCTGAGGTTAATCCATTTTTGTTTGCCCAGGGCCTGCTGCAATCTGCCAACCGTCTCGGTGTTCGCTTATATGAGCATACGGAAGCCAAGCATTTTGAATTCCATGATAATGAGGTCGTTTGTCATACTAACGGTGGAATGATCCGAGCAAAAAAGGTTGTTTTTGCAACAGGTTATGAAACACAAGAGATTAAAACCGATCAGGGAGCCGTTCTGCAAAGCTCTTATGCTATCGCCACCAATCCAATCGGAGATGCTCCCTTGTGGCATGAGCAGTGTCTGATCTGGGAAACGGCCCGTCCTTATCTATATATGCGCTCCACACCGGAAGGACGTATCATTATTGGTGGTTTGGATGAACCTGTATTGGACGCCAACCAACGTGAAATCAGGCTACTACACCAACAACAAAAGCTGCTGCAAGCACTACAGGAGCATTTTCCCAGTGTGCCATTTCAGATCGACTACGCTTGGGCGGCTGTATTCGGCTCCTCTCACGACGGCTTGCCGTATATTGGTCCACATCCGCGTTTTCCAAACTGCTATTTCTTGGAGGGTTACGGGGGAAATGGGACGGTTACGAATATGATGGCCGCACAGCTATTGGCTGATGAACTGACGGGCACACACCGACCTGAAATGGAGCTGTATTCTCTGACCCGTACGACCAAACCCTCGCCAGAAGCAACAAAACCAATGGTTTAACATATGAATACAAAAAGAACCTCCTTTCGCCTATATAAGTGAATTCTGAGGTTCTTTTTGTGTTGAATTTTCCTGTTACTCCGTTTGCTTGCGCCAGCGTTGTGCATGGGAATGAGAATTGCTTCGCTTTGTCTTCTGTTCCATCTTCAGCACATTTCGCATAAAAAACCAGCCGATCACTGGCATTAATGCAAGTCCAATCAACAACCAAATCATCGCTGTAGGAGCCTTGCTGATACTTAGGACGCCCAAGAAAATGAGTGTACCGGTCAACCGTCCTACCATTAAGCACAGTTCACGCAGTACAACCAGTTCCACTCTCTGATTCGCATCTCCTTCACTCGTACCCATTAAATCAAAACTCGCTGAGATCATAGGAATTAAATACAAGGGCAGGAATATAGCGGTGCCGATCCCCATAATCAGTAGCGTGATATACTCCATACGCCACAATAAGGGTAACAGCGCAATCACCAACAATACAGCACCCAACAGCATACCAGCCGAGCGATAGTGTGGCTTGAGCCATTTTCCGACAGCCCAAAAGCTGAAAAATGAAACCGCCGAGGTGATAAGTGAAAACTGTGCCAGCTTCCATTCCTGTTGAGTAGCTACATACACGAGCAGCGTAATCAGGAAGGCAAAAACCCCTTCACGGATGCCCTGGGTAACAAGCGATAACGACAAGGGACGCCACATGCTCCCTTTTTGTGACAATCGTTGCTTAGGCTCCTTCCAATTGTAGTTTCCTGTCGGCTTACGCTTGCGAAGAAAGAAACTAAGTACCACTCCTACGACATAAAAAGCTAAGGAAATACTGAATATTACTCGATAACCCGCATCATCCTCCATACGAGCAATAATCCAACCAGACAGCCAAGGACCCACGATACCGGAAAACGAACCCAGCAGACCGACCCATCCGTTAAAATGATCGCGACTTGCCTGATCTGTGACTTCGAAAAAAATGACATTAAACGCCAGCCAGAATAAACCTAATGCTGCACCCAATAACATTCCGAGCGGCCATATGTAGTTTACAGCCTGCGGTCCCGTATATAACACGATTAAATAAAACAGACCGGACAGTGCTGTCCCCACGCGCAGGGCATTCATTTTGTTATGTTCCTTGACCCATTTCCCAGCCACCCAGACCATAATTCCCAGCGCAATTTGTTGGCTGACATTAAACCAGCCAATCATCGCGTAATCCTGCCTGCTCTTCCATAAATATACGTTGAGAAATGTGCCTGACAATGCTGCTGCAAACACAAACAATCCATTCAAGCTTAATAGCAGAATGGATTGTCCGTTCAGGTTTGATTTCAATGCAGTTCCCCCTAACCGAAAAATCACCAATCAGCTTATTTCAAGCCAGCTTGTTCAAAGATTTCTTCGATTAAGATGCCCGTATTGAGCTTGAGCCTATCCGGGGGATTGCTATTTAATTGTTGGAAATACCGCTGAGCTTCTCCAGCATCCGCAGTCGGTCATTCTCTGACAATGTGTGCTGGACATGAAAACAGCTAGGACAAACATAAACATTCAAGACGAATGGCAAGTCCAGAACAGGTTTGCCAAGTGCTGGCGACATCGACGGTTCAAAGCCTTCTCTGGTTACGGTTTGCGAACCCGCATGCAGCATGTATTCTCCACATTGGAAGCATTCAAGAACCTCATCTTGTCTGTCGAGTATTTGTTCAGCGCCTTGTTCATAAGCCATCAGATCCGCACCGCTTTCTTCAAATTTTTGCAAAGTATGCAGCACAGGCAGCTTATGAAGCTCATTATCCTGCAACAACGGTGCATCAACTGGTTTATCAACTACGATTTCATCCTCTGCCTCATATAAAATATCCTGCTCCTCTTCATCACCGAGCTGAATACTCAATGTACGATAACCCTTCAGGTCTTCTTTTCCATGAGAGTGTGGTACCGGGGTTACAGAAGCCGAATGATCATGTTTTGTCTCTTCATGTCCATGCTCGCCGGCATGTCTATGAACAGGTGGAGAAACAGACTCCTCTTCATCATCGGTGATGTCAGAGTAACCTTTCAGATCATTATGGCAATAGGGACACTCTTCCTCAGGGCCCAATTCTTCATCCCAAATAATTTCCATGTTACACCATGGACAAATAGTCATTTCCAAGCTTTATCATCCTTCCGTTCCAAGCGTATACCAAGCTCTAGTATACAGGATGTGTCAAGTTACACTGGCACCGATCACATAAGATAACGATATTGAAATAATCATGGAAAACAAGCCGACAGCACGGTTATCCTCTTTAATCTGTTGATCGATAGAAAATACCGGTGTCAGAAACTCAAAAAGAAAGTACGCCGCAAGTAGCAGTAAAAAGCCAACGAACGACCAAATCATCGTATCGTACACGCTGGATTTGGCTTCCATTGCAAAGCGGAGCACGTTGCAAATACCGAACATTTTCCCTCCCGTAGCCATGGCTACTGAAACATTGCCGCGCTTGATCTCTTCCCAGCATTTATAGCGGGTTACCAGCTCAAAACACGACAAAAATACAATTAGCTCCAGCACCGCCACCGAGAAATAACCCAGCATCATCCCCAACGGATGTGACAGCAATTCATCAATCGCCATCTTCACTTCGTCCCTCCCGTTCTACCAAGCGTTCCCGAGCAAAGCCGGCAACCCATAGCTATTCCAATTCAGCAACGGTTACGCCTGTGCCGCCTTCATTGTAATTACCGATACGGTAGCTTTTCACATGTTTATGCTTGCGGAGGTACTCCTGAATACCGGTTCTCAGAATACCCGTACCTTTGCCATGAATAATGTGTACCTGACCCAGATTGGCCAGAAACGCTTCATCCATGAAGCGGTCCACTTCCATCAAGGCTTCCTCCACGTTCGCCCCCCGAAGATCAAGTTCACTTCGTACGTTATCATCCCGTGTCCGTTTAACGCCAGTGACTGGTTTTTGAACTCTTGGAGTCGTTGTTTGGGCAGGTTGCAGTAGTTCCAGATCATCCAGACTGACCTTCATCTTCATGATCCCCAATTGAACCACAGCTTCCTTGGTACCGGACAGTTCAACCACGTGGCCTTTTTTATTCAGACTGTGAACGGATACTTCATCGCCAGCCATGATAGAACGAGTACGCGTAGCGGCCGGGCGTTTGACAGTACTTTTCTTGCGTTGCTTCGGTTCAGCCTCATCCAGTTCTCTGCGAGCTGCAATCAGCTTGTGCTCCTTAACCGAAGCCCCTTCTTCCTGAGCCAATTTACGCAAATCAGTAATGATTTTCTCAGCTTCGCTACGAGCCTTATCCACGAGAACTCTTGCTTCATCCTCAGCTTTTTCCAGCATACGGTCCCGTTGGGACTCCAGCTTATCCAGCTCCATCTGATGACGGCTACGCAATGCTTCCATTTCTTTACGCAACTGCTCCGCTTTTTCCCGTTCTTGCTCAGCTGTCAAACGGTTCTGCTCCAGTGACGCAATCATGTGCTCAACGCGCTGGTCTTCTTCTGTTACCTCACCACGGGCATAGTCTAAAATGCGCCCTGGCAATCCCAATCGCTCGGCAATGGCAAATGCGTTACTTCGTCCGGGGACACCGACCAGAAGGCGGTAAGTCGGGCTTAAGGTAGCAACATCAAACTCCATGCTTGCATTAATAATTCCTTTACGCTCATAGGCATACGCCTTCAATTCACTATAGTGAGTCGTCGCAACCATACGGCAACCCATGGCATGTATATGCTCCAAAATGGACACAGCCAAAGCCGAACCTTCCGCGGGGTCCGTTCCTGCCCCCACTTCGTCAAGCAATACAAGACTTTTGGGCGTCATATTTTTCAGGATGCTAATGATATTGGTCATGTGGCTGGAAAATGTACTTAAGTTTTGCTCAATGCTCTGCTCGTCACCAATATCAGCATAGATTGCATCAAATACACACAGCTGGCTTTCATCCTCAACAGGTACAAACAGTCCAGACATCGCCATCAAACTAAGCAGGCCAATGGTTTTCAGGGTAACGGTTTTCCCCCCTGTGTTCGGTCCGGTAACGATAATGGAGGTGTATGAATTGCCCAGCTCCACATCTATGGGAACGACCTGCTCCAACGGAATTAGAGGATGTCTGCCTTTTTTCAGCTTCAAGTACCCTCGGTCATTCATTAAAGGCAAGGTTGCCTTCATTTCACGGGCGAGACGCGCTTTTGCAAAAATAAAATCAAGATTGCCCAAAACGTCCACATCATACAGCAACATATCCGCTTGTTCTGCGACAAGTGCGGTCAGCTTTTGTAAAATGACTTCAATTTCACGCTCTTCTCTCAGCCTTGTTTCCCTCAGCTTATTGTTCATGGCTACGATAGATTCAGGCTCGATAAACAATGTTGCACCTGACCCGGATTGATCATGAACAATTCCGCCAAAATAAGAACGGTATTCGGCCTTAACCGGGATCACAAACCGATCTCCACGAATCGTAATCAACTGATCTTGAAGCATTTTGGATACAGTTGAGGAACGAATCATGGAATCCAGCTTCTCACGAATACGCACTTCTCCCGAGCGCAGCTCCCGACGGATTTGTGAAAGCTCTGTGCTGGCAGAATCCAACACTTCTGCATTTTCGTCAATACAGCCTTTGATGGAGTTTTCTAAACTTCTCTGCTCCGAAAGCTGCTCACTCCAATACAGCAATGTTTCGACAGGATTTTCTTCATGCAAACTTGTCACGTATACTTGTATACGGCGTGCGGCCTGAACCGTTGTCCGAATGCCAAGCAACTCATGCGGGCTTAATGTTCCACCAATACGGGCACGCTTCACCGCCGGAGTGATATCCACTACTCCGTTAAATGAAGGCACTCCTTTGAGGCGATCAGCAGCATAGGCCTCATCCGTACCTTTCAGCATTTTCTTGATATGCTCCAAATCATCGCTGGGCTGTAGCCGAAGGGCTGTCTGTTGTCCCGTTGCCGTTTGGGCATAGTGACTTAGTTTATTTAGAATTTTTTGATATTCAAGGGTTTTGAAAATTTTAGAGTCCAACTTCACTACTCCTTTCACTTATATCTATATTATACCGAAAGCAGCAAACTTACGCTATTTGCCAACTCTGTTTTACACATAAGAAAGCTCTTCATGCCACACACTAACCTTTGTCTAACCCTGATTCAAAAAACAAAGGAGGTTATTCCGTGAGCATTCTCGGGCACATTGTACGTTTCATCGTTGCCGCTCTGGTGCTGATGGTCGTAAGCTGGATCGTTCCCGGATTTAGTGTAGGCGGCTTTTGGAGCGCGCTGATCCTAGCCATTGTCATTGCCTTGATTGGCTATATCGTCGAGGCGGTGTTTGGTCGACGCGTCTCCCCATTTGGACGCGGTATCGTAGGTTTTCTTGTGAGCGCTCTGGTGATCTGGGTCGCTCAATATGTCGTCGCTCATGTCAGTGTTTCCGTTCTGGGCGCATTGCTCGCTGCATTGGTTATCGGGATTATCGACCTGTTCATTCCGGTATCGACACCGTTTGAAGCCGGTCGGAAAAACGGGAATTAATTTCAGTAATCGCTTCTGGCAAAGCTGTCCCGAAGCAGAATTCATCTGCCAAAGGACAGCTTTTTGTCATTTACACCTCTGAGTGGATACAATAAACAAACAATCCCCGGCAATGAGCAGCCGGGGATTGCCTTACATGTATAATCCGTATCTACTGATCCTGTTCGATAAGTTCAATCCATTCATTATACTCAGTTTGAAGCTTGGTGTATTCTTCCTGTAATTGACGTAATTCCGTAGAAATCTTCTCCGAATTTTCCCGATCTACGTCCTGTTGTACTTGCAACAGACGAAGCTGATGCGCTGCCATTTCATATTTTTGACCCACTTCGTCCAATTCAGACTGCAAGGCCATTCGTTCCTGCTCTATGGACTGCTGTTCAGCCTTCGCCGTTTTGGCAGTTTCAACAGCCAAACGAATCTCCTCCTGAAGCTGTTCCTTTTGTTGAACCGTTACCGCTATTTCCCGCTCCCAAGAAGCAAATTCTTCCTTACGGGCAGCATCTTCGGCTTCCAAACGTTCCGCTTCAGCCTTCAACTGATCGTATTTAAGCTGCCATTCCAGGGATTCTTCCTCAGCACGTTCCAGTTCACTCCGCCGTTCTCGATTTTCCTGCTGGAGCTGCTTGATATTTTGCTCCAGCTGTCCAGCTCGGCTCTTCATGCTTCCATATTGCTCCTGAAGCGATTGATACGCCTTAGTTCCCTCTTGCTCTCGGACTTTGGCTTTCTCAAGCTCATCCTGAACGCGAATCAGCTCAGGTGAAAGCTCCTTGATTCTCGCTTCGAGTTGAACTAGCCGTTGCTGTTGTGAAGCAAATTTATCATTAATAGCTTCGAGCTCAGCCGCTGCGTGCTGTAATTGCACTTGTATTTCTTCCTTCTGCTCACGTGCTTCCAGCAGGGAGAGCTCCAGTTCATCAACTGCCACCTGGCGTTCTTCTGCAAGCTTCTTCCATGACTTCTCGCTTTCAGCTAGCGTAGCCAGCTCACTTTGCAGCTTGCGAGAAGATACGTGAGCTTGCTCCAACAGCTTCTGCATCCGTCGCTGTTCTTCCTCCAGCTTAGCCGTCTGCTGCTGCTTAGCCTTGGCTTCAGCTTCTAATTGATCATATCGACTTTGCAATTCTTCACGTGCAAGCGTATCTGCCTGCTCTCGCTCTATCGCAGCCTGTCGCTGTGTTTCCAGCACAGACTCCAGCTCGGACTGTTGTTCCTTCAGTACTCTTGCTTGCTCTTGAGCCTCTCCCAGACGAGAAGAAAGCTCTGTACTGCCTGCCTGTACTTGTTCTAATTGTTCCTGAAGCTCCTCGACCCGAATCTCCTGCTCCAGTGCAGCTTCATCAGCTCGTTTCTGCGCTTCCTGATGCTGGAGCTTTTCCTCATTCAACGCCAATTCAGCCTGTTTACGTTCCTGCTCCAGCTGCTCATTCAGTCCGGAACACTTGGTTTGCCATTCGCTTACCTTCTTGCTATGCTCTTGCTGCAAAGCAGATCGCAGCTTGTCCAGTTCTGTGCGCTTTTGCTCCTGATGAGTCTTCTCTGCAGCTGACAGCTTGGCTTCTGCCTGTTTAGCCGCTTCAGATACTTCCTTCTTCATCTGCTCTTCTATCTGCCGGATACGCGCATTGGCCGCCTCCTGCTGCTCTTTCAGCTTGCGAGAAGCTTCTTGACGGGACTCCTCCAATTCACGTTTAGCTTGTTTTTGTCCATTTTCAAGTTCAGCCGCTTTTTTCTCCTGCTGTTCCAGCTTTGCCCTCAATTGGGCAATCTCCTTCGCTGATACAGATTCGGTTTCCATCAGCTTCTTCTGCGTTGCTTCCTTTTCTTCCTTCAGTTGAATAAGAGATTGATGCATATCTGTATTTTTCTGCTGTTGTTCCCCTAGAGCTGTCTGGAGTTGCGCCAGATCTCCCCGGAGCTCTGCTCGTTCCGCTGCTAAGCGGTTCATATGACTCTGAATTTCCTGGATTTGTACAGCTTCTTCTGCCATATGAACCGCAGCCAGCACGGCAATTCGGGGCATATCCAGACGCGAATGAGCTTGAGAAATGCTGTGCATACGCTCATCCACGTAATTGGCAACCTGCTTCATATAATCGGTATTGCTGCCGACGAGTTTATAAGAAGTACCGTAGATCTCTACAGTGACGCGAGTACGATCTGGTGTAGTCACAATTATGCCCTCCTTCAATACTACTGTATGTTGATTCTAAGGTGTGTCCGGTACTATGGTAACCCGCCTTCCGTGAAGCGTTCAACCTTATTAGTCCGGCTTCCCCGCAGCGGGTAATTATCAGAGTAAGAGAGCTCCTATGATGATAGGCCAAAAAGCCGTATCGAACCTCTGTCACTAAGATTCGATACGGCTTCCCGCATTTCCTGCTACTTTCTCAATTCCGCTCCAAAAGTTTGTTCCAGAGACGTAACGACAGGAGTATGCGCCGCATTGATCTCTTCATCCGTCAACGTATGTTCCCAGTGACGATAGGTCAGAGAGATAGCTACGCTCTTCTTATCTTCACCAAGCTTACTGCCTGTAAATACATCAAACACTCGTGCATCCTGCAACAGCTCTCCGCCTGCAGCGTGAATAACACGAAGCAGTTCGCCTGCCTCAACGTCTTTATTGACCACGAGGGCAATGTCACGTTCCACGGATGGGAAGCGAGCCAGCTCTCTGAACTGAATATGAGAGTTTGCGTGTTCAATGACCTGTTGCAACGCAATTTCTGCAACATACGTATCGTTCAGCCCATAAGATTGTTGGAGCTCCGGATGAATCTGCCCAAGGGTACCGATCCGTTGAGAGCTTCCATTCACATCCAGCCATACCGAAGCGGAACGGCCCGGGTGGTAGCTTTGCGGTTGGTCAGCGACATAACGAATGCTGGCACTCAATCCGAAATAGTCAAACACCGTTTCAAGCGCGCCTTTAATATCAAAGAAATCAACCTTTTCAGCACCAATATTCCATTGTTTTTCACGGCGAACCCCAGTCAACAACAGACTCAGCACTTGAATTTCCTGCGGCTGGCGGGTTAATGTTTGTTCCTCTGTATAAAATACTGTTCCCATCTCGAAAATCGCCAGATTGTCTTGCTTCCGGTTCATGTTATACACCGCTGTATCCAGCATCTGCGGAATGATACTCGTACGCAAAACACTACGGTCTTCGCTCATAGGCATAGCCAAACGTACCGGATGGCTGCCTTCTGTCAGGGCATTAAATAACCCCGTACTTTGCGGATGTACAAAAGAGTAGCTGATCGTCTCCTGCCAGCCACCATGAGCCAGCAATCTGCGCAGGGAGCGGCGCAATGATTGTGATGCTGTCAAAGCTCCCGGAGTTGTAGGACCTTCAATCGGCGTGGTCGGGATATTGTCGTAACCATACAGACGAGCAACCTCTTCGATTAAGTCCACGTCAATGGTGATATCTCCACGGCGTGTAGGAACTTGAACTTCCAGTACCCCTTGCTCTGCGTCGCCACATCCGAAATGAAGTCTACCGAAAATCGTTTTCACCTCAAGCAGCGACAGTTCGGTTCCCAAATATCGGTTTATCTTATCTAGCGACAGCTTGATAATGCGGTTTTCAGCTTTTGCAGACGCAGATTCTACGATGCCCTGGTGTACAGTGCCTCCTGCATAACGCTGAATCAGCGCAGCTGCACGATTCACAGCAGGCACAACAGCGCCTGGATCAACCTCTTTTTCAAAACGCAGACTTGCTTCTGAACGCAGTCCAAGTTGACGAGACGTTTTGCGAACTGTACCGCCGTCAAACTTCGCAGATTCCAGCGCAATGCTGACCGTCGCATCCGTAACCTCGGAGTTGGCTCCACCCATCACGCCTGCCAATGCTATTGGTTTCACACCGTCTGTAATCAGCAGCATATGCGGCTCCAGCTTACGCTCCTGATCATCAAGTGTAATCAATGTTTCGCCTGCACGAGCGAGTCGAACTTCAATATTTCCATTTTCCAGCTTATCCGCATCAAAAGCATGCAACGGCTGACCGTATTCCAGCATGACGTAGTTCGTAATATCTACGATGTTGTTGATCGGACGAACACCTGCCGCCATCAGACGGTTTTGAATCCATAATGGGGAAGCCCCCACTTTTACACCTGTAATATAACGGGCCGCGTAGTGTGTACACAGTTCAGGAGTATCTACCTTCACAGACAGATGATCTGCCGCTGCATCGCTAATTTCCACCAGATCCTTAGCCGGATCAGCCAGAGAAATATCACGTCCCAGAATCGCACTCACTTCATATGCTGCTCCGTGCATGCTCAGGCAATCCGAACGATTGGGTGTCAGATCAAAATCCAGCACCTGATCATCCAGCGCCAGCAGCTTCGTAATTGGCATACCAATTTCAGCATCCTCAGGCAGCACCAAAATACCTTCTTGCAATTCCTTTGGAAGCAGCTTGTCATTCATGCCCAGTTCTTTGGCCGAGCAGATCATACCCATGGATACTACACCACGCAGCTTGGCCTTTTTAATGTGGAAATCTCCCGGCAACTTGGCACCTACAACTGCAACAGGAACCTTTTGACCTGCATCCACGTTTTTGGCACCGCACACGATTTGCAGATCTTCCTCCTGACCTGCATCGACAATACATACATTCAGCTTATCAGCATCAGGATGCTTTTCCTTGCTTTTAACATAGCCGACAACGACGCCAGTAATCCCTTGATTGCGCTGCTCGACCTCATCAATTTCTATGCCCGAACGGGTGATTTTCTCTGCCAGATCCTCCGCGCTTACCTGATCCAGCGATACATACTCGGACAGCCACTCGAATGATACTTTCATATGGGTTCACTTCCCTTGATATAGTTGTTTATTGACGCGCAAACTGTTTCAGGAACGACAGGTCACTGTTATAAAAATGACGAATATCATCGATACCGTATTTCAATATAGCAATCCGCTCTACACCCATACCGAATGCAAAGCCGCTGTACACCTCGGGATCAAAACCGCCCATCTCTAGCACTTTCGGATGGACCATGCCACAGCCCAAAATTTCAATCCACACGCGTTCGCCATTTTTCTTCACAAAAGTTACGTCTACTTCAGCACTCGGCTCTGTGAACGGAAAGAAGCTTGGGCGCAAACGGATTTCGGTCGATTCTCCGAACATTTCGCGTGCAAATTGAAGTAAGGTTCCTTTCAAATCACTCATGCGAATGTCTTTTCCAATGACAAGCCCTTCAATCTGGTGGAATTGAAAAGAATGTGTTGCATCGTCATCATCACGTCGGAAAACCGTACCCGGACAGATAACCTTAATAGGTGTTTCGCCCTTCATCGCTTCCATCGCGCGAATCTGAACTGGTGACGTATGGGTACGCATCAACAGATCCTCAGTCAGGTAAAATGAATCCTGCATATCGCGTGCGGGGTGATTTTTAGGCAGGTTCAATGCTTCGAAGTTATAATAATCCGTCTCAGCCTGTGGACCCTCAGCCACTCGATATCCCATGCCTGTAAAAATATCCTCGATTTGCTCAATCACTTTGTTGAGTGGGTGCAGTCCGCCTTGCGGCAGTGTGCGTCCAGGTAGCGTAACATCGATCTTTTCCGCTTGCAGACGCTCATTCGTTTCCGCTTTCGTGAACTCGTCTTGCTTACGGTTAACGACTTCTTCAATCGCCTCCCGCACCTCATTGGCTACCTGTCCAACAACCGGACGCTCTTCCGCGCTCAGCTTGCCCATACCGCGCAAAATTTCAGTCAATGCGCCCTTTTTTCCCGAGTATTTGACCCGTAGATCAGCCAGCTCCTTAGGTGTTGCCACCTTCTCCAATACTTCCAGTGCTTCTTCCTTCAAGGCCAGCAAATGTTCCTTCATTTGGATGGTTTCGCTCATCGCCTGTTCAGTCCCCTTTCTTCATATCCAGCTTTTCAGACAACAAAAAAAGGTCTTTCCTCCCGGTAAGGGACGAAAAGACCGTGGTACCACCCTCGTTAGACAATAAGCTTAGCTCACCCGGCGTTTTGCCTTACGGCAACATAGTTACAGGTGATTGTTCATGCTATGCATCATCGTCTCGCTCTGCACGTTATAACGGTCGTGAACCGGTATCCCCTACTTGCACATTCGCCATTCACATGGCGCCTGAGGTTCAAGGAACTGCTCCGGAGCGAACTTCAACAGCCCAGTATTTGCAGAAACGCTCTCAATCCTACGACGCTTCCTCCCTGTTCAATCGGACACTGTCTACTCTTCTCCATCAAGACATTTTCAAAAATTCGAACTATTGTTCATTATTATATGCAAACTACCGCGCTTTGGCAAGCAGGGCATACGTTTCAACCCTTTAGATATCGAGATCATCCAACCGCTCCAGATTTGCACGAATGCGCCTGATTTCGCTCAACAACTTTTCATTTTCGTCATTCGTGCCTGTCATTCCCATCAACTCTGTAAGACGCAATTGTAATCGAAGACGTTCCTCACGCCGCTCCTGGTCTTCTGGCTCCCGTTGACGGCTCCGTTCATCTTCTTGCTTTTCGTCGGCTGTCCCCTCATAGATTTCATATCTGCCCCCCGGCTTCATATCGAGTAACCGAGTTGCCGTGCTCCTCACCAGCTCCCGATCATGTGAGACGAGCACCAGTGCTCCATCATAGTTACGCAAAGAATCCTCTACAATTTCACGGGTTTCAATGTCAAAATAATTCGTCGGTTCATCCAGCACCAGCAGATTGGCTCCACTAAAGTACAGACGCAGAAAAGCTACCCTGCATTTTTCTCCCATACTAAGTGTCCCGATCCTTTTAAACACGTCCTCTTTCGCAAAAAGAAAGCAGCCCAACACTGTTCTCGCTTCTGTTTGCGTCATCGTCGGAAGCGCAAGCAGACTGTCCAGCAACGTTTGATCCTCTGGGAGCTGCTCCAGCTCCTGTGAAAAATATCCGATGTTCAACTGTGGGTTGGCTGTGATTTTTCCTGTCTGCGGCTCCAGTTGACCTGTTAATAACCGAAGCAGTGTGGTTTTACCAATTCCATTGGGCCCCCGAACAGCCAGACGGTCTCCACGTGCAACGATCAGATTTAGATTTTTCACAATGATACGGTCGTCGTAGCTAAAGTCAACCTGCTCAGCACGCAGCAAATATTTTGCCTGAAACCCGCTGTCACTTAATTTCATGTGCAAAGACGGAGCTTCACGTGGTTGTTCTACCCTGTTAGCCTCCAGTCGCTCCAGTTCTTTTTCTTTCGCATGATAACGGGAGATATTTTTTTTAGCCTTGGCCTTATAGAAGCTCTGTGTAATAGCCACTTCGACTTTGGATGCGCTACGATGTGCCTGGTGAAACCATTCCCTGTAATTTCGAATCGTTTCCTCCAGTGCCTGTTTCGCCAGCTCCTGCTTTCGATAGCTGGCTTCCTGCTCTCGCAGTTCCCGCTCCTTTTGCGCTTTATATTCCTTATAGCCGCCTTTATAGCGTCCAATACCTGTCGATGCAAGCTCAACTATACTCGTAGCCACTCGATCCAAAAAGGCTCTGTCATGCGATACAAACAGCAGCGTTCCCGGATACGTAGACAGCCACTGCTCCAGCCAAAGCAAGCTTTCGGCATCCAAATGGTTGGTCGGCTCATCCAACACCAGCAGCTTCGGCTGCCTGACCATGAGTCCGGCCAATCGCACTCTCGTCTTCTGTCCGCCACTCAGGTCACCATAAGCAATGGACCACGTCTGGACAGGCATTCCCATTCGAGTGAGCGCCTTTTCCACCTCAGACTCCCAGGCAAAGCCTTGCAGGTGTTCGTATTCATCCATCAGCTCGCCGTAACGCTCCAGATGATGCTCCATATCCTTCCCAGCATCGGCTAGGTCAGCTTCCAGCTGTCCCAACGCTTGCTTGAGGAGCCAATGCCGAGGGCTGGCCTGCTGTGCGGCCTCCAGTGCGGTTCGAGACCAATCCACCGTATCCTGCTGCTTCAGCCAGCCCCGCTCTTCCAGTGGCAAATCATGCTCTACTTGACCAGAGGTTGGCACTTCATCTCCCAGCAATATTCGCAATAACGTCGTTTTACCTGCTCCATTTCTTCCAAACAGTGCGAGCCGTTCTCCTTCCATCACATCCAACGACACATTCTCAAATAAAGATGTCCCGTTCCAATCCTTTACTACATTGCGAATACGCAAAATCGTTCTCATACCGATCATCCTTTCCCAGCCCGGTTTTTTGACCCCGGAAGCAATAAAAAAAGCCGCAGAAGGCTGCGGCTTGCATACAAGGAATATAGAATGACTGTTATGAATCGTTTCAGAACATACGCTTATGAAAAATAACACCGTAAACGAATAAGCCAAATCCCGTTCCGGAATAAACGCATACGTCCCTACATTCATTTTCAGACACACTTCTCCCGTTGCAGCTTACAGCCGCCTGCCAGTAACTGTGCAGTTAAGTGGGAAAATCAGTGTGCTTACTTCATCGGACGTATGGTTACCTTCCTTTTCATGGGATAATTACTTGCGGTTAGTATAGCAGATCACAACACATTTGCAAATAACCCTCGTTATTTTCCAAATACCAAAGTTGTATTCGACGAGCCTGCATATTTCGTTACAAACTCTTTAGTATATTCAGGAGTCTGAACTTGATAGCTATAGTTCTTGCTTGGATTCCAGTTGGTTACACGCGATTTTTGATTGTTGATGGTGGGAAAACTCCCTACATCTTTAAACTCGCCATTGCCTTTATCATCAAGAATACCGCCCTTTTCACTACCTTTTCCCAAGTAGTTGTACTCAGAATAGATTCTTGCATTCGTAGCAATGGTATAAGCAAGCTGAAAATTATTAATATAATTATTTTTAACATGGAAATATCCATATCTCATGAGTCCTGGACCACGTACAAGTAAGTTTTCAAAATAATTATTAGCGATCGTGATATGGGGCATGCCATCATAATTTTTATTGCCATCATCAGGATATCCCAAAATGAGACCATATTTATGATTAGCAAATTTGGAGTTACTAATGGTTACATAATCAGCCGATTGGCCTATGTACAAAAGTTTGTCCAGATCCGAGCCATTTGCATTATAACTGTGACCTGCAAACGTAACATGATCAATCCAATAATTTGTGCCCGCAGTAAGATAAAGTTGGATGTCATCGTTACCGTTAATGTTGGCACTGTGCTCAAAAGTTAAATTTTGAAAGATCACATTTCCCGAATTATTTGTTGTTTTCAAATGAATGTTAACCAGTTTGTTTTGCGCATAAGAACCAATGAGCGATTTGTTAGTACCAATGTTGACCACGGTTTTAGAGGAGGCAGAGATATTTTTTTCGATGACCAGAATTTTAGGAGTTGAATCCCCTAACTGGTTTTTCAAATCGTTTAGATTATTGATATAGATAATCTGACCGCCTTTTCCCCCTGTTGTGGCAGGCTTAGTAGCTCCATTTTCACTTTTAGCCTGTCCGGCAAAACCAGTCATTCCATTCGTCGACGTATTCGGAAAATCAGCAGCGGCGAACGTAGAACTTGCAGGGAAAGTAAGCAGCACCAAAGTTAATGCTAAAAACAGAAAAGAAATTTTCCTCATTGCAGCTACACCATCCTTTTTTAAGTTAAATCCCAACAATGCGACTATACTTATTTTTTAGTAAATGGTAAATAGTTCTTTTTATCTGTTTATTTATAGCATATAAGCTAAATGTTTTATATTTTATTTTGTGTGGCAATGTAAAAATAGTTCGTAAGAACGCAAAAAGCCGTGATACCCCATTGGCACCCCGGCTATAATGTATTTATCTACTCCAAACAAAACAAAAACCCTTGCGTCACAAGGGTTTCGAACTTCTTAAAATAGTAAGCGGGTGATGGGAATCGAACCCACGCTATCAGCTTGGAAGGCTGAAGTTCTACCATTGAACTACACCCGCATTTTATAATATCTCGATTCTTATGTATGGCACGCTTAACCTATCGTCAACCAGCTGAATCAGGATGTTATTTAGTATAACTTACCTTTCAGCAAAATGCAAGCATACTACATACTATCCTGAGCCAGCCAATTCATAGGTTCACGTAAAAACAATTTTTCAAAGATTTCTGCCGGAATGGGGCGACTAAAATAATACCCCTGACCCTCATGACAATCTTGTGCCTGCAAAAAATGAAGCTGCTCCTCATTTTCTACCCCTTCAGCCGTAACCTTCAGCTTCAAATGGTGAGCCATGGAGGCAATAGTAGATACAATTGCTGCATTTTTGCTGTCGACCAGTACCTCATTTACAAAGGAACGATCAATTTTTAGACGATCAATCGGGAGATTCTTCAAATAATGCAATGAGCTATAGCCAGTTCCAAAATCATCAATACTGATTGCGACACCAATAGCCTTTATTTTTTTTAACTGTTCAAAGGCTCGATCCTTATCAAAGGTCATACTTTCGGTAATCTCCAGCTCTAGATAGCGTGCTTCAAGTTCCGTATAGGTCAAAATGCCCCGAATTACATCCACCAGCTTTTTTTGCTGAAATTGGCGCATGGATAAATTGACCGAAATCGGGATTGGTGGGTACCCAAGCTCCTGCCAATGCTTATTTTGCAGACAGGCCTCCCGTAACACCCATTCCCCCAAGGGCACAATTAAACCACTTTCTTCAGCCACCGGAATAAAATCGCCTGGCATCACCATCCCACGATGAGGATGATTCCAACGCACCAGCGCCTCCAAACTCGTTAGCTCGCCACTTTGCAGGTGGACACGAGGTTGATACACCAATGAAAATTCCTCATTTTCAAGCGCTCGCCGCAGATCATTTTCCAGCTGGAGTCTTTCATGCGCTCGCATCTGCATCGAACTAGCATACCGCTGAAAATTCACTCCCTGCTCTTTAGCACTATGTACAGCCGTATCCGCCTGCTGAATAAGCTGTTCACTCTGATTCGCATCCAACGGGTACAAAGCTATACCAACGCTCACCGTCACATGATAAGACTCACCATCAATATCGAAAGGCAGATCGAACAGCTTCACCATATCATCAATACGACTTCTCATAGCATCTGTATCTTCGTATCCCGTTAGAAGAAAGGCAAATTCATCTCCGCCCATGCTAAAGACAGCTTCCCCTTCATGGCTAAAATGCCCCAAGCGTTCGCCTACTGCATACAGCAAATAATTTCCTGCCATATGTCCAAGCGAATCATTAATCGCCTTGAAACGATCAATATTTAGAACTAAAAGTGCTACTGTCTCATCCGATTTCAATGATTTGCGCAATATTTTATCTAAACGTTGGGAAAGGCGGCGACGATTGGGGAGTCCTGTTATATCATCATTATAAGCAATGTGATTAAACTCAGATTCTGCTGCCTGCTTTTCACGATAAGGAACCAGAACCATCAACCGGACCAGCCCGCTCAACATGTTATAGAATGCTATCGCGTTGGTCAAAAGTCCCAATAGGTGATTAATATCGCTCATTTGCTCAGAAAATAAATAGAACAACTGACTCACAACACACAGTCCAATTCCACGAACCATAAGCAACATGCCCAACTCCGCCGGGCGGACTTTCCGATATTTTCGCACCCCGAAAATAAAAGTGAACACAAGTAGTAACATGACAGCCAGATTTAACGTCCAGCCCAGGTTGCCTATTTCGTATCGTATACGTAGATCCGGTAAGCCTGCACCAAATATCTTAATAACTCCTAGAATCAGCAAAGTGCAGCCTATCCCTGCCCACAAAGCCACTGTCTTGTATTCAGACTTCGTCTTGCTAAACGGGAGGAAACAAACACATAAGAGCAAGACAGAAGTAAAGGCACGATTTACAAACAGCAGCCATAACGAAATGCCCGGAGACAAAGCAAAGTCCGTCAGGCTTACGAAACTAAACGAAACAATATGAACAAGGTAAAGCAGACCAGCCACCAAAAACGTCGGGGCAATAAGAAGTCTCTGCAAGGATAACTGTTCCAGTAAAACGGACCAGGATTGATAAAAAATAGAAAAACAAATCGCAGCACAGGCAAACCCTATGATCGGATATAACAAGAAAAAAACATTATGGGAGTATATCTTATTCAAAGTTACGTGAAATAACTGAACCAAGACAAACAAAACTATCGCAGCAATGCCGATACCTATCGTTTTTTTTACTTCCAGCCGTATACTCATTCAGCCTCTTCAGCCCCCTGCATATCGGAGATTCCGATCATCTAAGACGTTTGACAGCTTTGGAAGCCGTTGTTTAAGTCTATAGTATCAAAAATAATGTTGTATTCTGGTATATAATAGCATTTAATCTGTGAAAGGTGAATCATTTTTTTGTCTTAAATTCATGAATTCATTTTCGCATTTACGCAAATAACCGAGCTTACAGCACCAAAAAAGCGCATCATCTTGTCAGATTATGCGCTTCAGATAACCTTTTCCAAAAAGGTGATACCTATACCCCAACGCTGCACAACATAAAAGAAATAGTATGTACAGGACCCCTCTGCGAAAACCTCCCCATATTAAACTACAGGAAGCGTGATTTTGAATTGTGTGCCACTTCCATGTTTACTGTCTACATGTATGAAACCTCCGTGATTTTTGATAATTCGATAGCTCACAGCCAATCCCAACCCGGTTCCACTTTCTTTTGTTGTAAAAAAAGGATCAAATAAACGCGTCAATGTATTGTGATCCATACCTAATCCGTTATCTTCAATACAAATGTGGACATAATTGCCCTCAAGCACTGTATGAATATCGATGCAGCCCTCTCGTTCCCCACCCATGCTTTCAATGGCATCCATTGCATTTTTAATCATATTGAGAATAACCTGCTTAATCTGCTTCACATCAATGGAAACCTTCATGAGCTCATCATTTTCGTCCAATGCAATCTGGCAACCCTTCATCAATGCTTCGCTTTCTGTCAGCATCACTACTTCTTTCAGCAGCCCCATCACAGATACAGCCGTTTTTTGCGGAGCCGAAGGCTTGGACGAATTTAAGAACTCATAAATAATGTCGTTCGCACGATCAATTTCTGTTAATATAATGCGGGCATACTCATCCCTGCCCAACTCCACCAAATGCGGTCGAAGCAATTGAATAAAGCCCCGGATTGCGGTAAGCGGGTTACGAATTTCATGAGCAATAGAGGCCGAGATGCGTCCCAGCATCGCCAGCTTATCGTTTTGATATGCTGTCTGCTCAATCTGCTTATAATCCGACACATCCTTGACGCTAAACAAAAAATCGCCATCCATCTGATCACCATAGGTTACTGTTATCAACCAATGCCGACCATACTCATCAATTAACTCATGATAGCGCTTTCTATGAAAGATAGTTTCTTTATAAATCCGCATGATTTTCTTCTTCTTAAACCGGCTTAACTCAGGATGATGCAAAATTTGCATCAAATTGCGACCTGCTAGCGAACTCCGTGGTAGCTCCAGCAATTTCGCCATTTGCACGTTAATAAAGGTCAGTACCCCGTCACTGTCAAACAGCATGATACCACTATCCAGGTTCTCCAGCACATTTTCATACTTGTTATTGGCGATCTGTGTGGAAGGACAAGCTCCCACGGTATCAAGCAAGGCTTCTTGGAATTCACTGATCATGCCAGGCTTCCCCCTTGTTTCGGAATGACAAACTGGCCGTATCGGACGCGTAATAATCTTGAAGAAAAGAAAGGCATCTATCGACTACCCTTCAATGGTGTAGAAAACAGTTACACAGAAATCCGACCATCTCTTTCCAATTCCAGTCTTATTTTATGATAGACAAGATTAAGGATCGCAGTCAATCGGAAAAAGTGTCGAATCCAAATTTTTATCCTGTTTTCTTTCGTCATAATATCTGCGCAACATTACCAAAATGAAAAATGAAGTTAGGAACAAGCGCCCTACACACCAAAGAAGCTCTCCAGAATTGAGAGCTTCTTTGGTGTGTAGGATGTCAACTGCCGCTCTTATTATGTTGAAGCCGGGATCGTCTTTGGCTCATAACGGCCAGTCTTCTCTTAAGCTCTCCCTGCCATTTTTCATCATTCATCTGTTTGGCTACCATCAATAAATCCAGGGATATGTCAATTTGACGCTTCACAATTTCAAACGCATCTTCACTTTCACGATTCACACAATTTTCAAATATCGTATCATCGTCTTCCATGACATAATCCTGAAAATCAATCTCGCTTGCCCCATCTCCATGTGCATATTCAGCCAAAATTTCATACTCATTTTCGACTTTATAATGAACTTCAATGCGACGACATACCGGGCAAAACAGCAAAGGAACATTATGAACTTGGGTGCGGTAATGCTTCAGCGTTCCCTTGGTTCCTACCATGCTTGCTCCACAGCAATAACTCATCCGGGCTCAGCCTCCTCTGAACAAAACCTGTTCTGCCTTGCTTATCTTCTACAATACCTTATTCGCTTTCGCCAGGCAAAATTCCTCCAGAACACAACAACATTTCCATAATTATTTGTTACCTCACTCTGCGTTGCCTCATTAAACAGGCTGTCCTCACATTTTCAGCTGCACAGAGCAGGCAAGCAAGCCCCCAATAACGGTAGAGTAACCGCTAGTTGGGGGCTTGTTTGTTTAATTAATTTCAACTTGTGAAGCTTATATTACAGATTTTGATCGCCTGGTTTCCAGTTCATTGGGCACAAGCCACCGGATTGCAAAGCTTGCAGTACACGCAATGTTTCTTCTACACTGCGACCTACATCGTTGTGGTTAACCACTTGATATTTCAATTCGCCTTCTGGATCAATGATGAACAAGCCGCGCAATGCAACGCCTTCTTCTTCGATCAGAACGCCATAATCGCTTGCTGTTTTTTTCGTGATGTCAGAAGCCAATGGGAAGTTCAGTTTGCCTAGACCGTTGTTTTCTTTAGCTGTGTTGATCCATGCTTTGTGACTGTGCACGGAGTCTACACTGATACCCAGAATTTCAGTATCCAGCTCTTTGAATTGGTCAGCAGCATCGCTCAATGCTGTAATTTCCGTAGGGCACACAAAAGTGAAATCCAGTGGATAGAAGAAAAATACGAGCCACTTGCCACGGTAATCGGAAAGCTTCACCGAACCAAATTCTTGACCGTCTCCAGTCACTGTTTCCAATGCAAAATCAGGGGCGGGTCTTCCTACCAATCTTTCTGCCATAATATGAAATCCTCCTTTAAAATATGTAAGAAAAACACCAAATGTGCTTTCCTCAATCATCTGTATTGTAATAAACAACAACTTACTTGATAAATGTTATCATTCGCTGAAATCAAAGTCAATATTGTAACCATTACTTTTTTATAATTATTTTAAACTAGCTTAAAAATTCACATTTTATTCACATTTTGAACCTTTGAATATACAAATAGCTCCTGATTGCTCAGGAGCTACTGTGCTAAACATTTGCCAAAAAGCTAGACTATATAATAGGAAGCTTTTTTTCAGAACGGGTGCATTTACGGAGCTTTTAGCGAATAGCTGCAGCGATCAGATCACCCATTTGAGTTGTCGAGATTGCTTGAGATTTATCCACCGCAATATCCGCCGTACGGTGCCCTGCATCCAGTACCTCAGCTACGGCTTTCTCAATGGCATCTGCTGCTTTCTCGTACCCGAAGGTAAGACGGAACATCAAAGCAACGGACAAAATCGTTGCAATGGGATTCGCCAGGCCTTGACCTGCAATGTCAGGCGCCGAGCCATGTACCGGCTCGTATAGGCCGAAGCTGCCTTCTCCCAGTGATGCGGAGGAGAGCATGCCGATGGATCCAGTCAGCATAGCCGCTTCGTCACTGAGAATGTCACCAAACATATTTTCCGTCACGATGACGTCAAAGCTAGATGGACGACGCAGCAATTGCATGGCGCAGTTATCAACCAATACATGCTCCAGCTCGACATCCGGGTAGTCTACAGCAACCCGGTTCACTACTTCACGCCATAAACGGGAAGTTTCCAGTACATTAGCCTTATCCACCGATGCAAGTTTTTTGCGACGTTTTTGTGCAATTTCGAAAGATTGGCGCACGATACGCTCTACTTCTGTTACATTATATGCGCAAGTATCAACTGCTTCCTCACCCTGAGGACTTTCTCGTCTGAACTTCTCGCCGAAATAAATGCCGCCCGTCAGTTCGCGCACCACGATCAGGTCCGTTCCTTCCAACACTTCCGGTTTCAATGTAGACGCGTCCTTGAGACAGTCAAAGACGACGGCAGGACGAAGATTCGAAAACAGACCGAGCTCTTTGCGAATGCCCAGCAGCCCGGTTTCAGGACGAAGTTCCTTTGGATTGTTATCCCATTGTGGCCCTCCTACCGCACCCAGCAGAACAGCATCTGCAGACTGACATACTGCCAGTGTTTCTTCCGGTAATGGTGTGCCCTTCTTATCAATGGCAATCCCGCCGAACAGCGCATGCTCCGTTTCAAATGAAAAGCCGAATACTTCTTCCGTACGTTTCAAAATTTTCTCTGCCTCTGCGACCACTTCAGGTCCAATTCCATCTCCCGCTATTACCGCAATTTTTTTAACGTCTGCCATCACGTACACTCCTCTTGTTATACAGCCATACAACCGTATTTTTCATACCTTCTTTGTAACATATATGGCAGGGCTTTGACCAAGATATAGAATCTATCAATTCAATAGGTACAGCCTATAAGCTGGTCTCTTCATCAGAAAAAAAGAAAACAGGACCGAAAAAACCCGATCCTGTAAACCCAACTCTTAAGTCTGCATAAAAACTAAGATTTATAATCTACGCGATTACTGTAGTTTTTACGCTTGTCGATTAAACCATTCAGCGCATCCACGTAAGCCCGAGCACTTGCTTCCAGAATATCGGTGCTTACCCCGCGTCCCTGTACAGACAGTTCGTTTTGCGTCAGCACTACATGGACTTCACCCAGAGCGTCCTTACCATGGGTAACAGACTTGATGGAGTAATCTGAAAGTACAACGCTCTCACCGCTGGCTTGATCAATCGCATTATAGATCGCATCGACTGAACCATTTCCTTCAGCTTCTGTCTCAATAACCTGATCTTCATCGTTAACCAGACGCACTTGTGCGGAAGGCGTAGCCTTATTCCCGTAGGTAACAAAAATCGTTTCCAGCTTGAAGACTTCAGGTGCATCAGCCAATTTTTCTTCCAGCAATGCCAAAATATCATCGTCCGAAACTTCCTTTTTCTTATCAGCCAAATCCTTGAACTGCCCAAAAGCGCGATTCAGATCTTCTTCGTTCAATTCGTAGCCCAACTCGATCAAACGCTCACGGAAAGCATGACGACCTGAGTGCTTACCAAGTACCAGCTTGCTTTCTTTTAGACCGATACTTTCTGGTGTCATGATTTCATAAGTCGTTTTCTCTTTCAGCATGCCGTCTTGATGAATACCTGATTCGTGCGCAAAAGCGTTGGCTCCAACAATTGCCTTGTTGCCCGGCACTACCATCCCCGTCAAACGGCTAACCAAACGGCTCGTGCGCGCAATTTCAGACAATTGAAGAGACGTTTTGGCCTGGAAAAATTCCTGTCTCGTCTCCAGTGCCATGGCGATTTCCTCAATGGCCGTGTTTCCAGCACGTTCACCGATACCGTTAATGGTTCCCTCGATCTGATCCGCGCCGTTCAGGATGGCAGCAAGTGTATTAGCAGTAGCCATTCCCAGGTCATTGTGGCAATGTGCACTCAATTGAATCTTCTCCACATCGATTACATTTTCCTTAATATGTTTGAATATATTTCCATACTCATAGGGTGTCAAGTAACCTACCGTATCTGGAATATTGACGACAGAAGCTCCTTCTTGTACAGCCATGGTGACCATTTCAACCACAAAATCAAGCTCTGTACGGCCTGCATCTTCCAAGGAAAACTCCACTTTAGGCAAATATTTCAACCCATAGCGTATGGCAGCACGAGCAGTTTCCAAAACCTGTGCCTTCTCCATCCGCAGCTTATGTTGACGGTGAATAGGAGAGGTTGCCAAAAAAATATGGATACACGGGTCCTGAGCTCCCTTGAGTGCCTCGCGAACTGCATCAATATCCTGTTCCCTTGCACGCGAAAGACCAATCACCGTCGAATTTTTTACAGCTTTTGCTACTGCATTAACAGCTGCCAGATCACCCGGAGAAGCAGCCGGGAACCCAGCCTCCATACGATCAATTCCCAGCTTCTCCAACTGATGAGCGATCTCCACTTTTTCACGAGTATTCAAGTTCACGCCAGGTGACTGTTCTCCGTCTCTCAACGTTGTGTCAAATATATATATTTTGCGCAACCTAACGCACCTCCTCAGGATTAGGACCCTTAAATTACAATGCGGCTCACGCAATAAGCAGGGCCGCATTGTAATTAATATTTATAAATAATGCATGTAGTCGAATTCATAGTACAAAAGATTATTACTTTTTGATCCAATGCATCATTTCACGCAATTGTCCGCCCACCACTTCAATCGGATGGTTAGCTTCATTACGACGAGTAGCCGTCAGGAATGCACGTCCAGATTGATTTTCAAGGATGAAGTCACGAGCAAATTTACCTTGTTGAATGTCAGTCAACACATCCTTCATGGCTTTCTTCGTATCTTCCGTTACCACACGTGGTCCAGTTACATAATCGCCATATTCCGCTGTATTACTGATGGAATCACGCATCGTTGCCAATCCACCTTCATACATCAAGTCAACGATCAGCTTAAGCTCATGCAAACATTCAAAGTATGCCATCTCAGGAGCATAACCTGCTTCAGTCAATGTTTCAAAGCCCGCTTTTACAAGTGCGCTCACGCCGCCACACAATACCGCCTGCTCACCGAACAGATCCGTCTCCGTTTCTTCACGGAAGGAGGTTTCAATTACGCCCGCACGTGTACAGCCAATGCCTTTTGCGTAAGCAAGTCCGATTTCTTTGGCCTGACCCGTTGCGTCCTGCTCAATTGCGATCAGCCCCGGTACTCCAAACCCTTCTACATAAGTACGACGTACCATATGTCCTGGGGATTTTGGAGCAACCAGCAATACATCGCTATCTTTAGGAGCTACGATTTGTCCAAAATGAACGTTAAAACCATGGGAGAACAAAAGAGCTGCGCCTTTTTTCAGGTTAGGTTCAATTTCATTTTTGTACACAGAAGCTTGAGTTTCATCAGGTAACAAAATTTGAACCACATCTGCACGGCTTGTTGCATCAGCTACGTTCAGAACTTCAAAACCGTCGTTTCTTGCGACATCAGCCGATTTGCCTTCACGCAAACCAATAACAACATTCACACCACTGTCACGCAAGTTTTGTGCTTGAGCATGCCCTTGGCTACCGTAACCGATAACGGCCACTGTCTTTCCTTTCAATACGCTGAGTTCTGCATCTTTTTCGTAGTACGTTGTAACTGCCATGGTTAATTTCCTCCTTTTAATTGGACCCTTCATAATGAGCGGGTACTCCAAGAGACTTTCCCTCGTGATTAGCATCTAAAAATCTCTTCGAGTCCCCGCTCTTATGCGGGCGGTTCTTTATTGATGTAATGCGCTATAAGCGGTAATTCGTTAAAGCTCCATATTAAGCATTGCCACGTATCATAGCTGTAACCCCGGTTCGAGTCAACTCCCGAATACCGTAAGGCTTCAACAACTCGATCATGGCATCAATTTTTTCTGTATCGCCAATGACCTGTACAATCAAACTCGTCGTTCCAACATCAATTACAGCTGCTCTGAATGTTTCTACCACGCCCATAATCTCTGGCCGTTGAGGCGGTTCTGCCTTTACCTTTATCATCGCCAATTCCCGGGCTACCATTGGTTTGGAACTGAGATCGATGACCTTGATCACATCAACCAGCTTGTAAAGCTGCTTTTCAATCTGCTCTAGGTTGTTCTCATCCCCTACAGTCACAATGACCATACGGGATAATCCAACTTCTTCCGATTGTCCCACAGTTATGCTCTCAATGTTAAAGCCGCGGCGACCGAACAGGCCGGACACACGTTGCAAAACGCCGGGTTGATCATTTACCAGTACAGCAATGGTATTTTTTGTTGTCATTTTACTCGTCCCCCATCAGCATTTGATCAATTGTCGAACCTTGCGTCACCATTGGATATACGTTCTCTTCCTTGCTGACTACAAACTCGACAACGACCGGTCCGGGTGTATCAAGCGCCTCCTGCCAAGCCCGACGTGCCTCTTCCTTATTCGTAGCACGCAGCCCTTTGACACCGTATGCTTCGGCAAGTTTCACAAAATCCGGACTTCCCGCCAGGTCAATGTGACTATACCGATTGTTATAGATCAATTCCTGCCATTGGCGAACCATTCCAAGCACCTGGTTGTTGATAATTACGATTTTAACCGGAATGTTATTGATTGCACAGATGGCTAATTCCTGCGAACACATCTGCATACCGCCGTCCCCGTTAATCGATATTACCAATCTGTCGGGATTGGCCATTTGAGCACCGATTGCAGAAGGGAAACCAAATCCCATCGTACCGAGTCCACCAGAGGTGACCCATGAGCGTGGCTGATTGAATTTGTAATACTGCGCTGCCCACATTTGATGCTGTCCCACGTCTGTCGTTACGATTGCACCACCCTTGGTCGTTTCATCCAGCAACTCAACAACCCATTGTGGTTTAAGCACCGTTTCAGAATCCTTATAAGAATAAGGTTTCTCATTCTTCCAATGCTGAATTTGCGCTCTCCATGCATCTGCCAGGTCCGCACGTTTCACATCCTGATTCAGCAATTCCAGCACTGCCTTCACGTCACCCACGATAGGAATATCCGCTGCAACATTTTTTCCAATTTCAGCAGGATCGATATCAATGTGGACGATTTTAGCTTGAGGAGCAAACCCATCCAACTTGCCTGTTACCCGATCATCGAAGCGGGCTCCGATACAGATCAACAGATCTGACTGTTGAATCGCCTGATTGGAGGTGTATGTTCCATGCATCCCCGGCATCCCCGTCCACAGTTCATGTCCACTTGGGAAACCACCCAATCCGAGCAATGTTGTCGTGATAGGAATTTCCGTTTTACGAACAAACTCGTAAAGTGCTTCATGTCCACCGGAGTATACAACTCCTCCACCTGCCAGAATGAATGGACGTTCTGCTTCGGAAATAGCTTGAGTTAGCTTGTCTAGTTGAATTTTGTTGGGCAACACTTTCGGGTTATAACCCCGCATGGTCACAGGTTCCGTTTGTGGGACAAACAACGTCTGGGCTGCAGAAATATCCTTCGGAATATCAATCAGTACCGGTCCCTTGCGCCCTGTGTTGGCAATATGAAATGCCTCATGGATGATTCGCGGTAGATCCTCTACATCTCTTACCAGATAGCTATGTTTCGTAATCGGCATTGTAATTCCCGTAATATCGGCTTCCTGGAAAGCATCCGTACCGATCAGGGAAGATACAACGTTACCCGTGATGACCACCAACGGCACCGAATCCATAAAAGCCGTCGCAATACCAGTTACCAGGTTTGTCGCGCCAGGTCCGGAAGTCGCAATACAGACGCCCACTTTACCGCTCGCCCGTGCATAACCATCTGCCGCATGAATAGCTCCTTGTTCGTGACGAGTGAGGACATGCTTGAAATCCTTAAAGCCATACATGGCATCATAGATATATAACACTGCACCACCAGGATATCCGAAGACACAATCTACTCCCTCCAGCAACAGGCTACGGAGTAAAATTTCCGAACCTGTAATCACTTCAGGCTTCATCCACTTTTCACGTAATTCATTGGTTGACCTAACTTCAGGAATTTGTGCACTCATTGGTCATCCTCCTTTACAAAATTTACATACATCTGACATTTGTAAAAACAAAAAAACCTTTCATCCCTAGAACAGACTTGCTGTTACTGAGGGACGAAAGGCTGTAGCTTCCGTGGTACCACCCGTGTTTGCCCGATATTTCGCAATATCGAACCTTGGCAGGTACAGAAATCACAAAGGATCTCCATATCTGGCGTCTGTAACGTAGACCGTACGATTTTCCCTAATAGGTGATTCAGCGCACCGTTAATGTCATCGGGCCCAAATACTTTTCAGGAAAACAGCTCCAAGGTGAGCTCGTTAAAAAGGGATTTTGGTGAAGCTTGCAGCTAATGCCTCACTCTCTGAACAAAAGAGCCCTAATCACTTCGTCCTCTTCATTGCCGTTGAGTTCATGTCATTCTTTCAAATGTTTAGACACATTATATGTCTCCCATCTGGGATAGTCAATACCCATATTTCATAAAAATTTATGTTTCTTTTCTGAAGCACCTCCGAATCGCACGCTTGTAAGAGGTACCCGCATATTATAAAAAAGACCACACGGTGAGACAGTACACTCCTCCAAAGCCACGTCTTATCTTGTTAAAAGGGTAGAAAAGGAGGCCCGTTTATGATTCGAAAACGCAGCTCTCAAGATGACAACATCATCTTTCGTCTAATCGAGCAAGAGCTTGTCCCCCTATCACATTTAAGCGCCCAGGAAATGGAACAAATACGCAAAGAATTACCCCGGCGCTTAAACCGGGGCATCACTTTTGTAGCTTGCAGACCGGATAATGCACAGGTTGTTGGCTTCATTCATGTTATGCTGCATGGCGAACTATTATACATTGATTTGATCGCAATCTCTTCGGCTCATCAAGGTATGCGATACGGAAAAAAACTGCTTGAGCATGCCGAACACTACGGACGACTGCGTCGCTGCAAGCGGGCTAAAGTGATGGTGGATGAAGACAATATCAGGGGGATCCACTTTTATCTGCGTCATCAATATCAAATGCTGCGATACGTAGCTTTGAGCCGATGCCACGAACTCGAAAAGTTACTGTAAAAAGTATCTTTTTCGGGCTCAGGATTTTGTATGACTAAAATAAATTAGGGTAATACGGATATCCTACCCCGGGGTATCCCCCGTCTGTATACGGGCCTGGTTGCGGACCATATCCTGGTCCTCCATAGCCCGGACCGTAGCCACCATATCCCCCACCATAGGCACCAATGTATGGAGCTGTGCCGATGGCAAGCAAGTCAAACAGCACCAGAGGAATAATTGCCTTCGTGTTCACTTTTTTCTTGCGGTTTGGTTGAAGAACCAGTCGGTTACCCGAAATGCGAATCAGCTTGCCGCTGACCTGGGAACCATCCTTGCGAGTAGCAAAGATGACTTTGCCGACAAGCTTCTCCACCTGCTTTCTGGTTACTGCCTGTTTCATCGTATTTCCTCCTTCTTCTCAACGGATGGACAGATTGAACGGCTCCTTGATAGCTCATCACCACCACAAAATAGACCGGAGCTGACAGGGGCCGAGCGTCCCGTCCAATCTGCATAGCACAGTCTATTCCATTCATGCCAGTAGCGTATGTTTAAATGCCTGCACAATATAAAAAAATCTGATACCTGCATATGCAGATACCAGATTTTTTATAGACCCATGTACATTTTGCAAAACATACAGCATCAGTTGTTTATAAGTTTAACGCTTGCTTGGATCATAAAGTTGACCCAAAGCGGCCGGAGCGCGTGAACGTCCGACAGCCGCTACCAGTACAATAATCGTCAGGAGATACGGCAACATAAAAATAATTTCCTGGGGAATACTTTGTGACCATGCGAACAGCTGCACATAGTTGCGAATGGCTTGTGAAAAACCAAAAAACACTGCTGCGCCAAAAGCACCGAGCGGATTCCATTTACCGAAAATCATAGCGGCAATAGCAATATATCCCTGCCCCGAAACTGTATTGTGTGAGAACATGTTGGTTGTAGTCAGAGTGATTGTAGCTCCACCAATCCCAGCCAACGCCCCACTAATCATCACACCAATATAACGAAGACGATTTACTTTAATTCCCACGGTATCGGCCGCTCCTGGATGCTCCCCAACGGAACGCAAACGCAAGCCAAACGGTGTTTTATACAAGGTGAAATATCCAATAATAACCAATAGAATAGCTAGATATGTCGTTGGGTAAGCTTGGAAAAAGGCTTTTCCTGCAATCGGGATATCCACAAGGTAAGGGATGGATATTTCGTTGAAACCCTGAATCCGACCGGTGTCACCATCACCCTCAAATAAAAGCTTGACCATATACAGTGTACTACCTGCTGCCAGAAAATTAATAACTATACCACTTATTACCTGATCAGCTTTAAAGGTAATAGAGGCTACAGCATGAATTAGCGAAACCAGAATACCGAACACCGCAGCTGACAGCACACCTACCCAAGCCGCAGAGGTGCCTCCTAGTCCAGCTTGCTCGGCATAGAATCCGCCAACACCCGCTGCAAACGCTCCAAATACCATAAGTCCTTCCAATCCGAGGTTCGTCACACCGGATTTTTCTGAAAAAACCCCGCCGAGAGACGCAAAAATAATCGCCGTCGCAAAAACGAGCGTTGTATGGATTAATTCACCAAGTGTTAACCAACTCATTTTACAACACCTTCTCTTTCTTCCGCTTGGAGTAGAGCGGCTTCACAACCCAACGTACAATACCTTGGGCCGCAATGAAGAAAATAATCGAGCCAATGACAACCCGGATAATTTCGGGCGGTACATCTGCGCTAAAGCTCATCCCCGCAGAACCATACGTAAGCGTTCCGAACAAAACAGAACCGAGCAGCACACCAAATGGGTTATTCATCCCAATCAGAGCTACGGCGATACCGTCAAAACCGGTTCCTGGTGATCCTGCCATGACAGATTGGTAATGGAATACTCCCAGCACTTCAAAGGCCCCTGCTAATCCGGCAAAAACTCCACTAATGAACATCGCTTTTATAATATTACGATTTACATTCATACCTGCATAACGGGATGCATCCTGATTAAATCCGACAGCCCGCAGCTCATAGCCCTGCTTTGTTTTCCACATAAAAATGTAGAAAAAGACTGCTGCCAGCACAGCAATAACCGTACCCCAATGTACCCGAGCATTCCCCATCATCTGGGACAGCCATTCGATGGAAATTGAAGCAGAAGGCTGAATATCCACAGAACGATTCTCACCTTCCATAAGTGCGAACTGATTGATCACCAAATTAGCCAAATACAGGCCGATCCAGTTCATCATAATACATGTAATAACTTCATTCACGCCTCGTTTGGCCTTCAAATAGCCAGCAATCGCAGCCCACAGGCCTCCGAAAACTGCGCCTGCAATCACAGCCAAAGGTGCATGAATGATAGCTGGCAACCCATGGAGTTTAATGCCCACAATCGAAGCAGCTGTCATACCTACCAGAAACTGACCTTCGCCACCAATATTAAACAATCCGGCGCGGGCCGCAAAAGCAAATGCCAACCCCGTCAAAATCAGCGGAGTCATCTCGCGGATAGCCTCTCCAAAGTTATAAGAATCTCCGTATACACGGCTAAACAAAGCAGAATAGGCCACAATAGGGTCATACCCGCCAATCAGCATCACGATAGCACCCAGAAGGAGACCCAAAATAATAGAGACCAGCGCCAGTACAAAGGAGTCTTTTGTGAATATTTTCAATAGATTAGCCATTCTCTACTCCTTTCTTCACTGCACTTCCTGCCATCATCAGCCCCAGTTCCTGGTCATTCGTTTCTTCTGGCAGCACTTCCCCGACAATCTTGCCCTCATATATGACAGCAATTCGGTCGGATACATTCATAATCTCGTCCAGTTCAAAAGATATGAGCAACACAGCTTTACCTTGGTCCCTCTGCGCAATCAGTTGTTTCTGGACAAATTCAATAGCTCCAACATCCAGACCGCGTGTAGGCTGTGCTGCAATGAGAAGGTCCGGATTTTTATCAATTTCACGTGCAATGATAGCCTTCTGCTGGTTCCCACCAGATAATGCTCTTGCCTTCGTGTGAATATCCGGTGTTCTAACATCAAACTTTTCGATGAGACTTTTAGCCTGTTTCTCTATAGCATCTTTGTTCAAGAAGCCATTTTTACTGTAAGGCGCCTGGTAATACGTCTCCAGCACCATATTTTCACTCATAGAAAAATCCAGCACCAACCCATGCTTATGACGGTCCTCTGGTATATGTGAAACGCCTGCCTCTGAAATTTTGCGTGGTGACTGATTGGCCACCTCTTGTCCGAGCAAACGAATGCTCCCGCCATCCACCTTGCGTAAGCCTGTCAAAGCTTCGATCAGCTCACTCTGTCCATTACCATCTACTCCGGCAATCCCCAAAATCTCGCCCGCCTTGACCTGCAGGTTCAACTCATTTAGAACATGAATACCATCCTTGTTTTTAGAAATTACATTGTTCATTTCCAATACCGTTTGTCCTGGTTGCGCAAGCTGCTTGTCCACTTTAAAGGACACACGACGGCCCACCATTTTCTCAGCCAGCTCATTTGGTGTTGTTTCAGACGTCTTGACCGTATCAATAACCTGACCTCGGCGAATGATCGTAACGGTATCCGCAATTTGCATGATTTCTTTAAGTTTATGAGTAATAAGAATAATTGATTTGCCTTCAGCCACCAAACGTTTCATAATATCCAGCAACTCAGTGATCTCCTGTGGTGTCAGTACAGCTGTAGGCTCATCGAAAATCAGAATATCTGCACCGCGATAAAGCGTTTTAATAATTTCTACACGTTGCTGCATACCCACAGATATATCCTCAATTTTGGCATTCGGATTCACCTGAAGGCCGTACTGCTCAGACAACCGCTGTACTTCTGCGGCAGCCTTTTTATAATTGATTTTCAGACCCTTACGTGGCTCCGAGCCCAGGACAATATTTTCGGTAACGGTAAACGGCTGTACGAGTTTAAAATGCTGATGCACCATGCCAATCCCCAGATCAATCGCCTTATTTGGACTATCAATCTGTACAGGTTTACCTCCGATTTCAATGGTCCCTTCATCCGGCTGATACAGTCCGAAAAGAATATTCATAAGCGTAGATTTACCCGCGCCATTCTCACCCAAAAGGGCATGAATTTCTCCCTTATGCAGCTTGATGCTGATGGAGTCGTTGGCAACGATGCCGGGGAATCGTTTTGTAATTTGCTTTAACTCAACGACGGGGGTCGCTGCATCCATGAGATCACCCTTATACACTTTATAGTATGTGCTCCAATGAGCTGATTTTGCCCGTTATAATCCATATAACTCCAGACGTAAGAACAAGGCTAGTCTTATGAACCAGCCTTGTCGCCACCTCTATATTCTTCAATCCAAAACTTATTTCGAAGGAACTGTAATTTCGCCCTTAATAATTTTTTGCTTGTATTGTTCTACAATATCAAGCACGTCTTTAGGTACGTTTTTCGTTGATGTGTCTGCCAAACCAATGCCATTATCCTTCAGAGCCAGTGTTTCGACACCGCCCTTAAATTTACCGTCAATTACTTCTTTAGATACGCGTTTTACAGCTTCATCTACACGTTTTACCATCGAAGTCAATGTTACGTCGTCACCAAATTCAAGCGATTGGTCTTTATCCACACCAATAACCCATACTTGCTGACCTTGTTGCTTACGTGCGAGTGCTTCGTTAAATACACCTGTACCAGATCCGCCAGCTGCATGGAAAATAATATCTGCACCGCTGTTATAGATCGTCGCAGCCGCTGCTTTACCCAGATCCGGCTTATCAAATGCACCTGTGTAGTTAACTTCCAATTTTGCATTTGGATTTACAGCTTTAATTCCTGCTTCGAATCCTTTTTCAAAACGTTTGATCAACGGGCTATCTTGTCCACCCACAAAACCAATTTTGTTTGTTTTGGTAAGCTTACCAGCTACAACCCCCACCAAGAAGGAACCTTCATTTTCAGCAAAAACAACCGATTTTACGTTAGGCGCATCCACGACACTGTCAATGATCGCCAAATTCTTGCTCGGGTTGTCTTTCGCTACTTGTCCAATCGCATTCGCCAGATTAAAACCGATTCCCCAAGTCAGGTTAAAATCACCCTTAACAAATTGGTTCAGGTTAGGAATATAATCTTGATCAGATTTACTTTGCAGGTATTTAACTTTAACGCCTGATTCTTTCTCAGTGGCTTGTAGTGCCTCCCAAGCAGATTGGTTAAACGATTTGTCGTTTACTCCACCCACATCTGTAACCATGCCGATTTGGACATTCGATGTTTTGGCAGAACCACCTGTGTCTCCACCATTTGCGTTGGACGCACCTTGATTTTTGTTACCGCAGCCTGCGAGAATGACCGAGATCGCCAGCAGCATAACCAAAGACATACTGAACATTTTCTTCATGCTGATACTGTTCCCCCTTAGTGTTAGATCCCTGGACTGTCTCTTTTCTTTGAACATGTACATGCTCATGCATGTCATTTACTGACGAGACAGATCGTACAGAAGACTTACTTTAGAGATTATACAATTATGATCGGCTAAAATCTAGACAATTAATAACCTTGGGTCAATTTTTTTTAAAACCTCAACAATGTAAGCGCTACAATCTTAAAAAAAACATACATTCTTCCATCCTACGTCATATTTATTCGTATTTTGGAGAAAACAAAGTCTTTTCCGTACCATTGAGTATGTACAAAAAAAGGCATCCCTACACAGCGTACTGCTTGGGATACCTCTTTACCACTTTCGTGGTTTCCACGCCTTCATTATGAATAATTAAGCGTTGATTTTGCCTTTAGCAACAGTTGCCAAAGAGTTGAATGCATTAATATCATTGACTGCAAGATCAGCCAAGATTTTGCGGTTAATGTCCACACCAGCCAATTTCAGGCCGTGCATCAATTTGCTGTAAGACAAACCGTTCAAACGAGCTGCTGCGTTGATACGCACGATCCACAGTCTGCGGAAGTTACGTTTCGTCTGACGACGGTCACGGTATGCGTAAACAAGCGATTTCATTACCTGCTCGTTAGCTGTTTTAAAAATGCGGTGTTTGGAACCAAAATAACCTTTAGCAAGCTTCAATACTTTTTTATGACGACGACGAACGACGAATCCGCCCTTTACTCTTGCCATATCAAATGACCTCCCAAATAATGTTTATACTTCATTCATTGCCGTGCTGTGCTATTTCAGGTTAGCAAGACCTTGTTTCAGACGCTTAACGTCCCCAGGTGCCATCTCAGGGTTAGTACCCAGAACGCGTTTTGCACGTTTGGATTTGTGGGAAAGCAAGTGGTTTTTGTAAGCTTTGTAACGCATTACTTTACCAGTACCGGTAATTTTGAAGCGGCCTTTAAGGCTGCTATGTGTTTTCATTTTAGGCATTGAACTTCCTCCTTAATTTGTCATTGACTCTTTGGAGCCAATATCATAATCATGCTGCGTCCTTCGAGCTTGGGTTGGCGCTCCACGGTACAAAGATCAGCAACTTCCAATTTCACACGTTCGAGAATTTTTTGACCCACGTTAGCATGAGTAATTTCACGACCGCGGAAACGAACGGAGCATTTCACCTTGTCCCCTTCATTCAGGAACTTCACCACATTGCGAAACTTGGTTTGGTAGTCATGTTCCTCGATGTTGGAACGGAACCATACCTCTTTGATGTCAACGATCTTCTGGTTTTTACGGGCTTCCTTTTCTTTCTTCTGTTGCTCATAGCGGAATTTTCCGTAATCCATAATCCGACACACGGGCGGCTTCGCTTGAGGCGCCACGTTCACGAGATCCAAGTTTGCGTCAATCGCCATTTGCAAAGCTTCACGCGTCGGTTTAATCCCGATTTGCTCACCGTTCGCACCAACTAGACGTACTTCTCTCACTCGAATCTCATCATTGATCATATGTTCCTTACTAATAACCCTCCACCTCCAGAACCTGTTATTGTTGTATTGTGTTTAAGCACAAAAAAGGGATGACGACTACACAGCCGACATCCCTGTCTGATACTCAATTCATCATGAAAGTTCAATTCACAAATCATTGGATCATGACCAGCCGGCAATACCGGGCAGGTGAGAAGTCGGACCTTCTACTTGTTAATCCATACTTTTCAATTAACATACTCAAATATCTTATCACGGTGCAATCGAGGTGTCAACACTTTAATAAAAATTGATGACACCGATCTCTAGTCCTATTCCACCGTCTAATTACCCTTGCTTGCTCTGAACCTCTTCTAGGCGAACGACACGCGTATGCTGGGTATGGCTCCATTGCTTGTTGTTTTGTGTGAAGAACGCATAGACCGTAATTGGATACCACGATATCGCATAGACCGGGAACAGCAATAAGTACAGATATACTTTTTTGAATGTGACCTTTTCCAAAATCATTGCGAGCACAAAAGTAGCAACATTCAGACCAATAGCTATAACACCGGTCCAAGCTGGTAACTGTACATAGATGTTCTCGATATTAGGTCCACCAAAGAAGGCGATATCTATCCACATAGCTACTGTCATCAAGAAGGTGAGCAGTACGATATACACGTTCAGACCATAAAGAGCCATATCGAATTTAATCAGGCTTCTATGCTTGATACTTTGCCACAGCAACGGGAAGAAATAACGACGAGCGACCGTGAAATGACCTTGCATCCAGCGCAGACGCTGTCTGGACGAGGCTTTGAACGTCAACGGCTTTTCATCATATACCTTGGCATCGTAATTAAATCTTGGATATACGTTGCACTGCGTGCAGCGCATGGTGAATTCCAAATCCTCTACGAGACTTGTCGCACCCCAGCCCATTTCCTTAAGCAGATTTGTTTCAAAGCACATGCCTGTACCACCGAGGAAATTAGCCATGTTCAGATTGTGACGTGACAGCTGCCACAAACGGTTGATGTACCAATAAGATACCCCGTATGCCGCTGTAATCCAAGAATCCTCAGGATTCTTAGTATCAATGTACCCCTGGATAACACGGGCACCTGTACACAGATCATTGTTCATTTCACTCAAAAAATTGGTATGCGCCAAATTGTCAGCATCAAACATGACAATGGCATCATATTGGCGTGGCATAGCCCATAATTCCTTGAGCATCCACTCAATAGCGTAGCCTTTACCACGCAGATTCGGATTCGTACGTTCACAAGCATTCATGCCGTGAGCGCGAACGATGTCCGCAGTCTTATCTGTGCAGTTATCACAGATTACGAACACATCGTAAAGTTCCTTCGGATAATCAAGTTGCTTCAAATTTTCCATCAACGCTCCGACAACCTGTTCTTCATTGTGGGCAGCGACTAAAATGGCAAATGACTTTTCTGGAGCCGCGTGCTCTTTCCTTTTCTTCCGAACCAATCCGAACAAGGAGAATGCAAACTGATAGACTGCGATCACCGCCAGTATGACCTGGAGCGTCACAAAAATAGCGTCTAACATGATCTCTTGTTACCCCCTTTTTATACCCCTTAAAATCTTGCGTTTGTTTGTTTTCTATCTGTGTAGCGCAAGTTGCGGCGCTTTTCGCGCCTTTTCTGTAGTTTTTGACCCGACCCTTGCTTTCTTCATTGGCTGTGCGCAGCCCCCTTTTGGCTGACACAGGAACGCCATTACGATTTTCGTTGGTTTTCAATCTTTTGTCAAAGCCCTTAAACCGGTCTCAGCAGCAAAAAAACACAACAAACTCCCGTTTAAACCGGGAATGCAGCGCTGGACTTCTCATTCATGACGTTTAGGTCTTATTTTCATCCATTTGCTAACTTTTTATTTCTTTGGTCCCTCCTTTTTGTGGGCCAATTAGCAACCACTTCTAAACACTCTATCTTATTAGACGGTTGAACGCAAAGAAAGTTATACAATACAGCTTATATTCCATTAACATTTTTGTGTAGAATTGAACCAAGTAAGTTATGAATCTTTAGTGATTCTTGAAATGAACAGCGTTTAAAAATATGATGAGAGCAAGAGAATAATTACTTATGGTCTGATTATGTCAAAATGACTCAAAATATTTGCCGACTGACCTGAACCGGCAACCGGAGGAAACCAAATGCAACGTCTAGTCGTAAAACTTGTAAGTCTGGAGCAGCAGTTGTTCAAATGGATCAACGGACGCTTACACAACCGTTTTTTGAACTTCTGGCTTTATTATCTCACACATTTAGGCGGGGCTACCTTTACTATAGCCTCCACACTCCTTATTTGGTGGCTCGCTCCGAACCCGTGGAAAGATTCCGGTATGAAGGGAGCCATCGCTCTTGGGGTCAGTCACATCCCCGTAGCTATCGTTAAAAGGCTGTACCCGCGGATTCGCCCGTATTTAGCGCTACCAGGTACAAATACATTCCGCAACCCCTTGTCGGACCATTCTTTTCCCTCAGGGCACACGACCGCTATTTTTTCAGCTACCGTGCCTTTTATGCTACAGTCACCGATGCTAACACTGCTGCTGTTGCCTGTAGCGACAATTGTAGGTTTTTCTCGGATTTATCTAGGTCTCCACTACCCAACGGATGTACTTGCAGGAGCGGTGATCGGAACGTCTGCAGCAATAGGAACGGTTGCATTCTGGCCTTAAAGCCGATATGGTATGATTGAGAACATCCCAGCAGGAACAGGTGAAATGAGAGTGGCTAAAAAACGAGTGTTATTATTATCGGAAGGTTTCGGTGCCGGACATACTCAAGCTGCCTACGCGCTCTCAAGCAGTTTGCGGAAGCTTTCTCCGAATGTGCAGACAAGAGTGCTGGAGCTGGGGAGTTTTTTGAATCCAAGAATGGCCCCCCTTATTATTACAGCATACAAGAAGACTGTCGTATCGCAGCCTCGCCTAGTCGGATTGGTTTACCGTCATCAGTACAAAAAATCATTAAACCGTCTTACAACGCTCGCTTTGCACCGTCTGTTCTACACGCAGACCCGAAACATTCTCCGGCAGCTTCGTCCCGATTTGGTGGTATGTACTCATCCCATCCCAAGCGCGGTAATTTCACGTTTGAAGCGCTTAGGTTTACATGTTCCGCTTTGTACTGTTATTACAGACTACGATGCACATGGAACATGGATTAGTCCCGAGGTTGACCGGTACTTTGTATCTACGCCTGAAGTCATGCGTAAGCTGCGAGCACGCGGAGTACCCGTCTCGAAAATCCAGGTGACCGGTATTCCCGTTCATCCAAATTTTTGGGAACATCCTGGGCACGATGAAATTAGAGAACAATTTGGACTTAAACCCATCCCGACCGTACTCGTTATGGGTGGCGGCTGGGGCCTTATGAATGACGAAGTTATACATCGTTCGCTTACTCAGTGGAGAGAGAACATTCAATTTATTTTTTGTTTGGGGCATAATGATAAAATTCGTCGTAAAATGCAATTAGATCCCAGGTTTAATCATCCAAATATTCATATCTTCGGATTTACACGGGAAATCGACAAATTAATGGAGGTATCGAATCTGCTCATCACCAAACCCGGCGGAATGACATGCACCGAGGGATTGGCTAAAGGGATTCCGATGCTGTTTCACAAACCTCTCCCTGGACAGGAGGAGGAAAATTGTCAATACTTTACGGCTCAAGGCTACGGAGAACCGATTACTTCGCTGGATGTTGTCGTGAAATGGATGAACCGACTGCTACACGATTTTCCAGAAATCGTCCGTAAACGACAGGAGCACGTCCACAATGTAGCGCGATATTATCCTCTTCAGAGCGCACAGAGTATTTTGGATATACTGGAACCGAACAGGGTGCTTTCCTAAAAGGAAGCACCCTGTCTTATTTTATCCATTTGATCTTTTTTTTATTTCCCGTACTTTTCAAGGCGTGTTTTTCCGTACTCTTCCAAAGCATCTTGGCCGATCAGCACTTCGACTCGATGAATATTCATACCCTTGCCCATGAACTTTTGTTCATATTCCGTCATGACATGCTCCTCGTTGATCCCCTCACGATGAAGGTTTAACGAAATATTCGTCTTTTGTAAACCGCTATCGGCAAACGAATTCAAAGAAAACTCAAATAGTGTCTCCGAATCAGTCTTAAAATGAATTTGTCCTTTGCTGTTCAAAAGCTGACGGTACTTGTCCAAAAAACGCGGATGCGTCAAACGACGACGTGCATGCTTGGCTTTAGGCCAAGGATCACTAAAATTTAGATAAATGCGTTCAATTTCTCCTGGTTCAAAAACATTCTCGATCTGTTCAATGTTTGCCAGTGCCAATTTAATATTAGGCGGCGTATCAACCTCTGAATTACTCCAGGCCAGACGGGACTTTTCTGTTGCACGGCGAACCAGCTCATCATACATATCAAAGCCAATATAGTTAACCTCCGGATTCCGGAAGCTCATTTGGCTTATAAATTGCCCTTTACCCATACCGAACTCTACATGAATGGGACGATCATTACCAAAAAGCTGTTGCCATTTCCCCTTATACTGTGCCGGCTCCAAGATGACTAGGTCCTGCTGTTCTTCCAGACTTTCCCGTATTCCTTTTCTTCCGCGTAAACGCATGTTACTCCTCCATATACTCTGTTATCAAGGAAAAAGGAATTTCACCCCCGCTTGAAGATACGGAAATGAAATTCCTTTTTCAATATATTTGGATTGGGGTCCAACTAATTTAATTGTTCATAGTCTACCCCATCAGCAGGTGAAAAATCAATTGTCTTTTGGCAAGCCGCTCTGATTTTTTGACGTGCGGTCGTTCCAATCTGACGATCCTGCCCAAAACGGACACCAGTCAATGCCAACGCCTCATCAAAGGTTAACTCAACAGTAACTTTATCCATACGCGTCTTATCCTGCGCATTCATAAAAGATCACCTCACGGGTTATTTGTGATGGAACCGACGTGCACTTACCCTAAAACAGGCGATAGAAACAGCACAGCTGCCTCCCTGAAGAATAATCATTAGCAACGGATAACTTTTATCTTCAGGATCGAAAACAGTCCTTTTATTGTATGTCTGGTACCGCTTACAATATAACATATTGTGTAACCTTTTTCAATCCGAAACGCCATGAAATCCGCACATTTTATTGACTTGTTCGGTCAAATGATTCCCAATGAAGACTAATTTTTGTTACAATAGGGTGATCGTAAAAAAAGGAGTACACCCATGAAAACAGATTTATTGCCTGCTCCTCTCCTGTGGGGAGATAAACGGTTCCACACTTGGAATTACGAAATGCGTGAGCAATTTCAAAATAAAGTGTTCAAAGTCATGCTAGATGCGGGTTTTACCTGTCCGAATCGCGATGGCTCCATCGCTAAAGGGGGCTGCACCTTTTGTAGCGCACGCGGATCGGGTGATTTTGCCGGGCGTCGTCGTGATGATCTGGTCACCCAGTTTAATACGATTCGGGATCGACAGCATCTAAAATGGCCAAACGCCAAATATATTGGCTATTTCCAAGCCTACACGAATACGTATGCCCCGGTTGAGGAACTGCGAGAATACTTTGAGGTAATTCTGGAGCAGCCCGGCGTTGTCGGTCTGTCCATCGCTACACGTCCTGATTGCCTGCCTGACGATGTAGTGGATTACCTTGCCGAGCTAAACGAACGCACGTACCTGTGGGTCGAAATGGGTCTGCAAACCGTCCATGAATCGACCTCAGAGCTGATTAACCGCGCTCATGATACTCAATGCTATCTGGAGGCGGTGGAAAAGTTGCGCAAGCGGAATATCCGCGTGTGCGCCCATATTATTTATGGTCTGCCCCAAGAGACGCATGAAATGATGCTTGATACGGGACGTGCAGTAGCGGCTATGGATGTGCAGGGTATCAAAATCCACCTGCTGCATCTCATGCGCAAAACGCCTATGGTCAAGCAGTATGAAGCGGGATTGCTACGCTTTCTGGAAAAGGACGAATACGTGAAGCTGATTGTTGATACGCTGGAGTTTTTACCTCCCGAAATGATTGTTCATCGGTTAACCGGAGATGCCCCACGCGATTTGCTAGTGGGACCCATGTGGTCGCTCAAAAAATGGGAAGTGCTCAATGCCATTGATCATGAACTGAAGTCACGCGAAACGTGGCAGGGAAAATACTGGAGGCAACCTTAAATGGGATTCCTATCCGTCCTGAGCTACGCTCATCAATTGGTGGCTACGCGGGTGCAGCCAGGCGATACTGCTATAGACGCTACCGTCGGTACAGGAGCAGATACGTTATTTCTGGCAAAAGCTGCTGGCAAACGGGGCCGTGTCTATGGCTTTGACATCCAGCAAGAAGCACTGCATTGCGCCCGTCGTCGACTGGAAGAAAACGCTTCACCTTCATTAGCAGAAGTATCGCTACTACTACAAGGTCATGAGCAAATGCGGGAGGCCGTTCCGGACATGCTGCATGGCAAAGTCGCTGCGGTCATGTTTAACCTCGGCTACTTGCCATCCGAAGGCGCCGATCCTACGGTCATCACGCATACGCATAGTACGCTCGTCGCACTGGATGCTGCCTTACAATTGCTGCGACCACGCGGCATTCTGACTGCCGTACTCTATCCAGGGCATGCTGGAGGAAGTGAAGAAGCAGATGCCGTTCTTCAATGGGCTTCTGCTCTCCCGGTCTCCAGCGGTCAAAGCATTATTTATCGTCAATTACAACGAGCCGCTTCACCTTACGTAGTGGCAGTTGAGAAGAAATAATGTCGGATTTTAAACTCAGGTTATGAGCGGCTTTTTTAGCCGCCTTACATATATCATTTTTTTAGCTCGTTTGGGCGCTATTCATCCCAGTTTATTGCCCATCAGCACGTTATTGATTTCCCTATTCTGTTAGATCACACTCATTTACTCATTATGGAGGAGAGAAATTATGCTAAAGCCATACCCGCTGCAATTTCAACCTGAGTTCAAAGAGAGAGTTTGGGGAGGACGGGCCTTAGAGCAATTTGGTCTAACCCCACCAGAAGGACATATCGGGGAAGGATGGATGATTGCCGATCATCCAAACGGAACAACAACGGTCATCAATGGTGAGCTGGCAGGCAAAGGACTGGATGAAATTCGCGAGACCTACGGGCAAGATTGGCTCGGGGCCAAGGGTGTATCGGAAAAAGGCGGACGATTCCCACTTTTGATCAAACTACTGGATTGTAATGATGACTTATCCGTTCAGGTGCATCCGACAGATGATTACAAAGGACTTCCAGCCGGAGAATTAGGAAAAACTGAAATGTGGTACGTGCTTGATGCCAAGCCGGATGCCAAGATTATTTATGGTCTGACCGAAGGTGTAACCCGCGAGAGTCTGCGTACAGCTCTTGAAAGTGGGGACATCCTCGGCAGTTTGCGCCAGGTTCCAGTCGAAGCAGGCGATACATTCTTCATCCCCGCTGGAACCGTACATGCACTGTGTGCAGGCGTTGTCGTTGCTGAAATCCAGCAAAATTCGGATACTACCTATCGCTTATATGACTATAATCGCCCCGGACTGGATGGCAAGCCTCGTGAGTTGCATATCGAGGATTCCCTCAATGTAACCTCCTACGCAGGTGCAGGCGCAACAACGATGAAAACGGACGGCTTACAGCCTGGAAAATGGCTCCAGCTGGCAGCCTGTGAGTATTTTGTTGTGGAAAAGGGTATCGTAGATGGAAGTTGGGCACTTTCTACAACGGAAGACAGCTTCACCATTCTCGTGATTTGTGAAGGCAGTGGGACCATAACATGGAACAATAATACCGAGTCTCTTTCCTGTAAAGCTGGAGATTGCTTCCTGTTGCCCGCTAACCTGAGCGGTTACACGCTGAATGACGGAATGACCGTACTTAGATCTTATCTTCCTTAAGGCTTAAAGGATGTGATGTCTAATTATGCGGGAATACACCTTCACCATCGCTGAAAATGATGGAACAGAGCTTTTTGCCTACCGCTGGCTGCCCGATCAGAATTTGCCCATTAAGGGGATTGTTCAAATTTCGCATGGTATGTGCGAGACGTCCTATCGGTACATCCGACTGGCCGAAAAGCTTACTGCTTGCGGTTACGGTGTGTATGCCAACGATCATATCGGTCACGGGCGCACGGCTGGTGATCCTGATAAGCTGGGTATGCCAGGAGCTGATGCGTTTAATCGAATGGCAAATGGCATGCTGGAGCTAGGCGAAATTGTGGCTAAGGAATTCCCTGAACAGTCTCGTTTTTTGCTGGGTCACAGCATGGGGTCCTTTTTAACCCAGAAAATTATGTATGACGATCGGCAGACGTATCATGGGTTTATTTTATCGGGAACCAACGGAAGACGTGGTCTTCTAAAACTCGGAGAGCAAGTTGCTCTACTGCAAGCCAAACTGCAAGGAATGGATCATCGCAGTATGTTGCTCAACGCTATGGTCTTTGGAGGCTTTAATCGTGCCTTTCGTCCGGTGCGCACAGCGTTCGACTGGCTGTCCCGTGATCCTGAGGAAGTAGATCAGTTCGTGCACGACCCATTATGTGGAGCTATTTGCACGACAGGCTTTTTTCTGGATTTTTTCAGGCTATTGCAAGAAATCCATTGGCCTTCCTCGCTGAAACATATCAATCCCAAACTGCCAGTTTATATTTTTGCCGGGGATCGTGATCCAGTGGGTTTGTTCGGTAAAGGCGTGTTGTCACTAGTGCAAATGTATCGAAGCCTAGAGCTTCAGGACATAGAGTATCGCCTCTATCCTGATGGTCGCCATGAGATGCTTCATGAAACAAACCGCGACGAGGTGATGAGTGACATCGTAGACTGGCTCGACCGTCATGTTAATACAGAGGTGACCTCTGTTTCCACATTGTCTGGAGCCTCCGATGAACCTGAACAATCAACCTCGTCCAAGTCATCAGCCTTGTGAGGAAATAAGAAAAGAAACCTTTAAAACCACGATTAAAGTGGGATTGAAGGTTTCTTTTCTTATTCCTTTTTATTTTCCATTTGGGTTAGTTTTAAAAATCACCATGCATTTAGTTCTCTCAGGGAAGTAATATGAGCTGTGTGATGTTTGCCATGCCAGGCATAGATACCGATGTTTCGTTCCAGGCGGATCGTCTGGCCCGATTCAGGATGAATAAACGATCGGTGTAGCTGATCCTCTCCCAACGATCGCAACACGGTCACCCACCGTTCATGCAGTCCTTCTAGCAATTGCAACGAGGGCTCCAGTGGAAGTTCCCTGGCGTCTGGTATTTCGGCCCAACGTCCCTCATCATATGGCTTGATCGTCGGTGTATCCTCCGTCAGCGCCAGTTTAAAACGGATATAGCTGTTCATATGGCTGTCTGCCACATGATGAACTACCTGCCTTATCGTCCAGCCCCCTTCACGATAAGGCGTATTTAGCTGCTGCTCATTCAGTCCTTCGACCGCCAGACGCAGCTGTGCAGGCAATTCAGCAATGTCGTGAATCCATGCGATAAGCTGTTCTTCTGTAATGGTGTCTGGAACAACGAATGATCCTATCGGATAGCGCAAGTCTTTGTCCAAAACAGTTCCCGCCCTTCTCTACATCTACTGACAGTAATGTCTGTAGCCTTATGTGATAACTATGCAGGAAAAAAAGCAAACTCGCAAGAGTCTGCTTTTGTCATACACGTAAAGAGGAGATACACTTACCCCATTTATTTTATCCTTCCAGTAACAATGATTCCGGATCTTCCAGCAATTCTTTGACCGTTACCAGGAAACGAACTGCCTCACTGCCATCAATAATCCGGTGATCGTAGGACAACGCGATATACATCATCGGACGATTTTCCATTCGTTCCTCGTCGATGGCAATCGGGCGAAGTTGGATTTTATGCATTCCCAAAATCCCCACTTGCGGCGTATTGAGAATTGGCGTAGACAGCAGGGAACCGAAAATACCTCCATTGGTTATGGTAAAAGTTCCTCCTTGCAAGTCGGCCAGAGAAAGCGAATTGGAGCGTGCTTTGCCAGCCAAATCTGCAATGCTCTTCTCGATCTCAGCAAAGCCAAGACGATCGGCATCCCGTACAACTGGCACAACCAAACCTTCCTTGGCAGATACAGCAATCCCAATATCATAGTATTTTTTCAGTACGATATCATCGCCATTAATTTCAGCATTCACGGTAGGGAAGCGCTTGAGAGCACCAACCACTGCCTTTGTAAAGAAGGACATAAAACCCAAGCCTACATCATGTTTTTCCTTAAACTTATCTTTACGGCGTTTACGCACATCGAGAATGGCGGTCATATCCACTTCATTAAAAGTGGTCAGCATGGCAGCTGTCTGCTGTGCTTCAACAAGACGCTTAGCGATCGTCGCTCTGCGACGAGACATGCGCTGGCGTTCCACAGGCTTGCTGTACTCCGTTTGAGCTGAAGACGGAGGCGCAGGCTTGCTAGTAGCGGGAGACGCAGATATAGATGCTGCACGTGATACTTCAGCGCTGTTATGCGTTTTTACGTCCTCCTGGAATACACGTCCGAGCGGGTCCTTTCCCTGTACCTGCTCAAGATCAATCCCGCGCTCACGCGCTAACTTCCGTGCAGATGGTGATGCCGTCTGGCCATTTCCGTCGCTATTCGATGAAATAGGCGGTGCAGACTTTTCTTCTACTTTAACGCCGCCTCCTACGGAAGACGGTGAAGTCGCTACGGACGGTGCTTCAGGCGCTTGAGTCGCTGCAACTTCTCCAGCACCGGTTGAATCCGCACTACCACTGCCGCTTCCGATCAGACCAACAGCTTCACCAATGACCACAGTATCTCCCTCCTGACGAAGGATTTTCTGCACCACACCTGCTTCTTCCGCACTAATTTCCAGATTGACCTTATCGGTTTCCAACTCCAGCAGAACATCTCCCTGTCCTACGGAATCCCCTTCCTTCACAAGCCATTTGGAGATTGTTCCCTCCGTGATGGATTCTCCCATTGCCGGCACTATAATATCGCTCACAGCCGCTACCTCCCCAGTGTAATATTGTTTTTGGAATCCTGCTTCAACGCCGATTGAATAATTCGCTGTTGTTCTAGGCTGTGTACTTGCTGATAACCGCTGGCCGGGCTTGAACGATCTGGTCTGCCTGCGTAACGAATTTCCGCTCCCTGTGGCACAACATTCCGCAGGCGAGGTTCAATGTAACTCCAAGCCCCCATATTTTTAGGTTCTTCCTGAGCCCATACGAACTCCTTAACATGCGGGAAGCGACCGAAAATATTCCGAATTTCCTCTTCCGGGAAAGGGTATAACTGCTCCACACGAATAATATGCAGACGCTCTTCTGCCTCATTCTTATCCTTTTCCAATGCTTCTTCGAGATCAATGGCAATCTTGCCACTGCACAGTACAATGCGTTCTACACGATCCGGACGTGCACCCAGACCAGGCTGTTCCAACACAGGACGGAATGCTCCTTCGCTAAATTCAGAAGCAGGCGAAGCGACACGATTATTACGAATCAGGCTCTTCGGCGACATCATCACCAGCGGGCGGGCTTCCTCACTTTCGCTTAATGCAGCCTGACGGCGCAGCAGATGGAAATATTGGGAGGCACTGCTCAAATTAGCGACAGTCCAGTTATTTTGTGCGGACAACTGGAGAAAACGCTCCAGACGTGCGCTCGTATGCTCTGGTCCTTGTCCTTCGCTACCATGCGGTAGCAGCATCACCAGACTCGATTTCTGTCTCCATTTGGCACGGCCTGCGGAAATAAATTGGTCAAAAATAACCTGTGCACAGTTGGCAAAATCGCCGAATTGTGCTTCCCAAATCACTAACGTTTCAGGAGAATACACGTTATAGCCATATTCAAAGCCAAGGACAGATGCCTCAGACAATGGACTGTTATGAATACTGAACGAAGCACGTGCTTCCGGCAATGTATGCAACGGGCAATGTGTACGGCCTGTTTCAGGCTCATGCAGCACAAGGTTACGGTGAGCAAATGTAGCTCGCTCCGCATCTTGGCCTGTCATACGAATAGGCTTGCCGTCTGCGAGAATGGTAGCCAAAGCCAGCGTCTCCGCCAAGCTCCAATCTACCTTTTCACCCTCGTTCAGAGCGGTTTTTCTACGCTGTAAAATTCGATCCAGCTTCGGATATACGTGAAAAGACTGTGGCCATTTGAGTAAGTTTTCATTGATTTGGCGCAGTTTTTTCAATTCCACTGCAGTACGTACCACAGAACTCTGATTCTTTTTCGCCTTCACAGGAGTAATCTCCGGCTCTTGTTCCGGTTGATTCTTCACCTGCTCATGCGCTTCCTTCAGTCTGTTTTGCACCTTTTCAATGAGGCCGGCACTAAACGCTTCGTCCACAATCCCCTGCTTCATCAGCTTTTGAGTATACAATTTGCTCACCGTCGGATGATTCTTCACCTTACGATATACCAGCGGTTGTGTTGTTTCCGGGTCATCGGATTCATTGTGACCATAACGACGGTAACCAATCAGATCAATCAGAAAATCCTTCTTGAAACGATTGCGATATTCGCCAGCCATACGAGCAGCTGCAATACAAGCTTCGGGATTATCCGCGTTCACATGCACAATTGGAATTTCATAACCTTTAGCGAGATCACTGGCATAACGGGTCGAACGGGAATCAACACTCTCTGTCGTAAAGCCCAGACGATTATTCACAATAATATGAACTGAACCGCCATTTCGGAAGCCGCGCAAATTCGTGAAATTAAGTGATTCTGCCACGATACCTTCACCTGGGAAAGCAGCATCACCGTGCATAATAATGGTAGCTGCCTTGCTCACATCCAGCTTCGGATAACCAGCCTCACTGCGGTCTTCCTGTGCAGCTCGTGAAAATCCTTGTACCACCGGATTCACATATTCCAGGTGACTTGGGTTATTCGCCAATGTCAGACGGGCCTGCACCGCTCCCCCATCTTTTACAAAACGATCAGCACCCAGATGATATTTCACATCGCCAGTCCAGCCATAGTTAATTCCTGTGGAACCTTCCGACGGGATCAAATCCTTATTCGGCGAATGATGAAATTCAGAGAAAATTTTACTGTAAGGCTTGCCCAGCACATGTGCCAGTACATTCAAACGGCCGCGATGCGCCATACCCATCAGGACATGACTTGCTCCTGCATTTGTGGTTAGACGAATGATCTCATCGAGAACAGGGACAAGCACATCATTACCCTCGATGGAAAAACGTTTCTGTCCGACGAATGTTTTATGCAAAAACTCTTCAAACTGTTCTACTTCTACCAATCTGCCCAGCAACGACTTGCGTTCCTGTGTGGTGAGGGGCTTGGAGGACCAACCAGATTCTGCATAGCTGTTCAGCCAGCTGCGTTCCTCCTCGTTATGAATATGGCTAAATTCATAGGCAATCGGACCTGTGTATGCTACACGTAACCGTTGAATGGCTTCCCATCCGTTAAGTGTTCCCGCAGGAGCGTTATCCCATATTAAAGAGGCTGGAAAAGCCTTCAAGTCTTGTTCAGTTAAACCGTAAGATGCTGGATTAAGCAAGCGTGTATCCTGCTCTGCATCCAGTTCCAGCGGATCGATTTGGGCGGCTAAATGTCCGTATTCACGGATATTCCATACCATTTTACCCGCTGTAACCGCTTTCTGTAATGTATTCGAATCAAGATGCCCCAAAGCACTTGTGGGGGGGCCTTGCAATTTGTTGTCTATCATGGAAGCAGCCGAGTATTCGGATTGTGGCGGCTCACCCCATTGATCAAATAGCTCGCGGTAAGCCGGGTCAACCGTTCCGGGGTCCGCTACATACTTTTCATACTGGTCCTGCACATAACCTAGATTAGGTCCGTAATACGCCTGCCAAGGTACCTGTCTGCTGCTCTCTTCCATTGTCATCTCGTTCCCTCCGTCAAATTTTGAAATTCATAGCTGGACGGAAATCATTTTCATTTTTTTATTAATCTTCAATTTAAGTTGTTCACAATATGCTCACATTATATGAAATTCTTCATCAAAAGTCGAATTTCACAATTCTTATTCCTCTTCCATTGTATAAAGTTTTCTAGCTATGAGCATTTCCTTTTTCTCAACATATCCATGCGTAAATGAGATGAATCGGGCTAATCTGTAATCAAACACCTGGCAACTTAAATAACCAGCCGTCGAATATCAACTGACAGCTGGTTATTTAGTCTATGTTGCACCTCATAACGCCAAACGAGTTTGAATGCAACTTCCGAGTCCACCCCACTATGATTACCGTCAACAGCAGAATTTAAAAGGCAGAAGGTCCGATACGATGCAAATTCAAACGTAAAGTGACATTAAAGTCACTTTTCTGTACAATATTCCTACTTTTCACTATTATTTTAATTAGGCATCTAAAAACCGCTTTGAAAGCGAAAGGGATGGAACTGTGACTGGACTAAAACAAGTACTCAGAAACAAGAATTATGTCAGGTTTTTTCTGGCAACCTTCGCCTCACAAATGGGAGGAATTATCGGGGTTACTGCATTCATGTTTTATTTGTTGAAACGGTTTACAAATCAGCCTTATTATGCAACGCTTGCCGAGTTAATGTATTCGCTTCCTATGCTGGTAGTATTTCTCGTAGTTGGAGTGCTGGCAGATCGGATGGACAGACAAAAAATTGCTGTTAATTGTGACTGGATCAGCGCTTTTTTATCCTTATGTTTGCTTATTTTTATTTGGGTCGATTCGATTCCTTTGATATTTGCCCTCCTGTTCATCCGTAGTGCTGCCTCCAAATTTTTCTTCCCGGCCGAAAGTGCCATTATACAGGGAATATTAAGCGAAGATGATTACACCATTGCCGCAGGCCTCAATCAAATGATGGGGAGTCTTTTCATGCTATTCGGAGGAACTCTCGGGGCCGTCGTTTACTGGCACTTTGGAATTACTGGAGCCATCCTAATTGATGCTGTTTCTTTTATTGTGTCTGCACTGCTTATTCGTTCCTGCAAAATTCCAAAGGAAGTACGCCTTCCGAACGGGGCACATCAATTCAAACAATTAAAATTCAAACTTGTCATGATCGATTTTAAACAAGGGTTTCTTTACATATTACGCAACAGACTATTGCTTTGGTTGGTTTCAGGCTTTTTTATGTTCGGTATTTTAAATGGTGGTTTTAGCGTTTTACCGATGTTTATTCTTAAATACAAGCTAGCTCCAGGCAATTACGAGCAGTATATGGTATGGACGGGTATTATTTTTGGGGCTGGTGTGTTGCTTGGTACCCTAATCGCTTCTCTCATCTCTGCCAAGCTAAAACTACACCAAATGATTGCAGCGGGAGTTCTGGTAGCCGGAATGGGTATGTGCACACTTGGATTTGTTAACCACATCTATGCTTTCCTGATTATCAACTTTGTCATCGCACTGATACTTCCGTTCATTAACATTGGTATAGGAGGATGGCTTCCTCGTATTGTAGATCCTCAAATGATGGGACGTGTGCAAGGTTTGATTAATCCGTTAATGATGCTGTCCCAGTCTCTTACATTAGGTTTCATTGCTATAAGCTTTCCTTCATTTATTTCAATTGAAGTCTTGTTTTTATTAGTTGGGATCTGTACCGTTATTGTAGGAATATACTACACTATTGTGCTTCCCCGTTATGCTGATTACAATACTTCTTCCAAGACCCTTCAGGAAACTTTATAGGGAAACTGAAAAAGTCATACAGCAGACCATTCCGCCAGCGATTGCGATTGTTGAGTTGCCACTTCTGCCTCCGAATCCAGTTCAGAGGTGGCTTCATACATTCGTTGCATACGACTAGCTCGTCAAAACCCAGTAGAGACAAAGACTAATAGGGTATGTAATATTCAAAAAAAAACGCCCGGCAGACGCATTAGCTGCATCAGCAGGACATTTTGATTGAAATCGGAGTAGCGGGATTCGAACCCACGACCTCACCCACCCCAAGGGTGCGCGCTACCTAGCTGCGCTATACCCCGATAACCCAGTGTATGTAGATCGATGCTGTTATTTACTATTATATTCTGGTCATAAAATCCTGTAAAGGGATTATTTTCACGTTAAGAGGTCAAAAACAGAGATCATAGGAGCTAACCATGCAAAGCAAAAAATTACTTATCCCCATTGCATTACTTCTTTTAATACAGTTAAGCGTTCCTATCTGCTATACCTTTGCACAGGATAACCTTGTCATAGATCATGAAACGAAAGAGAGATTCAAAGAACAGTATGGCTTGGAAGGACCTCAGTCACCTATATTAGAGCAGCAGCAAAACATTTTATTCGGAGGTGATTGGGGCTTTAGTCCTTCTGCCGATGCTGTGATGCTGGAATTGACCATATGGATTCGGAATCCGCTCATTTTCATCAGTCAACAACTGATATATTCGGTGAAATCATAAGCTTTATTTCGACAAGTTCCATGATATAAAGCATAAGAATCATTTATTTCGTAGCAAATTGTCTGCCACCTAAGGTCACTTCATCCTTCTTATTGAAAAGGTTTAATTCAATAGGTCCCCTACCATGTAGCCACAGCAGTTCATCGAATAAAAATGTCAGTCCATCCTTGCCGCGTAAGCGTTCGATGATCTCCGTGACAACTTGCATAACTTCCCCTTGTACACCCTCTGCCAGTTGCAAACCTCCGCTTTCTCCATCCAGGTAAAGATGCGTATGATATGACTGCTCCACCTTCTTCACATGGCGCAGACACAGTAAGCCATTTTCGAGGTAAAAGAAATATTGACGGTCATAAAGAACCCCTTCGCATATCTCATACATATGAGGGTAATCATACGGCCCCTGAACCATGGATACCCGTTCCAATTCCATTACCGATTCTGTCATACATCCTCGCTCCATTCCTTTGTTCAAAGTTTCTTATTTGCCAATATGCTCTCTTTTACAGGTAGTTTTTCAAACTAGGCTGTTGAACGATAATTAATTGCTAATTGTAAAACGTTTTGATACGATAAGCATATTACTATGACGTTCACAAATAACATCTCAATAAACCAAATGCACATTACAGTGTTATTTTTGTTGTTTCTAGAATACATTGAATAGTGTTTATTGTCAATACTTTGATGGGTTTTTTTAACACTATAGAGTGCATTTATCTGGAGGAAAATATGATAAAGATTCATCTTTCCCGTATTATGGGCGAAAAACGAATAAATATTGCCGAGCTTTCTCGCATGACTGGATTACATAGAAACGGAATCACCAAACTTTACAACGAAGAAACAGACGGTGTGAAATTTGATACGCTAGATAAAATTTGTAAAGCTCTAGACTGCCATGTTCAAGATGTTATCGAGTATGTAGAGGATGATACAAATTAGTAAAATGGACTTCTCTTGTTATGGGAAACTGTTTCAATTAGGTTTAGAACCGGCGTACTCCCTAGTGAACTGATCGAATACTTGCCAGAGAGAGCCGTTAACATTCTTACGGCTCTCTGTTCTTTGTGTAATATTCAAAATACTTTTTTACCGATCTTCCACTCAATTAAATTTGAACAATGTAATCCCTTTCTATCAGGCCACTTTAAATATATTTCTCCCACATATTATAAATGTCGAATAAAGCATTGGGTCATTTATATTTTCTCATTTCACCCTTTTTTCCTGTATAAACTTGTACAATCCATACAGTTTCAACTCCTCTTAAACCCATAGAAAAGAAAAACCACATAGAATCAATCCATGTGATTGGAGTGCAAACTCACTATTAAAGAAACATCTTGGACCGAATAAAAAATCGGAACATGTTTTTGCTCTCAATTTAATTTGATTATTTCCTATTACCTTGAAGATTCTTTACAGTTCCAGTAATGGCCTGATAGTGATTAATAATTGAGTTATTTTGAGGATTAGAAGCAAAACTGTTAGAGATTTTATAAGGTCTTCTATTAAAACTATTAATTCCACCTATATTTTTAATAGAAGGGCCATAATTTTGATCGTAGTACCACTCACCATCTAACGTATGGATAAAAAATTCTCCTAAGAAATAGCTTGATAACAGAACGTTTTCCTCCGTCGGTTCTGAACTTAGCAAAGCTTCGATGGTTTTTAGCGACTTTTCATCTTTAAAGTTCAGATTATTTACCTCGACAAATTTCTGTAGCTTCTCAAACCATCCTTTATCCAAAAAATTTGCAGGAGGAAGCGTATCTTTAGGCACATTCTCTTCAAACCATTTTAGAGCATGCTCATCAATAATCTTTCCTAGGGTGATAAATATATCTCGTAATGACTCTTCATCCTCATAGTAATGGAATTTATCTATCTTTGATCCATCAATGAAATAAAAGCTATACACTGATTCGGACTCAGTCATAAAAGTAATGCGTATTGCATTCTCTGTCCAATAACTTTTATCGATTTGGATTGTTTCCTTAAATCCATTGACTACTCTTGTAAAAAACCAAGTATTGTTTAAATGCTCATAAGTAAAGTTCAAAGCAGCTAATTTGTTCCCTATGGTTTTTCTGATAATATTTGATATTTTCACAAAATATTCTCCTTACAAGATAATTGGAACATGCATCCGTGGAACAGGAAAAATCCTCCTACTCTCAATTTAACGAGCAAATGATCATCTTAGAGCATGTTGTCTCCTAATTATATATTTTCAGAATGAGGAGCTAAAAAGAAACCTCATAGAGATTTATACTCCATATGGTCAAAATAACTATACAATTAATTTTTAATCGTTCAAGAGTTCCTGATTTATTCTTTTCATTTCTTTAAGGCACAAATCAATTCTGTCTAAATCTATGACTGTTTTATCAACGCCAGCTACAAAAAACAACTTTAGCCAGAAAGCATCCTCCTGAGCGTAATTTTCAATAGCTTGTTCAATAGTTTCTTCTGTTAATGACTTCACAATAATATCTGGTGGCGATGCAGGAATAAAATTAATATTCTCTTTGGTCATATAACTAATTAGATTTTTTGGGGTACATACAGCAACAGAAATATTAGTCCCATCTTCAAGTTCAATAAATACATCTATATTATCATCCTCAATATCTGCTATCTGAGATAGTGAAGTTGGATATACAATTTTTTTCACTTTCATTTGGGCCTCCTCATTTACCGTAAACTTTATATATGATATCAATAACTTAGCCATATTAGCCTTAGCCAAAATGTTCATTTGGCCATTATTCATTCTAAAAAACACTCTTGCTCCTTTTTCCCCCTTAAGTAATTAATATCTCTTGTTAGATTTCTTTTTCCATTTCCCGTATTAAAATTTCTTTTAAGGAATTTGCCACAAGTTCATCTGCTTCTAAATGTTCTTTCCCTTCGTTTTTACTCATTTCAGAGTATTCTTTCATGTCAAAAGGTGGTTGCATTAATTTATATCCATTTCAAAATCCCCTTCTTGCTTTGCTATCTTATTCGAAAAAAAATTCACGGTAACACCACCTGATACTAAGATCGTTAAAAGATCCATAAAATATTGCTGTGGTGAAAATCCATAACATCTCTCTTCTTGATCCCATTCTTCCTCGAATCTTTCCAAGAAATAATGTGCGTTTTTCCAATGGATCGTGAACGGTCCTACTGTTCCAAAACCTCCACAGAGACAGTCCGATATACTGTCCAAGCTAAATCCATAGTACCCTCCGGGTCCATTAATCGCTTCACCAAGTGCTATGAAAACTGTTGTAAAATCAGATATGTATTCGCCGTCCAAGGTGTAGACTTCTCCTCGTTTATCCAGTCTAGCAAAATGATTAGATGCAGAATGTATTCTAGTCACGTTTAGCCACCCGGACCGTTCTTCTTTAGAAAAGCCTTGCCATATATTATTTTCAAGCGACTGAGCACCCTTTAAAAACTCCCATAATCTTAATTCCACAGGGGAGGGCTTCGTTTCAAGTATACCTGTTAACTCCAGATTGAAGTTTCCTTTATTGTAGTTTAGTTTATGGATTATGTAGGATTCAGGTAGGTGATAATGATAGCTTCCAATCACTTTTTCTTCATCATTTAAAATAGCAATGTACAAGTTGTGTACAGATTGTTTTGTCTTTATTATGTTTCCTATGAAATCCTCATTAAAGACAAATTGTTCAAAAATAACCTTTTCATACGTTTCGACAATGATATCACCCGTTAAGCCAACCACATCTCTACAATAACCAACCGTGAGCCCACTTTCATCGTCAATGACAGCAAATCTATATTTCATATCATATCTCCTCACAATAGTTTTAAGGAATGTAGCATTTAGCATTTCGGAATAGAGCCAATAATTAATCAATTTGAAGCCTATAAGGATTGAGATCCTCTACACTTTTTATCTTTTTTAGATCTTCTGTAGGTATTGCAAAATAAATTTTTTCCTTCTCGGACTTAAATGTTAACGAAGCATCATACTTCTTTTCAACAATCCACTGCTTTATTTCCAACATCTCTTGCAGATAGTGAGTGGCCGAAAAGTTACCTTTAATACAAATTGAAGCTTCTGAGGAGAGTTTTTGACTAACCATAGAATAGCTTGGAACCTCGTCATGGTAGGTTAAAGCATCCTGCCCCATACTAGATACATTTACGATGACTTCTGCATCTGATCCTGTAACTTGCTTTGTTTTTTGTGTTACAGCTTCTTTTAGCTCATCTCTCCACACAGAAGAGGCATAGTCATCCATCATTTGCCCATAATAGTCTTCTTCCACCAAAAAAGAAATCCCTAATCCAGAGATCACATTAGCTATAAATTTATCATTCTTAAGGTCATAATCTACTGAATCAATTTTCCAGTTCATAGTGTATGTTTTATGTAGGTAGTCAGTAACGTTGCTCCGAAATTTGACTCTTTCAATTGGACTTCCTGTTGTAATGGATACAACTATATATGCAATGACAATGATGATCACGAATAAAACAGCTTTTTTTACCACTCCAACCAAACCTCTCTAATAAAAGAATCATGTAAAAAGCTCTAAAGATTCCAGCAAAAAGTCACGCTTATATTTGTTTTTATGATCGGTCAGCTTTCTTCTTATCATTTGTCTACATATATCCTTTTGAGCCTCAGAGATTTTATCTTGCACGGTACTTATCAGTTGGTAGGATTGTCTACTCGCTTCAAAGGTATCATCCAGTAAATCTACCAACATCACAACATAAGTAGATACGTCAAAAAATTCTAAAGCATATAACAGCGTTCCTCTATTCCCCTTGGTCTTTGGATTTTTTAACAAGTCGATAAGAGGTAACACCGCTTCACTGTCTCCTAGATCAGCTAGCGTAATGGCGATTACATTTCTTAGCAATACACTATCCGTCGTTACTAAATATCTCAATAATATTGGAGTGAATGTATGATCCAGCTTTTCACCCACATCCTCTATAATCTTTACCGCTTCCTTTAAATCTCCACTTTCTATGACTTCTTCTAATCGTATTTTGTTCATAGTTTACCAGCCCACCTTATTACAATATATAGCAACTATCCAGACTTAAATGTAATTCAATAATTTACATATGATAACAATCTGATGTCTCTTTTGTATATAGCGAACATTGTCGAAACCCTAAAGAGATATCCACTCATTGATTTAAAATAAACAAAATGTTATATTGTCTATAATATAATCATCATTTAATTGAGGTGTTTGCTAAAATGGATCATTCCGAACTATTCTGGAATGCTGGTATCGAAGAACTGAAGCGTGGATATATTCGCCAAGGAGAGCAGGTAATTTGCCTATTGGACGGACAGCGATTTGAGCAAGGCATCATATATCAGGATCAAGGGGTATTTTATGACGCGGAGAGGTACATGCGACTTCATATTGAGCGGACGTACGGTTCGGTCTTTGACTATTTGATCGGCCTGGACAAAAAGCTGACTGGACTGACAGATCATCAGAATCGGTTGCTTCAGTTATTTTATCAAGGCATGGGTGATGCGGATATTCAAAAGGAAACCGGAATCGGTAGCGCATCCACCATACGTAATCATCGCTTTGGTCTCAAAGAAAAAGAACGGCAGGCCAAGGTATTTCTCACATTAATGGAGCTGCTAAAGGAGAAGGACCGTCACGCTCCCGCCATTGTAGAAGTACCCATAGGAGCACGGATGGTGGACGAACGCTACAACATTACAGAAGACGAAAAGCAAAAGGTACTCACGAAGTATTTTCCGAATGGTACAGACGGGCGCCTTAAGACCTTTAAAATGCAAGAAAAGCACAAGCTGATTGTGCTGCGTGAAATTGCGGGCCGTTTTATGAAGGGACAAATATATCATGAGAAGGATATCAATGCGATTTTACAGGAAGTGTATGACGATTATGTCACGGTGCGAAGATATATGATTGAATACAGTCTGTTGGATCGCAAACCGGATGGCAGTGAATATTGGTTGAAGGAATCTTGAAGCTAGGCGCTTATGAAATCAGCATTTTGCATAATTCGATTCCCAACGCTCGTAGGTACAATATATAGACGAACTAAAGCGTTTCGATCTATACATTGCTGATTTGAAAATGCTCTTGGGATTTATGCAAAATGCTCAAATAGGAGGATTCGACAATGAATCGAAGAAAAGAACTGGTGCAGCAATACATGGAGATGAAGACAGAGGCAGGAATCTATTGCATTCGCAACACACGTAATGAGAAAATTTTCGTCTCTTCTACGCCGAATTTAAAGTCGCTGAATGGACGGCGTTTTGAGCTAAATATGGGTGGATTTAAGAATAAACAACTACAACAGGAATGGAATGAGTACGGCGAAGATTCGTTTGAATTTGAAGTGCTGGACGTTTTGAAGAAAAAGGAATCCGCGTTCTTTGATGTCAAAGATGCACTAGCAAAGCTGGAGCAGACCTGGCTTGATCGACTCCAGCCTTACGGGGACAAAGGGTATTTGTAAACTAAACTTACCGATTCACGGGATGCTCTTCCCGAAGGTATCCAAAAATAACAGCGTCGACAAATTGACCCTTTTCATAAAAATAGTCTCTCAGGTGACCCTCTTTAGTAAAGCCACTTTTGAGTAGCAGCCGTTTGGAGCCTTCGTTATCTGGATCAATGAAGGCTTCTATACGGTGAACCTTCGGCAATTGAAAGCCATAATCCACTACCACCGTCATCGCCTCTGTCATCAGACCTTGCCGCCAATATTCCGGTGCCAGCTCATAGCCGATTTCAATACGGGAGTGCTCCTTCTGCCAGTTATGAAATCCAATTGTACCCACGATCCGCTCAGGAGCTTCTTTTAACGTAATCCCCCAACGAAAGCCCTCTTGCTTCTCATATCTGGTTAGCATCGAACGAATAAATTTTTCGGCTTGCTCTACCTCTGTAAAGCTTTCCAAGTCGTAATATTGTGTGACCTCATCCTTGGAGAAATAACCGAACACATCCTCCGCATCCCCTACTGTAAGCTGTCTTAAACGAAGCCGATCGGTTTCTAAAACCGGAAACGTTTCCATTGCCATGATCTATCTCCTCCTTCACATCGAAGAACCCTATCTTATCAGCCACCAGCCAATCCCAACTATCACTCCATTGATGAAGAATAATGCAATACATGCTCTCCACTTGCTGATTCCACTTGTTTGAAAAAAACCTGTTACTTTACTACGACACATGAACAATGTAAACAACAAATTCCAAATAATACGCATACCATATTTTACGTAGTATAAAGCAGGGTTTAACTGTACACCGCCCAACGTTGGAGGGACATCTGGAATAAACAGAATTGCACACGTATAACGCATGGTCTCATATGTAAAATAAAATACTGCCAGCCACCAAGCCCACTTCTTACCAAATAACATGCCGATACCGGCAGTCGTCCCTGCCAAACCAAGTAACGCGATAAATCCTTGAAACATGCCCCTACAAATGCCTACTAACGTAGCAGCCTCATTTAATGCATTAAGCGTCAATAGCTGGGTCACCAACAGAAGTGCTCCATTAAAGATCAATAAAATGGCTGAAATGCTTACACCTAAAGGTCGTTCGAAAACCACGTTGGTTACATAATCTTCTACTTCTTTTTTCGTATACAGATCTGACACTTCTTCTACTCTCCTAACCCAATTATATACATCCATTTTCGGGCGGGTTTAATAACAGTATGTTCTCGCCTCATTCCCATATATCGGCTTTTAGGAAAATATGGTTTAATCTTCCCTAAAATTCAGTTATCCGTAGGCTAATCATTATTATTCAGTGCAGCCATGCTGCTAATGATCATCCTCTATGGTGTCAAATTAGCGTCATGAGAATTTCTATCATCAACTGAATCCCAAATAGAGTAATATCTATCCTTATAATACCATTCCAAGAAGGAATCTGACAAATGAATGGACTACTACTAGCGCTTATGAATGTATACGCGTTATTTTCGTGGCCCTGTAACCTTCAGATGACTGGATATATTCTACTTGATAACCCATTCGGGCATCCAAAAGCCCTTCCATAAATGGAAGGCACGGACTGTAAATAAAACTCCCTCCGGGCCGAATGGCTCTAAGCAATTCCATATATTTGCGAGCGTACTCATGAATATTACCATCTGCCTTCAGATGATGATGTATAAAATGATTGGAGAATGCCATATGTGAAACGATCGTTCCCCATGTGCGTTCCCCAAAGGTGGTCTCTAACCAATCTCCTTGAGTGACCCAACCTTCTGTTTCAGCCAACCGATCTGTTCCGTAAGCCTCAATTCCACAGGCACGTAAATAAGTAACCAACCGTGCCTCAGATCCGCAACCAACATCTAGAACAGGCTCTTGCAAACGAGCAATGTCCAATCCTAGCAGATTGGCTTGCAACTCCGGCGTATATTCCTCACAAGGTATCCAAAAGGTATACTCACACTCTGCATACTTAGCAAACATTTCACGTCCGTTGGTACGAGTTAAAAAATCTCTCAAATGCCCGTAATGCTGCTGAAGCAGTAAGTCCAAGGTTGCTCTATCTATAAATTTCTTCTGGAACAGTTTCTCAATACGGGTGAAAAGTCGATCATACAGCTCCGTAAGCTCCCTCACATGAGCTGTGTGAAAATGTAGATATTGATTGGTATTTACAAACTGGGACAGTATTTTAGCCGCTACATCCGTCACAAAAGCGTTATACATATGCTGGCGCTTCAAGCCTTGAAGCATGAGCATCAGTTCTGAGCTTCTCTGCGTCAGCCAGTACGTCATTTCCGTTGAAGGTCCTAACAGAACAGAACCCTCGCGCATATAAAATAAACTCCGATGCTGATTGTACAGGAGTTGACCGTTAATAAGTTTATGAAGTTGAGCGACTGTCATTCTCGCTTCCTCCTTAAGATCCAGAACATTAAAGCCCTACCCAAGCCTAAACAATGTTATCTTTGGGTAGGGCCAGCTTATTTTCTAAGTATACCATGGCTATGGAAATAATGTTCTATTGCGAATCTTCCACCTGTACATAAGAGGATAAAGGAATATTCAGCTCACGTATTCCCTGAGCTACCAGCCGAGCTATTTGCTCCGCACCATATTCCTGAAAATGAGTATCATCCTTCACTCCATCAGGAAATGCAGGATACACCCCTGGCTCCACATGCAAAAATAACGGGAGTGTTCCTTCCAGTCCAAGTGTATCATAGTACGCTACGCTCAAGCGGCTAAGATCGACCAGTGCAACATTTGTCTCCGATGCTGTTTCCTTCATGGCCTGCACATATTCCGGGAAACTAATCCGAAACGAGGCACTTGCCGCATCATAATCCCGGCGGCCAACAGGAGTAATTAGCACAGGTGTTGCACCGCGTTGGATGGCTCCTTGAATGTAGGTTTTTAAGTAAACTTTGTAATCCGCGGGTGAAACATAACGCTCTTGGTTGTTGATCGCGGCATCATTATGCCCAAACTGAATGAGCAGATAATCTCCTGGACGGATATTGCGTAAAATATCATCTAACCGCCCTTGTACCAGAAAGGTTTTCGTACTTCGTCCACCAATAGAACGGTTCACAAAAATAGGCTCATCTGTGAAGAACGGAGCAATCATTTGCCCCCAGCCCGCCTGAGGCTTCATCGCGGATTTATAGGTTTGAACCGTAGAATCTCCCGCAAGGTATACCGAAGGATGTTCTCCAGCCGTTCGAGCATCCTTTGGGGTAATAACCAAAGCGTTAATCTTCGCTTCATTACCTGAGAAATACAATTCGAGCTGACCGTCGATGAGTGCAAGTTCAAATCCAGCCTCGACAAATTGTCCAGCTGTTTTGGCAGTAGGTTCTACCTTGACGATGGACTCGGCTTTAACCGTAATGTCTGTGTTTCCGGCAGTATCTCCGGCAATCAGGGAAAGCGTGTAATCCGCAGGTGGTAAATTGACAACAAAGGATGATCCTTGAACACGAACAAAATCTGAGCGTATAGCATCACTTCCACCACGATCTTCTTCATTCACTTTGGAAAGATCGGTAAATCCATAGCCTCGCTCAGGCGTGTAAACATCATTGGCAGTGACTTGGGTGTAGCCGTCAGCAACCTTGCCGGGGCCAAAATCAAAACGAAGAGGTGCCACAAGCTGTTTTTCGGCTAATGCCTGCCCTGGGATAAGTATGGTTGCAAACAACAAGCAGAACCCTGCGCATAATCCAATCATCTTACCGAACAACCTGTGACGCTTTCCCTTTTGTTTCAAGCGCAACCCTCGCTTTTCAGATTATTTGAGTGGTTTGTCATCGTCTATACGTGTATTGATCCCCGCCAGCTTTTGACAGCCTTGGTCCAGCGCCCAGGATACCACAATGCCAACCGTGTACCTGATCAGATCCGCGGTCAGGAATCCTTTCCCAAGCACCAAGCCGCCCAGAGTCGTTGCCCGAATGTGGTTAATCCAGGGAGCCTGGTACATCTGGCTGAACTCAATGGCGAAGCAAAACAGCAAGCTGCCCCACAGGGCTACGGACAATTGACGATTCACCCCCAACATTCTCAGCCCAAAATAAATCATGCACGCCCACAAGGCATCCCCAAAGTGATTAGCAACGAATTCAGGCAACTGGGAGGAGAAAACTCGGCTTCCCAAACCCAACAAGATCGTGACCAGCACAGCAACAAGGTACGCAGCACGGGCCTTCCAGCGGAATTTCGCCTTTATTTCCCGATTGGCCTTCCTGCTGACGCTCTTACGAACGCTCCTCATGCTAAATCACCTGTCCTAATGCTGGGACATCTTCGCCAAGCTGCTGGAAATTCGTAAAGCATCCTCTTTTGGTTAGCGCTTGCAAGATTGCTGAACCTTTTGCTGATGACATATTGTATGCACACCAACTTGTCTGTATTTTTCATAAAATAATTAATCATAATGAGCCTCCGTAATATCGTACAAACCATCAGCAACTTCCAAACTGTTCATGTGAGGATACTAAAATTCAATACCACGCACCTTGGCAAAAACCATTTCGTGTGCCATGCTTCCCTCTTCATCATACTCGACGTTTCTTAAAATCCCCTCCAGTGTAAAACCTGCACGTTCCGCTACCTTGGCGCTGCGTGTGTTTCTGGAATCACAACGAATCTCCACCCGATTGGCATTCAAATGCTGTATGGCAAAATTCGTAATACCGTGCACGGCCTCTGTGATAATGCCTTTTCCGGTCCATGATGTTCTGAGCCAATACCCAATTTCAAATCTTCGTGCATCCCAATCAATACGATGCAGACCGCTGCTGGCTACAAGTTCTCCCGAAACCGTATCAAATATATACAACATCATATCAGACCGATCCAGAAATTTAAGTCTGGCTTGGCGCGAACGGATTTCAGATTCCTCTGCCGTAGGAAGATTTCTTGCAAACGGAAGCCAAGGCCGCAGTTCATTCGCACTCTCTCGCATCGCCTCATTGACTGCCGCCCCATCCCCCCACTGCGGGGCGCGTATGGTCAATCGTTCCGTTTGGAATTGATCAGGGAACGATAAGAGAATCGGATTCGGTTGCTGCTCCATACTCATGATGCACCCTCCTCCTTATTCGTTGAATAACTGCGACGATCCAGCCAACCTGTGATTTCACGCAAACTCCCAATCTGATAGTCCGGTACAATGCCCGTTTCCTGCCACGTCATAAAGCCTTCCAGCCAGATGGTATGCAATCCTGCACTTTGTGCACCACGAATATCATTTGTCGGGTGATCGCCTACATAACAGGCATGGTCGGGATCGACAATGTCCAGCTCATTCAGAGCCAACTCGAAAATTCGAGGATGAGGCTTCTGGATGTTGACGCCACCCGATACGATAATAGAATCCACATAATCCCTCAGCATAACTCGGTCGATTTTCGCTTGCTGCGTGCGGAGTGAGCCGTTGGTAATAATACCGAGCTTCAAGCCACGCGACCGCAGTTCGGACAATACTTCCTTGGCCCCGTCCATCAACACCGTAAACTTATGAAATTCACTATACCAAAAGCCCAGCATCTCTTGTACTGACGTATCGGGATTTTTCAGTTCCAAGTCTGTATGCAGCTCGGTATATAGTTCCCTCTTATCCCGGTATCCGTCCCGATCCGCCAATCGTATCTGTTCAACGACAGCCGCGCGGATCGCCGGTTCTTCTGCCACTATAAATCGTTCTATAAAGCGCTCTGTATATGCGGCAAACGCCTGTTTACGATGAATAAGAGTATTATCCAGATCAAAAATGATTGCTTCTATGGACATAAATAGCTCCCTTCCTTCATCCTCTTACACCGATTAGGCTGAAACAAACTGAATAATTCCTATTAGAAGTAAAAGAAAAAAAATAGACAAGAAAATAATGATCATGTACTTCAAGATTCTCTTGGAGGTCGACTTTTGTTCTAGTTTGGTCTCGATCTGGGTCAACCTTTCTTTGATTTCTTCCAAATCCTGCTCCACCTTCACATCATGCTCCCCTTCCTTCGTTTCGACTTATTCATCTTCCTGACACTCACTCACACAAGTTGCTCCAAAAACGCACTTTTTTTACGGCATTAAAATCAATTTGTTCATAAGGCTTCTCCCCAAATTCCAGCTTGAAATACTCCTGCAAACATTCCCCATACACGATAATATCCGTTTGATATACGGAAAATACCGGATTTCCTTCTTCAGATGGCTGCTCTGGGATATATCGATGTCCATTGATTGGGATTAGCTTGGGCACACGTAAAAACTCACGTTTACATATATCAACAGCTTCCGCCGAATCTGTCGGTTTTTCGCCCCATTCGGGAGGCCAGAATACATGCTGCTCTACATCAAAAATCATACCTTCCAGCGGCCAATTCAACCTTTGCCGGATTACACCCATCCGCTGTGGTGACGTATCTCTCCAAGGGATAAAGCTTTTACCGATGGGAAGAACACTCATCAGAAGCTCCCTCAAATCGGGCGGGAAGTGAATATCATACCTGCCTTCGACGTCGGTAATCTCCTGCGTGGATAAGCCTGGAGCTAGGGTCACATCGTGTTTACGTAATAAATCTATGATATAAGCGATATCCATCTCTTATCGACTCCTCAGCAACTACCTAGTTGACCGGATTGGTCAAGAGGCCTACCAGGCTTGTAACTTCAACTTCACCAACACGGCGCGGACCTTCCATGAAATATCCCCTTGTTCCTACCTGTATCCGATGTCGGTGTACCTTTTTCCTCATTTCTCCAAACAAAATCCACATTCTCGCTTGCCCTTCCCGCTGAACAGGACGACCAACATCCATAATCAGTTGACCATCTCCATCTTCAAACTCAGGATGTATGGCATAAATTCCCGTATTCCCGATGTCGTCACCCTCATAGGCAAAATCACAGCGATAACCCTGAATAGGCAGCTGTTTCCTGCCTCCTTCTTCCGGTGTGTAAAATCGATATTTTATTATAAAATCGTGCGGATGCTGTCTGCTATTTTCATAGGGGTTCCACATTTCATATCATCCCCTTAGGTCTTTTCCAAAAATATGTACTTCATTCTAGTGTAATCTAACAGGAAAAGAAATCCAAGACCTATCCGCAATGCGTTGCTGAATAAGCTTGGATTATATGAGATTCATTTATTAGAATGTATGACTTCTATGCTTGCTGTCCGTTCACCTGAATATCTGCGGCTACTTGCTGCCCTAACCAAGCCCGCATGCGATTCCATGAAAAAACCTGCTCCGTATGAAATACACCGAATGGAAGTTCTGAACGGTACAGGGCGAGCGCTGCAAAGACGGCTGCCTTAGCGGTTAAATCAGACTGATGGTGACCCCTTAGCTGACATTCGACCTTCGTCTCCTTGCCATTGAGAGTTCCTCGAGCATCTACCTTGACCGCTACAGCATTCCCACCTATATGTACCTTGCTAAAGCTGCGAACCACTGCATCACGCACGGTTTGCTGTCGGAGTAGACCTGAAACTCCTATCGTCCGAAGCCCTGCTAGAAGCCGAGTGGTCAAGCGCGAATCGAAGCAAAGGCGTGTGCTAACCGTAGGAACTTTGAGCGTACGAGGAAGTGTCTGCTGATCTGAAAAAGGAAATCGATACGCCCGATGACGACCCACTCCTGCACCAAAATCTGCCACTATTCCGCCAGTAAAGCTTTTTCGAGTCACAAAACGTCCCTGTTCTATAACCTCCAAATCGGCATGAATCTGATCTACTGTCCACTCAATAGCAGCCTGACCGTGTCGATCTCCCAAACCCAGCATCAAAGATATATTCAACTCATCCGTCTGATCCATGAGCTGTGTCGCTTGCAGTGCCAACAGATTGGTCAGTCCCGGAGCTAATCCTACACTTAACAGGGCTGTGGCCTGATGAGCTCGGGCCTCCTGATGACACTGCTCCACCTGACTCAAAAAGTCCGCATTCGCGGTAATATCCATGTAATGCACCCCATGTCGAAGGCAGGCACGTACCAAGGCCGTATTGTCCTGATCCAAACACATGATTACCAATTTGGCTTGCTCTAATATCGACGGGTCCATCGGCTCATGAATATTAAGCTGCAAGGGCCGTATCTTACCATTCGATTGTTGGCTAAATTCAGTGGCCCGTTCCAGACTACGACCTGCGGCAAATACCTTGCCGGGAAACATTTCACTTAACTCCGTGCATACCATTTTTCCAACATGGCCATACCCGCCAATGATGATGATGTTATCCTTTGTCATAAGCCGTTTCTCCCTCTTTAACCGCAAACCATGCGTTTACTAAAAAAGCGCCATAATACCGGGTGATGTGGGTAAAACCCGCATCTATCAACAGTTCCTGTATTGCCGCATTGGATACCGGGTTTGACTCACGACCGATGGAAGCAGAGAATCGTTCCCAATCCTCCAGCGAAATGCCTTGACTTAGCATATGACCTTTCCACGCCTGCATTTGGATGGAAAAAGAAGGCTCCTGCGGATTCCCGTTAATAGAAGCTAGACAAAAAGGCGCACCTGGCTTGAGTCGAGCGGATATCTGACGTAGCAATGCCTGTTTACTTTCCAAGTTCTGAAGAAAATGAAGCACCAGCAGGCAGGTTGCAGCGTCATAGAACGGTCCTCTGGATGACTCTTCCAACGTACCTGCAACAAACGATATTGTTGAACTGATGCCCGCATGTGTCACACGCTTACGTGCCAAATCCAGCATGTGCTCAGAGGGATCTACTGCCGTAAAGGACCATGCTTCATGGCGCTCTCCGAGCGTAATCAATTCCTGGCCGCCTCCAGCTCCGACAATTAGCACATTTGGATCTATATTTCGAATATGAGCTTGTGCCTCAAGCTGTGCGGTTATCAAACCGTCTGTCATCTCGTACAAATGAGCATATCCAGGTATTTTTAAAGCAATCGTATCCGCGTACTTATGCACATTCGGATGATTCCAGCTCATAGGTTGATTTGAGTCCGTATTTCCAATAGGGGTATGTTTCATATGTACTTTCCTCCAATCATTTAGCCTTGATCTTTCCGGGCCATTCGTTTATTGTAGATTTAATTAAGAATCATTCTCAATTATAAAGACAATACAAATATCCACCATCCCATAAATGTGGGATTTAATAATTACGCTTGAGAATCTCCAACTTTCTCGATAGGAGTAAATGATGAACGCACACTACAAGCACACCCTAATCGACCGCTTGCGTACTCAGGTTACTTTCGATGCGGCGTGCTGTACCTCGGTAGATCCGCGTACGCTGCTCTCCACAGGGGCATTTACAGAGTCGGGTGTGGAGGACATTCATAACAAACTGCTAGAATACGAATACCTGCACGACGATATGATGAAATATGATCAGTTGGTGCGAGAAGGACAATCTGTAGCGACGCTACATGGGTCTACACAAGGCCAACCGGATCGGAGCACACGATATAGAGATGTTTTGCAACCCGCCGGATTCGGGGACGAGCTACGTGTTCCGTTTATGTACAAAGGGAGCTGTTGGGGATTTCTTACGTTGTTCCGTCATCACGGAAAGCCTGTATTCAGCGTGGAAGAGCAACAACTGCTTGAAACGTTAGCGCCGTCCATAGCCTACCATCTGCGTCAGGCCAGTGTCGGTTTATCTTCAGCCCCTGTCATGACCACGGAAAATGAACTTGAGCCAGGAGTTCTAATGCTTTCCGATAAGCTAGAACCGATCTCGTCCAATACAGTAGCAGTACAGTGGCTAAAGCTGCTTCGGCAGCAGGAGGGAATCCATGAAGAGGGTCTTCCAGCTCCCGTCCGGGTCGTATGCTTGCGAGCGCTATCCACTGCCACTGCACCAGCACGACTATGTATCCCTTCCACAGACGCAGGAACCCCATGGGTAACCATCAGAGCCACCCTTCTGCAAGGCGGACAGAAGCAGCTAGCCGTATGGTTTGAGGCTGCTAAAGCAACTGACATGCTACCGCTTATGGCTGAGGTGTACTCATGGTCCGAACGAGAGAGACAAATTGTCCAACTCATTGTTCAGGGCTTTTCGACCAAGGAGCTGGCCAGCGCACTTCATATTACTGCCTACACGGTGCAGGATCACCTGAAAGCGATTTTCTTGAAAACAGATGTAAGCAGCCGTCGTGAGCTAGTATGGAAGGTATATTCCAGATTCAATTAACCTATGTAAAAAAGACAGATGACCCGATTAGGGATCATCTGTCTTTGCATCACTGCTCTATTGGAATGCCAGAGCCTTATTTCTTCGAAGAGGAGTTCGTATCATCGTATGACACTGGTGAGGGCTTCGCAATCCATTCATCAGCCTCAGGCTCGATATCCACGCCATTTTCCAGCTTCGTTTTCTCCATCAAGGAATCTCCGTCCTCGTCCTTCTTGTTGCGGATTTTCGCTTCGTCTTGAGTGTGGTCGCTCATGTTGATTCCTCCTTTTTTAATTTCATCTGATGGTTGTACCTTACTCATAATTACCCATTGCCGTCCTGTACAAACCTCTACACGACCAGATGCCCTTTTTTCTCCGCGGGTTCAATGATCGCCTCAATGCCAGCATTAAACTCCAGAAAGTCACTTTCTACTCCATCACTGAAAATAACTCCGTTTTCCGGCATCTGCGATGCAATCCGTAACGGTTTTTCGGCTGCTACCTGACCAAACACGAGATCCGCAGCAGTCGTTCGGCTGGGGAATGGTTCTCTCACCGTAAAATAAAGCGATGGCGAACTCCAGGTTGCACGATGATCATGACTCATTCCGTCTGCTGTCCCTTCCTGACTGAAGGCTGTACCGGGCATCAGCTGGCTTGGAGTCAGCGAGATTGGATGCCGTGTAGCACTGCCGACAATTCCGGCCGCTCCAGCCAGTACGCTGGTCAGCCAGCCTGTCGCTCCCAATCCGGTTGAAACGATAATGCCGCTGGAGGATTGCTGCTCTACTTGATCCTCCAGCCTTAGCTCATATCTCGCGGAAACATGAGTTTTGCGTCCAATGAACAAATCATTTACAGCATACAAGGATTGGCCATCATTTAATCGGGCCTTAGCCAGCGTAACTTCCTTAATTGGCCGTCTGTGCACGAATACATCCGGCACTACCCAGCGCAGGTCGGATACGGTAAACGGCAGCAATACCCCGTCCCAGCGCAATGGATCTGGATTCACGCCGATAAGCGGCTGCTCGGTCAAATATTTTAAGGTGTTGGCTACCAGCCCATCCTGACCCAGCACCACCACTGTATCCTGCTCACCAAAAATAAAGTTCGGCACATGCTCCCGCTCCACAATCTGAACACGACCCAAGGCCGTTAACTCCGACGTTGCCGTTGCCACCGCCCTGCGGTAATTTTCGTCCTCCAGCACATAATCACTGAAATCCGCACCCAGCCGTTCCATAAAGAAGCGAGCCTGCTGCACCGTATTGTATCGGACAATCAGTTCCTCCAGTCGCGTTTTACGCTTCACCAAAATGATCTTCTGCTCTGTCATTCGGCCGCTCATCGTGTTCTTCCTCCAGACCCTCTCGATCCTCCTGATCCGCTTGCTCCCGTATCTGACATGAGACCTTGCAGCAGATCCGGCGTAATATTCAGCTGACCGATTTTCCCTGCATTTTCTGCAAGCTCCTGGAATGCAATCGCAATTAGTTTATCCGGGCTCATATCCATGTTAGCCATAGCTTGAAGTACGTTCGGTTCAACATCCTGCAACGATTTCATGACGGCTGTCAGCTCATAGGCCTTGGCATCGGCTTCTGCCTTTTTATTCGTTACGGTCAGCTCAATCAGCTCGCGTTTTTTCTCCTCCAAGGCCGTGTCAAATCGTAGCTGCTCCTCTTTCATCTCACTTTGCTTTTGCTTTACGGAACGCTCGGCATCAAGTTGAGTTTCGCGGATTTGTTTCTTTTTCGTCTCCACTGCAATCTCAGTGTTCAGCTCGTTTTCCTTCACACGCCGCTCTTGCTCAATAGATGCATTACGACGCTCATATAAAGCATGATCCGCGTTGCGAAGAATCTCTTCCCTCGCTTGAGCCTCCAGCGCTCTCATCGTCTCCTTATTAGGTAGAATCGCCAAAATCGACAGCCCCATAACCTCAATGCCGAGCTTTTCCATTTCCGTATGCTGAGCAATATCCTTCGTCATGTTTTGGGCCAGACGTTCACTGGACTGAACAGCTTCTTTGAGCGGGACACGCTCCAAATATTTTTTGGTAAGCACCTTGGCAATGTTAATCACCCGTTGGGCCAGCTTGCTTGGATCATCGGAAATGTACCGTCGTTCCTTCAAGTCATACGTATAGTTTAAAATCTGCGTCGTTCTCCGATAATCCACAATTCGATAAGTCAGTTGCCCCTGTACCGTCACCGCCTGAAAATCATTTGTCATGTCCTCAAACATGAACGGCGCATCAATAGAAGAGACGGGCACGACAATAACCGAGGTGGTCGGGGCGTAGTAATAAAAGGATAATCCAACACCCTCCCGAACCACCTTCCCGTTTTTCACCTTCATCACATATTCACTGGGCTGAAATTTAACAAAATTAAATCCAAACATAGTCGCTTCCTCGCTTTCTTTATAGTTTATATTATTTTGTTATTATCATTTTGTTATTAACAATAAAATAACACATGTTTCCGATAATATCAATATGACATTTATATAAAAAAGGCCGCTTTCTCTCCGATATGCTCGGTTAGAGAAAACAGCCTTATTAAATCACTTTATTTATCATCCACATTCCATTCTCTATAAAATTGCTCCAAGTACATCTCCATCCATTGATGCCGAACCTCCGCCAGCTCTTGAGCATAAGAGGTATTCATAAGATCTTTGAGTTTTAGCAGCTTTTCGTAAAAATGGTATATGGCACTTTTACCTGCGGCACGATACTCATGCTGTGAAAAATCTTTATCCGGGTGATGCATCATACTGCCTTTTGAGCCTGCATACATAAAGGTTCTTGCAATCCCAATTGCTCCGAGAGCATCCAACCGATCTGCATCCTGCACAACTTGACCTTCCAGCGTCTCCATGGGCGGGTTTTGTCCACCATTGTAGGACATCGTAGCTATAATGGTCATCACGTGCGCGATTACCTCCAGATCATTTACATGCAGAAGCAGCCACTGCTCTACTTTATCCAGCCCGGCTTGTTTGGAATCATTTAATTTTTCATCCGCTACATCATGCAGCAGTGCTGCCAGTTCACAAATAAACGAATCTGCGCCCTCTTTGGCAGCAATTTTAAGAGACAGCTTTCTCACCCGGTCTATATGCCACCAATCGTGACCACTATGATCATGCTCCAACTGTTGCTGTACAAAGGGCTCTGCCTTTTGAGTAATATCTGCACAAATCGCTTCCTGTTGCTCCGTTCGTCTCTTCATATGTCACCTTTCAATCCAGTCCATACTTTCTATGGTAGGTTCGTTTGATTTTTTAATGCAAACCACATCAATCGTAGTCGCGGAAGTTCTTTTACATTTTCCCTACCCTATCTCTAATCCTATATAACTTAATTCCGTATCTTACTCTACTCCACGACACCAAGCTCGCGGTTCTTCTCCTTAAAGCGGCTGTTATGAGAAGAAACATATGCCGCTTTGTCAGCTGCCGGATCAATATACAGCTTCGCGCTGTTCAGCGCAAGGGCGGCATCTGTGAACGCACCGGCAATCAGATACAGCTTACTTCCGTACTCGACAAAATCGCCTGCCGCGAAAATCCCCGGCAGATTCGTTTCCAGCTTTTCGCTCACTCGGGCATGCCACTCCCCCATATCCAGTCCCCAATCCCGAAGCGGACCGAAATCGGATTTTAGTCCATGATTTACGATGACTGCATCGACATTCAGCACCTGTATTTCGTCCGTATCTACATGACTGATCGTTACCTGTTCAATCGTCTCTCCATTGTTGCTATGTAGCTGACTCACCGCGTATGGCGTGAGAACACGGACCGAAGATGATTTCATACGCGCTACATTTTTCTCATGTCCACCAAAGTGATCCCGACGATGTACGACGGTCACACTCGCCGCAATAGACTCCAGCTCATTCGCCCAATCCACTGCTGAGTCGCCCCCACCGGAAATCAGGACGTGCTTGCCCCGAAATGGCTCTAGCTCTTGTACAGTATAATGCAGGTTCGTAACCTCATAGCGGTCCGCCCCCTCAATCTCCAGCTTAGCCATTTTGAGAATACCATAGCCTACTGCCAGAACGATCGTGCGTGTCCAATGCTGTTCCCCTGTGGCAGAAGTTAGCAGGAACGTGCCATCCTCTTGCCGATCCAAACCAGTGATCTGCTGCCCCAGCACAATGGTAGGCTCGAACGTCCGCGCTTGCTGCTCCAGCTGATCAATCAGCTTTTCACATAAAACCGGGGTAACCCCTCCGACATCCCATATCATCTTCTCTGGGTATATGCGCATCCGTCCGCCCAACTCATGCTTGGCTTCGATCAGCTTGGTCTTCATATCTCTCATTCCACTGTAAAATGCGGTATACATACCGGCAGGACCACCGCCGATGATCGTTACATCATATAATTCCAAGGACACTGTCACTCTGCAACTCTCCCTATCATAGCGTAATATGTCTGCTTTTATTATAAGTGATAATAATTATCAATATCAATTAGGAAATAAAAACATGGCCCTTGGAGAGGTTTTCGTGACCTTAGAACTACATCTTATGGGTTAATATAGCTACTCATGCATGGAAGCATCCATATATTCATTTCCTCTTTCGTTCTATCAAGTGAATGTTTCAAAAAAGTTACTTCCATCGATCATCCAATACTGTTCAGATGAAGGTACCTCGTTCATAAAGTTTTGATATTCTCCTTTCCACCCCACTGGGACATAGTGTTCAAACGAAGCTGGCTCAGGAAATAGCGAATAGAGAACTTTCTCATCAAAGTTAACATACAGAGCAGGATAAAACTCCAGCACTTCATCCTGATGCTGAATAGCATCATCCAGCAACTGGAGCATTGAAGTTAGCTCCCCTGTAGCCACCTTATATTCACAGATGTGATCCAAAAATGCTCCTGCTGTGGTTTCATCCAAAATAGGGATACCAAACCGTTCCTCCATCTCGGTATTCAAAAACCAATATTCTCTTTCCGTCACATACCAATTCCAGTTTCCTTCAAAAATAACACCAACAATGATGTTTTGCGCATATTCAGGCCATAATTTCATGAGCTTCTCGCGTTCCCCTCTTTCTCACTCACAGTTCGATCCAAAACCGGTTTACACGGTTTCCGTCTTCCTCTATGTAATCCTTGTCCGGCATTCCGCCGTTTTGTATGATTGTTTTTTTGGAGGCAATATTATCGGAGTCGCATACGACCAGGACTCGGGAAATCCCCAGCTCTTTTGCTTTTTCCAGCGCCAAGGCCAGCATTGTAACAGCGTACCTGTTCCCTCGTGCAGAAGGACGGATACCGTAACCGATATGACCTCCGGCATTCATTAGGTGTTCGTTAAGGACATGCCTGATATTCACCGCTCCCTCAACCTGTTCATTCGCATTCACAAGCCAGTATGTGGAGCTTTTAACCCAGCCTTCAGACAGGTTCATTCCATTTTCCTGATTACTTAAAAACGTCAGCATACCTTCAAAATCGTACGGCTCTACAGAGATCACCCAAGGTACCATATGCTCCTGGCTCTGTTTCCATTCCTCATAAAATGAAAGATAAGCTTCCTTCCAGTCCTGATCCGGCTTTACCAATCTGACAGTCTGCATCCCACTCACTACCTCCTCTTTAAATACTCAATTTGTCTGCTATTGCTTTATACCTTAATATCCATGAATTTTTGCGCCCAATCTGCAAAAGAGAGCTTATCATCCCAAGTGATTTGCTTCATCGCTTTGGCACATCCCCAGTTTAGAACCTGCTGATGCAGCATATGCACCCGGAAACGCTCAGTAAATCCTTCTTTAGCTTCCATCCCTTGTGCGTAAGCAGTAAGAAAACCTTTTGCCAATTCTTCTTCGCCGTTCTCCAGATACATGATGGTTATTTTCGGAAGATCTGCAACCCCATCCCCAAAATAGGCTGTCGTAAAATCAAAAAGACCACTGACTCCCCAGCCCTTATTCCCATTCTGCACAAGGAAATTTTGCGGTTTAAAATCCCCCATCACGAAAGTGGCAGCTTCCAGCTGATCGAATGCTTGACGGGAGCCTTCCAATATTTCCTCTACCCATTCCATATCCTGTACAGAAATGTTCGAGTATTTTTTGGCATCCTCTAGCCAATAGCGAATTCGTCCATACAACCATACTCGATAAGAGACTTCAAAAGGACGAATGCCTAGAGTTGTTGTATCCAGCTCTCCACTGTTCTTAACCTTCCATCTATGAAGCACTAACAAAACAGTAGCAAGCATTTCAGCCATTTGCTGTTTATCCAGCGAGGTCAGCTTTGCTTGCAACTCAGGTGTATGTATATGCTGACCGTATAGACGGGGCATAACTGCATAGCTCCAGCCAAAAATGTCCTCTGTATGATCCACAAGATACGGTGTTGGCACGGGAATTGGAGTCCGCGCTTGTATTTGCTCCACCATAAATTTTTCTTCTACCCATTGCCCTGGAAAAAGCGGGTTCCCCTTCAGCACAAACTGCCCAGCCGTTGAGGAAACATAGAGAGTTTGCCCTAGGACACCTTCTGCCGTTTTTTCGTAAGACAGCAAACGTCCCAAATCAAAACGATTCAGCATCCTTTGCACTTGATCAATTGTTACCTCGCCCAGCCGATTAGATGAGAAATATATGGTCGTCGTCATCTCTATACACCATAGCTCTTAATCGTTGCTTCCAGAGTTTCATCTGTATCCGCCAGCCACACGGAACTAACTTCAAACGTTCCTGGCTCAAAAAACAATGGAAATCTCCGCTTAAACCAATCCTGCATCGGCAGATTTAGCGCTTCTTTCATATCCACCCACAGCAGTTCTCCCTCGGGGGGATTTTTTAATAGTTCACCTTCAGTGGCTGTAGCCAAATAGTTAAAGACCATATATCTCAGCCCTTGGCTTGGGTCACAATATTCGTCGATTCCTTTAAATACGATTTTCGTAACGGTTAAGCCTGTTTCTTCCCTTACTTCACGAATGGCCCCATTCACAATGCTTTCTGGAAACTCTACTTTTCCTCCTGGAGCAATATAACCCGGAAACCCCTTTCGATTGGGTCTATTCATAAGCAATACCTTACTTCCGTCCTGAATCATACACATGGTATATATTTTGTGTGTCACTTCTGTTGTCAATCCGATCATACCTTTCTTTATTCACGATTCACTAAAATCTAGTTTTACTTTCACACCGACAAACTGTGGTTAAATATGGCATTTCCCATACTTTAACTCGTTATTTTGTAGAGCGCAATAACTCTAACCATAGACTAGACTTGAGAACTCATGCCTAAGTCGGTCAAAATTAGTAAAAAAAAGACCGCCTTTCTACAGAGCCGCTGGTACTACCAAGCGGCTCCAGAAAGGAACGGTCTTATCCTAAACTTAATCATCATGCCAATACTCCGTTTTCTAGGCACGCTCCGGATAACGAGAACCTGCTGCGAAACCTTTAGGCGAAATACGCTCGATCTCTTGAAGCTCTGCTTCCGACAAAGAGACCTGTAGGGCACCAAGATTTTCACGCACTCTTTCCATTCTCTTCGTTCCTGGAATCGGGACGATATGGTCGCCTTGCGCAAGCAGCCATGCCAGCCCCAACTGAGCAGAAGTACAACCTTTTTGGGCAGCCAGCTTTTCGATCAGGAGGACAACCTCTAGATTTTTGGTGAAATTCTCGCCTTGGAAGCGAGGGAAATGACGGCGGTAATCATCCACTGGCAGATCGTCAAATTTTTTGATCTGTCCCGTGAGGAAACCTCGACCCAGTGGACTGTAGGGGACGAAGCCGATTCCCAGTTCGTTTAGTAGCGGAAGGACATCGTCTTCCACTTCTCTGCTCCACAAGGAATATTCGGTTTCTACTGCGGTAATTGGATGCACCGCATGCGCGCGGCGGATCTGTTCAGCCGACGCTTCCGACAAGCCGATATAACGGATTTTCCCTTCCTTAACCAAATCGGCCATCGTTCCGACGGTCTCTTCAATCGGAGTATTGGGATCGACTCGATGCTGATAATACAGGTCGATATAATCAGTCCCCAGATGAAACAGACTGGCGTCTACGGATTTTTTAATATATGCCGGATCTCCCTTGGGTCCCTGAGTGTGTGTGATCCCGAATTTAGTGGCAATCACTACCTCCTCCCGACGACCCTTGAGCGCACGTCCAACTAGCTTCTCATTGCCGCCGAACTTCTGCTGTGCGTATTCCTCACCATAAAGATCTGCTGTATCAAACAACGTTACACCAAGGTCCAACGCTCCCTGAAGTGTGCGCACCGACTCCTCGTTGTTCGGCATCATCATCGTGCCAAGGCCCAGAGCTGATACCTCCAGCCCTTCACATCCCAATTTCCTTTTCAGCATATCATGGTTCCCTCTTTTCTTTGGGTAAATGGATGGAATGAACATGTACTCATTCTAATAGACCCTTATGGAGGCAACCACAGTACGTTTATACTAGTAACAAGATTACCAGGCAGAGGATTGGCTTACTGGCGTGTAGATACAAAAGTGCAGACCCGGTTGGTCCGTAATACTTGCTAAAGAATTAATATCATAGGAAACTGCTTCCACAGCGCCAGGGATTTGAAGGGAAACCCGATTCACCTTTTTGAGCTGGATATGATGCTGCTTCCACATGGTGTCAAACTCCATACTTTCCACACGCAGCCGTTCTACCGTCTCCTCAAACCAAGGATCTCCTAAATACTTGTCATAATAGGTTCTAAAAACAGCTACCGAATAGGACGCGAATTCTTCCCAGTTAACCATTCGACGACGTAATTCGGAATCCACGAACAATAAACGAATCATGACACGTTCAGAAACGGACAGGGAAGAAAAATCGGTAATCACCTCATTCGCCGCGCTATTCCAAGCAAGCACTTCCGCTTTTTCATTGCTGATAAAGGAAGGATAGGACAACTGATCAATAATATGTTGCCACTGTGGATTCAGCCTTGTATGGATGGGCGAAATCGCAACCGCCTCATTGGGATTCCACAATTGAATTAGATGTGCTCTCTCATCATGAGTTAATTGTAGAGCTTCTCCTATACTTTCGATAATCTCCTTAGATGCTGTTACTTCTCTACCTTGTTCCAGCCATGTGTAATACGTCGCACTGACACCTGCCAGCATCGCAACTTCTTCTCGGCGAAGCCCCGGTGTTCTTCGCTGACCCTGTGAAAGTCTAAGACCTGCCTGCTCTGGTTGAAGTCGATTTCGACGTGATTTCAGAAAAGCTCCCAACGTTTTCGATTTACTATTATCATTAGACATGTGTTACCTCTTTTCGAATCAATCGCTATAGAACGCTCACAGTCCCTCGTCAAACAACTGTAGGCCTATGATTTCAAAGGCGACACCGTCGCCCGCTTTAACGTTGACATCACCATTCACTTCTTCAGAATCCAAAATAAACGTAGTGTCTCCTACTACAATCTCCACACATTCTATCTCGTCTGCTTCGCCTTGCATCACTTGATGTATCGTTCCTTGAATCCAATAGTCGCCTAGCTTTGGTTGAGGTCGAAAAATCCCTGTCTCTTCAGTAGGCTTCAGCCTCCTGAACCCCTCTATACTGGATTGAGAAGTCTCGACCGAAATTACACAACCGGGAATCATCTTATTTAAGCTTTGTTCATACGGGACAACATACGCATATCCAGAAGTCAGTTCATGCCAAAAATATGTCCAGTAGCCGTATACTTTTTCCTTGCCAATATTACGAATGGTGATATGCTGATCTTTATTTATTTCCTTGATCTGTACGCGCATCTATAGAATCCTCAGTAGATATTTTTCTTATAATAATAGTGTTTAAAGCCTCTCGGAGCATCGTCAATGACACCAACGACTTCATACCCCTGCTTTTCATAGAATTCGGGCGCTTGGAAAGTAAAGGTATTAAGTTGTATAAAATCGCACCCTTTTTCTTTAGCAATTTGTTCAATTTCACCAAGTAGTTGTGAACCGTAGCCCTTTCCTCTGTAGCTCTGATCTACCCACAAAATATCAACCTCCACCCAGTTCCAACATAGTACACTTAGAAGACCGCCTATCACCTGACCGTCTTCATTTTTAAGCGTAAGATTAATCTCTTCGTATTGGGTTCGAATATCTGCTGGAACGTGTTTCGCATTAAACTCAATCAACTTGTTTCTGACTAAACGCGCTTCATCTCTACTACTTCGATTCATCTGAGGTTCCAGCGTCATGGCATAAATCCTCCAATTTGAAATGATTACTAGCACTTACTGATTTAAATATAGAAAATAATAGGGTTAAAATACTTTCATCTTCCTACTGTTATATATTGTATATACTTTTCTATGTTTAGTCACATGATTCAATTTAGATGGACAGAATTATTCTAATCTAAATATCGCTGATTAAAGTCGTTCCCTGGATTCATGCAAAATATTTAGTAACGAAAAAAGCAGGCCCCTCTGAAACGGAGAACCTGCTATCCTTTATATCCATCGTCTGCCATACAGGAGAAGAGAGGGGATGATTAAATTGAAATATCCAGTGATTTCCCAACTCCCGTAATATCGCTGCTGTTAGCGCTGTTGATACGAGTTGTTTCTGTGTTACTTGGAGCGGGCTTTTCCATTTTTGGAGTTGACGTACTGCTGGATTGCGAACTTTGCTGTGCAATTTGAGCTTCAATCTGTTTAATTTGTTGCTGAAGCTGCTTCATTTTTGTTTCTTTTGTATCTTTATTATCCTTACTTTGCTGTACCTTGTTGTACTCCGCTTCAAGTTGAGCTTTTTGCTTTTCCAGACTAGCTGTATCGTTGGTACTGGATGAAGATGAAGTGCTTGAAATAGATATAGAACTGCTGGATGTGGATGAAATGTTCATACGAGATTTCCCCTTTATAAAAGTATGAGTTTACACGTGTGGGCTAACCGGTTCTAAGCTATGGTGTTGCACTCTAATGACTATGACTACGATGATACAGATTGTTCAAAAGTCTTAGCGATTTTATCGAATAAAGCCGATATTTCTTCATCTGTGGCATTCGTAGGAAGCGGAGCCTGCATTCCTCCCGTGTATTTCATGAATTCCTTGCTCAGTTCGAGTGAATCGTTAGATTTCTTGTGTGTGGTATGCCCCGTGGTATTTAGTCCATTCTCATATGACTTCACCATGTTCGAATGATCATAGGAAGTCGTGATGAGATGCCTGTTAATGGATAGTGACAAAGTAGATCCCCTCTCAGTGTACATAATGTTTTTAGCTGCCCACCTACCTTTCATCGGTAGCAAATCTGAATGCAACCTGAGGGTATGCTGAATGATAACTGAATCAATACAGACTCATTAATACCGTAACCCTTTTATTATTTCCTAGACCATAGTCAAGGAAAATCCCCTCCGCAAGACGGGGGGATCAACCCTACTTGAGACAGGAGTAAGTAAAGGGATAATTTGTTACTCTTAGCAAAGAATAAATGAACGTATTTTAAAAATTGAAAGTAGGGAAATGATGTATGATCCGTATTAGCCATTTGGTTCACGAGAGACTTATGTTCCTAGTCAAATTTTTGTACTCGCCTGCATACGTGGGTAGTGTAACACCAAGTTCCAGATTTTTAGCTAAAAATATGATAGAATCCATTCCATGGAGTGAAGTTCATGCTGTTGCCGAGCTTGGTGCTGGAACAGGGGCAATTACCCAATACATCCCGTCTGCTGCTGAATTTCAACCTAAGGTTTTACTCTTTGAGAAAGACCAAACCATGCAGCAGAGTTTAAAAAGAAGATTCCCGAATTATCTATGCTATTCCGACTCGCGTGAGCTTCAGCTTGCTATGAAAAATGCTCAAATAGAACAGCTTGACTGCATAATCAGCGGGCTGCCTTTTTTCAATTTTCCACAAGCGATGCGGAATCAAATTGTAGAACAAATTCATCTATCGCTCAGGGATGGAGGAATGTTTGTGGCCTTTCAATACTCTAAACAGATGAAGCAGCAGTTAGGTGAATGGTTTGATATTGAAGAAATCAAGTTTGTGCCAATGAATGTTCCACCCGCATTCGTGTATGTATGCCGAAAGAAAGCTTAAGAAAGGAGTACGGGTATGGACGTGGAATATTTAATTTCCATCATCGAACAATACGGCTATGCAGCATTATTCTTTTCTCTATGGCTGGGGATTGTGGGTCTGCCCATCCCGGATGAAGTCATCGTAATGACTGGCGGGGCTGTAACAGGCATGGGCATACTTCACCCGTTACCCGCTTTTTTAATTGTATATCTTGGGGTTATATCAGGCTTGTCCTTAGGTTATGTATTGGGGAGAACCGTGGGCACACCGATTCTAGAACGTTTACGCCGGAAGAAAAAAATGGACAGGTACATTACGTTTTCGGAAAAATTGATACATAAGTATGGAAACTTCACTATTTGCATCAGTTATTTGCTGCCGATCGTCCGTCACATTATTCCTTATATTGTCGGAATCAATAAAATGAGCTTCAAGCGCTACGCCCTCTTCTCTTATTCAACGGGTTTGATCTGGACGCTGATCTTCTTTCTACTCGGACGTATCTTTGGCGATCATGTACAGGCAGTAGGAGAACTAATCCATCGTTATGGCTTGCAGATGGCATTGCTTGTCATCATGCTGACCATTATATTTTTTATAATGAAATTGGTGTGGGGGAAGAAAACAACGGAGGAGTAAAGGTAGAACACGGTCGGCTAGTCTCCTGCAAAGGAGGTGATGCCTGTGGAGGTTAAAGATACATTGATGTTGATGATTCAATTTGCGACATTGGTGATCTTGATTCTTTCCTTCAACAAAAAGAAATAGACCGCCCTCTGGAAAAGGAATGCGGTCTATTTTACTAATCCAACCCTACAACTACCGCCCTTATAAGCGGCTGTTGCAAAAGAGTGAGGATGTTGGCAGCATCCTTGCTCTTTTTCAGTATATACTTATTAGCTTTAATTTATCACAGGAAAAACCATATTGCCAATATGGAAAGCCTTTAAAGTGGCGGCTTACACCCCGAGCTATTTCTTTAATTGAAGCAACTTAACCAGCTTATCATGAATGGCAGTATTCGGGTAATTCCCGCTAAACTGAGAAGAGCCTGGGCCCATCGCGGTTAACGCCACATCAACAGATGTATGTCCTCCCGTGGTCCAGTCAATATAAAACTTTTCATTAGAGCCTTTTACAGTAAAAGGACCATCCTCTTTGGAAACACCTTCACCGGATTCATCCTCCGCATCTTCGCCTTCAATCGCCAAACCGCCCGTTTCATGATCTGCTGTCACCAACACTAATGTATCTGGATGTGCTTTGGCATACTCTTTAGCTACTTTAACGGCCTTATCGAGCTGTTGCCCAGCCTTAATCGTTAGCTCACCTTCATTGTCATGCGCCATCTCATCCGTTCCTTCTTCTTCTACCATCAGGAAAAAACCTTTTTGGTTTTTGGAAAGAACATCAATTGCTTTGGTCGTCATATCCGGTAAAGAAACCGTTGGATTGTAAGAGTTACCCTGCTTGTTGTGAGCTTGGAACATCTCTTCATTGGCGAACAGCCCCAGCAACTTAGAACCTTTGGCTGCTTTCATTCCTGTCTGATCCGTCACATAGCTATAACCCAGCTTCTTCGCTTGTTCTACCAAATTCCCTTGAGTTCCCTTACTCGCTTCCTCAGGATCTTCTGCCGGAGCATCTGGATGTTTGCCTACTGTTCCGGCAGGGTACCAGAAATCCTCACCACCGCCCAGAATAACATCCAGCTTGCTTTTCTCCAAATACTGTTTGGCAATCTCGCTTTGAGCGGAGCGTTTTTCGACATGCGCACCAAAGGCAGCCCCCGTTGCGTCTGTCACTTGGCTTGTCGTCACGACACCTGTAGACATGCCTGCTTTTTTAGCCAGCTCCATAATCGTTGTCACTGGTTTTTTATTCAAATCCATTCCAATCGCGCCGTTATACGTTTTCACACCTGTTGCAATGGCAGTCGCAGCGGCGGCAGAATCCGTAACCAGGTTATCCCCTGAACTTGTGCTAACCAGGCCGGTTACAGGCATGTTGTCCATTTCAAGTAATCCCGATTTCCCTACCGTCGCCAAGCGAATCGCGTTGCGACTTGCTTCTCCCATACCATCGCCGATAAAGAGAATGACATTCTTAGGGGCATCGACTTTCGCTGACGAGGTTTTCTGTCCTTTGGATACCTGTGTCGTAGTAGACTTGGTATTAGATGAGGCTGCAAAAGCGTTAGGGATATTAGCAGATAACAATGGCGCACTCAAAACGGTAATGGCACCTAAAGCAAGGATACTCTTTTTCATCGAACGCTTTTTCACAAGGTCACACTCCAATAAATTTAATATTCATATATGATAAAGTAATCATATATCTGCTTTGTAAAGTATCGTAAAGCAATAGATTACACGAATGTAAAATTTGGAGTGCTCACCTGTTTTTTATAAGACAAAAGAAGGCACCGACTTTTGGTATATCAAAGTCGATGCCTCTTATATTAAATCGCAGCGATATTTTTGCCGATCGGCATGGTGTAGTAGAGCGGCTTTTGCTGTCCATTTTGCTGATAGACTACAAGCAGAAGCGTGCGGCCTTCGGCAGTCAATGGGCTACCCCCACTCAGGATATGATCCAGACTGAACGGCAGTACATCTAGAACAGCGTGCTTTTGCAGTTCTTTTTCACTCAGCTTCAAGGAAGCAAAGGCTGGGATAATCTCGCGGTATGGCTGCGGCTGTTGAATGCCTACATCCGTTTCGCCTGTACTCTCCTTGCTCGCATCTGCCACAAAATCTGCAACCACAGGTGACAACAGCGCATCCGGGTGCTGGAGAACCATTTTCATATAGCTGGACCAATCATTCTTCTCCAAGCTATGCTCCCACCAAATTTTACGCGGCTTATATTTATGGTTAAGGAAATAATCAAGCTTCATCAGTCCAAGCACCATATCCATTCGCTTTGTTCCACGCGATTCCAGAAAGGACTGGAGACGTGTGAACAAGTCTTCGAGCTGATGTCCGATTTTTTGCCAGCCCTGTCCTTCCCAGTAGTCTCCGAATTCCTGAAAGAAATCAAAGGCGGACGAGAATTCACGCTCAATCAGATAGTTGACTGTATGATCCATACGATGAGAGTTCCAATATTTTTCCAATACATCTTCCAAGCGCTTGAGTCGGACGATATCGGCAAAGGAAAGGACGTCATTGCTCAGCATTTCATAAGGCGCCACGTCCATGTACGTGTAGTTGTACTTATCTGCGTCGATACGCAGTCCAGTGCCACGCAGCATTTTGAGGAAGCCAAGTTGAAGCTCTTCCGGGCCGAGCGCAAAAACGTCATTAAACGTTTTACGGAATGTGTTGTAGTCCTCCAAGGGCAACCCGGCGATCAAATCCAAATGCTGGTCAATTTTACCGCTTTGTTTGACCTTGGTAACAGTACGGGAAAGTTTGGTAAAGTTCTGGCGACGCTTAACCAACTCATTGGTAGGATCATTCGTTGATTGGACGCCGATTTCAAAACGAAATACGCCCGGCGGCGCGTTTTCCGCCAAATAATCCAATACCTCGGGACGCATAATATCTGCCGTAATCTCAAACTGGAAGACACAACCACGGTGATTTTCAATCAAAAATTTGAACATTTCCAGCGCATAATCGCGTTTAATATTAAACGTCCGATCCACGAACTTAATTAGGTTGGCTCCATTGTCGATCAGATACAGAATATCTGACTTTGTACGCTCGATATCGTAATAGCGCACCCCAACTTCGATGCTTGACAGGCAAAACTGGCAACTGAACGGACAGCCTCGGCTCGTTTCAAAATAAACAACCCGTTTCCCAAGTTCCGGTATATCCTCTGCAAAACGATAGGGCGACGGCAGCTCGTTCAAGTCCGCTTTCGGGCGACCGGGCATCTGAATGACCTCTTCTCCCTTACGGTAAGCCAGTCCATACACAAAATGGAACTTGCGATCCCCTTCCAGCTCCTGCAGCAGTTGATGGAAGGTTTCCTCTCCTTCACCAACCACGATAAAGTCCACATTCGCCAAACGCTTCATCCAGTGATCCGTATCGTAGGATACCTCTGGACCACCCAGAACAATTTTGACTTCGGGCATAATCTTTTTCAATACATCGATGACTTTAATCGTCTCTTCAATGTTCCAAATATAACAGGAAAAGCCGATGACATCTGCCCCCCGTTGAAACAAATCGGATACGATGTTCATCACCGGGTCCTTAATCGTGTACTCCGCCAGCTCGATATCAAAGTCCTTTTCACTGTAGGCTTTGAGACATCGGATGGCCAGCGAGGTATGAATATATTTTGCATTTAACGTTGATAAAATGACTTTCATAGGTCACAACCTTCTATAGTTTGCATGGACTGTTATATCCTTACCTTAGTATGGCTATTCAAAATCCTCGTACACATCGTCTGCATAAATCTCGTCCTCACTTACCGTTCCCCCGATATTCCCCTGATTATGAAAAAAATCAAGAAACGGCTTGCCGTACTTGCGGAACTTCACTTCTCCGACACCCTTGATCCGCAACATCTCTGCCTCGGATTGTGGGCTCGCTACGCTCATCTCACGCAGCGTCGCATCATTGAAAATGATATAAGACGGTACATGCTCCTGAGCGGCCAGATCGCGGCGGATCAGGCGCAATTGCTCGAACACGGTTTCGTTGACTGCAGCCGGGTATGCATCGCGTCCCTGTCGTCCGCGTGAACCTGCTCCACCTGCAAAAGCCGTGGCATGTCGCACAACACGCTGCATGACTTCTCGCTGGCCCTTCAGCACTTCAGCGGCAAGCTGCTGCAAGCGTACGACCGGATATTGTCCCTCGGACAACATCAGATAGCCTTCCGAAACAAGAACATTGATGATTTCGGCGATCTCTTTTTCCGTCCGGTTGCCCATCACGCCATAGGTTGGTAGGCTGTCAAAACCATACTGCAGCACTTTTTTGTTACGCGAGCCTTTCAACACCGAGGCGACCATCGAGACCCCATAACGTTCCCGCATGCGATGAATGCACGAAAAAATCTTTTGCGCATCTATGGTCATATCAACCAGTTCCCGTTCATCTGTACATGAACTGCATATGCCGCAAGCTTTATGCTCCTCCGCTTCTCCGAAATACTCAAGCTGTGCTGTACGTAGGCAACGAGTCGTGTAGCAATAATCAACCATCTGCTGGAGCTTGCGATAGTCATTACGCTTGCGGTCTTCATCCTGTGGATTTTGCTCAATCAGGAACTTCTGCGTCACAATATCTTGCGGTCCGAACAGCAAAATACATTGACTCGGGTCGCCATCACGTCCTGCGCGTCCCGCCTCTTGCACGTACGCCTCCATATTTTTAGGCATGTTGTAGTGAATGACATAGCGTACGTTCGATTTATCTATCCCCATGCCGAAGGCATTGGTTGCTACAATGACACGGATATCGTCGTACAGAAACCCTTCCTGGCTATCTGCACGTTCCTGATCTGTCATCCCGGCATGATAGCGTCCAGCCGCCATGCCTGCGTCACGCAGCCGTTGGTACAAATCGTCCACGTCCTTACGTGTCGCAGCATAAATAATGCCGGATTCACCCTCATGCTCACGGGCGTAATTCAGTAAAAAGCTGCGTTTGTCTTCCCCGCGCAGCACACTGAACGCCAAATTGGGCCGTCCAAGGCCTGTAACGAACGTCTCCGGTGAGCGCAGACGAAGCAAGCGCACGATGTCATCCATGACCTGCGGTGTCGCCGTTGCCGTAAACGCAGCCACGATTGGACGTTCATACAGCCCGTCCACGAATGGAGCCACAGCCAGATAGCTGGTACGAAAATCATGGCCCCACTGGGATACGCAGTGAGCCTCATCTACCGCTACGCAGGAAATCGGCAACTGAGCCATTTCATCGCGAAACCAGTCCAGTTCGAGTCGTTCCGGTGCGACATACAGTAACTTCAAGTCACCATTCCGTGCGGCTCGTATGCGATCATTCACTTCTCGACCACTCAACGTACTATTGATGTAGGCAGCAGCAATCCCCATCGTGGTCAGCGCATCCACCTGGTCCTTCATCAGCGAAATGAGCGGTGACACGACAATGGTCAGCCCCTCATGCAACAACGCGGGGATCTGGTAGCATATCGATTTTCCGCCCCCTGTCGGCATGATGCCCAACGTATCGTTGCCCTCCAGCATACTGGCCACAATTTTCTTTTGTCCCTCCCGGAAATCGGGATAGCCATAAAATTTTTGCAGCAAGTCCTGCGCCCGTTCCAAGGTTGGTGCTTGTACACTCATAGTTTCAAAACTCCTCATATTTCTAGCGTCCTTGACGCATATCGGCTTTTCTTTCGTTACCTTTAGTTTACCGGGGTTCAGGGTAATGTTCAACCGCTAGAAGACTGCCAATCTGGTTTAGTCCCTTATGGCGTTCGCTGTTTTCTCATGATATAGTGAACACGGTGCCGAAAATTTGTCCATAATTATGAAGAGACACGGTTCCAAGAAGGAGAAAGAACCCATGAACAATCGGAAACCCCAACGGAAAAATCATACAAAATCTACGTCAAACGCAAGCCATTCCAAACGCAGTCATAAACCTGCCGGAAGATCTGGCTCCCATAGACCGGAAGCTCCACGGAGAACGAATGCTTTTGATAAAGCCCCTGCCAAAACATACATCGTCCAGGAGCCTGCCGAGCTGTTAAGCTTTTTAGTAGAGCATGTGACTGGCATGGGTCGCAACTCCATTAAATCAGCACTGGCTCGTGGGCAGGTGTCCGTCAACGGCATTCCGCGTACCGTGCATAATTTTCCACTGGAGCAAGGTCAGACTGTCGCTCTTTCCAAGGAAAAGGTAATTCCCGTCGTACCACTGACTGGGCTACGTATTTTGCATGAGGATGAAGCCATTATCGTTATCCATAAGGATGCCGGGTTGCTGTCCGTGGCTTCAGCGCAGGAGCAGGAAGTAACAGCCTATCGCCAGCTTACGACCCATGTGAGACGCGAGCATCCGTACAATCGTATTTTTGTACTGCATCGTTTGGATCGTGATACATCAGGAGTGATGATGTTTGCGAAAAGCGAAGCCATACAGCAGGAAATGCAAAAAGCGTGGAAGGAAGTTGTGTATGAACGAACATACATTGCTCTTGTAGAAGGACAGGTTAAAAAAGCTGAGGGTACAATCACCTCATGGCTGAAAGAAAGCAAGACGCTAAAAATGTATTCCAGTCCTTATCCGAATGACGGACAACACGCAGTCACTCATTACAAGCTACTTCAAGCCAATCGGCATTTTTCTTTGCTGGAAGTACGTTTGGAGACCGGACGCAAAAATCAAATCCGCGTACATATGGAGGATATCGGTCATCCCATTGTTGGAGATAAAAAATACGGTTCCAAATCCAAGTCGATTGGGCGCCTTGGCCTACATGCGAGGGTATTGTCTTTTATTCATCCCGTCACCGGGGTATTGCTGCGTTTTGAATCCGACATCCCTAAAACCTTTTTGAATCCGTTCCGGGAGTAGAATTGAGCAAAGCATACGGAGATTAGATAGAAAAATAGAAGAGGAAATGAGGGGGCTGTAGAAGGACAGCACCCTTTTTTGATTGATTAAGCGGTATACCTCCGAACACCATCAGCCATTTTCATCAACTCATCCCATATATATATGGGCGTATTACACACTGGACAATCTACCCAACCATTTAAATAGGGTAATTGGGCAATCAGCTTGTTCTCTTCAATTTTTTGGACATATTCGTGCAACCACTGCATATTAGCACCTCTATGGTCCAATGAACGGGGGCGAATCGGTTGGGGAACCAGATTATCTGAATTTACAGGATCCTTATCATAGACAACCAAGGTGTCATTCTGTTCATCAGGCCAAATATAGAGCGGGGTACCGCAATGCGGACAATCCAGCGTATATTCGTCACCAGTATCGAAGCTTTGTAGCATATAAGCTACGCAGCGATAACCCTGAAAAGCGGCACCCGCAGCCAGAACATAGCGTTTACCGACATCTCCTTCGTGTTCTTTCGCATACAGCACCATTTCTTCAGTCAATTCTGCAAGTCGGACAATGGCACACCGATATTGCGCGTAAATATATTCAGCCAGACTAGAATCCACTTTCACCTGATCCCTTGTAAATTCCAAAGGAACTTTGGTATGTAAGGGATTGTTATTCTTCGCTTCGAATATTCCGCAAATGTTATATATATCTGCACGAATCCCTATATCAGAACTTTTTAACGCAATGTCTACAAGGTAAGGTACAGCCGCAAATGTACAAGTATACAACGTATTTTGGTGATACAGCTCCTCCCAATACAAGGTGTCAGCCATTTCGCCATCATATCCGGCTTGGAGCTGCTTCAACATTTCCGGGACGTATTGAGAAGAACCATAAGGGCCTTGGAGCAGAGTCCAGGCCGGATCGGACAAAGCCAGCATCTTGATACTCCTTCCACCGTTTTTCTTACAGTAAAGGATTTTGCAAAAATCCAATAAGCGACTTCCAATGAACAAAGGTATAGAACGAAGTAGTTTAGTTCGTCTATATCTTGCACTTCGGAGCGACTGGAATCGAATTGTGCAAAATCCTGACAGTAACATGGGATCGGTTTGTAAATTAAACTCGCTAACAAATTCATTTTAACTTCATAATTCTCAGCTTCTTACGTTTATTTTATTATACGCATATTATTAGCTGAAGTTGCTTTCTCGATTTATGCAATATACAAAATCACTATTTTTCCGGGTCTATAATCATATTCGGTTAAGCTTTCGGCATTGTGAAGGTGATACACATTAAATTACTGAATTACTAACCTGGTTCTTAAGTTCTACTACGAGTTCTCTGTCAGTTCAGTTCCTTCTTCGTATACATAGTTCATATTATAAGTCCTGTTACTTAAAAATTGCTGAGTAAGAAATAAAGTATATATACATTAAAATTTCCATACATGTAAAAACAAAGCCACTCCCCTGCCTGTTTTTAATTATGCCAAACGGGTAAGACATACTTGTTCAAGCCTTTAATCTAACAGCTACAGAACTGATTTTATGAATCGGTATATGAAAAGGCGTGTTGGGAATATTATGTATGAATACTGCGACTATAAGGGGAAATAGCCTATGACCATAACACCGGAACAGCGGATTACCCTGCACGGATTTAACAACCTGACCAAATCATTGAGCTTCAATATGTACGATATTTGTTACACCAAAACCAAAGAAGAACGCGAGGCGTATATTGAATATATTGATGAACAATATAACTCAGATCGGCTGACAGCTATTTTAAAAAATGTATCTGACATTATCGGCGCCCATGTGCTCAACGTAGCCCAGCAGGATTATGTTCCTCAAGGAGCCAGCGTGACAGTACTTATATCAGAGGGACCCATTGTGGAGGTTCCGACTGAATCTTATGCCGAGTCACCAGGCCCCCTACCTGAATCTGTCGTGATACAGCTGGATAAAAGCCACATTACGGTTCACACCTACCCGGAATATCATCCAGACGAGGGGATCAGTACGTTTCGAGCAGATATTGATGTCTCTACCTGTGGGGAAATCTCCCCGCTCAAGGCACTCCACTATTTGACTCATTCTTTCGACACCGACATTATGACGATTGATTACCGGGTACGCGGCTTCACACGTGATATGAATGGACATAAGCTTTTCATCGACCATGATATCGGCTCCATTCAAAACTATATTCCAGACGAAGTGCGCAGTCAGTATGACATGATCGACGTGAATGTGTATCAGGAAAATATTTTCCATACCAAATGTAAGCTAAAACAATTCGATTTAGACAATTACCTGTTCGGCTACACCAAGGAAAGTCTGACTGAAAAAGAGCAACAAAATATATCAACACGTCTCAAAATTGAAATGGACGAAATTTACTACGGTAAAAATATGACGTAACAGATCGAATGTGTGAAAATAAAGTGAATCATTTCATTGAAAAAAAGGATGATCGCTTGGACTGAAATACAGCCAGGCTTTCGTCCTTTTTTTGATACAAAATAAAAGATATTACTCAACTTAATCTGTACAAGCGAGTGATTGTTCACTATGATAGGGGAAGAAACCACTAATTTGAAATATCAGCATAGATTTTACATCCGCTTCATATTGTAAGCGCAATCAATCGATCCTACGTATGATTTTGTCATGGAAGACAAAGGAGGAATTTGCATGCAAGGCGGTATTGGCGGTAAAAATATCATTTTACGACTGGAAATTTCCACAGAGCACATCCAATTTGGTCAATTGATTACGTTGGTAAACGAACATGGCGGGGATGTAATTGCCATTGACGTCATCCGCACCTCTGAGAAGGTCACTGTGAGAGATATTACAGTCACCATTGCTGATCCAGCAGAAATCGATCAAATGATTGCCCGGATTAAAAAAGCACAAGGTGTTAAGGTATTATCCATCTCTGATCGTACCTTCCTATTACACCTCGGAGGTAAAATTGAAATGCAGCCCAAGGTCCCCATTCAAAACCGCGATGACTTATCCCGGGTATATACCCCCGATGTGGCACGCGTATGTATGGCGATTCACGAGGAACCGGACAAAGCTTTCCGTTTGACGATCAAGCGCAATACGGTCGCCGTCGTCTCTGACGGAAGCGCTGTCCTCGGGCTAGGCAACATCGGTCCCTATGCAGCCATGCCAGTTATGGAAGGCAAAGCTATGCTGTTCAAGCAGCTCGGGTCCGTCGATGCCTTTCCCATCTGTCTGGATACGCAGGACACCGAAGAAATCATTAAGGCCATTAAGCAATTGGCCCCAGCCTTTGGCGGTATTAATCTGGAGGATATTTCATCGCCACGATGCTTTGAGATTGAGCAGCGGTTACGTAACGAGCTGGACATACCTGTTTTTCATGACGATCAGCACGGTACAGCTGTCGTTTTGTACGCAGGGCTGATCAATGCGCTCAAGGTTGTCGGCAAGGCCCTGTCTGACGTCAAAATTGTCGTCTGTGGTATCGGGGCTGCGGGTGTGGCCTGTACGAAAATTTTGCTATCTGCAGGAGCAGTCAATATCATTGGCGTAGATCGTCACGGAGCGCTTACAGCGGATGAAACATACGAGCATCAAATGTGGAATTGGTATGCGCAGCATACCAACCCCGAACGGCTGTCTGGCACGCTGTCCGAGGTTCTGAAGGACGCTGACGTGTTTATCGGACTCTCGGCAGGCGGACTACTGCAACGAGAAGACGTGAAACGTATGAAAGAAGCCCCGGTACTGTTCACTATGGCTAACCCGGTTCCCGAAATTGCGCCAGAGGACGTCGAGGACATTGCGGGTGTCATCGCCACCGGACGTTCGGACTATCCTAACCAAATTAACAATGTGCTTTGTTTCCCAGGCATCTTTCGAGCAGCGCTCGACTGCCGTGCCCGTGAAATCAACGAAGAGATGAAGCTGGCGGCCGCCGAGGCCATCGCAGGCACGATCCGTCCTGAAGAACTAAACAAGCTGTATATAATCCCTGGTGTATTTAACGAGAGTGCGGTTCAACGGGTGCGTGAAAAGGTAATTCAAGCCGCAATTGCGAGTGGTACAGCGAGAAGAGTGCCTCGGGATTTCAGATAAAAGAAAAGGATTGCTCCCCTAAATGCGGGTGCAATCCTTTTTGCTATGGAAAGATCAGACTGCATATCCGTTATCTTCACAGCGGTTATGACCTCCATTTAGAGAACAATTGACTGGCACGCTGGGCAAATTCCTCCAGATTAAAGTTGGAGTTGTCCAGCTTGTAGTACCATTTTTTAATCGTATCCAAAATCCATGAGGGAACTTTAACCTCCGAGATACCGGAATAAAACGTATGATACGCCCACACCAAATGCTCCCAGCGCTTGTCATCGCCTTCCTTCACGTATTCAGATACGTCCAATACCTTGGCACGCCCGTCTTGCATGAGTACATTCTTGAGGTGGATGTCACGGGGGTTTAGCCCCTTGGATCGGACAAATTCTCTCGCCTTTTCCACATCCAGAATGACCTGCTCTGGCACAGGAATTCCTTGCAGCAAACAATCCAGCAGCGTAATACCGGATTCATAACTTATGACAATATACTTGTCGCCTTTTCCGTAATAATGAGGAAAAAAGTCAGACCCTCGCAAACGCTCATATACGTCGGCCTCCGCATCTTTCTTGTCGATCGCCATGTCTGAGTACACCTTGAATGCGTAGCCTGGCAACGTATCCAGCGTAAATACGGCCGCATCTGTCCCGATGCCAATACAGCGGACGTCTTGAGTGGCTGTTTTAATGGTAACCGGATCATTATCCTCTGTACTGTATACGGTCACTTGACTTATGATGTCTTCTGCCTGCCTCCATTGTTCTACCATGCGCGATCCCCTCCTTTTCTGTTCTAAACCATTACCAATGAAATTAGATCTATAACAGATAAATAGTATTACGGGTTAGCTTTGGGAATGGCTTCAAAATAGGTTGATTCTTTTAGAAAAAACGGTATGTGCCGTGTCTAACGAGCGTCCGGCAAAAGCAACCTTCTTAACTCTGCATAGCTTGCTGCTGTTTTATAGATCCCTAGCACGTCAGTTTCCGGGGGAGCGTTCCTGTGATTGAACCAGATCACCTGCCAATTCGCAGCTATAGCTCCCGCCACGTCATTGCGCCAGGAATCCCCAATGTAACAGCAGTGCTCTGCTAACGTTCCTGTCCGTTCGTTCACTACTTCAAAAATGCGCGGATCAGGCTTGGCATAGCCAACGGTTCCAGATACAAAGATATGCTCTCCTGCAACATGATTTTCCAACGCCATAGCCTTGATCTTGCTCATCTGGTGTTCTTCAAGACCGTTGGTAATTAATCCAACTAAAAAGCCAGCCGAGCTCAAATCATTTATTAACGAGATAGCCCCCTCAAAAGGCTCAATTCGGTACTGACGATCCAAATATTCTTCTTGAACATGTTCTGCCTGCTCACGGGTAATTTCTATCCCGAATTCTTGTAAAGCCAGAATGAAACGGCCTTCTCTCATCTCATCCAGTTCATGCGTCCCTGCCTTCCCCTCCAGTAGTCCTCCTTTAGCCGATAGTACATCGCTATAATAGCGAATACGATGGTAGGCTTTCTCAAAAGGAAAACGCTCACTCAATCCTAATACTGTTCGCAATGCATCGCGTGTAGGGTGCAAATGATCGTACATCGTATCATCTACATCAAAAAAAATAGCCTTCTTTTGCAAGTTCATATGCCCACTTCTTTCTGTTAAATCTTCGGATGTCGCTCCTTTTCACCTTGTCCTGATATTATACCCGTTGGCCTGTTGCGTTGCACCCTGTCCTTCACACTGCGCTCCTGCATTCACACTTCACGGTTGCTAACATACACTGAAAAAGACCGCATTTTCGCAAACTCACTTTACTTCTCTACCGAGCTAATATAGGTATCTTGTCCTGCTTTGCCCGAAAGCGTTTTATTTGACAACACACGGGTAAAAGGTCACATTTTTGAAAAGATTCGTCATACAGGTTTACATTTCGTGTAAAATCACGTACCTTTTAGGGATGGACGCTTTATGGATGTATTGGATAAGGGAGGCATACACGATGGATTCCGGTTCTAACCTAGCCTATGGATCAGCTACACCTTTGATTGAGGCACTTATAGAATTTGAAAAGGAGCTCGAAGCGAACCGGCATTCTTTGAGTTTTGATTTGGGATTGATTATGGAGCAGGGCCGCGCGCCACGATATATGGCTACACCACCAGATGTTATTCCTTTTGCCCATGCAGGGGTGGACGGAATACATTATGGCTTTTTAACGGATTTTGGTCTTGAAAAGGACCTTGCACAGGCCCCTATCGTATGCGTATCTCCCGTCGATTGGACGGGTGTATGGGTGGTTGCCCGTCATTTGCAGGATTTTTTAAGTGTTGTTTATACAGAGAACAGTTCATTACAACGATACTACGCCAGTGGAGATGACTATTCTGGACATGCAGGTCAGCGACTGCCTCAGGTTGTAGATGAACGTACCGCGTTTGTACGCGAATGCTTCCGGGAACGCTTTGGTATCGAACCGATTCAGGATATGGCTGCCTATATCGATAGTTTGCGTACAGAACGGAAGCACAATGAAGCAGCTCCTACGCTGAACGGCTTGGGCATTCAGGTATCTTCTTCTGCGAAGCATAGCTCTTCTAAGGAGAGTGCACTCTTGACCGTAACGGAGCCTTTCCTTTGGGAACAACAAGGCGAAGCTGTGCGTGAGTTATTCCACAACGGTTCGCGTGAAGCCAGACTGGCCTTTATTCGAGATGCCCAGACACGGCATCTGTTCACCCATTCTGCCCTTCGTGCTTTTGTAGCTGGACAGCTTAAGTTGATGGGCCTATCTGAGGCCGCAACATATCTGGAAGAGTCCTACTATACCGTTATTCCTGATATGATAGAATCATGACGAATTCCTTGGATTTCCCCTAACCTAACCGCCTCCGAAAAGGCGGCTTTTTGTGCTACAATAAATGAAAATAATAGGGTCGAACGGCCCGGTACGAATGAAAGAGAGCGAGCATGAATAATCATTCCTATCCTACTCCTGAAATCATTGAGGTTTGTCTGTTGGCGGGCAAACTGATGATGCAAAATGGAGCCGAAACCTATCGTGTTGAAGACACGATGTCCCGCATTGCTTCGGCCTATGGCATATCCCAGTCCCATAGCTATGTCACACCAACTGGGATTTTTTTTGCCATTAATGACTCGGAGCCTGCCACGCTCATTCGCATCGTAGAGCGGACCACCGATTTGCACAAGGTGACAGAGGTCAATTCCATTTCACGTAAAATCAGCACAGGTGATTTGTCTCCCCGCGCTGCCGTCAAGGAGCTTTCGGAGATTGAATGTGGTCCCCTCCGTTATTCTAACCGTATACAGCTGATGGCTGCTGCGTTGGCCAGCGGTTGCTTTATGATCATGTTTGGTGGAGTTTGGCGAGATTTCCCCGCAGCTGTGTTATGCGGAGGTATCGGATTTGCAGCCGTACAGTATTTTCACAGGCTCGTTAAGGTTAAGTTTTTCTCAGAGTTTTCTGCATCTTTTCTAATCGGTTTGCTGGCGGCTCTATTAACGATAGTAGGCTGGGGACAGATGATGGATAAAATTATTATTGGCTCTGTCATGCCACTGGTTCCAGGCTTGTTAATTACAAATGCCATCCGTGATTTAATGTCCGGGCACCTTGTTTCGGGTCTTTCCAAGGGAGCCGATGCTTGCCTGACGTCTTTCGGCATTGGAGCTGGCGTTGCGGTGATCATTTCTTATATGTGATTCGGAGGAGATTCAAGTCTATGCTTGCACAATTATTCACAAGCTTTATTGCCACCGCTGCATTCGGCATACTTTTCCATGCCCCTCGGCGCTCGCTGCTGCAATGCGGTTTCGTCGGTATGCTAGGCTGGCTGGTCTATTATTCAACTACGGACAGCATGGGACCTGTGAGCGCCAGCCTTTTGGCAACGATCCTCATCGGCATCGTCAGTCAAGGCTTTGCGCGGCTGTACAAAATGCCTGTGATTATTTTCAGTGTCGCAGGCATGATTCCGCTCGTTCCAGGGGGAATGGCCTATAATGCCATGCGCCAGTTCGTACAACAACATTATCCGCAGGCACTGGAGCTGGCGATGAGCACGCTGATGATCGCAGGAGCGATTGCTGTCGGTTTGGTGCTGTCTGAAGTGCTTAATCAGATTTTTCACAGTATACGTTTTAAACCACAGCGCTAAAAGCGATGAAAATAGAAAAGCAAAAGAGGCTGCTCCCAAAATCATCTGCAGTGTATGAGACGATTTTGGAAACAGCCTTTTTCTGTACACGTTACAAAGAATATTTATATGTCATAAGCTTATTCATCCACTCGCTTACCCAATATCGCCAAATCTCGCTCTATGCTGTCCAGCACAGCTACACGCGGATAGTACCCCCATTGCTCAAAACCAAACTTCCGTAGCAGCCCAATACTTGGCTCATTATGACCAAAAACAAATCCCAACAACGTGGTAATCCCCAGTCTCGGACATTCATTTAGCAAGTGCTGCACCAGTCGACTTCCTGTTCCGGTTCCACGAGAATCCTCATGGACGTATATGCTAATTTCTGCTGTACCGTTATAAGCTGGACGCCCATAAAAGGACTGAAGACTGGCCCATCCGGCAATTGTACCCTTTTGTTTTAAAACCCACAAAGGCCGGTGGTTTTCCTGATGAGCCTCAAACCATGGAATTCGACTTTCCACTGTCACCGGTTCCAGATCTGCCGTGACCATTCGTCCTGCGATCGTAGAATTATAAATGTCCACAATATCGGGAAGATCCTCTTTGCATGCAAATTCAATGGAAAAAGATTGGTCGTTATTCATTATTCGTATCCGCCTCCTATTGTGTGATTTATTTATTGTACAAGACAAGCGCCCGATCAGCCATATCGAGTTGTTTTGCGGATTAGTCCCAAAGGGTTTTATAATAGAGCTTGAAGAAAAACAAAAACGTAGTAAGCGATTTAACATGACGAGACGGGAGGTATGTTTCGGAGTCAAGGATTCTGAAGCAGCTTAATATGAATATTGGAACTCAACTCTTGATTTTGGAAATACCTATGGAATCTTTTTTTGGAAAAACAACCATTTATCCTGTACTGCTCAAGGACGAGGATGGACTTACACTGATTGACACGGGAATGCTCGGCCAATTGGAGCCATTGCGCAAGGCTATTTCAGATGTGGGTGAGGATATCAGCCGCCTGAAAAGAATTATTTTAACACATCAAGATATTGACCATATCGGAAATGTTCATGCACTGCTGGACTTGCTGCCGAATACTGCCCTGTTAGCCCATAAGGATGACGTCCCTTATATGACAGGAGAGCGACCATTTGTGAAGCTAACGCCGGAACGGATTAATCAGTTGGATACTACGCTCAAGCAACAAGCAGAGGATCTGATTCGCCGCCTGCCAGATTTGCGCTTTGCTCATATTCTTGAGGATGGTGAGCATCTACCCTATGGTGGAGGAATACAGATTATACATACACCCGGCCACACGCCCGGGCATATCAGCTTGTATGTGCCCGCACAAAAGCTGCTCTTGGCAGCAGATGAGTTGCTTGTAGTCGAAGGTGAACTGGTCGGTCCCGCTGAGTCGGCTACGCCGGATATGCCACTGGCCCTAAAGAGCCTCGATAAACTGACTGTATTGGATGTTGATAAGGTACTCTGCTACCATGGTGGTTACTATGATCAGAATGTACAGGCACGTCTGCAAACATTAAGTCAGGAAAGAGAATAAGTCATTCCATGCTATAAATAATGATGTATGAAGAGCTATAATGAATAAATAGGCAGAAAGGAATGAGACTTTATGAATGAGAAAATAACCCGACTGTATGATGAACTGAAGTCACAGTCTTGGGACGGCCTGCTTGTGACCGATCCTAAACATATTTACTACCTGACGGGCTTTGCCAGTGATCCGCATGAGCGTTTTCTTGGTCTGGTGTTGCTTCGGGACCAAGAACCAGAACTGATCGTACCCGCCCTGGATGCAGAAGCCGCCCAAGCTGCTTCTTCTGTGACTCGTATATCCACCCACACCGATACGGACAATCCATATGATCTGCTTCGTCAACGCACAGGCACCGGTATGAAAGCATTCGCACTGGAAAAGGAGCACGTCTCCGTCCTCCGTTACGAACAGCTACATACTGCCATTGGCGCGGCTCAATATGTGGACCTGGGTCCAGTGCTTCAAGAAATGCGTGTGAGAAAAACTCCTGAGGAAGTACAACGTCTGAAACATGCAGCTCGTTTGGTGGAAGATGCCCTTCGTCACGGTCTCACCCATGTGCGTGAAGGGGTGACGGAAGTCGAGCTGGTGGCCGAAATCGAATACCAGATGAAAAAAATCGGTGCAGATGGCCCGTCTTTTGACACAACAGTGCTGTCTGGACCCAAAACAGCCTTGCCTCATGGTGTTCCGGGTACCCGCAAGCTGCAACACGGCGATCTGCTCATGTTTGATATGGGCGTATATTCCGATGGCTATGCTTCGGATATTACACGTACTTTTGCTTTTGGAAAGCTATCGACTGAGCTCGAAACAATTTATAATACGGTTCTTCGCTCGAACGAAGCAGGAATTGCCGCCATTCGCCCGGGAGTTTCCTGCGCATCCGTAGATCAGGCAGCACGGGCTGTTGTTGAATCCGCTGGATATGGCCCTGCCTTTAACCATCGAGTTGGACACGGCCTTGGCATGAGTGTTCACGAATATCCATCTGTACACGGAGGCAATAGCGATCTGCTTCATGAAGGCTTCGTGTTCACAATCGAACCCGGCATCTATGTGCCAGGCCTCGGCGGTGTGCGGATTGAAGATGACGTTCTGGTCACCTCTGATGGTGTTGAAGTGCTTACCTCTTTTCCAAAAGAACTGACAGTGCTCGGATAAATCCATTTGCTATTCATTATATAAAAAGTATGAAAAAAGGAGGGGTAACCCCAAGCCATCATGGCTTTAGGGTTTGCCCCTCCTCTTCTATAAAGCTGAAATTGCGTGCAATGTACAAAATGGGTGTACCCGCCGCAGTCAATACAAATTTTAAGATGTAGGTGGTGAATAATATCTCGATCCATATCCCCCACGCATAACCGTAAAAGGCAATAGTACAGAAAATGAGCGTATCTATAAACGAGCTGATCATCGTGCTGCCATTGCCGCGAATCCAGAGCTGATGACGTTCCGGGAAAAACTTGCGAATCCAGGCGTACAGACGCACGTCCAGCAATTGACTGACTGCATAGGCTGTCAAGCTGGCAAGCGCAAGCCTTGGCAACAATCCAAACAGCTGTTGCATCGGGGTCTGGGCAAAATCCGTTGCAGTTGGCTCGAATTGCAGCACCATTTGCATCGTGACCGTCGTCATAATCAGAGTGAAAAAGCCGAACCACACAGCTTTACGCGCCTCTTTAGGCCCATATTTTTCATTCAGCAAGTCGCTGGCCATATACATAGAAACATACATCGTATTTCCCAATGTCGTGGTAATGCCGACCAGATCAATCGTTTTGGTTACCTGAATGTTAGCTAGTACAGTAGCAACACCAATCCAGGCGTACAGCCCTTTTTTACCGAACAACCGAAAACATAACAAAAAGAACATAAAATTGACGAGGACAAAAGCTGCCCCCCATAAAAGATTAAACATAAAATCCTCCTAGTTTTGATAGCGCGGGATGGTTGCGAACCGCGGTTCATCCGAAGCAAGCCGGAAAAACATTATTTTAATGTATCATAGATTAGGATTCGTGAACAGCTATAATTCACACTGTCCTAAGCCTAATATAAAGAGCCGACCTTAAGGTCGACTCTAAGTATTGAGGTGCACAGTGCATGTGTTACATATGCGATAGATGCGATATGAGACTGTAGTTTACACCATCTTGTCTATCTTTTACTTAAGAGTGCGCCGTTGCATCCAAATCCATACCTTGATTGTTGAACACGTCTTGATCGTTCTCTTTGAGCACCTTGCCTGAAATGAGACCTGCGGTAATAGAATCATTGACATTTAACGCTGTGCGACCCATATCAATCAACGGTTCGACTGAGATGAGCAATCCTGCCAATGCCACTGGAAGATTCATGGTGGAAAGCACGATCAGGGAAGCGAAAGTGGCACCACCGCCTACACCCGCCACGCCGAACGAGCTGACCGTAACGACTAGAATAAGCGTGAGGATAAAATCCCAGCTCGTTGGATCAATACCCACGGTTGGAGCAATCATAACCGCCAGCATCGCCGGATAAATACCAGCACAGCCGTTTTGTCCAATAGTCGCTCCCAAGGTCGCAGACAGATTCGCGATGCCATCGGACACACCAAGTTTTTTCGTTTGCGTTTCAACATTTAACGGAATGGTCGCCGCACTGGAACGAGAAGTAAAAGCAAAAACCAGTGTAGGCAATACCTTTTTCACATACGTCACCGGATTATAGCCGAACAAGGCCAGCAAAATAAGATGAATGATAAACATGACCAACAAAGCCACATAAGAAGCGAGCACAAACTTGATTAGCTTCAAAATTTCATCTGGATTGGTCGTAGCTACTACTTTAGTGATCAGTGCTAAAATACCGTAAGGTGTCAATCTCAGCACCAGCGTTACAATCCGCATCACTACAGCGTACACTGCATCGATCACTTTACGGAAGGTTTGCGCCTGTTCCGGTTTTTTACGATCCAATCCGAGCACAGCCACCCCGATAAAAGCCGAGAAAATAACCACCGCCAGCGTCGACGTACGACGTGCTCCCGTCATATCCTCAAAAGGATTTGAAGGAATAAATTCCAGCACCTGCTGTGGAATGGTCATGTCCTGAACTGTTCCAAGGCGCTCTTCCATCTTCAAGCCCTGTGCTTGTTCCTTTTCTCCACCTTGAATCTCAATGGCCTTTAAATCAAATGACAGACTGGTTACAATACTCACTGAAGCAGCAATTGCCGTTGTAATCAGTAGTACTGCAATAATGGACACGCTGATTTTGCCAAGGTTCTGTCTTCCCTTCAAATTCATAATAGCCGAAATAATCGACACCATGATAAGCGGAATAACGACCATTTGCAGCAAACGGACATAACCATTACCTGCGAGGTTGAACCAATCAACTGATTTTGTAATGACCTCTGAGCCTGCCCCATAGGCATATTGTAGAATAGCCCCGTAGATCAGTCCGAAGCCAAGTGCGGCAAATACCCTTTTTGTAAAGGAGATGTGCTTTTTCTGCATCCAGACCAACACGCCGAGCAGTGCAAGCAGCACGATGACATTCAAAATAATAAAGAAGGTATCCATATATCATTTCCTCCAAACTTAAACGTAAGATGTTTTCTAAAGTGACCCTTCAATCCGAAGATTACTATATCACAAAGCCAACTATTTTTGTAGGTTTTATTGAAATAAAAATAATAAATCTGCTCCAGCCTTAGATTTATCAAAATGACAAACAGCAAGCCTTCGTAAGATGAAGGCTTGCTGTTTTTTTGTCCTGAACAGAACGACATGTATTCAACTTAGCTGCCGGGGCTCTTTTCCACAACCGAGTTCGGAGAAGCATTCATGCCAGATGTAGATGCTACTTGCGAATGTTCATCTTTCTCATCCACAAAGCCCATAAAATACGTAATTACGCCAGCCGTAACAAACGAAATCAGTATACCCACAATACCGTACACAAGCGTGGGTTCAGAAAATAAAGGTAAGCTGAGCAGCCCAGCAGAGGTACCAATAGCAGTAAGCTCTGTTTCAAACAAACACATACAAGCCCCACCAACGGCTCCACCAATCATAACTGCTATTAACGTTTTTTTGAAACGGATATTGACACCATACATGGCCGGTTCAATGATTCCCAGCATGGCTAACAAACCTGTGGACGCAGCCAGCGTTTTGACTTTGGGATTTTTGGATTTAACACATACGCCAAATGTTGCGCCAGCCTGAGCGAAAGCCGCTGCAATGACCACGGGAAAAATATGGTCGTAACCCAATGTTGTAAGCGAGCTGATCATAATCGGTAGCATTATATATTGCATGCCTGCAATAATAAGCCAAGACATCGCGCCTCCGAGCAACAACCCTGTAAACACTTCTGCATTGTCAAACAACCAGCCTAGTCCATCCGATACATGTTGGCCGAGATAACTCCACAGTGGCCCGAAAGCGAACACCATCAAAGGTATAGTGATTATCAGTGTCAAAGTCGGGACAACCAATAATTTAAGTGAATAAGGGGTATACCTGTCTAACCATCTTTCGACACACGATGCTATCCAAACGACAACAAGTATGAGTACTATAGATGAAGCAGCTTGTGGGTCTATAACTGACAGACCGGCAAAACGTACCTCCTCACTTGACTGGAATAAACTTGTTAGTTGGGGATGGAATACGGATACTGCGATGGCTGCCGCAACAAATACATTGCTGCGCAGCCTTCTTGCCGCACTTGCCGCAACAAAAATAGGTAGAAAGTAATACACCCCATCGCTGATAGCCATTAAAATAGTATATACCTGCGGATCAGACAACAATAAACCGAAGGACATTAAAACTAATATAATTACCTTGATCATTCCTGCCCCAATCATTGCCGGCAAGATCGGAGTGAATACGCCTGATACATAATCTAATAGACGACTTATCGGATTTCCCCCTGCAGCAGCTCTGTTACTACCGGAAGTCGGCTCTAGTTCATCTTCGCCTCTGACCTGCGAAATCATTTCTTTGGAAAGTAAATCCCCATTCATAACTACCTTTTCCCCTTTTATATGTATATTGAAGACCACTTTCGAACTTACCAAACCAAGCTTAGAAGAATATTGTCGTAAAAGTGGTATTCCTTATGCTACTTATATTACTTCTTTTTTACAATAGTTTTATAGAAGGAGTAATCTATTCGTTTTTATGCACCTGATAATTTACATCAAACTTACATCTAAACACCTAAGACCATAGTTATATATTTTTTGTTTGTTTTTGGGCAAATATGACTATTCAACCGCCTGTTAATTATGTAAAATAGGTCTAACCTACTTTTTAGTAAATCATGGATTACTTCCCTTTCACATTCTTGTTCCTTGAATACAGCTGAAATATACATAGAATCCGAACATTTTCAGTCTTTTCTTCAAGCAAGGAGAGGAAAACAAGTAGATCATGGCGTGTCTAGCATCTTATTGGACAAGCGGCCTACATCAAGCAGGGGAATTCGTCTGACTTTATTACCATCATGTGAGAGGAGAATTTTCATGAAGAGTTTTAATCGTTCCATTGGCGCGAAATTACGAATTATGTTTTTGCTGATTCAGCTCTTTGCATCCCTTTTGTTCAGCATCAGTTTCTATGCAATATCCATGAGTATCATTAATAACAGTGTCATGCCTCAGGTAGACCAATTGCTAGAAATTGGAGCTAAAAATGTATATCAGGATCTCAATATTTCCTTAGCTGTTCAGGCCGGGCAAGGAAGCGGTTCTGATTCCGGCTCCGCTATACAGATGGAATCCTATCTGCAGGACAAAGTCGATACTCTCAAATTAGAATCGGCATATATCGCGGTAGTGAAGGATGGTAAAGCCGAAGTCGTCGCACGGAATGTAAAATCAGTATACAAGGTCAAGGATGCACTCATTCCTGTAGAGGATGTAAAAAAGGCAAAACAAGGCGAGATGAATATCAGTGAAATTTATAGCGATTCGTACGGAGTACACAAAACCGCCTTCTTTGCTATATCGGGTAGTAATTTAGTTCTGGGCGTGAACGAAGATGTTGGATTCGTACAAGAAAAATCCCAACAAATTCTATGGATTTGCATAGGTATTACAGTGGCAACACTCCTGCTGGGCGGAATTATTTCTACCCTCGTGATACGTAAAGTTGTAAAACCCATTGCTGAATTGGTTCGTCATAGCGAAAAAATTGCTCAAGGTGATCTTTCACAAGAAGCGAAGGTTCATGGCGTCAATGAAATTGCGCAACTTGCCCGCAGCTTCCAATCGATGTCTCATAACTTAAAAGAAATGATCGGCCATGTGCTTTCTACATCCGGTGCGGTTGTTGGAGGATCGGACGAGCTGCTTCGTCGGACTGAGGCTATGAGTGTAAAAGTCCAGGATTCTACAGTTGCCGCAGAGGAAATAGCAAAGGGCAGTACCAGCATAGCTACAGCTGCTGCTGAAAATGCGCAGGCTATGGAGGAAATCGCTCAAGGTGTTCAGCACATCGCCTCCTCTGCCAATGATGTATCCGATCAAATCAGTGAAGCGACAAAAGAAACGGTTAACGGTACTACGCTCGCTCAAAAAGCTGTAGCTCAAATGTCACAGGTAGGACATGCTGCCGATGAATCGCTTCGATACATCCATAGTATGAATGAGCGCTCAGAAGCCATTGGCAGTATCGTTTCGGCTATTTTCGATATCACGAAGCAAATTCAAATGTTGTCCCTGAATGCCTCCATTGAAGCTGCCCGTGCGGGCGAACATGGACGGGGCTTCGCCGTAGTAGCCGGAGAAGTGCGCAAGCTTGCGGAGCAATCTAAAGAAGCCACACAAGAAATTTCCGACTATTTAGTTACCATTCAAGAAGTATCGCAACAATCTGTGGACTCTGTGACCCAGGTGAGCCGTGAAATTCATTCGGGAACGGAAATGGTTCAACAAGCGAGCTCAGCCTTTAACCAGCTAAGTGAGCTTATGCAAAAGATCAATGCTACGATTCAAACGGTATCTGCAGCAACGGAACAAGTATCCGCCAGCTCGGAACAAGTATCTGCTTCCGTGGAAGAGACAGCTCTCATCGCTGCCAATGCACAGCATATGATTCAGGAAATCGGATTAAATGCCGATGAGCAACTGAATGAAATGGAAAGCCACAGCGAGGTTGTTCGCCAATTAAGCAAACAAGCAACCGAGCTGCAAAAGGCTGTCCAAAAATTTAAAATTACGTAAGCCGATACCATAGAGGATTTTGCAAAATCCTGAATAAAGAGAGGTATCTCTCAGTCATGAAAACGGCTGTAGAGATACCTCTTTATTTTTAAGAGCGATTTAAATAATCATTTTATGAAGTTTATGAATTCATTCCCATCATACGATAAATTTGCTCCATATCTAAATGAGCCCGAACCACCTCTGCGACACGGTCAAACTCTCGTTCCTTGGCTTCACGTACAGTAAAAGTGCTTTCTAAAGGTGCCAAGCCCTTGGCTTGTCGCAATCCATCCAACCAGCATCGGCGAAAACGGTCATTATCAAACACACCGTGCAAATAGGTTCCCCATACTTTACCGTCTGTCGTACCCCAGCCTTCCTCAAAAGCTGTTCCTTCGTCACGCCGGATATGGAATAACCTTTTCATTTCGCTTAGGTTTAAAGTTCTACCTGTAGGTGCGTATGGTTCCGTAACATACTCCGTAACGCCCATATGTATTTCATAACCTTCAATGCTTGGCTTGGAGGCATAACCCGAATCAGGCGCAGTGCCAAGCAAAAGCGGACAATGATTAGACAGGGTTCCTTGTACGCGTACGGTTTGCTTTTCCTTCAAAAAGGTCGTGGACAGAGTCAGCCAACCTAACCCCTCTGCCTGCTGCGGCAACCCAGATTCGACGGCTTCGGGATCAAATAGCGCTGTACCCAGCATCTGGTAACCTCCACAAATGCCAACTAGCTGTGTGCATCCGGTATTCATAGCCTGCCGAATGTCTTTCTCCAGGCCTCTCTCACGCAATTCCAGCAGGTCTCCAATGGTGTCTTTGGTCCCCGGTAAGATAATGGCGTCCGGTACACCCAACTGTCCGGCTTCTGTGACATAACGAACACTCACATCCGGCTCTGCGGCCAGAGCATCCGTGTCCGTAAAATTGGAAATCCGCGGATATCGTATCACTGCAATATCCAGTTCTTTATCCTTTGCAGATTGCTTGGGCTTCTTATCCAGTACTACCGAATCCTCTGCTTCAATGCGAATGTCTGGTAGATAGGGCAATACACCGAGTACAGGAATGCCTGTCCGTTCCTCCAGCCAGTCTAATCCCGGTTGCAGCAGAGACAGATCACCTCTGAATTTGTTAATGATAAATCCGCGGATACGTTGTACTTCATGGGGTTCCAGCAACTCGATAGTTCCTACGAGAGAGGCAAAAACACCGCCCCGGTCGATATCTGAAATAAGCAACACTGGAGCATCCGCCCAACCTGCCAGATTCATATTTACGATATCGCGGTCCTTCAAATTAATCTCTGCCGGGCTGCCTGCCCCTTCCATAAGGACAATATCATAGGTATCGCGCAACCGATTCAGAGCATCCATAACGGTCTGTTTGGCTTTTGGCAAAAAATCCTTCCGGTAATCGGAGGCGCTCATATAGGCATAAGGTACACCGTGTACAACAATTTGTGAGTGCATATCTTTGACCGGCTTAATCAGAATCGGATTCATGTCGGTCGTGGCCTCAATACCGCAGGCCTCAGCCTGCACCCCCTGAGCGCGTCCAATTTCCTTGCCGTCTTCGGTAACATAAGAGTTTAACGCCATATTTTGCGACTTAAACGGTGCTGGACGATATCCGTCCTGCGTAAAAATACGGCAAAGCGCAGTCGTCACCACGCTTTTGCCCACATCCGACGCTGTTCCTTGAAGCATCAATACGGCTGCCGGGCTCGTGCAGGACGGTTCGAAAGTTGACAATTGCCTCTTCCCCTTTAACGAATTCATTTCAAATCTGGTCACAACCCGTACAAAATGACAATAAACAACAATAAAACAGTCTCCAGCAATTCGTTTAAAGTTCCGTATATATCTCCCGTAAGTCCACCCAAGCGGCGGTTAATACGGTTTGCCGTGAAGGTTCCAACACCGTAAGCCAAGACCGGAATCAACACAAAACCTATCGAGATTGGAAGGCTTTCAGAATATGAAAGCAAGGTTTGTAAGTATGATCCTGCCAACGACAGATTCCCAGTCCCCCTTGTTGCTGTAGCCAAATCTGCCAGAAGATATTGTCCTACGGCAGCACTTAGGGTCACTAATACTGCCCAAAATACGGCCAACCCTACGCGGCCACCACTCATATCAGCAAAACGCGCAGCCAGCCCATCATCATTACGGGCTTTAGGCCAGCGCTTCATCGCATGTACCATAAACCAGCGGCTCCAAACCATCGGAAGCAGCAGCAAGCTAGACACATTCCGTTCAACCAGCACCGTATATAGCAAAGAAGCCTTGAGCATGAGCAGCAACACACAAGCAATAACGCCCATTGCCCCTACACGGCTATCCTTCATAATCTCCAGCATCCGTTCACGGGATCGGTAGCTGAACAAGGCATCAGCCGCATCCATCCACCCGTCCAAATGCAATCCACCCGTCAACCAAACCCAGACAACAAGAGTAAGAATCGTACACGGCAACGGCGGCAGCACCATAGAAGCAAGCGCCGCAAAGCCCCAGACGATGATGCCAATGACCACTCCCACCAGCGGATAATAACTTGCACTGCGTTTAAGCAAATCCGGGGAAAAATCCAATTCCGCCTTCACCGGAAGACGCGTTAAAAATTGAAAAGCAGCAGCAACAGCCTGACGTTCGCGGCTCATAGCTTATATTCCAGCCGTTTGAGTTCTACGGGAATACCCGCCGTCACCAAAAATACTTCATCACAAAGACGGGCAATCCGCTGATTCATAACCCCACTCAAATCTCGATACAGCCGACCAAGCGGATATTCGGGCACTATACCGTCACCAACCTCGTTGGTGACGATGACAAGCTGCCCCGGATACTGCTCCACAGCTGCCGTCAGTTCATTAATGGCAACTTTGGACGCAGCTTCGCCGTCCTCGCCTGCGGCCAGCAGCACGTTCGACAGCCACAGGGTCAGGCAGTCGACTAACACCATAGGCGCGGGTGATGGCTGCGACGCTTGATCGCCGCCAAGCCGTCGCAGCAGCTCCGGCAGCGCCTGCGCTTCCTCCAGCGTCTGCCAGTCGTACCCGGCAGACTCGCGCTGGACCCGATGAAGGGCGATGCGCTCCTTCATCTCCATGTCGTAGGCCTGCGCCGTTGCAATGTAGCATGCGCCAGGCGCGCGCGACATGCATAATCGCTCGGCAAAGCCGCTTTTCCCGCTGCGTGCCCCGCCGGTCACGAGCGCTTTCATCGCTGCGCGGCTCCCTGACCGTCCGATACGCCTGCATCGGCAAAGGTCGCCATTTCGCGCATAATGCGGCACGCCGCATCAATCAGGTGCAAGCTAAGCGCACCACCTGTGCCCTCCCCGAGCCGCATGTCCAAATGAAGCATGGGCTCCAGCTTGAGCTCGCGGAGCACCGCCGCGTGCCCGCGCTCGTCCGAGGCGTGCGAAGCGAGCATGTACGCAGCGCTTGCAGGCGCAAGTGCACGCGCTGCGAGGGCAGCTGCGCCGGAAATAAAGCCGTCCAACACGACTGGACAGCGATGTGCGGCTGCGCCGAGGATAACTCCTGCCAAGGCGGCAATCTCCAGACCGCCGACCTTAGTGAGCACGTCGAGCGCATCATTTGCATCTGGCTGGTTCACGTCCAATGCGCGGCAGACAACCGCTATTTTGCGGGTAAGCCCAGCCATATTTACACCCGTTCCCCGGCCTACGATAACTTCCGGCTCTAGCCCGGTAAGAGCACATACGACCGCAGCGCTGGCTGTGGTATTCCCGATGCCCAGCTCTCCAGTAACGAATAGCCGTGTGCCACCTTTGACCGCTTCTATTACAGCTCCAGCTCCGGCCAAAATCGCCTGTTCCGCTTCCGTACGCAGCATCGCTGGCCCTTTAGCTATATTCGAAGTACCCATGCGTACCTTTCGGTCCACCAGATTCGCGTGAGCGACATCCGCATTCACGCCAACATCTACCACCTTGACATCTGCGCCCGCATGGCGTGCCAGCACATTAATTGCTGCGCCACCTGACAGCATGTTATACAGCATTTGCTGTGTAACCTCAGCCGGAAAGGCACTGACTCCCTCTTCACACACCCCGTGATCCGCAGCCATGACCATAACCGTTTTACGATCGAATTCAGGCTTATCCACTCCTGTAATTCCTGCTAGCTGAATGACCACACTTTCCAACTTTCCAAGACTTCCCGGTGGCTTTGTTAATTGGTCCAAATGGGCTGAAGCTGCCGAGGCCGCCACCCCATCCGGCTGGGCAATGCTATCGATCAGCTGACGCAGCTTGTCGTTCATACCTTCCACTCCCTGCTCTTTTTAAGTGTGTTTCATCGTTTATTTAATCTGCTGTATCCGAAGCGCTCCTGCGCAGCAAGAGCTGCGGCACACCGCTATCAGGATGCGGAAGCATCACAGGCTCAACACCGTATACTCGTCGAATCCGATCCTCAGTTAATAACTTCGATGAAGCTCCCAATCCTTCAACCATTCCATCCTTGAGTACAAGCAAATCTTCGCAAAATTGGGCTGTCAAGTTAAGATCATGCAAGACCGCAATGATCGTCACACCCGTTTCTTGGCGCCAATCTGCCAGCAGTTCCATAAATTCAAGCTGATAGCGCAAGTCCAGATAGGTCGTAGGCTCGTCCAGCAGCAATATTCGTGGCTCCTGCACCATTACTTTTGCCAAAGCTACACGCTGTCGCTGTCCACCACTCAAACGGTCTAATGCTCTGTCCGCCAGCGTGGTAAGACCCAATCGCTCCAGCACGCGATCCGCGATCGCCTCCACATCAACACCCTTTTCCCTGCCTAGCCAGTCCTGATGGGGAAAACGTCCCATTTCTACGACTTCCCTGACGGTGTATCCCACGGGAGGAAGCCCTTCCTGTTGGAGTACGGCTATGAGTCGGGAAAGCTCTTTCCTGCTGTAGCTACCGACCTTTTTGCCATAGATATGAACGTTTCCCGAAGTTGGCTGATCTACACCGGAAAGCAAATGCAACAAGGTCGATTTTCCACTGCCGTTCGGACCAATAATCCCCCACCAAGTTCCTTCGTCGACGCTCCAGCTTATATTTTTTAAAGCATGGAACTCTCCATAGGCACGTGTCAGACCCACTACCTCTAATGCCCGATCACGCACCTTCTGTGATTCACTTTGTTCTGTCACAGCAGTCCCCCCCTGCGCAGCTTCTTGTTTCGGTACAGGAGATATGCGAAGAACGGTGCCCCAACAAAGGCCGTCATCACGCCCAGAGGAATTTCTGTGGGGGCTAACAATGTGCGAGCCGCCGTATCTGCCCAAGCCATAAAAACAGCTCCGCCGAGCGCAGATAATGGAACAATCATACGGTAATCAGGACCTGTCACCAGACGAATGATATGCGGTACAACGAGTCCAACAAAGCCAATCACGCCACACACCGAGACAGCGGCTGCTGTCAGCAGCGTGGAAATAATCAGAACAGATAGCTTCGTCGCATCTACATGAACTCCCATGTGCGCCGCCTGACGTTCACCCAAAGCCAAAATATTCAGCACACGTGCCCGGTTCCATAGAAATACCAGCCCTATGACCACATAAGGTAAAAGGATTCCTGTATATGACCAACCGCGCAGACTAAGACTTCCCATCGTCCAGTACAATATTTCATTGACCGTCTCCTTCGACATGGCTGTCAGAAAGGAAACAACCGCTCCCAGAAAGGATTGCATCACCACACCCGACAAAATGAGACTTTGTGTCGGAATTTTCCCACCTTCCCGTGCCAACGTCAGCACCATCCACAGCGTAAGCATTCCGGTCGTAAATGCCACTAGCGGCAGCGTCCATATGCCAACAAATGAAAATTGAAGGCCCCAATAAATCAGTACTGCCGCTCCTACCGAAGCCCCCGAGGATACCCCCAGTGTATACGGATCAGCCAAAGGATTACGCAGCACACCCTGAAATCCGGCTCCCGCCAGCGCCAGCGCTGCTCCTACCAACATTCCCAGTAACACTCGTGGCAATCTGACCTTCAAAATAATCTGCTCTGAGGATGTATTCCAATCCGGTGTAAACGTATCGCCTAACCACGGTAGGTGGTTAACCAGAATGCCCGTGATTTGGCTGACCGGAAGCTTGGCCGAGCCGATGCCAAGACAGAGCAGCAGCGTCAGCAACAGCAGGACAAGACCTGTCCCTCCAAAGCCGATCAGTTTACGGTTCATTTGAAAATTTCAGGATACACGCCCTTGGCCACTTCCTTGAGACCTTCCGTTACGCGTGGACCCGGACGACTGATCAAATTATCATCCACGGCAAACACCCGGTTGTGGCGAACAGCCGATATTTGATCCCATCCACTGCGAGCTTTAATGATATCACCGAGCGTCTGGCCCGTTTTGTCGTCCTTGACACTTTTGCTGTACAAAATCACGTCAGGGTTCGCAGCAATAATATTTTCCTCACTGATTTGGTACCACCCCTTCTGCGTGGCACCTACATTTTCGCCGCCCGCCAACGTAATCAGCTCGTCCATAAACTCGCCTTTACCCACTGTCCAGCCTGGTGAAAACTCGACGTATACCCGCAGCTTCTGCCCTTTACCGATATTTTTAATTCCTTCTTTTACTTCTGCTACATCTGCTCTCATCTTGTCAGTCACCGCTCTTGCTTCTCTCTGATGATCGGTGATTTTCCCATACAATTCGATGTTAGCCATGACATCTTCCACTGTCTTCGGTTCCGTTTTAAAAATCATAATTCCCATGTCGCGCAGCTTGGTCGTAGCCTGTTCACTAAGTGATATCCCTGCAAAAACGACTTCCGGGTTCGCAGCAATGATCGCCTCTTCGTTCGGTTTCATAATACCGCCCACTTTAGGCTTTTTCGTAGCTGCTTCCGGGTAATCAGAGTAGTCGGAGACGCCGACAATTTCCTTATCCAGCCCAATGGCGAACAACGCCTCGGTTTCTGCCGGGGAGACGGAAACGATTTTATCCGGCGCTTTTTTGAATGTAAATTCCTGTCCTGTTGCATCTTTAACTGTGAGCGGGTAAACCGTTTTGCCCGGAGGCTCTTGTGCGTTTACTGCCTGTCCCGGCTGCTGTGAAGAAGCCTGACCCTCTTTATTTTCTGCATTTTTTCCATTAGCGCCACATGCACTCAGCACAACTGCCAAAATCAGAGCCAATAGACCTGTTGTCCACACCTTTATTTTTTTTCCTGCCATGATTTGCACCCCTTCATAAATAAATCGTTAAGAGCGTTACTTGAACATCATCAGATATCTTCTAAATCTAGCCTTTTTTCCTATCAAAAACCCCCGCATCCTCATATCAGGACACAGGGGTCACGTTAGCGCAGATCGTGCGCAGGCGGCAGCTTCTTTCCGCATGGACAGTCACTGCGAACACGTCATCCTTTCCTCGAAGGATTATGGTGACAGGCGGACGGGCAGGTATCCTGACTTATGGTAAAATACATGTCCTGAAATTCTTTCATATGCTTAGTAACATATAAAGAGGACTAACGGGCATGTTTCCATTTACAGTGGCGGGACCGCGCCGGATTCACACCGACTTCCCTTTTAACAGCGCAGGGAGGGAAACCATAGTTTCATCACGCTGCGCCGACCTCGTCTGCTGGATATTTGATGTAGTGGTAGTCAAGCCGTTCTTTTACTTGATGATTATAGGTTAAAATGAGGCGGCTTACAACCCAAACAGCCTCTTTATCCGCTGGTGTCTAACCTAATGAGGAAGCATTTCCGCTATGTAATTGTGCGGTCCTGCCAGCCTCAATTGAATCCTTAATGCTTCTCCCGGCTTCGGATTCAGACTCCAAAAATCATGGCCCGGTATCAGCATGCAAGCTAGCTGACGAATTACGCCACCATGCGTAACGACCAAAACAGAGGGCGACGTAGCAGTCAAATCCATGGGTTGAACTTCCATAGCAACACGCCATTCATACAGAGAGTCAAGAAATTTGCGCAGACGATTTACAAAATCTGTCCAAGACTCTCCACCAGGTGGGGTGATCCGTTGCGGCTCATCAATCCAAGCCCGATACAACGACACATCCTTGAGCATGTCATACGTTTTTCCATCCCACTCGCCAAAATGAAGCTCTCGCAGACATGGTTCCATCATAGGAGGCATAGTAGATAGGGAACGCCCAGACGTCAACTCTGATTCCGGCACAATGATCTGCAAGGTCTGGCGACATCGCATTAAGTCGCTGCAATAGATTCGAGCAAAGGACTGACCTTGCAATTTTTCCTGCAAAGGCTTTAATTCCTGCTCTGCCCCCGGTAGCAAACCTAAGTCGGAGTGTCCCAGATATCGACGTTCCTTGTTCCATAAGGTTGTGCCGTGACGAACTAACACGAGCTCCATATCCCAATGCAGATCTTCTTTAGCATCATACGGCACCTTATCCTCCTGTGAGTTCGGTCTTTGTGCGTATTCTACTGTCCTTTTTGCTGCTATATCTTGTTTCAAGAAATGTCACTTCCTGCTCGATCATTATTCAGTGTGTCACTCCTCACCCTCACCGCACCCATCCCAAGGCAAAACAACCTGCGGCTCCTAACAAACACAATCCTACAAACATACTGGACACGGCGAACATCAGCTGGATCGTATGCCGTATATCTTTCGACTCTAGCGGTCGTATCCAATCCCCCATGTATGCACGAAAGGAGCGCACGCCATGATACACATTATATCCTCCAAGACGAATCCCCAATGCACCAGCAACAGCCGATTCCGGGAAGCCACTGTTCGGACTTGGGTGCAGACGAGCGTCTCGCTTGACTGTGCGCCAGCTTCTTGCAGCATCTCGTTTGTACATCAACGCCGCTATCACAAGCATTGCCGCTGTCAGGCGTGCTGGAATGTAGTTAGCCACATCATCTAGACGTGCTGAAGCCCAGCCTAAATGCAGATACTTTTCATTTTTGTAGCCAACCATGGAATCGAGCGTATTCACAGCACGATAAGCCAGCGCCAAGGGTGCTCCCCCGATCAAGGCATAAAAAAGCGGGGAAATAATCGCGTCCACGATATTTTCAGCGACCGTTTCAACCGTACCGCGTACAATCTCAGGCTCATCAAGTTGCTGCGTATCCCGCCCGACTATCATGCCCAGCTCCCGCCGTGCCGCAGCCAGGTCATCCGCCTGCAACGCTCGGTAGACTGCCATTCCTGCATCCTTTAGTCCTTTGGAAGCAATCGTGGTCGCAATCAGCACTATTTCTGCGCCGACAGATAACCACGGATGAATCCAGGCAAGCAAGTGCAACAGCGCCCAGGCGAGCGCAAAGGAGCCTCCCGCCACAATGAGTGGAAGCAGTATACCCGCACGTTTCAGCCCCCGGTCACTTCGGACCTGGCGGCGAATCAATTTTTCCAATGCCGAAATGGCATGTCCCATACCGATGACTGGATGCGGCAACCACCTCGGATCACCGATCATCCTGTCCAAAAGGTAGGCTGCCAGGATAATCAAGCTAACTGTCAAGCCGCTGTTCCTCCTCCAGCACTTCACCCAATACAGATAGCAGCCTGTCGTTGGCTTCTGCATCCTTGACCGCAATCCGAAAATGGCTCGTCGTCAGTCCCGGATACATAGCACAGCTACGTATAAGAACTCCGCGTTGTCCAAGCGCCTGCTGAATAGCCGATGCACTCCACGTACCCGGCGCCCTTGCCAGCACGTAATTGGCTTCACCGGGAACGACACCGCAGCCCCATTCCGCCAAGCCGGTTAACAGACGGTTGCGCTCCGCAGCAATCAGCTCCTGTGTTTGGTGCTCATATGCTTGCCCACTTCTCAAACACGCCTCGCCAGCCAGCAACGCCAATCCATTCACACTCCAGGTCACCTGTTTGGCCGTCATTCGCCGGATATAGTCCGGATGAGCAATCGCATAACCCAATCGTAGGCCAGGAATGGCATAAAATTTGGTCATTGACCGGATCAAAATCACATGAGGATAGCGATCCAGCACAGGCAGCAGTGAGATTCGCCGTTCCAGCGGAATAAAATCAATGAATGCTTCATCCACCACCAGCACAGTACCCGTTGTGCCAGCCGCCTCTGCCAGCTCGCACAGCTCCTGCTCACTATATTGGACGCCATTTGGATTATTCGGCTGCCCGAGGAACAAAACATCTACCTGCTCCATGAGCTGAAGGATGTCCTCCACGTCCGCCTTCCATTGAAGCGAGGCCTTCCCATACACCCGGTTGACCTCAGCTCCGAATTTGCCAGCCAGCTCGGCATATTCCGAAAAACACGGCTCCACTGTACCCACACGCTTAGGAGCTAGTCCCAATAACAAGAGCGCCATGCTCTCAGCCGCTCCGTTTCCGATACTTAACGACTCCGGTGGAACATGCAGTCGCCGTGCGAGCATATTTTTAAAATTCCGATGCCCAGGGTCTGGATAGCGAATCACAGTGTCAAATGAGTGTTGCAGCGCCTCAAGCACCTCAGGCGGTGGACCAAGCGGATTAATATTTGCACTAAAATCTACAAAATCAGCAGCAGTCCCGCCAAATGTCGCCGCAGCTGTTTCCCTGTCCCCGCCATGACCGTAAACCTCTATCATTGCCTCTCATCCTTTCCGCCCGTTTCCAATCATTTAGCTCCATTATGAGGCTGCTTTTTGCGTCCCGTCAATGCAAATGAGCTTTTGTACATGGCTCACTTGGGTTACAATAGAAGGAGGCACACATAAAATTACACAGTTTATATACGGAGGAATGGACATGCTGTTCATCGACAACCAAGGGATACACGATCCAGCCATTAATCTTGCTATTGAGGAATACGCGCTCAAGCATCTACCGCTGGACGACAGCTATTTGCTGTTTTACATTAATCAGCCTTCTATTATTATAGGCAAGCATCAAAATACCATTGAAGAAATCAACGCCGAGTTTGTCAGAGATAACAATATTCAAGTCGTTCGTCGCCTGTCCGGCGGCGGTGCTGTATATCATGACCTCGGTAATTTAAATTTCAGTTTTATTACCAAGGATAACGGGGAGTCCTTTCATAATTTCCTCAAATTTACGCAACCTGTGATTGATGCTCTGCGCCAAATGGGAGTAGAAGCTGAAATGACAGGCCGCAACGATCTGCAGGTCGGAGAACGTAAAATTTCAGGAAACGCCCAATTTGCCACACGCGGACGTATGTTCAGCCACGGTACATTGATGTTTAACCTGAATCTGGACAATGTGGCTGCATCACTGCATGCCAATCCCGAAAAATTCAAATCCAAAAGCACTAAATCTGTCCGCAGTCGCGTAGCTAACATCAGCGAACTGATGGACCGTGAGATGACCATAGAGCAATTTCGCGAGGAACTGTTGCGTTTCATATTCGGATCAGAATTGGATCAAGTACCTCAATATAAGCTCACCGATACCGATTGGGCCAAAATCCATGAAATATCCAAAGAACGTTACCAATCGTGGGATTGGAACTACGGTCTATCCCCCGAGAGCAATATAAAGCACACACGTAAATTTCCAGTCGGTATTATTGATATCCGCATGGATCTTAAGGAAGGCTACATTCGTGATATTAAAATCTATGGGGATTTCTTCGGTGTGGGTGACGTTGCTGATATTGAAAATATCCTGCGCGGCAAGCGTTATGATGAAGGTGAGGTACGTCAAGCCTTATCCTCTCTCGATTTGAAGCACTATTTTGGTAATATTGAGTTGGACGATTTTGTTGGACTTGTATTTTTGGAAGACTAACCGTTACTTTTTCCCATCGTTTCAAACCAATACTTCAGTGGTTATAAGGGGACAGGCTCTTATAGGAGCCGTCCCCTTTTCCTTGCGATATTGTCATTTTGAATATTATAAGATACAATTTTAGCATTGCCCCATGATAGAGATAAAGGAGAGAATACCGATATGTATAAATTAATTGCCATTGATATTGATGATACACTCATTAACGACCAAAAAGAAGTTACACCAGCGACACAACAGGCATTAGAAGCTGCTGTAGCGAAAGGTGTGGTGGTTACCCTCGCTACTGGACGAGCTTATGCCTCTGCACACAAAATTGCTCGCCAGACTGGTTTGAACGTGCCGATCATTACGTATCAAGGAGCTTTGGTTAAAAACCTGCTGGACGAAAACGTGCTGTATGAGCGTTATGTTCCACTCGTGGCTGCACGTCGTCTGTATGAATTCTGCGTGGAACGCAATCTGCATCTACAAACGTATATTGATGACAAATTGTACACACGTGAAGATAATCAGAAAATCAAAGATTACACGGAGCTGAACAACACGGAATATTTTGTAGAGCCTGTATTCAGTAAAGTTATAGAGCAGCCGGCTCCTAAATTGCTGATTATCGACGAGCCGGAAGTGTTGGATGAATTAATTCCTGAACTTCGCGTACTGCTTGGCAATGAAGTTCACATTACAAAATCCAAGCCTCACTTTCTGGAAATTATGCACCATGAAGGCACCAAGGGTCACGCGCTTACCTTCCTTGCAAACCATTTTGGCTGTGAACTGTCGGAAACGATTGCCATCGGCGACTCTTGGAACGACCATGAAATGCTTGAATGCGCTGGTCTCGGCATAGCGATGGAGAATGCCATTCCTGATTTGAAGAAGCTGGCTGATTACATCACTCGCAGCAATAACGAAGATGGTGTTAAGCACGCCATCGACAAATTCGTACTCAATGTTGAATAAGCAAAAAGTGCCTGCTCCCATAATTCTTAAATGAAGTAATACAACAACAAAGCCTCCAAACTGTCGCATGATCAGTAACATACGACAGTTTGGAGGCCTTTTCTGTCAGATCATATAATAACCTGACCGCTATAAAATATCAGGCAGCAGAACGTAACTTACGCCTGTTCACCAAACGGATAATTCCATTGTTCATAAGGATTAGTCCGGTCACAATGAGCAGCACCCCAACCAGCATCCACCAGCTTACATGCTCTCCATACAACAACGCTCCCAAGCCCACCGCAATCGGCGGTGATATATACAGCCACGTCGTCGGAAACAGGGGATTTGTACGCTCCATGAGCCAGTAGAACAGTGTATGTGCAATCATCGAACCAAACAGGATCAGATAGAGTAAAGACCCCATGGCAGGAAGGTACTGCCACCCCTCAGAACTCCACGGTTCCGTGATCGCAGACAGTAACAGCAGCATCCATCCCCCATGGATCATTTGCGCCGCATTCAGGGCAATCGGGTTCGTTTCACGAAATACATCCATCACTCGCTTGGAATAAAGAGCTCCCCCTGAATAACACAGCTCCCCCAGCAAAATAACAAGGCATCCCGCCAGCCACAGACCACTGATCTGAACCGCCAATCCGGGCAGCACAACCAGCACCACACCAAGAAAGCTGATCATGCAGCCAACGACCGTAATCCGTGACGTTTTTTGCCGTAGCAGTACAGATTGCAAAATGACGATCATCATCGGCCCAGTAGCTGACAGAATAGCTCCGATCCCGGAGCTGACATATTGCTCTGCCCAATACAAGGCCGAAAAGGTACCGAAGGTGGTTCCTGCTCCAATCAGCAACATTTCCTTACGCCATAATAACGACCATTTCACCTTTCCGGTCAGCTTCATAGCAATAAATAATATCGCACCTGCGGCGAAAAAACGTACCCCTGCCGATAAAAACGGCGGAAGCCCGGCTTCCACTCCCACTTTTATGGCCAAAAACGTTGTGCCAAAAATAAGACACATTACTGTAAACGCGATCCCAATCATGATACGTCCCTCTCCCTTCAGTTGCTTTTAAGCATACAGGGAGACGAACAGAACAGTTGTATAACTACAGAACAGTTGTATACGTTTTTGAAGTGCTATATAGTACAATACACACAAAGGAGCGTGGATAGCATGGGTAAGAACAACAGCGAACTACTTTTTCCAGCCGATCATGCCTTAAAGCTGTATGAGCAGGTTATCCATTATGTAACTGTGCGGATCGATCGCGGGGATTGGCAAACAGACATGAAGCTGCCGTCCGTACGAAGCTTGGCTCAGGAGCTGGGTGTACATCGGCTAACTGTTTTCCGGGCATATCAGGAGTTGAAGCAACGAGGACTGGTCTATGTAAGGGACAAATCAGGATATTACGTTCATGCTTCCCAAGCGACTGGACATGCAAAATATGCTGGCTACTCGAGACATACGTCCATAGACCTCACGATTCACTCCAAATCTGCCCATGCGGCAGATGATCCGTCAGTTTCAGCCTGGAGAGGAATGGATGGACTTACCCGCGTTCAATCAGTGAATGCGAATTTCCAGTTTTCCAAAGCGCTGATTGACCCCTCTCTCCTGCCCAACCGATTTTGGGGAGAGCTGATGATGCAGGTTTTTGAAAAGCATCCGAAAGTAGCAGCCACCTATTCCGCTGTACAGGGTGATACCGAGCTTCGGGAGGCCATGGCGCAGCATTTTAGCGTGGATAAGCATTTTGCTTTATCACCGGATGAAGTGATGATTACCTCGGGAGCACAGCAAGCCATTGATTTAATTGCCCGATCTCTGCTCCATACAGGAGACCGTGTATTGATCGAACGCCCTGCTTATGGTCCTGCCATGGAAATATTCCGCAGACAAGGCGCACGTCTGACCATGACCGATATTCGACCAGAAGGATATGATATGGACCAGATTGAGTGGTGCATGAAAACGGAAAAACCACGTCTCTTTTATATGAATCCGACATTCCACAACCCGACGGGCTTTACGGTCCCCGATGAGCAACGCAAACGACTGCCTGAACTAGCCGAGCGCTACGGCTGCCTCATTGTTGAGGATGACAGCACCTATGACATCAGCTTTGGGCAAAAGCCTCCTTCTCCGATTTTCGCCTATGATGTTTCGGGAAGCGTCGTCTACATTCGAAGTTACAGTAAATATGTCGCACCCGGTCTACGAATCGCAGCCGTGACCTGCCGACCACAGCTCATGAACAGCCTGCTCAACGTCAAAGCGTTGGTGGACAATGGATCGCCACTGCTGAATCAAAAGCTATTTTTAGAATACTTTCAATCTCCACGTATGCAGCAGCATATTAAAAAACTATGTATCGCGCTCCAGATTCGTAAGGAAACGATGGAAGACAGTCTCCGCGATTCCGGTTGGACATGGACCAGCCCAGCGGGAGGACTCAACCTGTGGCTCCAGCTGCCTTCTACGTTGAAACCTAATGAATTACTTGCCAAAAGTGTACAAGAATCTGTATCCTTTGTCCCCGGCAATGTATTTGATCCCATCGGCGCAGAGGGTAAAACGCATGTACGACTGTCCTATTCATACGCCAACGAGCTACAAATCAAAGAAGGAATCTCCGCCCTTCTACGTATCAGTCGAACGATGTAAAGGTAAAATGCACCTTTATTCTAACGGCAAACTCATGCCGGTGTGTGCCAAACTAATCCCTTCCAGAAGCCCATAGTTGCGTGTGACATCCACATCATGGGACATATGTGTAAATACTGTGCTTTGGGGTTTAAGCCTTCCTATAAGCTCCTGAGCCTCCAGCATGTCGTATACGGAACGGGTGGCATACTCGGCCTCCTCATGATAAAAACTCGTTCCCAGGACGAGCAGATTCAGATTGTGCAAGGGGAGAATTTCCGCCTCATTTAATCCAATCGAATCCGAACAGTAGGCCCACGAGAAGCCGTCCTTTTCCAGGCGATAAGCGTAGGCATATCCGTTCTTCCCGTGATTCACACGCCATCCCCGGATATTCCACCCGCCAAGTTGGGCTCCCTGATCTACTGGAATAAGATCCAAATTTCCAGAGAGCCAGGAAAATTGCCGCAAGATCGTGTCGATCACTTCCTGTGGCGCGTACAATCGACCTCTGTTCCCAGTCCAGCGACAGGCATCTGCCCATTCTGGTAATCCTCCAATATGGTCAAAATGTGCATGTGTCACAAGGATCGTAGGGATAAAACGCAGATCGCGTAATTCTAGCTGTCTGCGCCAGTCCGGGCCACAATCAATCATAAAGTCCTCCGTCTCGCTTTCGATCAGCACAGACGATCTCAATCTTATGTTCGCCCCTGTCGTGCGAGCTTCTGTGCATACGAGACAATCACAATATACACGCGGAACCCCCATTGCATCCCCCGTGCCAAGAAAAATAAGCCGATTCATGGTTTAACTCCTATCTATTTGGGTCTTTTTACTACTATTATAACGAACAGACCGATTCTACGTAAATCATCTGCATAAATCCTTCCAGCGTCCAACGCCAAAAGGAGCATGCCCAAAGCCGTGAAATCAGGCTAGACATCCCCCCAAGCGTGATCATATATATTTGAGAATTTTGCAAAAGCCTGATTTTTAAATGATGATAGGCATGGGATCTTCCTTCAGGCGGTTTTCCACCATCCAGCTGGACTGGTCATTATATAGATAGGCTCGATGCACCAACACTCGCACCTGCTGACCAGGTTCCAGCGTAGACTTCTCCAGCGAACGGTACGTCATGAGACGATGGTCCCCAACTTGTACTTCAACCATCCACTCACTTCCACGAAAATGCAAATGCTTCACTACGCCTTCCTCGGTCGCCGACAGAAGCGTAAATTCCTCGCTTGGCCCGACATCAATATACTCCGGACGGATCAAGGCACGTGTTCCCACTCCAGCAGCTTCTTCGAAGCCTTTGAGACTGCCTGCCTGTTCAATCACCGTAGATTCCCCAATGAAGGAAGCCACGAACGGGGTACCCGGTTTTTTATAAATATCCCAAGGCGTTCCCTTCTGCTCCAGTCGTCCCTGATTAATCACCATAATTTCATCCGCTACTTCAATCGCCTCATCCTGATCATGGGTGACAAAAATTGAAGTAATGCCCACCCGCTCAATCAACTCTCGCAGCCAGGTGCGCAGCTCCTGACGAATCTTGGCATCAATAGCTGCAAAAGGCTCATCCAACAGCAGCAATTGAGGCTCTGGTGCCAAAGCACGCGCAAAAGCAACTCGCTGTCGCTGTCCACCTGACAACTGATGCGGATAACGATGCTCAAATCCTTTGAGCCCCGTTAGTTCGACCAACTCCGTGACCCGTTCCTTGATACGGGTTTTGGAGCTTTTTTTCACTTTCAGACCAAAGGCAATATTGTCGTAGACGCTCATGTGCTTGAACAAAGCATAGTTTTGAAATACAAATCCGATTCCACGTTCCTGCGGGGACAGCTCGTTTACCCTTTTTCCATGAAAATGAATTTCTCCCGCATCCGGTTGCTCCAGACCCGCCAAAATGCGAAGAATGGAGGTTTTCCCCCCACCACTTGGACCGAGTAAGCCAATAAGATGGCCCGCCTGAATATCAAAAGATACGTCCTTTACTGCATGAAAATTACCGAAATGCTTGTTTAATCCTCTTACTTCCACATGCATATCCGTACACTTCCTTTCCGCTTCTGGACCTGTTCAGGAACAGCAGCAGCCTTGCTTACCGCAAAGCACGTACCTCATTTAAAATCATTTAATTATTCCAATGCATATACTATGTTTTTTCTTATGTGATACTTTATCAAAGGAAAGTAATTTTCGTCAACTCTATATATTATCTTAGGAATTAAAAGGGTAAAGTATTAAGAAGAAAGGAGATGGAGTTATTGTTGCATACTTTAGAAATATCTACTACACAGCGAGATGAAATACGCGATATTACACGAGAGGTTGCTTCATTGATCGAAAAAAGCGGGGTGCAACAAGGAACCGCACTTGTTTATTGTCCACACACGACAGCCGGCATCGCCATTAATGAAAATGCAGACCCAGATGTCAAACATGATGTGATGTTAAGACTAGATGAAGTCTATCCGTGGGAGCATCCCCAATATCGCCATATGGAGGGAAATACAGCGTCCCACCTAAAATCCATCACGACAGGCCCCTCACAAACGATCATCATCCATGATGGAAAGCTGTTGCTCGGACGATGGCAGGGACTTTATTTTTGTGAATTCGACGGACCACGCAGACGTCAATACCATGTGAAAATCATGAAGGGCTGACGGAAACGGGTAAAAAAACAGACCATGATGTTTTCCTACTGGATGCATCATCGTCTGTTAAATTCTTAGTCGCTTTCGCAAAGTACCGTAATGATAAGTCACCGTCATGAAGTGCATACACCTAGAAAAGCGCCCTACATGTTCATGGGTGAAGCGTGTGAATGCAGGTACGCTCATAGGTGTCTGCACAGCAGCTTTACATGTGCTAAAGCAGCGGGCCTAATTTCTTCAAATGTTAAACCGTCCTGAATATAAAAGGATACAAAGCCATGCATGGATAAAAACAGACTTTTCGGTACCCTTGAGCAATCTTCCTCCGAATGCCCCTGACCACTCAATTCTTGACGGATCATGGATGCAAATAGTTCGACACAACGGTTTTGCTCTGTGCGACAGTATGCAAATAGTTCTTCATCGTGCATCATGAACATAATTTCGTATTGATATGGATTTTCCAAACCAAAACGGATAAATTCCAGCATCAAGTACTCTAGTCTGCTCAAGCCATCATCAGGTGTGCCTGTTGCTGCTTGCAGTAGAATCCCACGCAATGTATTAAAATCTTCAATCACAATGGCATAGAACAGTTCAGCCTTCTCTTTAAAATGATAGTATAACGAACCATGACTGTAACCCAGATGCTGGCCAATGCTGCGCATTGAAATCGCACGGTAGCCCTTGGTAATAAACAAGTGCCTGGCCGCTTCCAGAATCCGCCCTCTTGACAACTCCTGTTCTACTGCTCTTCTAGCCATATTATTTATTCCCCTTCAATAAAGTAAAGCTGCTCTCCCTCCGACACAAGCGATTGCCCCTGCGTCAAGTCTGTTATCCAGTTGCTAAAGGATTCCGCATCACCAGCCAGCGGCAGACAGGTTAAGGTAACTTTATCCGTAAACATTGTTTCTCCAGTGCGGATGCTGCGATTGCGTAATTCATTTTCCACTTTGCCCAACCAGGTATAATCCAATTCTACAAAAACTTCACGATGCAGCACACGCGTAATTGCATCCCCTGCCTCGATTGCTGCAACAGCACCATCTGAATACGCGCGAATCAGACCGCCTGCTCCCAGCAAAATCCCACCAAAGTAACGGGTAACAACAATAGCGACATTTTTCAGCTTCTGGTTGCGGATTACCTCCAAAATAGGCTTTCCAGCCGTACCGCTCGGTTCTCCGTCATCCGATTGCTTTTGGATTTCGTCTCTTTCCCCAATCATGTAAGCAGAACAATTATGGGTAGCGTTCCAATGCTCTTTTTTGATGCGCTCTATGAAAGCAGTTGCTTCTTCCTCAGTTTGAACAGGCTGAATGTGGCCGATAAAACGGGATTTTCGAATCACAATTTCCTTGTTGCCGGCACCGCGTACGGTTCGGTATTGTTCCAACATACACGTATAACCTTCCTTACTTCATTTTACAAGAAAGCAGTCCCCCGCTTCTGGCAGCTGGTGAACTGCTTTCCTGTACTTTAATTGATGCTATACACTATAACACTTCTGACCGAAATCCTGTTTCGCATCAGAGATTACAGCACTCTTATTCAGACAATCTCGCTTCAAGCTCAGCTTTTTCTTTTTCGAAGCCTGGTTTGCCGAGCAGCGCAAACATGTTCTTCTTGTAAGCTTCTACGCCCGGTTGATCGAACGGATTTACGCCCAACAGGTAGCCGCTGATGCCGCAAGCTTTTTCGAAGAAATAAGCAAGATAGCCGAAAGAGTAAGGGCTCAAGTCAGGAATATTTACAATCAAGTTCGGTACTTGTCCGTCTGTGTGAGCCAGCAATGTACCTTGGAATGCTTTTTTGTTTACAAAATCCACAGTTTTGCCTGCCAGGAAATTCAGTCCGTCCAGATCATCCTCATCTGCTTCGATGGTGATGTGACTAGGTACATTTTCTACTTGGATTACCGTTTCGAAAATATTGCGGCTGCCTTCCTGAATGAATTGTCCCATGGAGTGCAGGTCTGTCGAGAAATCAACAGAAGCAGGATAAATGCCTTTGTAATCCTTGCCTTCGCTTTCTCCGTACAACTGTTTCCACCACTCGGATACAAAATGAAGAGACGGCTCATAGTTTACGAGAATTTCAATTGCTTTACCTTTGCGGTACAAAGCGTTACGAACGGCTGCATATTGATAAGCCTCGTTCTCAGCTACATTCGGGTTGCTGTATTCTTTGGAAGCGTCTGCCGCCCCCTGCATCATTTCTTCGATGTTAATGCCTGCAGTAGCAATCGGCAACAAGCCTACTGCTGTCAGCACGGAGTAACGACCACCCACATCATCAGGTATAATGAAGGATTCGTAGCCTTCTTCGTTAGCCAGTTTTTTCAAAGCGCCACGTTCTTTATCGGTCGTTGCATAAATACGTTTGCGCGCTTCTTCTTTACCGTATTTTTTCTCCAGAGCTGCACGGAATACGCGGAATGCGATAGCTGGCTCTGTTGTCGTACCTGATTTGGAAATGACGTTCACAGAGAAGTCTTTACCTTCAATCAGTTCCAACAGATGATTCACATATGTAGAGCTGATGTTGTTGCCTGCAAAATAGATAGCTGGGCCCTTGCGTTGATCTTTAGGCAGTGCATTGTAGAAAGAATGCGACAGCATTTCGATCGCAGCACGTGCTCCAAGGTAAGAACCGCCGATACCGATTACGATCAGTACTTCGGAATCGCTTTGAATTTTAGCAGCAGCCTTTTGGATGCGCGCAAACTCTTCTTTATCATAATTGGTAGGCAGGTCGATCCAACCTAAGAAATCGGAACCTACACCGGTTTGGTTGTGCAGTTGCTCATGAGCCAGCTTGATAGGCTCTGCAAAATAATCAATTTCGTGCTGACCTACAAAGGAGAGAGCTTTAGTGTAATCAAAAATAACTTTTTTAGACATGTTTGGAACCTCCTGTTTGGTATTACTAAGACCATGAATACGAACATAAGGACTTAGGAATAGGATACTTTAATTTGCTGGGCCTGACAAGCTTGCGTTACCTATGTATCCTGTGCTTGACAGCCCCTCCTGTAGATAGGGTAGCATGCCCATGCTACAATTAACTGAGATCAACCTGTTTCAATATTCAATTCAGGGCCGACTCGCATCTGCATCGGACGGCAACTTCCAACAAGAAAGGTGATTAGCAATGAAAAACATCGGATTTATCGGACTGGGCACCATGGGCGCCCCGATGGCATCCAATCTGCTAAAGCAGGGATTCGGAGTCACAGTTTATAATCGCACCGCTTCGCGCTGCGAGCCACTGGAAGAGCAAGGCGCACGTACAGCTTCAACCCCTCGTGAAGCAGCTGAAGGTCAGCACTTGGTCATTACCATGGTCAGTGATGATCATTCCATTCGTGACATCTATTACGGCGAAGACGGTGTGTTTGCCGGCCTTACGGCTGGCATGACCGTGATGGACAACAGCACGATTTCACCTGAGCTGGTCAAACAACTAGCCGCCGAAGCGGACAAGCTGGGCTGTTCCTTCATTGATGCTCCCGTAACAGGCAGTAAGCCTGCCGCTGTAGACGGCACACTCGTGTTCATGGTTGGTGGTAATGCAGAAGCCATTGCGGCACAATCAGATGTTTTTGATACCCTGGGCAAAAAGGTACTTCATATGGGACCTAATGGAAGCGGGGCCGTAGCCAAGCTCGCTCATAATACGATGGTCGGTATTCATAACCTCGCTCTGGCTGAAGGCTTTGCTATCGCGGCTAAATCCGGCATCCCGGCAGACAGCTTCCTTGAATTGGTACAACTCGGATCGGCAGGCAGCAAGGCCGCTGACCTGAAAGGGCGCAAAATCATTGAGCATGATTTTAGCAACCAGTTCTCACTTGCCTTGATGCTTAAGGACTTGAAGCTTGCTTCCTCACTAACAGACAGCCTGTCCATCCCCGCACCTATGTTATCCATTGCCAAAAGCCTATTTCAAGCCGGGCAAACGCAAGGCTACGGCGACGAGGACCTATCCGCTGTCGTGAAGACATACGAAGCATGGATTGGCCGCACCATTGGTGGTCAACCTCTCGAATAAGCTGTACCTTTCTGTGTAACTATACTGCTGTGCTTGTGTACATATGGCATAGCTTTAGGGTAAGCACACTTAGCTTGAAGGCTGAGTGTGCTTACCCGTTTTAGCTTACTATTCGGGATAAGAACAGCAATAATCAGTTACACTTCGTACTTCCAGCTTGAAGGAAGACTTTGCAGGTACGTGAAAGGTTGCTGTCCCTTGTATTTCCAGCCATTCCTCAGTACCTGGAAGTAACACTCTCAGATCCCCTGCCAAAATCTCCATAATCTCACGGGAATCCGTGCCGAACTCGTACGTTCCTGGCAGCATAATCCCCAGTGTAACCTTACTACCGTCACCCAGGATGACTGTACGGCTTGTAACCTGACCATCGTAATAAACGTTTGCTTTTTTAACTACGCTTACTCCATCAAACTGTGTCATTCGTTATCCCCTCATCTGCTCTCAATGGTTGAATGAATATTGGTGCATCATAACATAGATTTGATTCCAGCTTCAGTATGAAAATACACACTGTATCACGTATACAATACACTGGAATTCCAAAGTGATCTTTTCGCAAAACATCAACTGTATGAAACAAACAGCCGTAAGCCTTACTCAGGTTACGACTGTCTGTTTTAGATGCTCCAATGTTTTATTTCAACAAAGCTTTCACACGGCTAACAACATTCTCTACTGTAAAGCCGTATTCCTTAATCACGCGATCGCCAGGTGCGGATGCGCCGAATGTACTGATACCGAGAATGTCGCCTTGGTCGCCAACATATTTTTCCCAGCCCAGTGGATATGCCATTTCTACAGCCAAACGAGCTTTCACTTCTGGCAGCAGAACGGAATCTTTGTATGCTTTGTCTTGTTTTTCGAACAGATCCCAGCTTGGGAAGCTGATAACACGTACTTGAATACCTTGTTCTGCCAGTGCTTCCTGAGCTTTAACAGCCAATTGCACTTCGGAGCCTGTAGCTAGAATTTGAGCAACTGGTTTGCCATCTGTTGCATCTGCAACCACATAAGCACCGCGTTTGATACCTTCGCGTGCATGCTCAGCACTAGCAGCCAGGATTGGCAGGTTTTGACGAGTTAATACCAGAGCAACCGGGTTTTTCTTGTTTTCCAGCGTGTAAGCCCAAGCAGCAGAAGTTTCATTACCGTCCGCTGGACGAATTACTGTCAAGTTCGGGATAATACGCAGGGAAGCCAATTGCTCGATCGGCTCATGAGTCGGACCATCTTCACCTACAGCAATACTGTCGTGAGTCAGAACGTAGGTTACAGGCAATCCCATCAGAGCTGCCAGACGAACAGCTGGACGCAGATAGTCTGTAAATACGAAGAATGTACCGCCGAATACTTTTACACCTTGGTGCAACGCCATACCGTTCATCGCAGCAGCCATACCAAATTCGCGGATACCGAAATAGATGTTACGACCGGCGTAGTCTTCTGGCGTAAAGTTCGTCAAGTTGTTCAAATGTGTCATCGTGGAGCTCTCCAGATCGGCAGATCCGCCTGTTAGGAAAGGTACGTTTGGAGCTAATCCATTCAGAGCATTACCAGAAGCTACACGAGTCGAAACGGCTTTGTCTTCAGTCGTGTACTTCGGAAGGTCACGATCCCATCCTTCTGGGAGATCGCCGTTTACAGCTGTTTCGAACTGAGCTGCCAAATCAGGGTGAGCTGCTTTGTATTTGGCGAACTGTTCATCCCATGCTTTGTTCGCTGCGATACCGCGCTCTTTTACTTTAGCAAAATGCTCGCGAACCTCTTGTGGTACGTGGAAGTCCTCTTCGTATACCCATTTGTAGAATTCTTTAGTCAGCTTGGCTTCTTCTGATCCCAGCGGGGAACCATGAGTACCGCCGTGTCCGCCTTTACCTTGTTTGTTCGGGCTTCCGTAGCCGATGACAGTTTTCACTTCAATCAGCGTAGGACGTGTCGAGTCGCCTTGCGCTTCTTCAATGGCTTTTTGGATGGCTGGAAGGTCGTTACCATCTTCTACGCGCAGTACTTGCCAGTTGTAAGCTTCAAAGCGTTTGGCAACACTCTCGGAAGAGGACAGATTAAGCTTGCCGTCCAGTGTAATATCATTGGAATCAAACAATACAATCAGCTTGCCCAGTTGTAAGCGACCAGCCAGCGAGGCAGCCTCGTGGGAAATACCCTCCATCAGATCGCCATCGCCGCAGATTGCATACGTGAAGTGATCTACAACTTTAAATTCGTCCTTATTATATGTTGCGCCCAGTTGAGCTTCAGCCATTGCCATACCTACGGACATTGCGAGACCTTGTCCCAGAGGACCGGTTGTAGCATCTACACCAGCAGTGTGGCCAAACTCAGGGTGGCCCGGTGTAAGGCTACCCCATTGACGGAATTGTTTCAGTTCTTCCATAGGAAGATCATAGCCGCTCAGGTGCAGAAGGCTGTATAGCAACATGGAACCGTGTCCTGCAGACAATACAAAACGGTCACGGTTAACCCATGTAGGTTGATCGGGATTATGATTCATCGTTTTAGCAAAAAGTTGGTATCCCATTGGCGCGGAGCCCATCGGCATACCAGGATGTCCCGAGTTTGCTTTCTCGATGGCGTCAATTGCCAACGTACGAATAGTTGTGATGGACAAATTGTCGATCGTGGAGTTTTCATCCTTTTGAATCGCTTGGTTCTGGTCAGTCATGGTTAGCCTCCTCATATTGTAAAAAGTATGTCAATTGCATTCGGTCATACTCCCCAACATCACCGCCTGATACAAAAACGATATCTGTTGAAGTGAGTGAATCTGCTTGAATGTTTCAATATGACTTATACATTCTTAAGTATTGTACCATTTGCCGTGAAAGTTTGCCAGATCGTTTATAAAGATGATTGTGGGAAATGTAGTACCGTGTCCTCATATAAATATACCCGTAATGTATTAACCTCATTTAAAAAAATATAAAATCACAAAAATATTATGTACTGACCGGCTATAAGGCTAATAATTCACATGAGGATTTTGCAAAATCCTTATATAAAAAAACAAAGCCCGTTATGCGATGGGCTTTGTTTAACAAAAAATATAGATTCACAAATTTTTTCTAAAATTTTAAGATTAGTTAAAAACGACTGTTTTGTTCTCATGAACCAGAATACGATCCTCTGCATGCCACTTCACGGCTCTTGCCAAAACGACCCGCTCTATGGTGCGACCGATCCGTTTTAGCTCATTTACATCATCTCCGTGGCTTACACGCTGCACGTCCTGCTCAATGATCGGGCCGCCGTCCAATTCTTCAGTTACATAATGCGCAGTAGCACCAATAATTTTCACACCGCGATTATAGGCTTGGGCATATGGCTTCCCACCCACGAATGCAGGCAGAAAGGAATGATGGATATTGATAATTCGGTTGCGATAATGCTCAATAAACTTGGGAGATATAATCTGCATGTAACGGGCCAAAATGATAACGTCAATGTCTTCGCCAATAACCTCTAGTTGGCGACGCTCCGCCTCCGGCTTGGTATCGGCGGTTACCGGAATATGGTGATATGGGATACCAAACGATTCCACATACTCCTTCATATCCGGATGATTACTAACCACCAATGAAATATCCGCGTCCAGATCTCCTGCCTGCCATTGCCACAGCAGTTCTACCAAACAGTGATCTTCTTTGGAAACGAAAATAGCCAGTTTTTTCTTGCGGCTAACCGCAGAAATCGTCCACTCCATACGGAATTGCTCAGCAACAGCGGCAAAATCCTGCTCCAACTGTGGCTGGGTTGCACTCAAATTCGGCAGATCAAATTCAATCCGCATAAAAAACATACCGCCCGACGGGTCCATTGTATATTGGTCAGATTGAACGATATTGGCCCCATGCTCGTACAAAAAACGGGACACGGCCGCTACAATACCTGGTCCATCTGGACAAGATACAAGCATACGCGCGCGGTTTTCATGGGCAGATAGAGTGCTATTTGGCTGATGTTTTACGTGAATTTCCATGTGGCTATTAATCCCCCTTAGCTTATACCGTCACTGGCAAATGACTGCCGGCAAACCAGGCAATCAACCGTTGATTAATGTGTTCTTCGCTCAAATCTGGAAATAGTGCTGCTTCCGTTATCATGTCATACAGACGCTCCAACGGCTCACGTGGATCGGCTTTTCTTGCTTTGGCATCATTTTTCAGCAGAGCCCAGGTGTCCAGAACAAATTTACGGACATCCACATCCTGTTTTTTGAAAAACGAATGCAATTGCTCTACCTGACCCAAAAACTCATCCCCAAAGCGCTCCTTTACATTTCCGCGAAGCAGGGCAATTTCAACCTCATACATCGGACGCTGAGTTTTGGCTTCCTTCCCAATCCATGGCGTCTCCAAAATAAACGGACGTCCTTGAAGTGCTTCATGATGCACCACATTATGAATAGTCTGATAGCCAATCCAGCCTGATCCGATCGGAGTATGGCGGTCTTTATGAGCGCCAACTGGATTTTTACTGTCATTAATGTGAACAACTGCAATGCGATTCAAGCCGACAATACGGTCGAACTGCTCCAATACACCGTCCAGATCATTTACGATATCATAACCCGCATCGTGAATGTGACAGGTGTCCATACAAACCGTAAGACGCTCGTTACGCTCTACTTTATCTATAATGGAGGCAATCTCCTCAAAGCTACGCCCCATTTCCGTTCCTTTGCCTGCCATCGTTTCAAGCGCGATGTTAACATCTGTCTCCTTCACGCCGTTCAGTACCTCGTTCAAACCATCGGCAATACGCCCGATTCCATATTCCGCATCCTTATCGGTAAAAGCGCCCGGATGCAGCACAATATTTTTCACACCTATCGCGTGTGTGCGCCGAATTTCCTCCTGAAGAAAGCTGACCGCAAGCTCATAGGTATTTTCTTTGTAAGAGCCAAGGTTGATGATATACGGGGCATGCACCACGATATCTTCCATTCCCTTCTCAGCCATTAACTGCTTGCCTTCCTCCAAATACATGGACTCCATCGGCTTACGACGCGTGTTTTGCGGTGCTCCCGTGTATATCATAAAGGAGCTGGACCCGTAAGTAGACGCTTCTTTTGTAGCGCTGAGCAGACCCTTGTCCGAGAAGGACACATGAGAACCAATTTTCAGCATGACCCTGATTCATCCCCTTATCCTGTTATGCTTGTCTTATTTTAATTTAATCATTTTAACGTGATTATTGAAATCAAACAACATAGCTTTTATGGCAACTTTCTTAAATCAGGATTTTGCAAAATTCGATTCCAGTCGCTCCAAAGTGCAATATACAGACGAACCAGACCATTTCGATCTATATATTCTTCATTGAAAGTCGCTTATTGGGCTTTTGCAAAATCCTCAAATAACTCTATTAAGGGAATACGTAGATAAAGTACACATCAGAATATATGTTAGTCAAACAGGGGTAAATAAAATCATGGATTGACACTTAACCGTATAAAGGACATTCATATGAAGTTTTTTTCTCTCGAAAAGGGTTATATTCTATAACAGATGTATTTTTTGTGAATTGGAAGGAGAGCTGGCTCCATGAACATCATCGTATGTGGAGGAACTGGATTGGTGGGGAGTGCACTGGTCAAAAGCCTGCTAGACGACGGATACACCGTGAAAGTCGTTACCCGCAAGCCACTGGTAGGACACGAAGCGAGCCCCCGCTTGCAATATATGAGCTGGAACGAATTAAAACAAAAGCCTGAAGTACTGGAAGGCACAGATGCGGTCGTTAATTTAGCAGGCGAAACGCTGAATCAGCGCTGGACGGATAAGTCCAAACAAAGAATTCTTCAATCTCGACTGCTATCTGTTGCCCGGTTGGCTCAAGCATTGAATGCTCTACAAAAAAAACCGAAAGTAATCATTCAGGCTTCTGCTGTTGCCGCCTATGGTACATCCCTGACCGAAACATTCGATGAAACGAGCCCGCGCTGTTCGGGAGATTTTCTGTCTCAGGTGGTTGAGCAATGGGAAGAAGCAGCCAATGCCTACCCTTCTGAAGCCCGTTTAATTAAGTTACGCATTAGCCTTGTGCTGGACAGAAAAAAAGGGGCATTCCCACTCATGAAGATGCCTTATAGCTTCGGATTCGGCGGCAAAATAGGTAGCGGCCATCAATGGATGAGCTGGATTCATATTGAAGATATCGTTCGTCTGATCACGTACTGCATCCATACGACGGAAATTGTCGGGGCAGTGAATGCTTCATCACCACAACCCTTGACGAACGACCAGTTTGGGAGGACAGTAGCTACGGTATATCACCGTCCGTACTGGTTTCCCGTCCCCAGCATTCTCGTTTCAAAGCTAGTTGGTGAGATGAGCACGCTAGTATTGGATGGTCAGAAGGTGATACCGCGCAAAGCGCTGGAGCACGGATTTAAGTTTCACTATCCTTCACTTAAGGACGCTCTTAAAGAACTCCATTCTTCCCAAAAACAGCATTGAATTGAAAAAGAGGAAAAGAAAGAGGCTCTGAATATAACAGGCCTCTTCTTGACATATATCCATATAACCTTCATTTATGATGCATTGGAGGATTTAAAAGAGTCCAACCGGTAAGTATAAGAAACTCCAGCGATTTTAAAAGTATCTCCATCCTTCATTGTGTACTCCTTATAAGGCACCATAGGCTCTCCATTCAGAACAGTTCCATTCGTCGAGGATAAATCCTTAACAATGTGGCTATGTTCTCCTGTAACTATGCAAAGCTCAATATGAGAACGGGAAGCTCCATCCGTATGCTCTACAAACTGAACCAGTTGCGGATCTCTCCCGATGATAAAACTGCCTGCAACGAATTGGTCTGGCTGCAACCGGATGCGCTCTGTCCCTCCACTACCTGGTGGCTTGCGATCCAGGCAAGCCATCGGTGATTGCTGCACTGGTGAAATCTGCATCTCTTGATCTGCACGAAGCAGCATCGTTTCCTGCTTAGATGCAGCATTTAGAAGCTCCGTTACCCCGGAGAGAGACTTATAATAAGCCTCGCTGGTATCACTGGCTTCCAATTCATTTCCCCGTTCCGCACCTTTCCACGATGGCTCGTGTAAGTCACAATTTGCTGAAGTTTTCTTACTATTTTCCGTAACTCGATTTCCCACGCTCTTAGATTCTGAGTTTGGAAAAGTCCATCTCCAGTCCTCCGGCCCTTGATCACTCGAATCGGAAGATTGCTTGTCTTGATGATGACGTCCCGCTACAAATCCGGTCAGCTTATCTACCTGATAACGATCATTTTTGCGCTGTGCTGGGGAAGAAGTAGTTCCTAACCATTCCGAATCCAATACAGGTACTGAATCGCTGTACATATGAGATGAAGTTCGATTGCGCTCCCATTTCCCCGTCCAGCTTATATAAGCAACAGCGGCAAGTACCAAGGTCAGCACCATGGAAATAATCAACGGTACCGTCTCTGGATGGTCCAGATAAATATAACGCCACACGATGGCCGAAGCGAGCAGACATCCGAGAGCAATGTAGGTTTTATATTTTTGCAATCCAGACTCCACATCTTCTACTTCGTTTTCTGTTACATGCTCGGAATTCTCCTCTGGTTTCACGGACGGTTTGAGCCGATTGATCCGTTTAAGCTCCTGAATCTCCTGTAGAGTTTCCCGATGCTCTCGCGCGTATGTTCCGCCACGATCCGTATAGTTCCCCTGTGAGGTATGGGCAGATAGGATAGGATCAGCTGATGAAAAAGCTCGCTCTTCCATACTTTCTGCCTGCACGCTAACACTCTCTGTACCAGCCTTCATTCCTTGCAACAGCAGTTCCTTTAGCAAACCCAATTCAAATTCATTTCTATCACACAGATCGAGTATGCGTTGTATATTTTCTCCCTGAAAGTGGGCCACACGAGTCATTAAACGAATAACCATCTGCTTAAATTGACTGCCTGTTTGCCCTGCATACTGTACACTGCGTAAAGGAACATAGGTTAAACTGGCGGTTTCCCTTGTACCTGAACCACTTAGAAAAATATAATCCTCGTGCAAAATAAACTGGCGAATATCTAACATATATTGCGGGCTGCGATGGAGGGCATCTGCCACTTCAAAAAGAATCCGGTAGAAATCAGAAGTCGACACGCCCCCACCTTTCCATAATTGGGAAAGCATGCGTTGCCCCGAAATGTCGTAATGTAACTCAATCTGAAAATCGACTTCCTTTATTCTAAGTTCCAGTAGACCGGGAATCCGATTACCAGTCATCATTCCAGTTTGTACGGAATTTAAATCATCGGTTTTGAGCCCGTCTTCCTTGTTTAGAATCATAAATGTCCCGCCGTTCCGGGCAAAATCCCTGCTTAAACCAAACAATTCATGACCTCCTTAACAATTTCCTATCTCCGTGAGGTAGCATGATCTCCCCCAGCGGACATGTCATGGCAAGAAGTAAAGATAAGCACTGATCGCCCCCGGAATGACTGCCGTCATAAAAGGAAACCTGAGGTGTGCTTCATTTCCACTGGTCAGTGCTTTTCCGCTGCGAAATAGAAAAAATCCTCCTAAATTAAAAGCTACGCGCTGCAGTCTCATGATGGTTTCCCTCTTCCATAGCAAAATCCCTATGCCAATAATACCTGCAAAAAAAATCGAATATAAAGCTGACTGCCATGCAAAAGCGGCACCTGTCCATGCTCCAATCAAGCCGAACAGCTTCACATCTCCTGCACCAACAGCTCCCATCCAGTACAAAATCAGCATGAACCCAAATCCGGTACCCAGTCCAGCAACAGCAAATAAAAAACCGTGCCACCCCCCAAATAGAGTATTGAATACTAAGCCTACCACTATGCCGGGTAATGTAAGCTTATTAGGGATTTTCATGCTACGTAAATCCGTAACTAACGCAATCGCGAGCAGAACTCCGCATACAATATACATCCACGTCAATGCGATCTTCCCCCTTTATAAAAATAGAACTAGCAGACTGCCAAATCATTTTCCATCGTAGCTATCCCTACAAGTCTATATCCATCCTATCCATCAGCTGGCTTTTCCACGGTAAACGGAACTTCTATACGTTGACCAACCTCTGTTTCAATTACAAAGCTCCATTGACCAGGTGTTGTGTTCGTTCCCACAAACCAGTTCCATTCTATAATCCCGTCCGCGTTGGCAGAGGTCCAGCCCAAGTGCTGAGCTGTGCTTTCACCCGACTTATAAAGCACAGAAAGGTTAGCAGTCGTCCCAGGCTCAACCTTGGCCTTGATTAAATTGTACACACCCTTCACAGCAGGTTCAGGCTTAACGAGCAACTGTATGGAATGCTCCGCATCCTTGTCCCCCGTCGCATTTCCTGTACCTGCTCCTTCCCCTGTGTCGCCAATCCAAAGACGTTCCTCAGCTGCCGCCTGAAGCACAATGCTGCGATACAGAAAAGGAACCTTCATCGGCAGTTCATACGACAGTTCTACTCTAAAATAAGGGTCCTTAGTTCCTGTAAGAGCAGGTACATGTACGCTCGTTATATGAATACGGTCATATTCCAGAATGCTTTCCTCCATAAAAGGCTTTAGCATCGGCTTCAAAACAGGATCGAGTGCAGCTTCCGTAAATCGCCCCCGCAGTTCCTCCATCGGCTTTTGACCGCCCTGAACAGCGCTTTCTACCCAATCACCAATTGGAGGTGGCAACTGGGCAGCGAATTGGCTTGCATATTCACTCACAGATAACTTGGGCAGTTCATCCAGCGGTTCACGCACTGCATCTATTTTTGCGGACGCCGCCTCCACGGCTAGAGAAACTGGGTAGATTTTAGCCGAAACCTGTTTAACCGCTTCTGAAGCGGTGGTCTGCAACGCTGTAGATACCAGTGTCATCTGAACCATATAAATGAGAAAAATAATAAAAAACAGAAACATTGGCAACACCAATGACGCTTCTAAAACAATACTTCCTTGTTCACATTGCTTTTGCCCACAAACTTTCCGTAAACACCGATTAATAGGAAAAATGCGCTGTTTTCGTGACATAGTACACACTTCCCTTAATACTCTCGCCTTCTTTTGAGGCGGTCCCGAGCATCTTCATTACCCCAGGTAGAAACCACAGCCTCATCCCATTCTTGACCTCACCCGTTGCATACGTTTGCCGCTCAGCAGGATTGACATCTGTATTCAGACGGATCAGAGCCAGCATACGGGACATTTTTCGTTCATTATTGCTATGGAGCATCAGGAACAATCGCAAATGATCCTTGTATGTCATTCGAAATTTCAGAAAATCAGACAATGGCACGTCCCCCTTTTGTGCCAGCATAATCATGTCTTCTATCGCTTTTTCTACTCCATATAACAAAGCTGCCGCCAAAACGACCAGCGGATTACCTTTTGAGCTGTTCTTAACCAATCCCTCCATTGTTCGAATGGCAAGTCTCATAGCAAAAATTTCTCCATAGGCGGATGCCAGATTACCCGTCGGATTATGGAACCCATACAAGATGTACTCAACTTCCTGATTATTCACCTCCAGCTGATCTCCCAAAATCTGTGCAGCATTTCCCACATTTCCACCCGATCCGGCCAAACTGCCAAAACGACTAAAATCCACATGATGGAAGTAAGAAAGCGCGTATTCATTCTGGTAAAACTCGTCTCCCAGTTGAGTCAGTAAATTGGATGCCGCACCGTATAGACCATCCATACTATCCATGGAAGATCCTGCTGCATCATAGGTGTCATAGGACAAATCAGCGGATACAGATGGACTGGATGTAGACTGGTTAAACGAAATACTTTCATTGTAATACTGCTCCAGATTTTGGAATTGTTCTGCACTTTGTTTACCCTTGGATAGAACCTCAATAATCCGATAGGCTTGTTTGAGTTTGTTTTTCGCCTCTTTTTCCATTTTCTTGCGTTCTTTGTCCGGGCCGCGTCGCGTATCCATCGTCCTGGCTTCACCGTCGAGCACATTGGCGGGTCCCGCCCAAGCATACGCATTTAAGTATTTATCTATCTCCTTAAGCGTAGAAGCGACTTCTTGCTTGAGCATGTCTGCATTCAAAAATGGATCTGTATAAAAGGATAACGTACGCATCATACTCGTTATTCTATTGTTAGCAGTATTTATAGAAGTCCGTTGCTTTTCAATTTCTGCTTCCCATTGCTCAAATTCCTTGTCTGGAATCAACAAATCCTCTGCTTTTTGCCGTGCGCTTCCTACCGAAGGATCTGCGTTGGAGCCTGTCCCGCTTGGAGTAGGGGCTGCTGAAACCTCATCGTAGCCTGCATTGGCCGCCCTCTGCTTATATTGGGCAATGACTTTGCGCATCTCTTCATTAATCTGTTGGGCCTCATTTAACGGTTCCTTGGCTTCCAGAAGCAACTTATCATGTTCTTCCCCAGCCTGAACCATGATCTGACGCAGGCGATCAAGCGCTGCCCTCGCTCTACGTGCATACTTTTCCATCTGCATGATTTTAACGTCGTCCACACTCTTCTTATTGTCTTCATATACATGTACGTAATGCTTATATTGAGCGGCAATATCGGCTACAACCTCAAGCGGGTCCCATATATACTGATTGGGCATATAGGTGCCCCTCTGTTTAATAATCCGCTTGCGAACCTCTTCCATATAAGCTCCTGCTTTACGCTGCTTCTCCAGCATGTCATCCAGTTTGGCCTCTCGTCTGTCGTATAGCTTTTGCAGCCGTTTCAGCAAATCTACCGTATGAGAAGCCTCTTTCATATTTTGAGAGAGCGGCTTCAGCTTTTCGAGCACTTCAAACGTAAAATCGACAGGTGCTTTATACTTCATCTCTTCACGGATCTGCTCGTTAAATATGGCATATTTACCAAGCTCCCTTTCCATTTGCAGGGAACTAGAATCCAGCTTCATATTCATAAGCGGTAGCGTTTCTGCGCGTGCCGTACGCCGCGCGCTATCATTCAGCACTTTGACCATAATTTGTTCTCCGCCGCCTTCGCCATAAGCAAACAAACCGTACTCCTGTTGTAATGTCGGATCATAAGCAGACATCACTGAACGAACCGCCGCATGGGTCAGCCGTTCGGTCTGCACATGCAGTGCAGCAATTCTCGCGTAATCAATAAATACAGCAATAAAACCGAACATGACCGCCAAAATCAGAATTAAAAAGACCGTGACAGCACCTGATTCCCCGTCCTTTGTATTGTGACCCTTACCAAACACCCGCTTCCTCCTTCCCAGTTACATTCCTATTCCTTACTTCTCACTGACCATTTTGACCATATTGCATCAATACTTTGCCTACAACTGCCGAATCTACCTTTTCACCTGATCCTCTGCCCATAAACTTCGCACCATAATAACGGACCAACTCCACCGTACGAATCCATTCCACAGGTTCGACCACGCCAGAGCTCATTTTCCCTTGCAAATCTGTCTGATCTAAAAACTGATTCAGCAAAGGTACCTTCACGATCTTATTTAACTTTGTGGTCACCTTACGGTGAATCATACTGTTCTCATATGTCATCTGCCCCTGCATGCCCGCAGGCATTTTATTTTCTGCATTGGACAGCTTTTGAGCAGGTAACGAGCCTCCCCCATTGCCGCCCGGCACCTGTACATTTTCCTGATTGTTGGCTCCGGTCCAGCCAAACAGGGCTCCCAGCATAACATCATCCTTCAAGCGCCAATAGAGAGAATCCCGTTGCCCTTGCGCAAATGCTCCTGTACGTGGGTCCTTGAAGCTGTTATCCCAGCTGTAAGCGGCTCTTTCTGAAGCAGTAGAAGCGACTTGCACCAATATAGATTTTTGATATATATATAGGCAAAAAAATAACATCACAAAAATGACCAGCAATAGAATGGGAAAGACGAGGGAAGCTTCCAAGGAGAAGCTCCCGTCCTCTTTTTGTGCTAATTTGCGCAGCATTATGAATCCATAAAATCGTTACTTTTTTTATCCGCCTTTTTCAAAAGCCCTTCTACAATTTTCTTGATCTGATCCTTAAAAATAATTGCCACCGCAATCAGAATGGCAATGATCAGGATCATTTCTAACGTACCCAGACCATCCTCATCCTTGTACAATTTACGAATACTGCCTGTTACTAATGTCATCATCGTTGTATTCCTCCTACATATTCATCATCATTAAAGCCGGAGCGCCCACCAGCACAATTACCGTTAGCAAAATCAGCGCCATCGGGAATACCAGCTTAGATGAAGCCTGCTCCCCTCTTGTGCGGCTAATTGAAGTCCGCTTGCCCCATAACGTCTGGGACAACTCACGTAAAGCCATCACGAAATCGCTCCCGCCGCGCCTCATATTCAACAAAACTGTCGTCGTAAATACTGTCATTTCCTGAATACCACAACGTTTGCTCAGGTGCTCAAATGCCTGTTGAAAGGAAAAGCCGCTTTCCCATTCTGCCACCGTCTGCCTCAGTTCTCGATACAACGGATGTTCCGTATCCGCCCCTTTACGTTCCACGCAATGTAGCAATGCCCGTTGTACCGTCTCACCTGCACCTACTAAAAGCATCATTTTACTCAACAGTTCAGGCAGTTCCATTAAAATTTGCTGATCCCGCTTCTGTACTTTCCCGTGCAAATCCTTGATCAGCGCGATGGGTACCAGAAGACCAAGTCCCAATCCGAGCACCAGCCCGGTCGCATCCCCACCCAGCAAAAGCGATATTATAGCTCCACCAGCAGCCATCATATATCCGTAACCCAACATTTCTGCCAGAAAAAGCATCGTTTTTTCTCCGCTGTTACGCATACCATACAGCTTTTGCACCGAACGCTGGAGCTTGAACATTAGCAAAGGCAGTCTATGAGTAGCACGTGAAGCATGAATCATGTGTACAAATGGGACTGAAAGTCTTTGCAGCCGCAGTCCCTCCAACTTCATATGGCGAAAATGCGCATACTTAGCACCGTGCATCTGGTTCAGCACCACCCAACCTCCCACTTGCAGAACCAGCATGACCAGACAAATCAACATCACCACACCCATCTCTCCTTACACTTCAATCTTCATAATGTGGTTGATCCACACGAGACACCCACCAAGCACCAATAAACAAAAGGTTGATAAAATCATACCTGTACCGCTGTATAAGGGCATCATGTAATCACCCGCTGTCATGGTCATAAACAATACAAACAAAAAAGGCGCCGCAAACATAACCCTCGATTCAAAACGTTTCTGCGCAATCATTACACCGATCTCCTGCTGAATTTCCAGCTTCTCACCAATGACACTTGAAGCTCGTCTTACGACTTCCACCAGATCACCTCCGGTTCGTTTGCAAGCCGCAAATACATCCGCAAAATTAGTAATATCCTCCATCTGGGCCCGACGGGCCAAATCCTGCAAAGCGGTTTCTACAGGCTGTCCGATTTCGATACAGGCGGTAATGATGTTAAATTCAAAAATCAGGTCGTGATCTCCATCTGGACTAAGCAATCTCAAATCCTCTACAGCCTCACGAAAACCATTCTCCACCGACCTTCCCGCTGAAAGAGAAGACGAGAGCGAATATAAAGCCTGTTTGAATTGGATGCTTAGGGCAGACCTGCGTCTTTGCAGCAAAAATTGCCTAAAATAACGAGGCATCACCCCAGCCCCGGCAGCGCACAGCAACGATAATATCCATTGGTGATAAAATAGATAACCGATCATCGCGAACAACACGCCACTAAAGAATATGCACAGACTTTTTTGGACTGTCGATAATGTATACACCGTATAATCTGGCAGAGAAGGGGCCTCACGTGATACTTGCTTGGCCGCCGTTTTTCCTGACTTCACGCTGATACGCCTCCCCTGTGCCAGTTTTCCGGATTGATCCCGGCCATTTGCAGCTTCAAAGTATGTTGCAGACCCTCGCCACAACGTTCCAGACCTCCTACGATTCGCCCCTTGCTTTCTCCTCGCTCCTGAAACCGATAAAGGGGGTTAAGCGTCACCTCACCCTTTTCAAAACCAATCACTTCGCTAATTTCCAGCACTCGTCTGGATTTGTCGCGCATCCGTGACAGATGAACAAATATATCAATAGCCGAGCTGATCTGCTGTCGTACTACTCCAAGCGGAAGCTCTGCCCCTCCCAGCACCATCGTTTCCAGCCGGCTGACCATATCGCGGATATTATTTGCGTGGCCAGTTGACAGCGATCCATCGTGTCCTGTGTTCATCGCTTGCAGCATATCCAATGCCTCACTCCCCCGGACCTCACCCACCACAATGCGGTTGGGCCGCATACGCAGGGAGGAACGAATCAGATCACGAATTGTGATTTCTCCCTTCCCCTCGGTGTTCGCATTCCGTGTTTCCATGGAAACCAGATTAGGGACCGTCACAATTTGCAGCTCTGCTGAATCTTCAATGGTAATAATCCGTTCAGATGGCGGGATAAATTGGGATAATGCATTCAGAAAAGTTGTTTTACCAGAACCCGTTCCTCCGCTTATAAAAATGTTGTACTTGCTACGTACCAAGTCCTTGAGCATAGCAGCGGCTTCTGCATCCAGCGCACCCATTCGTATCAAGTCATCCATCGTCATAGGACGCTCGGGAAACTTCCGTATGGTCATCGTCGGACCCTTGAGAGCAACCGGAGGTAGCACAATATTTACGCGTGATCCATCCTTTAATCGGGCATCCACAATGGGGGAAGCCTCATTCACAATTCGATTCACCCCGGCTACAATCGTCTGGATTAAATCCTCCAGTCGCTCGCGGGATTCAAATTGATCGGATACCTGCATCACCTCACCAGCCCGCTCCACAAAGATTTCCCGGTGACTGTTGATCATAATTTCCGTAACGGTCGGGTCGTCAATCAATGGCTGGAGTACGTCCAGCCCACGGAAAGAGTTAAAAATCTTGCGGACAAGTGCGTGCTTCTCACGGGAAGTTAAGCCCACCAGCTCTACATCGTGTAAAATTCGATTTTCAATATGCCGTACCAGATCTGCATCCTTTACCGAAGACGTTACGTCCAGCCCGTTTCGGATATCTGCTCGCAATGCCTTAAATCGTCCCTCATTCATGTTCATCAGCCCCTTTTAAGACCAAACGGTGGCCGGATGTGTTACACCGTCCACATTCAGCAGCTCGCGGCATAGATGACGAATTTCCCGCTGATAAATTGGTGAACTTAGCAACAGCTCACGGTGCTGCATCTGTTTCCATGAAGGTATATAGGGTAAGGCTCCGTTTAGCTCCATGAAGTCACGAGGTAACGAGTTGATCATAGTTCCCATATAGCGGTTCACCACAAAGCTGGTTTTGCATATCATGTCTTCAAGCCCTTCAGGCCGCGTGGTTTCTAAAACATCCAGCCATAATCCGCACTTGTGCATGCTCATTAAATCGTCTGCCAGCAGCCAAATCAGCTTATGACTAGCTTCAAGCACGGCTTGAGCCCGATCACCTTTTTCAGAATCGCCATCTACGATCACTACATCATACTGTCCACTTTCGGCAACTGTTCGAATCAGCTCTTTCGCTTCATCACAAGTCATATCCGTCAGCTCCTTGCGATTATAGACAGGCTGAAAAGTATCCGCCTGAATTTCAGGGCGACGAACACAATAGGAAGCAATGGATAACGGAGTCTCCTCACTCCCTTCTGCCTTGAGATCATAGAGCAGCCTGGACAGCCCTTCTCCTTCTGCTCCGCTAGCACTGCCTGAACCAGTGAATAATGAGCTTGAATCCACCGTCTCCAGATTCAGATAGAATACCGAATATCCCTCATTCCCCAGCTGTTTGGACATATTGAGTGCGGCCGTTGTCTTGCCCAGTCCTCCGGAAGCTGCTACCATGCCGATAATCATCCCACCTTCCCGGCTGTTTACACTTTTCCGACCATTTGACTTCTGTCTCGCCGTTTCCAAAATAAAACCGACCAGTTCAGATAAAGGCTGATATTTTAATAAAGGCTGTCCATATTCGCTCACTTGTTCTCCCTCATGCAATACCAAACAAGGAATATCAGCAGCTTCCCTGTCTGTCCATAGATTCAAAAAGGGAGTTTCACCAACCACCACATCCGGTCTTTTCATTCCGCTGGTTTCCATCATGTATTGATGAAATGCCTCCGGTTGCGAAAAAGCCGTTATTCTCAGCCTTCTAGCGTACTCGCTTACGTGAACATAATTCAGCAGCGGCTCAATATAATCCCGACCTTCTACGGCTAATACCACTTTCACTGGAATCATAATGCTCATCCCTTCCCTAACACAACAACGCAAAAAAGCACCGTTCATCCATCCGTAAGTACATACGGTTGGTGAACGGTGCTTCCGTCACGTGCAATCTATTTACTGGTAGAATAGCATAGCGCTTATATTAGAGCAAGTATTTTTTGTGCAAGTATCTTCCAAAATCCTCGTACTAAGAGAAGGCGGGCAGTCTAGCCCCGCCTCCTACCATCTTCATCTTAGTAGAATTTGTGGTGACGACGATGACAGTCATGATGGCGATGATGGCGATGATGACGTTTCCGGCAATGACATTTCTTATCAAAATCTTCATGTTTCCGATGATCACGTTCAAATTTAGGTTTAAACTTAATGACAGTCACCTTAATGATCTTCTTAAAGACACGTTTTTTTGGCTTTGGAAAATGACAATGATGCTTACGATGTTTAAACATTTAAATTCGCCTCCATTTCTTTGAGATAGAATATACTATGGAAGCAGCGAACCATCGGTAACCAGCATATGACTATTTATGAATTTGCTGGGCTAATTAATGATCTACCTCCAGCTTAATATCCGGATCATAATCCGCCACAATTAGAACATCCATATGACGTGCTTGACGGAGAATCCTCGGCACAACCGCAGACTTACCCCAACAGCTACTTCGGGAAGACTGCCCCACGATAAGCTGCGTTCCTGAATATCCTTCCACCGGAGCAATCAAAATGTCGGCAATCTCGCGTCGGCTGGAAACAAGCCGCATCTCAAAGGTTCCCCCCAGTCGGTGGGTCAGCAACTTTAGTTGTTCCAGACGAGGGTTCAGTCTCTCGGGTATACACTCACCGACATGAGCATACGTCACAATCCACACAGCCTTTAGCCGAAAGGCGATACGAAAACCACGGCGGATCAACCTTTCAGCATTTTCGCTTAGCGTCACGCCTACGAAGATCACTTCCTCCCTGCGCCACGGTCCCCGAAGTGATTCGTGTCGATCCCAGGATTCTAGCCGCTCATCTACGTCATCTGCCAATTCCCGCAAAGCAAGTTCACGCAACGCAATCAGATTGCCCAGTTTAAAAAAGTGGCTAAGTGCCTGTTCCACCTTCGCAGGATCGTATATTTTGCCCTCACGCATACGTTGCTGCAACGATTTGGGAGCCACATCAACAAGCTGCACTTCATCGGCCAGACGCATCATATGGTCTGGAACAGTCTCTCTCACTCGTATGCCAGTAATCTGTTCTACCGCATCATTTAAGCTCTCCAGATGCTGTACATTCATTGTGGATATCACAGAGATCCCTTGTTCCAAAATGGCGAGCACATCCTCATAGCGCTTGGATCTCAGACTTCCTGGGACGTTGGTATGAGCCAGCTCATCAATTAGCACCACCTCGGGATTGCGCCTGAGAATAGCTTCGGTGTCCATTTCTTCCAAGTGTGCGCCATGACGCTCAATGGACTGACGAGGGATCATCTCCAGAGAGCCTACCTGGGCCAATGTTTCTGCTCTTCCGTGCGTTTCCAGCAATCCGATAACCACATCAATCCCGCTCTCCAGCAGATCGTTTCCCTCTCTCAGCATCGTGTATGTTTTGCCGACCCCCGGAGCAGCGCCAATGTATACCTTGAGCTTGCCTCGCAGGATTTTGGCTGCCTCAGCCTGTGCTTCCTCAACGCTCAAACGATGATACGGGTCATTCTCTTCTACCTCCTGTCTCATCGTTGGTAAAATTCGCTCACCCTCCTGCTCGGCTCGGTCCGCAATCAGCAGTAGATCCATATTTTTCATTCGTTTTAAAATCCCGTTCACCAGCGATCCTTTCATCAGCTCCTGCCACGGAGTCTGCCGAGAATGTCCCATAACAATACGGGTAACATTGTGCGTCACCGCATAATGAATCAGTTGGCGAGGCAACCTTCTGCGGGAAAAAAGCGGGATTTCTTCAAATGTTGATCCTATCTTGTCAGCCAATTGCTCAATTGAGCGCTTAAAGGCTGCTGATTCCTTGGACAGCTTGCGCTTCGAGCTGACAAAGGAGACTACTAGCATATCTCCACCCAACCGCTTGGCGACCTGTTCCCCCCTGCGTACATAAATGGACCCATTCCAATGATATTGGACAGGTACTAAAATACGCTCTGCGGCTCCTGACGCCCCGTGCAAGCCCAACTCCTCCCGGTGCCGTTCCAGCGAATCATTCACATCCTCTGCTACCAATCGCAAGGCAAGCTCACGCAATTTACCCAGATTTCCCCGGTGAAACATCTCAGGATTGGGCGTATGCATGTAGCCTTTCGCCAGCCGTTCCAAAATCATCTCCGGGGTGGCATCAATCAGACGAATTTCATCCGCCAGCTCCAGTGTATCAACCGGAACCGTATATTCCGCTTCAAAGCCTGTCAGCTGATATACCCACTCCGTAATTCCTTCGAGTTCATAAACATTGACCGTCGTAATGACACTAATCCCCTGCTCCAGCAAATACCGAATATCCTCCAGCCGTGTTGGAAATGGGGCGTCTTTGCGGTTATGATGTGCCAAATGATCCACCAGTACCACCTCGGGATTTCGTGCCACCAAAGCTTCCACATCCAGATCCTTTTGCTCCTCACCATCTTTTATCCAATGAATACTAGGCACGCGCTCCAACGTGCCGACCTGTTCCACGGTCACAGGCCGCTGCATGGTCGATACCGCACAAATCACAACATCGATACCTTCATGCTGCAGCGACCGTCCCTCATGCAGCATGTGATACGTTTTACCCGAGCCACTGACCGCACCCATGTATATTTTGAGTCTGCCTCGATGCAGTTTGTTAATCGAATCCAGTATTTCCTCTGGTGATTTACGTTTGAAGCTCTCCACTTTCGTTCCTCCCCACAGCGTAGCCGCTCGTTCCGTCCATCTTATATGGTTGTAATGAATGTACTCCCGTGTCCCAATCAATTCAAGATGATCAATCAAGCTTGCCCCAAAAAAAGCCGCACAGGGTAGCATAAGCGCAAAAAAACGTGCATTCGGGTCTCTTATGCCTGAATGCACGCTATATTGGGTAACTCATATGGGATCACTTCCTATAATCACTTGCTATCTTCGCCAACGATCCCCCGCTGTTGAATTAACTTTTGCCATACCACACCGTGAGACGGGGAAAAGAGAAAAGCCAAAAGCAGCAACACACCCGATACACACAGCATACATGCCGCAATAGAAGCATCCAATACACTTGCTGTGTAAAAGCCTGCGACCGAGCTGATGGCTCCAAGTCCGACACTGTATACAATCATACGGGACAACTTCTCCGTCAGCAAATAAGCGGTAAGAGGCGGTACAACGAGCATGCCAACCACCAGAATTGCGCCCACGCTCTCAAATGACGCCACCGTCGTTAGTGAGACGAGACTCATCAGCAGATAATGAAAAAAAACAACTGGAATGCCTAATGAAGCTGCCAAAGCGGGATCGAAGGAAGTAATTTTAAATTGCTTGAAAAAGCCCCCTATCACGAGCAAATTGATCAAAAACATCGCACCCGTAATCCACACAGCCCTCGGACCTACATCAAAGCCGGCTATCTCTAACGTATTCCACGGCACATAAGCAATTTCCCCATATAAAACGTGATCCATATCCAGATGGGCATTGGAAGCAAACACGCTGATCAGCAAAACACCGATAGCAAACAATGACGTAAACACCACGCCAATGGCAGCATCACTTTGCAGACCGCTTTGTTGGAACAGCTGAATCAAATACACCGTTAGAAGACCCAGCACTGCCGCACCAAACATCATCCACACCGAATCTCTCGATCCGCTAATGAGAAAGGCAATGACAATCCCCGGTAGTACCGCATGACTGATTGCATCACCGATCATAGCCATTTTTCGGAGCACAAGAAAGCACCCAACGATACTACATCCCCCTGCCACTAACATTCCCGTCAAAATTACATAAAATGAACTCATAGGGCACGCTCCTCCCTTGGCTGTGTTCCGACTGTCAGCTCCAGATTTTTCCTGGCGTTCAACCGAACGATAGCCTTGGAGATCATCCCGCGCTGCGGCGCAAAAATCAAGCTCATTCCAAACACCACAGTCGCACACAACACACATAACGGTCCTGTAGGCAGATTTTGCCCCAGAGAGCTAATGAGCGTCCCACCAAGCCCCGCTATAGCACCAAACAAGCCTGATAGACACACCATGACACCCAGCTTCTCTGTCCAGTATCTTGCCGACACTGCCGGGGTAATCAGCAAGGCAGCCATCATTATGACTCCCACGGCCTGAATGCCAGCAACCACCGCAATGACAATCAATAGCATCAACAACTTATCCAGCCAACCTGCCGGAAAACCAAGTCCGCGCGCAAAGCCAGGATCAAAGCTGAGCAACTTAAATTCCTTAAAAAATAATATACATATTCCGATGAGTACCACTGAAATTACCGCCATCGTATAGACATCAGACAATACCATTGCCGCAGCTTGACCAAATAGAAATTTGTCCAATCCGCTTTGGTTTCCTGCGCCACTATGCTGAATTTCGGTCAACAACATAATGCCAAAGCCAAAAAATACCGACAGCACCGCTGCAATCGCCGAATCGCTTTTAATTCGCGAATACCGGGTTAACGCACTGATAGCAAAGGTCGCAACAATCCCTGCAATGGCGGCCCCAATCATAAATCCAAACACAGATTTTGTACCTGTGATCATAAATGCCACACATACCCCCGGCAAAGCCGCATGTGCCAAAGCATCTCCCATGAGCGACTGCTTGCGCAAATACATAAAACTGCCAATCACCCCGCTGCTTAAACCGAGCAAAATGCAGCCCAGCAAAATCCACTGCATGTTTGGATCGGTCAAAAGCGTTGCCAAGCTTGTCATACTGCTCACCTCACTCCAAGTATCGTGCCGGAATCCGGGCCTGTTTTGAGTATACTCAGACGCCCGCCATACGTACGCTGCAGATTTTCCTCGGTAAAAATATCTGTCGTCTCTCCAAACGCCATAAGATGCCCGTTCAACAGCATAACCTGATCAAAATAATCCGTGACTGTAGATAAATCATGATGAACGACAAGCACGGTTTTACCCTGCTGTTTCAGATCGTTGAGCAATGAAATAATGGCTTTTTCCGTTGCAGCGTCCACACCGACGAACGGTTCATCCATAAAATAAAGCTGAGCGTCCTGCGCGAGTGCTCTGGCTAAAAAAACACGTTGTTGCTGGCCGCCAGACAATTGACTAATCTGTCTGTCTGCATATTGGCTCATTCCAACTTTGTCCAAACTCTCCATTGCAGCCTGACGATCTGCTGCTCCCGGACGCTTAAACCAGCCCAATCTGCCATACCGTCCCATCAAAACCACATCCAATGCGTTCGTCGGAAAATCCCAATCCACCGACTCCCGCTGTGGTACATAGCCAACCTTAAGCAGCTGTTGCTTATAGGGCTTGCCGTAAACTAGCACCTCGCCCCTAAGCTTTGGAATCAATCCAAGCGTTGCCTTGATCAGTGTAGATTTCCCAGCCCCGTTCGGGCCGATAATACCAATCAGCTTGCCTTCCGGCACCTCAAAGGAAACATCGAACAAAACGGGCTTTTTTTGATAAGCTACCGATAAATCACGAACGACAAGTGGTGAATGCCCCATGTATCTCTGCCTCCTTATTTAAGAGCTTTAACAATCGTATTGACGTTATGCTTGACCATTCCGATATATGTTCCATTTTCTGTGCCCTCTTCACCCATGGCATCCGAATACAGCTCGCCACCAACCTCAATTGTATGACCTTGCTGAGCGGCCCCCTGAATAACCGCATCTATGGCCTTTCTCGGAACACTAGATTCTACGAATATGGCCTTGATTTTATGCTCCACCAAATAATCTCGCAGCTTGGTCACATCTTGAGAACCCGCTTCTGATTCTGTGCTCATACCTTGAAGTCCTCTCACTTGAATGTGGTAGGCATCTCCGAAATAGCCGAAAGCATCATGTGCCGTGACAAGCACGCGCTGGGCTTCCGGTATACTGGCAATCTGCTCTCTCGTGTAATCATCCAGCTCTCGCAGCTCAGTAAGATAGGCTTCTGCGTTGGCCTTATATTCCTCCGCATGAACAGCGTCTAGCGCCGACAATTCATCTCTGACGGTTTCTACCGCAGACATCCAATTCTGTACGTTAAACCAGATATGTGGATCATGCTCAGATCCCATTTCCGGGCTACCTGCACGCAACTGATCCTGTGCGATGTTTTTGGACACGGGTATGACGGGTTTTTGCTTGCTGATTTTCTCCAGAATGTCCTGCATTTTTCCTTCCAGATGCAATCCGTTATAAAAAATAACGTCGGCCTGATCCAGCTTGCGCATATCTCCCTGTGAAGCCTTGTACAAATGCGGGTCAACGCCTGACTTCATAATTCCCGTGACCTCCACATAATTACCGCCGACCTTGCCGACAATGTCAGAGATCATACCGATGGTAGCCGTAGCCTTTATTTTTTGTCCCGTCTCTCTCGCACTTCCCTGCTCCTTCTTCTTAGCATCGGTACATGCAGTCGCTAGAACCAGAGCTAGAGACAATACTCCAACTGTCGTTACCCAGCGCGGCAAAGCCTTCTTAAACTGCTTTTTCATGTTTTAAAATCCTCCTTTGAATTTCGTTTTGGGACAAACTATTTCCTTGATTCAATTATTTTTTATCAATACTATATTTTAGAGTATACACTAAAGTTTTTACCTAGGGAAACATTTTGTGAAATATAATTCTTCTTATGTATTTCGTTATACCGTTCGATTTTCGTTCTCCCAATGTGTAATATATAGAAGATATCCAATCGTTAAACCAAAGAATACATATAAAGAGGTGTAGGTCATGAAGCCAATAGGGTACAGCCCATATCGGAACAAACGTCGGCAAGTTCGGATACGAAAAATACTGCTCATTTTTATGCTGGTATGCTGTCTGCTTGCCCTAACTTCCTGTGCTCGAGGTGACATCCATGTAGATGTTCATCTCGATCAAAGTGTAGATATGGATGCGACGTTCAGCGTAAACAACCAGACACTGATGATGTTGGACAATCCCGGGGTGCTAGATCAATTAGTCAAGCGTATTCAAAGCAACAATGTAGATGTACAGCCGCTAGCTGAACAGGGAAGAAAGGGATATCAAATCAAGGGGCATTATCAAGGAGATTGGAGCACAAACAAAAAAAATCCCAGTCAGGGATTACATCTACCTGAGGGATTAGAAATAAAGCGCGCTGTGAGCCAACATTTTTTCACAACGAATATTGATCTTACCATGAAGCTCGATCTACCACGGATGCTTCCTGAAGAAGCTCAAGGACTGAGTGACAAATTTAAGCAAATGAATGTGTTTGCGCGCAAATTACTGGAGCGGCAGCTGGATCTTAACTTCAGCCTATCCTTACCCATCCAACCTGCTACCCATAATGCGGACCGTGTGTCGGAAGACGGAAAAACACTGTACTGGAACATTGCTCCATTGGAATCTAACGAGCTAAAATTGTCTGTTAACGTGCCCAATGTACGACATATCATGTATGTAGCTGTTACGAGCCTGATATTGATCGTGATCGCTGTGATCTTACTAATTCGTAGACATCGCTCCAAAAAAGAAACTTAAAAAAGAAACTAAAAAAATCGTTGTCTAATTTCTGGTGGGGGGATCAGACATTGATCCTCTTCATCCTTGCCAAACCAACGATATCGGTTACGCGCCACCCAGTTATAGACTGCGTTGCGCACAAAGCGGGGTACCAGGATGAAACCATAGGCCAGCGGGTATGGAAAACGAAGACGTTTGGCAATTCGCAAAGCCGCGGTGGACCTTGTATAATACGTACCGTCTTCAATCAGCACGAACGTATCCAGCTGATCCGCAGATAGTCCTCCTGCACGTAATAGTTCTTGTCCTGCCTCGGATTGCAGGGAACCAAAATGAAATGTTCCCTTAGGGTCACGCTTGATAATAAAGCGGACTGCTCCCTGACAAAAGTGGCATACCCCATCCACCAACACAATGGAGTGATCTGAATGAGCATGATCAGACTGGTTCATATAGCATTTCACCTCCAGGGAAATCAACGGCATGAATACCATCAACGCAACCATATGAATATAAACAAAAAAACGCCGAAATTATCCGACGCTTGTTTAGAAATGTATAGTCTTTACCTGTTCGAAAAACTAGCTCAATGCTTTCTCAAACAGCTGTTTCGTATTAATTTGCTCTAAAAACTCCTCATGGAACTTATCCATACACTTGCAGATAAAATCCTTATGGCATACCGGGCAAGGCGTCGTTAGCAGTCGACTAATATTCGTCAAGGTCCACTCCGGATGACGTTGAGAAAAAACGCGGCACTCCGTTCCATCGGCCAAACTCATTTTAAACTCATAAAGCCCTTCTTTTTCGTTGCTGCCAGCCAGCGTGAAATTAACAATATTCGGTCTGTAAGACATCATATCACCCGTATTTTTCAAATTTGTTTCGTACCTGATGACCAGAATCACCTAAGCCATCTTAATGAATTTTGGCGATGATGTCAAATGGCCGTGAATCTCAGCGAATCAAGATCTATGTGCAAAAGCCCCCGATAAATCGGCGGCCAGAGTGTAGAAGTTATAGAAATGCAGTCAAATGACATTAAGCTCGACATCAATGTTACCGCGTGTTGCTTTGGAGTACGGACAAAAATCATGCGCTTGGCGTGCCAAATCTTCGGCCTGGGCGCGTTCAATACCGGGTATTTTCACATCCAGACGTACCGCCAACTGGAAGCCGCCATCGCTTGGATCCTTGCCGATCGATACGTGGCTGGTGACCTCAACATTGTCCACCTTCACCTTAGCCTTCCGGGCCACATTAGCCAATGCGCTCTCATAGCAGGCACCATAGCCTGCCGCAAACAATTGCTCTGGATTCGTAGCTTCTCCACCTGCGCCACCCAGTTCCTTCGGCGTGCTGAGCTTATGCTTCAAAACTCCATCGGATGAAGCGACTGAACCGTCTCTTCCACCATGTACCGTTGCTGATGCTGTGTATAATGCTTCCATGATTTCATCTCTCCTTCACTATATTTTTTGCATTCCGCAGGAACCTATCGTCATGTTAATACATGATTTCCTTCTCGTATGTACTTTAAACGAACTACATAAAATGAATCATTTGAAATATGGATGTAAACTAGTACATTTACCGTTTAGTTCCACCCCACCATGTTTACACTATATGTTATAGGCCCCTACTTGGGCCGTCTACATTGAACAAACATCTCCACCAGTCGTTTAATTTTCGGGGACGGAATAAGGTAAGACCATTTCATAATCCTACCCATTCGATGGGATAACTCTGTCGCACGTGAGAAGGAAATTCACAAAATATGGAACGGGCCTTCACCCGGTAGATGGACAACAATTCAAAAAATCCAAAACGACCAAGCCGCTCCCCTCAGAGCGATATAGCTTGGTTTTTCTAGGTTCAGCTTATACGATGGCCATATTGCTTCAAAAATACGATTAACTTGCTTGACCACACAAAAGTTGTACTAGACAAAAACTATTGGGAGTGTACAATAGGGATAACACAATCGTTATGTCACTAATAATATATTTCAACATCCATAAAGAAGGTGAAGCGTATGAAAAATACAAAGGGTAACTTCGCGGAAATCGCTTCACTGTCGGAAGTGAATCGTTCCTTGAGCATCCCAAAAGACGGGACCTGGTTTCGGAAGTTTCTTGCCTTTGCTGGACCCGGCTATATGGTCGCAGTCGGCTATATGGACCCCGGCAACTGGGCTACAGACATCGCCGGCGGATCAAAATTCGGCTACACGCTGCTTAGTGTCATTCTAATCTCCAACCTAATGGCCATCCTGCTGCAAGCCTTATCTGGCAAGCTTGGCATTGCCACAGGTAAAGATTTGGCTCAAATGTGCCGTGATGCCTACAGTCGTCCTGTCGCGATCGGCTTATGGCTCTTGTGCGAAATTGCCATAGCAGCCATGGATTTAGCCGAGGTCATCGGTTCAGCCATTGCGCTGAAGTTGCTGTTTGGTCTACCGTTACTATACGGAGTTATCATTACCGCATTTGATGTTATGCTCATTTTACTGCTGCAAAACAAAGGCTTTCGGGCATTGGAAACCCTCGTCATTGTACTGATGGCGACGATTGCCGGCTGTTTTGGCATTAATCTCATTTTGGCACAACCGGAATGGGGCGGCGTATTGGGTGGCTTTGTACCAGACTCGCAAATTTTGACGAATCCAAGCATGCTGTATATTGCTATCGGTATTATGGGTGCTACCGTAATGCCGCATAACCTGTATCTGCATTCTTCTATTGTACAAACTCGCAAATTTGAGCAGACTTCAGCAGGTAAACGGGAAGCTATTACATTTGCAACTTGGGATTCCAGTATAGCGCTGATGTTCGCATTATTTATTAATGCCGCCATCTTGATCGTGGCAGCTGCTGTATTCCATACGGCAGGAAGAACAGATGTAGCCGAAATTAGCGATGCCTACTATCTGCTTTCGCCCCTACTGGGAACCACACTGGCGAGCATACTATTTGGGGTAGCGTTACTGGCCTCTGGTCAAAACTCGACCGTAACAGGCACTTTAGCCGGGCAAATCGTGATGGAGGGCTTTTTGAATCTTCGTCTTTCACCTTGGTTGCGTCGTCTGGTGACCCGCCTCATCGCGATCATTCCAGCGGTTATCGTCACTGCCATCGCAGGGGAAAAAGGTGCGGAGGAACTGCTTGTGCTGAGCCAGGTCATCCTATCCATCCAGCTTCCCTTTGCCATCATTCCATTACTGCTCTTTACCAGCGACAAAAAGATTATGGGTGAATTCGCAAATAAAATGTGGCAAAAAGTACTAACCTGGATCGTGACCGCTATCATCATTATCTTGAATGTAGTGCTCATCATCCAAACGATTTCAGGTTAATCGGTAGCCAAATATGAATATATTAAAAAGGTATCTCACTTGCCCCAATGGCAGCGAAATACCTTTTTTGTTTCCTATTTTATTTGTCCTGTATACATAGAGAATGCTCAACGCTTGGCAGGCTCTACCTTCATTTGCGCCTCAAGCGCAAGATTTAGCTTGAGCACGTTGACACGCGGCTCGCCGAACACGCCGGCGTTGCGGCCTTCTGTCTGCTCCTGCACCAGTGCTCTCAGTTGATCCTGCGGGATACCCGTCAAGCCGCTAATGCGCGGAATTTGCACCCATGCCGCCTGTGGCGAGATGTGTGGGTCCAGACCGGAGCCGGAGTTCGTAATCAGGTCCACCGGAACCTGACTAACAGGCACATCCGGGTTATGCTTCTGCCAATCCGCAATAGAGTCCTTGACTCGCTGTATCAAGGCCGGATTCGACGGTGCGTAGTTACTAGAGCCTGAACCAACCCCATTATAATCAACGCTCGATACCCGACCTTGAAAAAACGCCGAATCAGTGAAAGACTGCCCAATCAGTTCGGAGCCGACCACCCGCTCCTCCGCGTCACGAAGCATACTGCCGTTTGCTTGCTGCGGAAACAGAACCTGCGCTATTCCTGTACTGGCTAGCGGATATGCCAAACCGCACAAGAGAATCATCAGCACCGAAGTTCGCAAAGCCACTCCAATAACTGTACTTCCTCGCATCTCTTGTCTCTCCGGTTTTCCTTCCGACACAGTCCCGGTCCCTGTATGTTTGTTATGACCTTGTCCGCCAGATTCAGCTTTTTCGTGTGCAGCAAATCTGCGTCCAGACATCATCCGATAAAAACCACTCATGTCGTTCACCCTTTCTGCGCTAAATCCACAAATGCACCAGCAAATCAATGGCCTTTATACCGACAAACGGTACGACCATACCGCCCAGACCGTAAATCAGCAAATTCCGTCCCAGCAGGCGATCCGAGCTCATCGGCTTATACTTCACGCCCTTCATGGCCAGCGGAATCAAAAGCGGAATAATAACCGCGTTAAAGATCAACGCCGACAAAATAGCCGACAGCGGGGAGCCAAGCCCCATGACGTTCAAAGCGCCCATTTGTGGAATGGCTAGCATGAACATCGCCGGGATGATGGCAAAATATTTGGCAACATCGTTCGCAATGCTGAACGTTGTCAATGCTCCGCGCGTCATAAGCAGCTGCTTGCCGATCGCGACCACCTCAATAATTTTGGACGGATCGGAATCCAAGTCCACCATATTAGCCGCTTCTTTGGCCGCGACTGTGCCGCTATTCATGGCAAGACCTACATCGGCTTGCGCCAACGCAGGTGCATCATTGGTGCCGTCTCCAGTCATGGCAACCAGCTTACCCTGTTCCTGCTCACGTCGGATAACCGCGATTTTGTCCTCCGGCTTGCTCTCAGCTACAAAGTCGTCCACACCCGCTTCTCGAGCAATTGTAGCTGCTGTCAGCGGATTATCTCCGGTACACATGATCGTACGGATACCCATTTCCCGGAGCTGATCAAACCGTTCCTTCATGCCTGGCTTCACTGTATCCTTTAAATAAATAATACCGTATATCTGATCATCTAGCGCGACTGCCAACGGTGTACCTCCTTCAGAGGCTACCTGATTCGCTTTTTCCTCCAGATCGGCTGGAACACTGCCATTTTGCGATACGATCCATTGCCGAACGGAATCCACTGCGCCCTTGCGTACCTTTCGTCCATCGGCCAGATCCAGACCACTCATCCGGGTCTCCGCCTTGAATTCGATAAAGGTTCCACCTGCCGCCAAGGATTCATCCAACGTATGCTCCTGTTTGCGCATCAACTCGAGAACCGAGCGACCCTCTGGCGTCTCATCCTTCATAGAGCTAGTCGCTGCCCACTTCACTAGCTCTGCCTTCTCCACGCCCTCTACAGGCACGAATTCACTCGCCATCCGGTTCCCGAAGGTGATTGTACCTGTTTTATCCAGAATCATCGTGTTGATATCCCCAGAAGCTTCTACCGCCTTGCCTGACATGGCTAGCACATTAAACTGGGTGACCCGGTCCATACCGGCAATCCCGATGGCTGACAACAGTCCTCCAATCGTGGTTGGAATCAGACAGACTAGCAACGAAATCAGCACAGGAACAGGCAAATCAATGTTAAAATGACGGGCAATCGGCGCTAGCGTAACCACCACAATTAGAAAAATAATCGTCAAGCTAATCAGCAAAGTGTTCAGCGCAATCTCATTCGGCGTTTTTTGCCGCTGAGCGCCTTCCACGAGCGAAATCATTTTATCAATAAATGTCTCGCCCGGCTCTGTCGTAATCCGCACCTTAATCCGGTCACTAACCACTCGCGTTCCGCCGGTTACCGAGCAAAAATCACCACCCGATTCCTTGATGACCGGAGCCGATTCTCCCGTAATTGCAGATTCATCCACCGAAGCCAAACCTTCAATGACCTCACCATCGCTTGGAATCATTTCACCCTGGGAGACAATAACTACGTCCCCCTTACGCAACTCGGTTGAGCTAACCACCTGAATGTCATTTCCGACGAGCTTGTTAGCTTGCGTGTCCTGCTTGGATTTTTTTAAAGAGGCAGCTTGTGCCTTACCCCGCCCCTCCGCGAGCGCTTCGGCAAAGTTGGCAAAAAGCAACGTAAACAACAGAATAACAAACACGGCCAGGTTAAAGCCTATTTCCTTGTCAGTTCCAAAATAACCGGGAAACAGTAACATTAGCAGCACGACCAATGTACCGATCTCCACGACGAACATGACAGGATTTTTCATCATCATCATCGGATTTAATTTTATAAAGCTATCCTTGATCGCATGCTTCAAGATGCTTCTGTCCAGCATGTGTTTGCGTTGTTCCTTCATGGTCAAACACCCCGTTCATCCATTCTCATTTTCTTCTTCACATGGTCAAAAATTCAGCAACAGGTCCCAATACGATGACAGGTAAAAAGGTCAACGCGCCAATCAGCAGCACGACTCCGATCAGAATGGCTCCAAATAACTTGTTGTCCGTGCGCAGTGTCCCCGTCGTCACCGGAGTCGGCGCTTTGGCATTCAACGAAGCCGCCACAGCCAACAATGCAATCATAGATACATATCGCCCGAAGAACATAACCATCCCCGTTGTTACATTCCAGAATACGTTGTTATCTGAAAGACCTTCAAACCCCGAACCATTATTTGCGGCAGATGACGCATATTCATAGAGCACCTGAGTCAACCCGTGATAGCCAGGGTTAGTGACCGCATCATATCCCCAATGACTCATAAACGCAAGCGCAGTTGGGACGAGAATGAGAAACGGATGTACCAAAATGGCAATGGCGATCAGCTTCATTTCCTTGCCTTCAATTTTCCTTCCCATAAATTCCGGAGTTCTCCCGACCATCAGTCCGCATATAAACACACCCAGAATCGCATACATCAGCATATTCATCAGCCCGACACCCTTGCCGCCAAAAATGACGTTTAGCATCATTTCTCCCAAAGCAGCCATGCCACCTAGCGGGGTTAGTGTATCATGCATATTATTGACCGAACCTGTCGTTGCCGCTGTTGTGACCGCAGTGAATAAAGCCGATTGTCCAATACCGAAACGAACCTCTTTCCCTTCCATGCTTCCCTGAGAAGCATCCACACCCAGTGTCTGGATTAACGGATTACCTGTCTTCTCAGACACATACGTAATGGATAGAAAAATTAGAAACAATACCATCATGGAGCTAAAAATAATCCAGCCCTGCTTACGATTACGGGCAAACAATCCAAAGGTATACGGCAACGAAGCCGGCATTACCCACATTGCCAAAATTTCCAGCACGTTCGTCCAAGGACTTGGATTTTCAAAAGGATGCGCAGAGTTAGCTCCCGCATAACCGCCCCCGTTCGTCCCCAAATGCTTGATGGACTCCAGAGAAGCAATGGGTCCCATAGAAATTTGCTGTTGTGTTCCGCTCAGCGTCGTAAGATCCGCCGTAGGCTGTAGCGTCTGTGGTATCTTCAATCCCACCAGCACCAGCGTAAGCACAAAGGCCAGCGGCAGGAAAATCCTTATAATAGCTTTAATAAAATCTTGAAAGAAATTGCCCATCCCTTCACCGCGCCGCGTCAATCCTCTCATAAAAGCCGCAGCAACCGAAAAACCGGAAGCAGCCGAAGTGAACATCATCATCGTGACGAACGCCATCTGTGTCAGATACGTAAGCCCGCTTTCTCCGCTATAATGTTGGAGATTCGTATTCGTCATAAAGCTGATTACCGTATTAAAAGCTAGTGATGCTTCCATATTACTGTTTCCAGCCGGATTACCGGGAAACATTCCCTGTAAACGCAACAGCAAGTAGCTGATTGCCACAAGCACGACGTTCGTAGCAATGAAACTCATAACATACGTAGTCCAACGCATGCTCTCCACTTTCTTCAAGCCTACTACCTTATAAATCAGCTTTTCTGTTCTGCCAAAAATCCGATCCGTCCGATTCGGTTCATTCGAGAATACATGATACATATATGTACCCATTGGCTTTACCAAGAGCAGCAATATAACGATCACAATTCCAATTTGAAGCAGCTCCATCCTCTATTCCTCCTTCAAAATGCTCCTGCGTTTGGAACAACAGACCCGATTAGACCATCTATGAAGTGCACACGTTTGCGAAAACCTGCTACCAATGATGCTTTAATGCTCAGATCTGTTGTTCTTCGCCCGCTCTATCCCTACAAGTGACTAGAACTTTTCAGGGTTCAGGAGTGCGTAGATTAAATACATAAACACAATAGCCGTAAGCCCGAGTATAACGATCATCCTCTTCGTCCTCCTTTAGAGGTCTGCGCATCACACCAGCGTACAAACAGCAGTATCACTCCATAACTCACAGCCATGACGAGCAGCATGTATATATCCATCATGTTTATACCCTCCGTATCGATCCTCAGATCGCCATTCTTATTCCATCATAAAATCATAAAACAACTATGTCATAAGTGCTTATCCGTTCAGCAGAAAACCCACCTCTCCGTTCAATGTGTAGATCACATGGTCCGCTCCCAATCCCCGATAAATTCCTTGTGGATTACAGCCGTGTGTAATAACATAGATCGATTCCGATGTTAGTGGTCGACATATTTGCAGGAAACGGCAAGTCAGATTCAAGCTGTTCTCGAACAAATACACACTACCAATTTCTTTTTTTGGAAAATTCCATTTTCCCGCTTGCATGGTATTGATGCGGACAATGTGCTCCACACCCATTTTTTTGAGCTGTCGTTCCTCCTGGGCGCTATTCGTGAGAACTGCAAACGCCAATTTTTTGAAAATAAGCAATTTCACAAAACTTCTGCCCGCTTCATTCGGTGCAGTGACAATAATTAACCGACCTTCCATCAGTAGCTCCTCTCCCGGTATAAAAAGACAACAAAAAGAAGCCGAAGGAAAAAGGCTTTCCTCCGGCTTCTGACATATCCATGATAAAATAAACCATGGCTGCACACGGCGGTTTGTTGCCTCTCCCTGTACGCTTACGAGGTTAGCTGTCGGATTCGGACGTGAGAGTCGCCCTATTTCTGGCACTTGACCGGAAAATTCACCCCATGAGACACACGGCTTCCGAAGCCGTACAGTCTCGATTGGTTCCCCCGCTTTTGCAACTGCAAAATTCAGCGCTATAGACATTTCGTTGTTGCTTCATTCAAGTTAATTTGAAATTACGTCTTGAATCATACACCCGCGCATGGAAGACTGTAAAGCTCAACTGCAGGGTTATAAATCGGGCTTTAGAGCATAGAAGATTAATAATAACGCTTACAATGCAACTATGCTTCTCACATCTCCTTTAATCTCTGTTTTTCATCCCTTTTTGAAAATGACAAGCATGTCAATATTGGCGTAGGGTAAAGCGTTATTGGCCTTTTTTTGTAAAAAGAGAAGAAAATACGCTATATGTACCAGCTAAACACCGATTTAACCCGCTTTTATAAGAAGAAACAACTTAATTCGCTCCATTTGCGGTGCGATTTACTGTTTTGAGCAAAATACGATTTTACAGCGCCTGAAGGCTTTATACAGCTTTTCCAGGCTTGCAACCCTTCTTTAAATTGTCTAAAATTTAATTGCTGAATATTGAATGAGGAGAGATGCTATGACCGTTTATGAATATGATGCGCAAACCCTGCAAGGGAAACAAATTCCGTTATCCACATTTGAAGGGAACGTTCTGCTTATCGTGAACACTGCCAGCAAATGTGGGTTAACCCCCCAATACAAAGCGCTACAAGAGCTATATGACCAGTATCATGAACAGGGGCTCGAAATTTTGGGATTTCCCAGCAACCAGTTTGCCAAACAAGAGCCAGGTTCCAATGAGGAGATCTCCGAGTTTTGCCAGATCAATTATGGTGTCACCTTTCCGATGTTCGCCAAGACAGATGTCAATGGCGATCAAGCACACCCCTTATTTCGCTACCTGACCCAAACAGCTCCGGGGGTATTAGGGTCCAAAGCGATCAAATGGAATTTCACTAAATTCTTAATTACAAGAGAAGGTAACGTATTTAAGCGCTATGCACCGCAAACCACGCCAGATAAGCTGGCGGGAGATATAGAGAAGCTTTTGCAGCAAAACTGACATTCTTCATTATCACAGTTAATAAACGACCTGTTGCAACCGTGGCTTCCGTGACTAAAGAATATAACGAAAAATACTTAACAAAAAAAGCACCCTTTCACGTAAACCGTGTCAGGATGCTTTTTTAACTAGGTCTTGCATATAATGCGGTCGAGAGGACTCGAACCTCCACGGGCGTACGCCCACTACCCCCTCAAGATAGCGTGTCTGCCATTCCACCACGACCGCAAATCATAATGTATTGAGGCAACAGATTTATTATACTCTCTCATCAACTATTTGTAAACAAAAATATTATAATTATTTTAACTTACATATATGAGCGATAATAATACCGTCCTGTATAAAGATAACCGCTTGCTGAACTATGCATTAATGTTGCCCCCTTACGGATTATCAGAACCACTTGGCACTTAACTAAGTAATTAATTTGACAAAATAACGTATTTACGATTGTAAAAACACGTATAAAAGTGTATCATAGTTTCAGATGGTTAATTCTAACATGTTTACTGATGATTATTATAACACACCAATTATTCCGTAAGAATCCGTAAGGGGCGATTTCTTTTGAACAACAAAATGCCTGTCACCTCCTTCGGGTGGGCCATCAAACAACGGCTTGTCGAACTTCGACTGGATCAGAAAACATTTTGTGAGACTCACAATATTCCGCCTTCACGCTTGTCCAATCTGATTCACGGCACCCGCAAAGCACAAAGGTACAGAAAACAAGTTGCTGCAATTCTGAACATCGACGATAACGATTATAAGGAGGCATCACCACTCTAAATCCAACAAGCATTCCAGTTACATACAGGTCATTCCATATCACCAAGAAACCAAATAAACCCGTAAAGCGAACCCCTCCAGTTCGTTTACGGGTTTTCAACCCAGACAATCTTTAGCCAAAAAATCATTCCGGCTTTGTTTTATCCTTCTCACTTTTTTGTTTACGATATTTCGCAAATTCAACATATTCTAAAATAAAATTCTGTTCTTCCGTCTCAAGATCCTCTGCCTGGCAATTCAGTGGCCCCATCACTCCAAAAAAATAAGCAGCCTTCTGCTCCTGAAGTACGCCTTCTCCCGGCTTAATCCCTTTCATTAACCAATCGAGCGATACATTAAAAAAGTCCGAAATCTGAATTAAATGAGTGGTACCCGGCGTTGTTTTCCCCCTTCTCCAATCACCGAGATTCCCTGAACTGATTTTAAGTTTTTCACAAAATGCCTTCTTGGTCATTCCCCGATCTTTAATCAAAGCTTCAATCCGCTGATAAATAGTTTGATCTCCCAAAATGTTTCCCCTCCGAAACAGTAACTTTTTCAAAAATAATTTTCATTTTTCAGCCTTACTCATTAGTAATCCCCATCAAATCCTAAGCAACCATTACCCCATAGTAGAATTGCGCTGGTTTTTCTCTTTACGAAAGCGGGTAAATTCAATATACTCAAGTATAAAATTTCTTTCCGCCTCACTAAGCGGTTCCTCCTGGCAATTCAGTTGCCCTGAAGCGTCAAAAAAATAAGGGTCTTGCGACTCCTTTAGCACCTCACCCTGTATATCTCGACCCAGCATAATCCAGTCCAGACTCGCATCAAAAAAAGAAGCGATTTCAATGAGTTTATTCGTGCCCGGCGTCGTTTTTCCTCTTTTCCAATCCCCGAAGTTCCCTGTACTAATGCCTAACTGCTGGCAGAACGCCTTTTTCGTCATTCCCCGTTCCTTGATGAGTTCCTCGATGCGATGGTAAATAGATTGCATAGAAGTTCCTTCCTCCCTAGCAGGCTCTCAAATAACGATATCATGTTCTCTGTTCCCATTTCAAAGATCACGTATGCTAAAATTACCGAATTATGTATGTTGGTTTCCATTATACCACAACGAGCAACAAAAACCGCCTGTTTTCCGAAGAAAGGGCGGTCTTTAAGCCAGTCCACTTACGCCAATCACGTAGCAGAGTTGTCGATTTTAAGTAAAATATGCTTCAATTCATTCAAAGTTTCACTCAGATGCAATAAATCTTCTTCTGGCAGATACACCAGTCTTTCTTGAATTTTATTGGAGAAGGTATGAAATACCTGTTCACAAAAAGCATCGCCTTCCTGTGTAATCGCCACATTCACGACTCTGCGATCCGAATCACACGACTGGCGGTCAGCCAACCCATGCTCCACCAGTTTGTCCAGAAGAGGAGTCATGTTCGGACGTGAGACATTGAGCTGTTTGGACAAATCTGATACCGTAGACGAACGTACTTCACGCAGGAGCATTAGCACCTGAAAGTTATTAGGCGACAAGTGTAATGGGAAATCGAGCGGACCGTAGGTGAAAAATTTCTTCTTCACAATCGGAAACAAGCCCAAAATATTTTCTGATATATTTCCTAACAGTTGAGTGTCCATATTTTTCACCGTCACTTCATAAGTTTATACTTATCATTCTATAACATTATGGCGTTATATTATACTATGGAATCATTATTTCATCATAATCATTACTTTATTACATCATTACACAAATAAAAAAAGCCTCTACCGTGAGAGACTTTTCCGTTCATTCCATTGATGCGGTCGAGAGGACTCGAACCTCCACGAGCGTACGCTCACTACCCCCTCAAGATAGCGTGTCTGCCATTCCACCACGACCGCATAACAAAATATAAATGGTGAGCCATGAAGGACTCGAACCTTCGACACCCTGATTAAAAGTCAGGTGCTCTACCAACTGAGCTAATGGCTCATGCTGTTCATCCAAGCTGTCCGCCATTAGACCAGACCTCAGGAATTTCCCTTAAGCATGCAACATGTAGTCTATAAAGACAACAATGACCCGTAGGGGATTCGAACCCCTGTTACCTCCGTGAAAGGGAGGTGTCTTAACCCCTTGACCAACGGGCCTTATTATGCGCCAACTTGGCGACAAGAAAGAGTATATCAAATAGAATAACAAATGGCAATACTTATTTTTGAAATTTTAAAAAAAGCAGTTTTTATCATTACAAAATGCATGTCCACTTACATTAACTTATCTAGAATCATTTAATCCCTGAAAAATCATGATAAATGATTGCAATATCACTTACATTTACTTATAATCACTTACGGGATACCGAAATCATTATATATCAGAGGAGCTTTCTATGTATCAGGAAGAACGAATGTTAAAAATCGTTGATTACTTACAGCTTCACAAGCGTATTTCGGTGGATGATATTTGTGAAATTTTTAATGTTTCACGGGATACGGCCCGTCGAGACCTGGTAAAACTTGAGGAGCATCAAAAAATTATTCGCACCCGCGGCGGCGCCCTTCTCCCTAAACTGCATCACGATCCAATTGGAAATTATAACGAAAGACTGCTTACTGTATCTGAGGAGAAACAAGTGATCGGACAATTGGCTGCCAACATGGTACGAGATAGGGATCGTATTATATTGGATTCCTCTACCACCGTACAGGCGTGTGCAGAAAGACTGAATGTGCAGGAATGTTCGGTTATCACCAATTCAATTAATCAGGCCGACGTACTATCTGGAAAAGACGGTGTCTCCATTCATCTGTTGGGAGGCCGCCTGCAAAAAGAGCACCGGTATGTATATGGCTCGTCCGTAATCGCCACTTTGTCTCACTATTTTGTAGACAAAGCTTTTATCGGGATTGGAGGCATATCATCCCACGGACTAAGCCTGATTCATGAAGAAGACGGTATGCTGAAGCATCAGATGATGAAACAGGCGGATCAGGTGATCATCCTTGCGGACCATTCGAAATTCGGAATTAATTTCCCGTATCGTTTTGCTGATTTATCTGAAGTTAATATCGTGATCACCGATCGCTTGCCAGAACCAGCAATGCTGGAAATTTTGCAACATCATGATATTGAAGTTGTTGTCCCCTCATAAAATATGAGACTGCTTAGCTAGAACTCAAGATTTATCACAGAGATATCGAAAGACAGGAGTTGGAGAGAAATGAAACTGTTTGCGATTGATATGGATGGAACACTGCTGAACGAGGAAGGAAAAATAAGCAAAGTGAACGCGGAGGCTATACGCCAAGCACAAAAGCAAGGCGTTCAGGTGACAATTGCCACTGGTAGAGCCGCTTATGACGCCTGGACAAAGCTAGAGGAAGCAGAACTTATAACTCCCGTCATTGGAGCAAACGGCGCAACCGTACACGATGTGCATCGTCGTCAGTTAACCTCTACTCCTATGGGCCGCAGTGAAACGTTTGAAGTGCTGAGCTGGCTGCACGATAACGACTTTTACTATGAGGTCATGACAGACCGCGCTATTTATTCTCCACAAAACGGACATCAGCTACTTGCTGTTGAAATGGATCGATCGCTGAGCGCCAACCCGGATATTTTGCTGGATACATTATTACACGCAGCCGAAAAACAATATGAACAGACCGGACATACCCGCATCGCTTCATATGAGGACATTCCACTGGATGTAGAGATTTATAACGTGCTCTGTTTCTCCTTTGATCAAGCCAAATTGGATCGGGGCCGTGAGCGTTACCAAAGTTTTCAGGGCCTGAACATGGTCATCTCTTCAGACCGTAACTTTGAAGTCGAGCATAAGGACGCGTCTAAAGGTAATGCATTGCGTTATCTGGCGAATCATCTGAGCATTCCCATGCAGGAAGCTGTAGCGATTGGGGACAGTTACAACGATATCTCCATGCTGACAATGGCAGGAAGAGGCATTGCCATGGGCAATGCAAAAGACGACATTAAGGCCGTCTGCTCCGAAGTGACTCTGACTAATACGGAAGATGGCGTCGCTCATGCTCTGTTGAACATACTTAAGACAGTTGAGGCTGACACTGTGAAATAGAAGTCATTGGCTGCTTACAAGACAGGTTGACGTCGCTTCATGGCGTACGCAGCACGTTCGTCTCTCCATTTAAACGAATTTCAGTCCACCGTTATTTTCAAAGCAGATCTAGACAAAAAGGACGCTCGCAAGCATCATTACAATGCATACGAGCGTCCTTTTTCTACTTAAAATACCAACGGAGAGAGAGGGATTCGAACCCTCGCACCGCTTTCGCAGCCTAACCCCTTAGCAGAGGGTCCCCTTATAGCCACTTGGGTACCTCTCCATGGCTCCCCGAACAGGACTCGAACCTGTGACAACTCGATTAACAGTCGAGTGCTCTACCAACTGAGCTATCAGGGAACATTACTGTAAATTATCTTACAGTATGGTTAATTTACCATGATTCAGGGGGTGCCGTCAAGTGCCAGCAGGCGAAGCTTACCTCCACATTTCCCACAGCGATATCGCTGAGGATTCATCTTACGCTTGCGCATATACTCCTGTTTACAGGAAACGCATACTAGCTTGTAACGATAAGGCTGAGGCTTACGTTCCGTTCTTCCCGGCAGAGTCTGACAATGCCTGCTTCCTCCTACACGGGCCAACCATGCTTTGAAGTCAGCATCTCGATGCTGATAGCCCATCCCGCGCAAATGTAAATGATAATGGCACAGCTCATGCTTAATAATTTTCTCCACCTCAGAACGTCCGTAAGCTGCGAGTTGATGTGGATTAATTTCAATATGATGACTTTTCATAAAATACCTACCGCCTGTGGAAGACAGACGTACATTAAAGGTGGCTTGATGTCGAAACGGCACACCGAAGCTCTCCAGCGAAATGCGCTCTACCCATTCTTGAAGCTCTTCATTACTCATAGAATGGCTCATTGAATGGTTCATTGAATTGTTCAGGGACTTGGACTCCATCCTTACGGTCTCTCCTCCTTTGCTCCTTACTGACAAGCATATTATAAAATAACGACCGAAGTCTAACCCCCAATTCATAAGCACACTTTAGGTACCCACCCCATATGCTAAGCATACAGATGTAACGCAGAGGAGGAGATCGGCTTGCCTCAATGGCTCAGCAATCAGCTCATGCGGGCCTTTTACAAAAAGGACCGGCGCCAAATTAAACTGTTGAACGATTGTTGGTTTTTTTATCATAAAGCACCTGGCGTGGAGTTCGATGCCAACAACGGGTAAAAGCTAAAGGCATCCAAAATGAAAGCCGGAATCTCCGATGCAGTTCGGAGATTCCGGCTTTTGTTAACCCTTCACAAGAAGGTTGCACAGTTTTATTTAAAGTATTATGCCTGCGATTGCGCCTCTGCAGGAGGTTTCATCGTCAGACCAACCCTGCCTTTTTTCAAATCAACATTTAACACCCACACCGTTACGTTATCACCGACAGATACGACATCCATCGGATGCTTTACGAAGCCACTGCGCAGCTGTGAAATATGAACCAACCCGTCACTTTTAATACCGATATCGACAAACGCGCCAAAATCAATGACATTGCGGACGGTTCCCTGAAGCTCCATACCCGGTGCCAGATCCTCGATCTTCAGCACATCCTTGCGGAATACAGGTAACGGCAGCTCGTCACGCGGGTCACGGCCCGGACGCTGGAGACTGTCCAGAATATCCTTCAGTGTCGGCACGCCGACTTCCAGCTTCGCAGCTAGTTCGTCAATGTTGGACACGTTCAGTGCTTCCGTTGCAGCCTTGGTGCCTAGATCGTGGGCATTGATGGCCAGTTCCGCCAACAGGCGGTCTACGACAGCATAGGATTCAGGGTGAATCGGTGTGCGATCCAGCGGATTTTCTCCACCCGGTATACGGATAAAGCCAACAGATTGCTCGTAGGTTTTTGCACCAAGACGCGGCACCTTCTGCAACTGACGACGGTTGCTGAATTTACCGTTTTCCTCACGGTACTTAACGATGTTTTTGGCAATCGTCGCATTGATCCCTGCTACATAGGATAACAGCGCAGAGGAAGCCGTGTTCACATCTACACCGACATGGTTAACGGCTGATTCGACAACGTCCTTTAAGCTTTCATCCAGATGTTTCTGCGACACATCATGCTGGTATTGGCCTACACCAATAGCCTTCGGCTCAATCTTGACCAACTCAGCCAGCGGGTCCTGCACACGACGTGCGATGGAAGCCGCACTGCGCTCGGCCACGTCCAAATCGGGAAATTCCTCCTGTGCCAGCTTGGAGGCAGAGTATACGCTTGCGCCCGCCTCATTGACGATCAGATACGCTAGACTGCTGTCACCAATGTCCGCGATGACTTCCGCTACGAATTGCTCTGTCTCGCGCGAAGCGGTTCCGTTACCAATGACAATCAATTCGATCCCGTATTGGGCAATCAGCTGCTTGAACTTTTCAGCAGCCTCGCGCTTCTTGTTGTTCGGTGGTGTCGGATACGTCACAGCCACTTCGAGCAGCTTGCCGGTGTCATCGACAACCGCCAGCTTGCAGCCTGTCCGATAGGCCGGATCGACACCGAGCACACGTCGGCCCTTGATCGGAGCCTGTAGCAACAGGCTGCGCAAGTTGCCTGCAAAAATGGAGATCGCCTGCTGCTCGCCCTTCTCCGTCATTTCAGCGCGCACTTCACGCTCGATAGACGGCGCGATAAGTCTTTTATACGCATCCTCAATGACACTGCGCAGCAGATCTTGCACGACAGACGATCCTTTAATCACTTGGCCTGCCACGTAATTGTAAATGGAATCTGGCACTACCTCCAGACCAACCTTAAGAATGCCTTCCCGCTCCCCGCGATTAATCGCCAGAATACGATGAGGTGGCATTTTCTTAGCGAGTTCACGATAGCTGTAGTAGTTCTCATACACAGATTCTTGCTCTGCGTCCTTCGCTTCGGAGGTCAGCATACCATGGTCCAGCGTATATCGGCGTACCCATTGGCGAATAGCCGCATCATCCGCTATATTTTCAGCTAAAATGTCCAAGGCTCCTTGGATGGCCGCCTCGGCGCTGTCCACTCCCAGTTCCGCATTTACATAAGACTCGGCTTCTTTCAGAGCATCGCCCTGCTTCGGCTGGCTCCAGATCCAGATGGACAGCGGCTCCAGTCCCCGTTCCTTTGCTACACTGGCGCGGGTTTTGCGCTTTTGCCGATACGGACGGTACAGATCCTCCACTTCCTGAAGTTTAACCGCAGAGGTGATAGCCGCCTGCAGGTCTTCCGTCAGCTTGCCCTGCTCATCAATAATGCGGATGACCTCTACCTTACGATCCTCCAGATTACGCAAATACACTACACGATCTTCAATTTCACGTAGCTGATTTTCATCCAGCTCTCCTGTCATTTCCTTACGATAACGCGCGATAAAAGGAATTGTATTCCCTTCATCCAACAAACTGATCGTTGTCCGGATTTGCTTGAGTGCCAGCGACAGCTCTCTCGCCACTTGTTTGACAATCCGCTCTTGGCGTTCTGCTTCGTTCGGCTCCTGCCGGATTTCCGTCTTCGTTTCCTCGTTAGACAAACCTATCCCTTCTTCCTCACAACTCTTGTCATACAGCATGTCTTTCATTATCACAAAAAATGATTCAAAGCGCCAGCAGGTGCCGTTAGAGCAAGCCCTACCTGCATTTTTCATCAGACACGCAAAAGGACAGCGCCCAAGCGCTGCCCTTTTCCCGTTTCACTCGTCGTTCCATCACGCTAAAAATCAATCAAACCGAGACTGATTTGTAGCGAATCGCTCACTTTGCGCATAGTTTCTTCATCTAAGTGGGTGATTTTGTCGGTAAGCCTTTGCTTGTCGATCGTCCGAATTTGCTCCAGAAGAACAACAGAATCACGATCAAAGCCATGCGTCGCCGCGTCGATTTCCACGTGTGTAGGCAGCTTTGCCTTCTGAATCTGAGCGGTGATAGCTGCCACGATCACGGTAGGACTAAACCGGTTGCCGATATCATTTTGAATGATCAGCACAGGTCTGACGCCACCTTGCTCGGAACCGACTACGGGTGAAAGGTCTGCAAAAAAAACGTCGCCGCGCTTTACGATCAATATGGATTACACCCCGCTAACTGTACGGCCCAAGGTGCTGTTTGCATCTTCCTCCGCGTGAAAGGCTTCGGATGCCATGGTCAAGTTAATTTTAGCCATTTCCATGTATCCACGCTGCATAGCTTCACGAATGTAACGTTTTTTACGTTCGCCTACATACAGCTTCATGGCCTGCCTGATAAATTCACTGCGGTTGGAATTTTCCATAGCTACGATCCCGTCCACTTCCTGCAAGAGATGATCTGGCAAACTGATCATTATTCTTTTGGTGTTCTGCAAATTGGCCAACTTCTCTTCCACCCCCAAAACCTTGTCGCCATTGTACCATTATAACGTTATTCCCGGTAATTTATTCAAACGGAATACAAGAATGTATATGATATTCGTATATCATCTATGCTGCATTCCATTATAAACTACGCAGTTCGTTTTCGTACAGGCGTTTGATCCCCGAAATACAAGTGTCAGCGGAGCCTGATGCGTCTTTTGACAGTTATAGCGCTCTTTTCTTTCCTTTGTACATATTTCGGGACGTTCTGCGAAAACTCCTGCTTTTATTCGGTAATTTGCGTTATGAAATTAATTCCAGTGGGTTGGAAGAAGCGAGTTCACTCGAATAACAGGAACATGGCCTCGTGTGTATACACGCGGTACCCTGTCTGCGATCATGCAGATCACCTCATAGTGGATCGTACCAAGCTTGGATGCCAGCTCATCCGCCGCGATAGTTTCGCCGGACTGCTGACCGATGAGAACAACCTCTTCGCCGGTTTGGATTTCTTCCGCATCTTCTGCGAAAGATTGTAAGGATACCATACACTGGTCCATGCAAATCGTGCCGAGTACCGGGACGCGGCGACCGCGTATCAATACTTCGATCTTCCCACTCAGCATGCGGGAGTATCCATCCGCATAGCCGATTGGCAGTGTACCGATCCGTTCTTCACTGGAAGTCACATACCGGGTGCCATAGCTAACTCCCCAGCCGGGAGGAAGCGTCTTGGTATAAACCACCGCCGTCTTCAATGACAATACAGGCAGCAGTTCAATGGCTTGCCGGTTAACCTCATCAGACGGATACAGACCGTATATACTGATACCAATCCGCACCATATTGGGGGAAAGAGAAGGGGTATCAATGGTAGCGGCGCTATTAGCCGTATGTATAATGGGAATGGTGATACCTTGTTCCCTTAGCGCTTCCGCCACGCCCCGAAACCGATCATATTGTAGCAGTGTATAGCTTTTGTCTTCTTCATCCGCGCGGGCAAAATGGGTGTACATGCCTTCCAGCAGCACCTGCTCTAATTCGTGAGCCTGCCGGACAAAAGCCATAGCCTCTTCTCCAGGCAGCAAACCCAGTCTTCCCATGCCGCTGTCTATTTTGATGTGCACCTTCAGCTTGCGTTCATTTCCTTGGCAGTCCAGTCTGCGGATACCCTCCAGCACTTCTTCACTGAACACAGTCAATGAGATATCATGCTCCCAAGCCGTTTGTACAGCTTCCGGTGGGGTATAGCCGAGTACAAGAATCGGTAGCTGAACCCCCGCATGACGAAGCTCCAACGCTTCATCCAGAAAAGCGACGCTCAAATAATCCGCACCAAGGCGTTCCAATTCCTTTGAAATTTCCACGGCACCGTGTCCGTAGGCATTCGCCTTGACACAGACCAGTATCAGCTTATCCGCTGGCAATGCCTTGCGAAAAGCTTCATAGTTGGCGCCAAGGTGATCCAGGTTGATTTCGGCCCGGGTCGATCTGTATTGTGCTTGCAAATCCAGTCACCTTCTTCAATTGTTAGCCTGTAACATAACCTTTTACCATTCGGAGTGTGGCAAAAGTGCTTGCTTCCAAAGGTTAATGGTAATGTTCAAAAACGTGGCTGTCAATGGCAGGGGGGCTTTACCAGCCTCCTCTACCATCTCTACAATAGAACAGGATATACAAGCGATGCACATCTTAGACTGCGAATGAACAAAAGACGGATACGGGCGGCAGCAGAGCATTTTTACACTCTAGACCGTCTGCATCCGTCTATAAAATTTTATTTACCCGATTGATCCTGTATAGAAGCGGCAATTTGTATCATTTCGCTCACAGGCAGGTCAGCACTGGTGATTCTGAACTCGATTCCGTCATTCATCCAGGTCATCGTCTGCTGTTCGCTTCCGGTCAGCACGGCGAAGCTTCCTCCAATATCAACCAGTTCGCCTGCGGCCAGTGCGACCGCCCGATCTTTTGGACGTGCCTCCACAATGGTATAATTATATGTTCCACTATACCGTAGCATCACGGCATGTGTACCATTATCCTCCAGCTCCGGCGTATCCTTGATCTGTACTCCGGCTGGCGTGTAGGACGGTTCGATCAAGCCGAACTCACCCATCACAGCTTCTGCCGCATCTGTTCCCGCTGACGTTCCGTTTGCAGCATCCGATGTGCCCGGGGTTTGTTGCTGCCTCTCTGCGTTGGCTGCGTTGGCTGCTTTGTCCGGTTTGGACGTATCGTTTGTGGCAGTACCGTCCACCTTGGCTTGCCCTGACGGTTGCTGGACTGCATCCCCTGCGGTCCCCTGCTCTTGTCCGGGTTCGCCAGTCGTCACGCCAGTCGTCCCATCCATCGCACCGGAAGGATCAAGCTGACCACTGGGATCTACTGCTCCGGAAGATGGCGCTCCTGCGCTACCTGTACTCGTCTTACCTGAAGCCATATTCCGCTCCATATCAAAAGAGTCCTTGTCAAACTTCGTATCAAAAGCAAATTGATCGAATTTCAGATCAACAACTACCTTGGCATTCGCATCAGACACCTGTACCTGAGTGGGTGCATAGTCATTTTTGGACAGCCATATCTTTTGTCTCACCAGCGCATGGCTGTTGTAATTCGCTGCCACATCAAACACATAGGATTTATCGTCGGTAGCCAACTGACGGGAGGCATCGCCGATAATGCTGCGAACCAACGTTTCATATAAATATACTTGACCCTGATTGTTTGGCCAGTCGCTTTTGAAACGGAAGCTTTTGTTCAGGCTGGGTGTTAGTACAAATACACCCTCATCATTACGAAGCACAATTTGCGTAACATCCTTTTTCTCGTTCGTCATGGCAATTCGGTAATAGGACGGCTTGCGGTAGGAAATATCCACCTTGTATTCCTGCGGCGTGTCGCCGGTATGCAGCGTCATCAAAGCTGTACCGTGGTAGCTGTTCAGGTCGCTCACCACGTCACTCAAATCTTTAACCACATCGTCCGCGCTCTTCTTGCCGCACCCGGCCAGCAGCAGCGTTACACACATGACCATGGCGAGCATCCATGAAATCCGGCGCATGTCATCAACCCCTTCAGCACATGTTTTAAATGAATTAGTACATGTCTATGAAGGACTTGTTCGATTTATGCAGACTGGCATGACAAGCTTGAACGTATCCTTACGTAATGCTATAAAATCTTTTGGAGAGTGATCATAAATTCATACAGAAAATAAATCGAAAAACCGATCAAAACCACGCCTGCACCGATCGTAACCCACTTGATAGCGGTTCGATTCATGGCTTTCCGTGTTGTGGCTACGAGGGTCATCAAGCCTAAATCATGGATAAGAATACCAAACAAAATACCTAAGCCAACAATCCACCGAACAGTTAATGAAAAGCAAGCGGTGGCTCCAGCTCCCTGCTGTACGTCAAGGTCGGGTATATTTCGTAGAAGCTGAACGCTGGAACTGGAGCGATGCCATAACCCGGCAAAAACTGCTTACTGCACTGCCCAAACTGCTTGGCACTTCATCCTGAGAAGCTGTCATTTTCTAAAGATACTACATTAGACCTTGAATGCTTCCATCTGCCTCCAGAGACATATGCTCAGCTGCTGGGGATTTTGGTAATCCTGGCATCGTCATAGTATTGCCTGTTTCCACGACCACAAAGCCTGCCCCTGCAGACAAAGCAACGCTGGACACGTGAATGGTAAAGCCTTCCGGTGCACCTAGCAGAGAAGGTTGATCTGAGAAAGAATACGGCGTTTTGGCCATGCATACAGGCAGTTGTCCAAAACCAAGCTGCTCCATACCGGCCAACGCCCGTTTGGCCGCAGGAGTGTAAGCTACCTCTGCCGCACCGTAAATCTCCTTCGCAATAACACTAATCTTCGCTTGCAAACCAAGGGTATGCTCATACAATGGTGCAAAATGGGCTTTGTCCTCCTGGAGCAGGTTGAGCAGGCTTTGGGCCAGCTTTTCTCCCCCTTGGCTTCCCTGTGCCCACACCTGTGACAACTCTACGGGTACTCCCAGCTTGAGGCATTCCGAGAAAATCAGTTCCAGCTCGGCTTCGCTATCTGTTACAAAATGGTTGACCGCTACCAGTACTGGCACGCCAAACTTTTGCAAATTCCGTACATGCCGATTCATGTTGGCTAATCCAAGTTGCAATTGCTCCAGATTTTCTGCGTCCAGCTCATTTTTAGCTACACCGCCGTTATATTTCAGCGCTTTGGCGGTTACGACCAACAGAGCCGCATCTGGCTGCAAACCGGATTGACGGCACTTGATGTCAAAAAACTTTTCTGCCCCCAGCTCAGCCCCGAACCCAGCCTCCGTGACAACCACCTCTCCCAGCTTCAGGGCTAGCTTCGTACCGATCAAACTACTGCATCCATGCGCAATATTCGCAAAAGGTCCGCCGTGCACAATAACTGGAGTTCCCTCCAACGTCTGCACCAGATTGGGTTTCAATGCTTCCCGAAGCAGCACAGCCATACCTTCCACCGCATGTAGTTCCTCAGCTGTTACCGTTTCGCCATCTTCGTTATAACCAATCACCATCCGACCCAATCGCACTTTAAGATCGTCCATATCTTCACTTAAACATAATACGGCCATCACTTCTGAAGCCGAGGTAATCAGAAAACCACTTTCTCTCACTGCTCCATTACCTGACCCCAATCCGGTTACAATGTTTCGTAAACTCCGGTCGTTCATATCGACAGCGCGTTTCCACACAATCCGCTCGGGTTTCAACCGCAAAGCATTTCCATGAAATAAATGGTTATCGATCATCGCTGCCAGCAAATTATGCGCTGCCGAAATCGCGTGAATATCACCTGTAAAATGGAGGTTAATGTCTTCTGCTGGAACAATCTGGGCTTGTCCTCCCCCAGTTGCTCCTCCTTTCATGCCGAAGCAAGGGCCAAGGGACGGCTCACGTAACGCAGCAACGGTTTTATGCCCCAGCGCATTCAGCGCCTGCGACAGTCCAATGGTGGTCAGCGTTTTGCCTTCTCCCGCTGGCGTGGGGTTCATCGCCGTAACCAGCACCAGCTTTCCATTCGGACGATCCTTTAACTGCTCCCACAGGGACGGGTTCAGCTTTGCTTTATATTTTCCATACGTCTCTAGATGTTCTTCTTCAATTCCTGCTTCTTTGGCTATATCAATAATCCTCTTCATCTTTCGTTATGTACCCCCCGTTTTATAAGTCTGACCGATGGTGTCAAACCCTGTATCGTTTTATTTTACCAAAGTGTGCCGCTTATTGCGCTATGATTCATTTCATCGCAAGCGTTGCTATCATGTGAGTTATTAAAAAAGAGCCTCCCCCGCCCGTATGGACTTTGGTGGATGCCCTTTTGATACGTCTCGTTTAACAAACAGCTCTCAAATTAACCTGCAAAGTTAGCAGCGTAATTTTCAGCAATAAATCCCTTAGAAATCAGGATAGATTGGGATTTCTTAGTAGCAGGGCCATAGCCTTGGGACAGCAGATCATTAATATGTAAGCGATTATAAATGAAGCAAAATACAAAGTTGGACGCCCCACTCGTAAGGATCGATACCAGAAAAATAATAACAGCCCACTTCCAATCCCCTCTAAACAACGCAGGGAAAAAACCGAAAAAGAGCGTAGTCCATGAAAAACCTACTTTGCGTTCCTTGATCATTCCAGTTTTATTTCTTAATTTAATCTTCATTTACCCCTTACCTCTCTTTATATAGTCTTTTAGAACTATATTAGATTATATAGGACAGAGGGAATAAATGGAACTCATTTCGTAAAATCATAAATTTCTCAAATACGCTCTAGTTTATAATGCTTTTCCAGCACTTCTTTAAAAACATCAACAGGGTACTTGTATTCAACAGTTTTGAAAACAATCCGGTTATTCCACTGGTTTTTTTCCAGTTCGCACCCATGCTCCATATCCAGTTCCTTCATAATAAATATAATCTCATCTAAGGTTACCAACACACTATGTCTATTCGTCGTAGTTGCCAGCATCTGCTCGCCTTCCTGTGTGTATGCCTTCACGATCTGCTCATCAAACCCTTCGCTGATCATTAATTCCTTCAAGGCTTGTATAAAAAGAGTCGGCAAGTTTTTGTACTGCGATTTTTTAATCCCAAACAGCGTGATGCTTAAGCGGGATATATCATGCATAAACACTATATTTTTTCTTCGATTCAGTAAAAATAAGCTGGCATGCCAACTATTTAAAGGCGGATAAATGTCAACTTGAAGTGGTTCAGTCTCCCATTCCTTCAGCAGTTTTTGTGTTCCCCGTATGACAAACATCTTTGCTCTCCTTTATTGACGGTCCTGTGCCGTAGCTCGTGATTAGACATACCTGATTTCTTGCATAAAGCATGTCACGTATATCATAACACCGTATTCCAAACACCGGATTATAAACTCTTTCAGTATAATAGAGGAAAGATATATTGCCAGACACAGCTGATTACGTAACTCCCTGGGACGATCCAGGGAGTTTCCATTTTTTCTTTGGATATTTTTTATGGAAATCCCCTCCACTGCTCTATATAATTCAGGTACAGTTCGTCACACGAGCTTAATCTAAAAATTAGGGGTGTTCCACACCTATGCCACAGCATATTTTACTTATTGAAGACGATCTATCCATTGCCGAAATGCTACTTAAAGCACTCACTAAGGAAGGATACAGCCTAACCACTGCCTATGACGGGGAAGAGGGGCTTCTTGCCTTTGAACGTCATACCTATGATCTGGTACTGGTGGATTTGATGATGCCGAAGGTGGACGGTATGGAGGTGATTCGACGAATTCGTACCCATAGCGCCGTCCCGATTCTGATTATGTCAGCCAAGGACAGCGACGTGGATAAAGCGCTTGGACTGGGCTTTGGGGCAGACGATTATATTGCCAAACCTTTTTCAATGCTGGAAATGACCGCTCGTATTCAGTCCGCGATCCGAAGATCTACTACATATGCCCGTCAGCAACAGCAGGAGGAACAGCCGCAAGCACAAGTTTTGACCTACGGCAGTCTGTGCATTGATTTTGATCATTTTACAGTCATACGCAATGAAAACGAAATTCAGCTAACAGCCAAAGAATCCGATATTTTGAAGCTGTTTGTAGCCAATCCAAACCGGGTATTTACAAAAGCACAATTATACGGATTTATTTGGAAGGACGATTATATGGGCGACGAGAACGTGATTAACGTCCATATTCGCCGCCTGCGTGAGAAAATTGAAGAAGATCCCTCTCATCCTGTCCACATTAAAACGCTATGGGGCATTGGCTACAAATGGGAGAATGGCTGATATGAACATCGAAAACATTTCTGAATGGATTGTCGGTCTCATCATGTCAGTCGTTATAGTATGGCTTTGGCGGGAGCGTATGGCCAATAAGCGCAAAATAAGGGATATCCGAGCCCTACTAGAGCGAATAGTGACGGTGAATCATGCGGAAAAGCTGCTATATGTCACAGGTGACGTTGAACTGCAACGACTCATGACGGAAATTAATCGACTGCTGGACTTGAATCTCAGAGTGTCTGCAGATTACAACCGTAGCCAAATTGCTATGCGCAAAATGATTTCGAACATTTCACACGATCTCAAGACCCCGCTTACGGTTGTGCTTGGATATGCCGAGATGCTGGATGGCGATCCGACTATTTTGCCGGAAGAACGTATAAAGCTGCTATCCAAAATTCATCAAAAGACAAGCGAAGCGATTGAGTTGATCGGAAGCTTTTTTAATTTGGCGAAACTGGAAGCTAATGATACGGATATTCCGTTGACACGACTGGAAGTGGGAGAACTGTGCAGACGCAGCATTTTAGAGTTTTATGACCTGCTGACTGCACAGGGGTTTACTGTGCATATTGAGATCCCGGAGTACCCCATTCATGCCTTGGGGAACGAAGGAGCGATTGGGCGGGTGCTGAATAATCTGATCTCGAACGCCATTCGCTACGGGGCAGATGGACGGACGCTAGGCCTGACGCTGTCAGAACAGCAGGATACAGTGCGTATAGAGGTATGGGATCGTGGCAAAGGCATACAGGAATCTGAGCAAGATAAAGTTTTTGAACGTATGTACACACTGGAGGACTCCCGCAATAAGGCGGTACAAGGCAGCGGACTGGGCCTTACGATTGCCAAACGTCTGGTTGAAACGATGAACGGAGAAATTCAATTGACCAGTAGACCTTATGAGCGGACAGTCTTCTCTTTTACATTGAAGAAAATCAACTATTAATCGAACTCAACATACTCAACTTAATAAATTTGTAAGAATCACGAAAGAAAAATGAACATTTCGCCCTTTATCCTTGAATTATCAGCAGTATACGAAGGGAGAACACCCATGACTTACGTAATACGTACACATCAGTTGACCAAAGCCCTGAAGGGCAACGAAATTGTAGCAGGAGTCAGCATGAATGTGCGCAAGGGAGAAACCTATGGCTTTCTCGGCCCCAACGGGGCAGGCAAGACAACGATAATGAAAATGATTACGAATTTACTCAAGCCGACATCGGGTGAAATTGAATTATTCGGTGAGAAATTAACGCCAAAGTCGTATCATCTGCTCGGACGGATGGGTTCGATTATTGAATACCCGATTTTTTATGACAGGCTGACGGCGCAGCAAAATCTGGAACTTCATTGTGAATACATGGGCTACTATAATAAGCAGGCTGTCCGAGATGCCCTAGAATTAGTGAACTTGCAGAATGCGGGTGACAAGTCGGTAAAAGACTTTTCACTGGGAATGAAACAGCGCCTCGGGATTGCCCGCGCTATTGCGACTAAGCCAGAGCTACTCATTTTGGATGAACCGATTAATGGTCTGGACCCCGTGGGAATCAAGGAAATCCGCCAATTATTCCACATGCTATGCAAGGAATATGGGATGACTCTGCTCGTGTCCAGTCATATTTTAGCGGAAATAGAGCAGATTGCGGATACGGTAGGCGTGATTAATCACGGAAGGCTGATTGAGGAAGTGTCGATGGAGCAGGTGCGGGAAACCAATACGGAATACATTGAATTTACGACCAACGATTGTAAAAAGGCGGCCTACGTCCTCTCCCATCATCTGAATCTGAATAATATAAGGGTGCTCAATGAACAGAGTATACGTATTTACGATTCAAATGTACCGCAGAAGCAAATTACGAAGACGCTCATTTTAAATGATATAGAAGTGGATTCCATTCATCAGAAAAGCAGTACGCTGGAAGACTACTTTTTGCGGCTGTTAAACGGAGGTGATCTTCATGCTTAAGTTGATGCAACTGGAGCTCAAAAAATTTCATCTGGCGGGTTATATCCGTTCAGCACTGATCGCCAATGCATGCATTCTTGGGCTGCTCTGTATCATCGCGCTGGACAGCCAAAGTACAGGAATACCCGAATTTACACAGTACACTCAGCTTCTCGATCTCATGGACATGCTGGTCAGAGCCACATTTATTGTGTTTGCCTCCGTTCTCCTGTGCCGCTTTATCGTAGGGGAATTTAAGTCCAAATCGATTACGATCCTGTTCATGTATCCGATTCACCGTCAGAAGCTGATGATCGCCAAGCTCTTGGTTGTGCTGCTGTTTACCTTCTTGTCTATTATTATTTCGGAAATAATCATTACGGCTGCTATTCATCTGCTCAACCAGTTTGTCTTGATTGTACCCGATAACCTTACTCTTTCGATACTGGGTCAACAATCAGCACGGACGCTGATCAATGCCGTTGCTGCCAGTTTTATGGGGCTGATTCCGCTGTATATGGGGATGCGAAGATACTCTGTACCCACCACCATTGTGACCTCAATTCTGATTGTAGCATTGCTTTTCTCCAATAATAACGGCGCTACACTCAGCTCCATTGCCCCCGTGCAAATCGGCTTCTCTATACTGGGAATGCTTGTGGCTTATGCTGCGATTCGACGTATTGAGTATAAGGATATTGCTTCGTAGTATGTAACTTAGTAAAACGCTTTCGAAAAATAGATGAAAATCATTGTTAGATATACACACATTTTTCACTGGACTTCATTCTAAAACAGGTATATCCTATAGGAGAAATTAAAAAACGGAATAAGGATCTTCGGGGTAGGGTGAGATTCCCAACCGGCGGTATGGCTCATGGAGCTAAGCCCGCGACTCTGTATCTAGCAACAGGATACAGACTGATTTGGTGAGATGCCAAAGCCGACGGTAAAGTCCGGATGGAAGAAGATCGAAATATCAACATGCCGCGAAGTGGATGAATGCTGCTTATTGGTTTTGCAGTAACTTCATTTAACTTGCATAAAGCGGCAAGTTTATTTGATCAACCCCCGTCTTGCATGGCTTTCGCCATGGACGGGGGTTTTTGTGCCACCGGTCCTGTATTCGCAAGGAGCTAATTGAGTATGAGTCAATCTTCTACTGTACTAACATCCAAAGGTTTTGATCATAGCTCCCACATGAAAAGCGGTTTTTGGCTGGTCGCAATAGGAGCAGCCTTGTGGGGCGCTGATCCGCTGTTTCGTATTATTTTGCTAAAATCATTTACTTCAACACAAATTGTACTAATGGAGCATATGCTGCTTTTCCTTGCTCTGACACCGATGCTGTGGAAACATCGTGAGGAACTCAAAGCGGTACGGCTTCGTCAAGTTTTCGCTATTTTGTTCGTCTCGTGGGGCGGCTCGGCTCTGGCCAGCGTGATTTTTACCATGGCGCTCAGCAACGGTGATCTGAATGCTGTACTCTTACTCCAGAAGCTTCAACCATTGGTCGCTATTATTCTGGCCCGCGTTATATTGAAGGAAATGCTGCCGCGTCATTTTGGATTATTAATTGTCGTCGCTCTGTTCGGGACGTATCTTCTGACCTTCGGTTGGTCGCTCCCCTTCGGGCATGTTCGTGATTTTGCCCAGGTCGGTAGTCTACTTGCACTGGGTGCAGCGGTTCTGTGGGGCGGTTCGACAGTCATGGGAAGCTACTTGCTTCGTTCAATGAAATATGAAACGGTAACCTCCCTCCGCTTCATGGTGGCGCTCCCTCTGCTGATTGTCCTCACCTCTGTAGAGCATGCGCCATGGAATATGCCTGCCGGTACATGGGCAGGCGCAGCTGTGATTATCAACTTGCTATTGCAGGCATTGCTTCCGGGTCTTCTTAGCTTATTGCTGTATTACAAAGGCTTAAGTACGACCAAAGCGTCTTATGCTACGATGGCAGAATTGAGCTTTCCCATGGTGGGGGTCGTGATTAATTGGATCGCATTTCAGCAAATCGTTACTGTAGCGCAATTGACTGGTTTTATGCTCATCTGGATTACGCTCTTTATGATTTCACGTCAGCAAAAAAATTAACAGTTCAATGTCCCCTTCATGACTCACCCAAGCCAAATTGTGAAGATGCTTTTGCATCTCCGATTTGGCTTTTTATGTGTTCGCATTAATATTAATCATAGTTCTTTAGACCTGTTTTTCAAAAAAAGTGTCTAAAATATGCTACTATTTCTCGTTTCCCAATGATTACATCTATAAAATTCGTCGGTTTATGTCGAATAAAACAATGTAGTGATCATCAGACACAGAGGAGCAAGAACTATGACTAAAACAAAACAAACAGTTCCGTGGTGGAACAGGTTTCTCAAGCAGTTTTATTTAATGAGGACAAGATTAATAATATCTTTTTTAGCTGTGTTATTGATTCCGAGCGTACTTATCGGGTACTTTTCTTATCAGGGGGCTACGACACAACTCAGTCAGCAAATGGGCGGTTCCGTATACACGAATCTGTATCTGATCCGGAGCAATGTCAATCAGTATGTAGCGCCTATTATGAAAGACCTGGACGTGCTTACCACTGAAATCAATTCTGATTCCATTGGTACCAACCAAGAGACCCTTCAGAAAAAGTTAGATGTTATCGTCAAGGCTCACCCCGAGCTAGATGCAGCGCTTCTCGGCAATGAGAAGGGGCAATACATACGTTCGCCGAAAAAACAGGAGTCCGATTATGATCCCAGGGAGAGAAAATGGTACAAAAACGCGATGCTGGAAAAGGGTAAAGTATTCGTCGGTGTTCCAGTTGCCAGCGTCACGACAGGGAATTTAGTCGTTAATATATCGGGAACGCTGGAGGACGGTGAAGGAGCTGTTGCCCTGGCTTTGAACCTGGACAAAATGAGTGAAAGTCTGCAGTCTGTTAAGATTGGTGAGCGCGGAGGACTCATTATTGTTGATTCTGAACATAAAGTTGTATCTGGGACTGGAACAGCTTTCAACAAGACAGGCAAAAAAGCGGCTGACGCCATAGAAGGACTTCCCGAAGTGGCGACAACCGTCGAAAATGATACTCCTTCCATGTCGCAAATTCAATTTATGAATCGAGATATGCTGGCCTTTACACTTAAGGACCCTCTCACCGGTTGGAGCATTGTCGCACTGTCGGATCTGGAGGATTATAGTGATGCAGCCCAACCAATTCTGAAACAAAGCCTGATTGTGATTGTTATTTCCATACTTGCCGCGGCGATCATCATTGTGCTTATGGTCCGCTCATTCTTAATTCCGCTGCGCAAGCTGCAAGCAGGAACACGCATCGTCCGTGACGGAAATCTGACCGAACGTGTTAATCTATCCAGCAAGGATGAGTTCGGCGAACTGGCACAGAATTTTGACCAGATGACGCATTCCTTGCATACGATGGTCTCAGAGGTCAACCAAACCTCCTCCCGACTTGCTTCCTCTTCCCTGATAATCAAGGAAAGCACAGAGCAAACGACGGAGTCCGTACAACATGTAGCGGAAACGGTTATGGAATCCGCGGAAAATGCAGCCACCAGCGCCGAGGCATCCGAGCAGACCGCTAATGCCGTTGAAGAAATGGCGAAGGGTGTCAGCACCATTGCCGAATCGGCAAGCTCCATCGTGGATTCAGCAGGACAAACCGAGCATGATGTGGCTCAAGGCAGCCAAATGATCAGTAGTGTACGGACCCAAATGGACCGTATTCTGGAGGCTGTCAGCCAAACGGCTAGCTTAATGGATGAGCTATCCCAGCTCTCGGACGATGCGAAGCAGATGAATACGGCTATTGCCGCCATTGCCAAGCAAACCAATTTGTTGTCTCTGAACGCGTCTATTGAAGCTTCCAGAGCTGGCGAAGCCGGGCGTGGATTTGCCGTAGTCGCTATAGAGGTACGCAAGCTGTCTGAGCAATCCAAGGAAAGCGCGGATTCCATCAGTCAGATTATTACTCAGATGCTCGATTTGATTCAACGCTCTACCGCTACCATGAACGGTAATGTTCGTAACCAGGTAGGTGAAGGTATGCGTATTAGCCAAGATGCAGAAGGTGCATTTACGAATATTGAGCGCTCTACTTCTCATATCGTGGAACAAATTCAAAGTGTGTCCGCTGCTGCTGAACAAATCTCAGCCAGTACAGAGGAAGTCTCCGCCACTGTTACCCATTTGGCAAGCCTGTCTCGCAATTCGGCGGACAGCTCGCAGACAACATCTGCTGCTGCTCAGGAACAAATGGCAGCTATGGAGGAAATTGCCTCTTCGTCACAGGAGTTGTCCAACATGGCGCAGGATTTGCAACAGCTGGTTAAGCGATTTAAGATTTAACTTACTACTAACAAAAGCCTTCGTCCGTATACAAATTACGGGCGAAGGCTTTTTACATTTGAGTTCTTGATATGCTCTCTCTTGTTACTTATAGGGTCATCTGACCGGTTAAATGACGGCGTCTATCTCCTTCAGGGTCGTGCTCCACCTTAATATTCTGATGGAAAATAGCTGTAGTCCGCTCTTCTCTGTCGTACATCGGCCAAGCCCCCTCGGACAGCACTGGCTTCCCATCACGTGCAAAAGCAACCCATGCCTGCTGCATATCTTGAGCCAGCTTCTGCATCGAAGGTTGAATCTCTAATCCAAGCTTATCTAGCAGCTCCAGATTATCGAAAACAAACGCAATCTCTGCACCGTGAACCGCTTGTCCAAAGGTAGGATGCCCCGGCAATGTCCAATCAAAACGATACATCCATACAGGCGCATGCGCCGACTGTGCAACAGCAAGAGCCAACGCAGGACGCCAAAAAAATAGATCGGTCAACATTTGCGCCTGTCCCTCAATCGTAACCGGAAAAGGTTCTATCAGGTCGCCGATGTCTGACATGCCCGTCATCATTTCCAATGCCTGTCTCGCTGTCGACTTGTTCATTAGATGGGATTCTTTTCGGATGAAATAGCCCCCCTCATGCAAGTTCGTTCCAATCAAAACGGAAACCTGCTTTGCTGAACCTTGCGCGATTGCAGACAGGGGTACATCTGGCAAGGTCACACCGTCCACAACGGGTTGATAGATCATCGCCATCCCTGGTCCGATGACTTCATGCGTCTTCGCCATCGCTAGCATCAGCGCATCTGTCGGCAGGCTAAACAACCTCTCTGGATGCTGAGTGTCCACACCCAGCTGCTGTAGATACACAGCCGTCACTTGCTCGGCCTGTGAAGTTGGCAATACCTGCGACGCACCGCTCTGCAAAATTGCACGCTGGAACAGTCCTTTAGCTGCTGGCATCGCCAATAAAGCGGCAATACTCATCGCGCCTGCTGATTCACCGAACACCGTCACTTCGTCCGGATTGCCGCCAAAGGCAGAGATGTGATCCCTAACCCATTCCAGCGCAGCGATCTGATCCAGTAGTCCCGCATTAGAGGTCAGGCCATCTCCCTTTGGAGTCAGATGCAAAAATCCTAACGGCCCCAATCGATAATTGATCGTAACAACCACAACATCGCCATTCTTCGCCATGCGTTCCCCGTCATATAAAGGTATAATCCCGGACCCCGTGACAAAGGCACCGCCATGAATCCACACCATCACTGGACGTCCCTTCTCAGGAGTCTTCGAAGCAGGTGTCCAAACGTTCAGGTATAAGCAATCCTCTGACTGCTCAGGCGGCTCCACCAGATTTCCAGTCATACTTTCAGCGGATGGCATAGGTTGCGGACAGATTGGCCCAAAACTCGTCGCAGCCCGCACACCCTCCCAAGACTCCAAAGGCTGGGGCGCGTGAAAACGTAGTTTTCCAACAGGAGGCTGTGCATATGGGATACCTTTCCACACATGATATCCATTTCCCGTTTCCCCACGTAATTGACCTAAACGAGTATGTACCGTAATACTTTCCATTATGAAGCCCCCTTTATTTCGTATGTTCAACACAACGGTATAATATCAATCTTTACATATCTCTATTATACCCTTTGCACACGGCCAAACCAAAAAATACCGGAAGCACTTTTGCGCTCCGGCATTTTTATAAACAAGATAGGGAAATAGCGATTAATCCCGAACTTCTTCTTTTGGAATCAGCTTGTAAATTTCTTCGCTTTCCATAGAGTCAATTAGTCGATCTAGCCACTTGTAATAAGCGACGGCCTGCTTCATTTTCATACGATCTTGCTGAAGAATCGCCTTAAATTCCTCGTACTCTTCACCCTGATTCATCAATCTGTCCAGCTCATCAATGGCTTTGCGCAGTACCAGTAAATTTGTTTCTACCGCTTTTCTCCATTTAATAGCGAAGAAGTCAGTAAATGTTTGATGCCAGTCATATTCAACTTCATACAAATCCTTGCGTGAGCCTTTGCTCCATACCTTATTTACCATTTTCAGATCCAATAATGTGCGAACTCCTGTACTCATGCTCGTTTTGCTCATTTCCATTTCACGGCCCATCTCGTCCAGCGTCATTGGTTTATCCGCAAAAAAAAGCAAACCGTATAAATGCCCCGCAGACAAAGTAATCCCATACAGGTCCATGTTTTTACCTATAGCTTCTATGACACGTTTGCGAATTTTTTGCAGCGAAGCCTGCTGCTCATCACCTAACTGGTACAAGCTCATGCTTGCAACCTCCTAATTTTAGAGCATTTTGCACAACCTAGTATGAACGATTTACCCGTAAAAGATTAGCTTTGACGCAATATATGAAATCTTTCAACAATAAATGAAATGTTTCAAAAGCAAAGCTTCTGTCTATATTACAACAGCATGGGTCGTTCAAAATCATAATTCGCAAAATTGCTAATGATAGTAAACTTTTTAAATTATGGATATACATAAATCTTTTTCTTATGGTTATATTTCATTGTCTATTTTAAAAAAAGCACTATCGGTTGTAAAGTTCCGAATGTTTGAGCATTCTATAGAACGAAGGAGCATATCGAAGGAAACTTTGTACAGTTTTTTCTGTACGTACTTTATGAACAGTTTTTTTGTTTGAAATGTAAGCAATGCTTCTGTTACAATTAATTTTGTCATTAACCGTTCAGGATGTTCAGAATTATGATTTTTATACTCAATCCTTAATGCAACATGGGGTTAATACCAAGCAAAGTATAGAAAGAAGAGGTGTATGTATGACGATTTTGGAAGTCAAAAATGTCAGCAAACTCTTTGGTCCTCACGCAGAGCAAGGTGTTCCGCTCCTGGAGCAAGGCTGGGGCAAGGAAAAGTTGGCCAAAGAAAAACAGATTACTGTTGGTGTCAATAAGGCCAACATGGAAATTAAGCAAGGTGAAATTTTCGTAATTATGGGGCTATCGGGCAGTGGCAAGTCTACTTTAGTGCGAATGCTAAATCGCTTGATTGAGCCTACCTCTGGTGAAATTCTGGTCCACGGCAAAGATCTCCGTAAGATGAACAAAGAACAACTTCGCGAAGTTCGTCGTAAAACCATCAGCATGGTTTTTCAAAAATTCGCCCTGTTCCCACATCGGACTGTACTAGAAAATGTAGAATATGGTCTTGAAATTCAAAAGGTAGAAAAAGCACAGCGTCAGGAAAAGGCGCAACAAGCGCTGGAACTGGTTGGTCTTAAAAACTGGGGCGATAAAATGCCCGATGAATTAAGTGGCGGTATGCAACAGCGTGTCGGTCTGGCACGGGCGCTGGCTAATGACCCTGAAGTGCTCCTGATGGATGAAGCATTCAGTGCATTGGACCCTCTCATTCGCCGTGACATGCAGGATGAGCTGTTGGAGCTTCAAGATAAAATGAAGAAAACCATTGTGTTTATCACCCATGATCTGGATGAAGCGCTGCGGATTGGTGACCGGATTGCATTGATGCGAGACGGTGCGGTCGTACAAATCGGTACACCGGAAGAAATTATGATCCAACCGGCTAACTCTTATGTAGCCCGCTTCGTCGAGGATGTGGATCTGTCCAAGGTATTGACGGCTGCTCATGTCATGCTTCGTCCAGAAACCATCACCATGGATCGTGGTCCGCGTGTGGCTCTGGAATTGATGCGGGAGCGTGGGATTTCCAATTTGTTCGTCATTGACCGCACCAAAAAGCTACTGGGTGTTATTAACGCCGAGGATGCTGTTCATGCACTGCGCAATAATTTGAAAATTGAAGATATTTTGATCACGGACGGACCGCAGGTTGCTGCCGAGACAGTCATTAATGATTTATTTGAAATTACAAGCTCGTCCAAGGTGCCGCTGGCTGTGGTCGATGACAAGCAAAAGCTGCTGGGCGTTATCGTCCGTGGAGCATTGCTCGGCGCACTTGGTGGAGATGTTACCACTACGAAGGAGGTGAATGCCCATGATACCGAAACTGCCAATCGCTGAGTGGATTCAATCCATTGTAGACTGGATGGGTATTCATCTGGCTGGATTGTTTAATGTTATTTCTTCCATTATAGAAGCTGTAGTTGGCTTTTTCTCAGGCCTGTTCATGCTTCCGCACCCTCTGGTGTTCATCGTAATCATCGGGATTATCGCCTTTATGATCGGGCGGGTTCAGCTTACGCTATTTACTGTCATCGGCTTCCTGCTGATTGATAATCTTGGTTATTGGAGTGAAACAATGAATACGCTCGGACTGGTCATCACGTCTGCGCTCGTATCCATTGTTATCGGGATTCCCATCGGGATCTGGTGTGCATACAGTAAATCGGCATCACGCATTATCACGCCTTTACTTGATTTTATGCAGACGATGCCTGCGTTCGTGTACTTGCTCCCAGCGGTTACCTTTTTCAGCCTGGGTGTTGTGCCGGGTGTTATCGCATCTGTTATCTTTGCTATCCCCCCAACCATTCGCATGACCAACTTGGGGATTATGCAAGTATCGGGTGAGCTGATCGAAGCATCAGACGCTTTTGGTTCAACATCTGCGCAAAAGCTGTTCAAAGTTCAGCTTCCACTTGCATTGCCTACCTTAATGGCTGGTATTAACCAGACGATTATGCTGTCACTGTCTATGGTTGTCATTGCTTCCATGATCGGTGCGGAAGGCATCGGTGCTGTTGTGTACCGTGCTGTGACACAGCTGCAAATCGGTAAAGGTTTTGAAGCCGGCTTAGCTGTTGTCGTTCTGGCTATTGTGCTTGACCGTTTTACGCAAAACCTGTTTAAACCTACGCAAAAAGGCAAAAGCCGCGTATCCAGCAAGCAAAAAGTATGGATTACTTCTGCAGTTACAGCTGTCATTTTGATCGCTGGTGCATCCCAATATTTTGTGGGTACAGATCATTCCGCATCTGGCAAAGGTAACGCTGCTGCCAACCCGGTTGGCGAAGAAGTCGGTTACAAAATTATCGGTATTGATGCCGGGGCAGGCATTATGAAATCGACTGCCAAAGCAATTCAAGACTACAATTTGTCTGATTGGAAGCTGGTTGAAGGTTCCGGTGCAGCTATGACGGCCACACTGGACAAAGCCATTAAAGCGAAAAAACCGATCATTATTACAGGTTGGACTCCACACTGGATGTTCAACAAGTATGATCTCAAATATTTGGAAGACCCTAAGAAGTCTTATGGTGAAGCCGAGGGGATTCATACGATTGCCCGTAAAGGCTTGCAGCAGGATGCTCCTATCGCTTATGAGTTTCTAAAACGTTTCAAATGGACACCAGAAGATATGGGTGAAATGATGGTCGCCATTCAAGCCGGAACCAGTCCTGAGCAAGCTGCCAAGGATTGGGCGGAGAAACATGCCGACAAGGTTCAGGAATGGACTCAAGGACTGCAACCTGTCAATGGTGACACCTTCAAGCTAAGTTATGTGGCTTGGGATTCTGAAATTGCCAGCACCAATTTGCTAAGTTATATTTTGGAGAACAAACTGGGTTACAAAGTAACCGCACTTCAAGTTGAAGCAGGTCCTATGTGGACGGGTGTCGCTAGTGGTGATGTAGATGCTTCACCGGCTGCATGGCTGCCGTTAACACATGCGGATTACTGGGCTAAATACAAGGATAAGCTCGACGATCTTGGGGCTAATATGAGCGGTGTTAAAACCGGATTGGTCGTTCCAGCTTACATGGATGTTAAATCGATTACTGATTTGCAGGATAACGGAGCCGAAGCGGCTCCGGCTTCCGCCACAACTGGGGACTTTGGCAAAGAGGTCGGCTACCGCATTGTCGGTACCGACCCTGGCGCCGGACTAATGAAGCTGACCGCTAAAGCTATGAATGACTATGGCTTATCCGACTGGAAGCTGCTTGAAAGCTCTGGAGCTGCTATGACTGCTACACTGGATAAAGCTATCAAAGCCAAGCAGCCTATCGTCGTAACAGGTTGGACTCCTCACTGGATGTTTAATAAATATGATTTGAAATACTTGAAAGATCCTAAAAAGGCGTACGGTGATAAGGAAGAAATTCATACAATCGCCCGCAAAGGCTTGAAGCAGGATGCTCCTGTGGCTTATGAATTTCTAAGCCGATTTAAGTGGACTGCTGAAGATATGGGTGAAGTGATGATCGCGATTCAGGACGGTACTGCCCCACAGCAGGCTGCCAAGAATTGGGCTGATAAACATCCTGACAAGGTTCAGGAATGGATCAAGGGTCTGCAGCCCGTCAACGGCGATCCTTTGAAGCTAAGCTACGCTGCTTGGGATTCTGAAATTGCCAGTACGAACGTATTGAAATATGTATTGGAACAAAAATTGGGCTATAAAGTAACAGCTCTGCAAGTGGAAATCGGCCCGATGTGGACTGGCGTGGCCAGCGGAAGTGTAGATGCTACCGCAGCCGCTTGGCTTCCATTGACGCATGCTGATTATTGGGCTCAATACAAGGATAAGGTGGATGACATCGGAACCAGCATGACTGGCGTTATGTCCGGACTTGTCGTTCCATCCTATGTGCCGATTGATTCTATCGAGGATCTTCAGCCGCCGCAATAATATTTTTTCTGCTTTTAAACCATACGAACAAGCAAAAGGCAGATCAGGGTTTACTCCTGATCTGCCTTTTTGTGATATCCAATATTTAGAGTTGCTCTCAGCCTTTTAGCGTGAATCCTTCTTGAGCGGACACATCGGCATGCTGCTCTGTCGTCTGGTGCTGTCTAAAGAATAACGGATAGATCGCGAAAGACACCAGCAGACTTACACAACCAATGACGCCTAGAGCAATCATATCTTTGAAGATGTATGTGATATCCAGTCCTTTGAGCGTGATGTTCCGTACAGCATCCAGGTAATACGTCAGTGGCAATATCTCAGCAAGCCCCCGCAAGAAGCCGGGCATTGCCTCTAATGGCCACGTATAGCCTGACAGCATAAAGGAAGGAACAGCAATCAGCATCAGAGTTTGGGTCGCATCTACTCTGGTTTTGGAAAAGAGACTGAACAGGAAGCCTAATCCGCACAAGGCAAAGTTAAAAACCAGCGACACTAAAATCAACGGCAATACCTGTCCCCTAAACGGAATATCGAAGCATAAAGCGCTGATACTGAATACAGTCAGCACATTGAAAGCTCCCGCTGCATAATACGGTGCCAGTTTGGCAATAGCCAAACGCCAAGGGGTATTTCTCCATGCGCCAAATCTCCCCCAAGTCCCTGCTTCCTTATCACGCGTGCAGGACAACGCGATACCAAGCAGCAAACACTGCTGGAGAGCCGCAGAGATAACCCCTAGGGGCATGAAAAGCTTATAATCATATACCGGGTTAAATAGCACTCTGGATCGGAACGGGATGGTAGTCAGCGTCGATGCGGCCTGATCGGCGTTCATTCCCTTTTGTTTCATGGAATTGACTGATACTCCGGCACTCACGCTACTAATAACCTGATTCGCAATCCGACTGGCACTATTGGAATACATCATATTACTGCCGTCAATCAGCGTGAGCACGGGTGGATTCTCCCCATGCTTAAGCCGAGTAGTAAAGTTGTCGGGAATGACGATTCCGACCTTAGCTTCTCCAGTCTCTACTTGACGGACTACATCATCCTGATTGTTTGCTTGCCGTGTAACGGCAAATGAATCGGTCGAATCAAACGCCTGAATGATCTGGCGACTGAGTTGCGAATTATCTCCGTCGTACACGGTGACAGGCATCTCGGTAATCCGCTGATGTGAATATAGGAAGCCGAATAGTATCGTATACACAATCGGCGTAATCAGCAGAATAGCCATAAAGCGGCGGTCCCGGAAGATGCTCAGCCATTCCTCGCGAAACACATCGCGGATACGAAGTCTTTCCTGTGAATCCTGCATATTACTGCGCCCCTTTGCCTGTAAACAGAACCGTGGAGCCTGTTGGAACCGATGCAGCAAGGTCTGGCAATGCTACTTTAACACCGAAGGAACGGACATCCTTGTCACCGGAGCTTTGGCTCGGTTTTTGAATGGCAAAGTCAGCAGCCGATTCTAACAGAATGACTTTACCCTTCAGCTCCTTACCGCCAGACAGCAATTTAATTTGGACTGTATCCCCTGCTTGAAGACCGTTCAGAGACGTTTCAGGTACATAGAATTTAGCCCAACGTTGTGTCGAAGTTTCAATGGTATAAACCGGGAACCCTGCACTAGCCATTTCACCTAAGCTAAGCGACTTGGATTTTACGATTCCATCCTCAGACGCACGCAGCGTAGTGTAGCTCAAATAGGTCTGAGCCTCCTGAAGCGCGGCTTCCGCTTGGGCTACCTGTGCATTGGCACCTGCAACCGCAGATTGAGCCTGCTCAACTGTGGATTGCGCCGCCTTCACCGCAGATTGCGCTTGTTCTACCGAAGCCTGAGCGGCTTTGACATCTTCCTGTTGCAGAGCAACTTTGCCCGCTCCTGCCTGTGCTTCCTTCACCGCAGCCAAGGCTTGGCGGTATTGAGCTTCAGCCGCCGTAATTTCCTCCTTGCGGCTTCCCTCCCGTGCCATATCCAATTTTTGCGACTCTGCATTATACTTGGCCACTGCCTGTTGATGTTCCAATGTCGCTTGATCCAAAGATGCCTGGGTTGCTGCACCGGCTTCTTGAAGCTTTTTGGCACGCTCCAGATTTTTAACGGTCAGGTCCAGCGTTTCCTTGGCTACCTTCACAGATACTTGCAATTGCTCAAGCTCCTGTGGTCTTGCCCCGCTCTTGAGGGCATCCAGTTTTGCCTTGGCAGCGTTCGCAGCCGCTTTGGCCTGTTCAATCTGGCTGGAGGAAGCCTCTGCGGTCACACTGACCGATGTCGTGCCTTGGCTTTTCTTGGCCTGAGCAGCACTCACAGTAGCCTGTGCCTGGCCTACGCCTGCTTGAGCCTGCAACACTCCAGCTTTTGCTTTGGATACATTACTCTTGGCTGCCAGCAATGCCGCCTGTGCCTGCTTCACCTTATCTTCCAACTCGCGACTTTCCAGATGGGCTAACACCTGCCCTTTTTTCACCTGATCGCCTTCTTTGACGAGCATCTGGTCAATCCGTCCTGCCATTTTAAAGCTGGCATTGAGGGTATCCGACTCCACATAAGCCGTAGGAATGGAAGAAGACTGATCCGCAGACAAGCTGCTTCCACCCCGTGGAAGAGCAGTTAAGGCATATATCCCAACCGCGATTAAAATAATAAGTACGACATAAATCGTATATTTTTTAGCTTTCATGTTTTCATCACTCCATCTGTATATTAATGTTGCATGCCCAATGCATTACACACAAAAACTTCAATACTTTCACGAACCTCTTGCAGATTCATCGTTTCGCCCCAAACCATTGACCTCATCGGTGCAAAAATGTAAATCCCAAATAAGCAATTGGCTGTTGTTTTGGCATCCAGCTTACTTGAAATTTTCCCATGAAACTTGCCGGAATCGATCTCTGCCTCCATAAAATCAAAATAGTCAGCCAGCACCTGCCTAATATTAAAATGCTGCTCTTGCGAAACCCAGCCCTTACTGACCAATAGACGGCAAAAGTCCGGTTCTCTCACAATAAACTCAATATGTACTTGGATTAGCTTGCGAATCCTAAGCTCCACCTGATCTTTAGGAGTATGAGCCATTGCTTCATGGATATCCCGGACAAAACGCTCCATCCCCATCTTCAAAATGTAAATGTACAATTCTTGCTTGTTTTTAAAATTGTAATACAGGGTTCCTTTGGCTATGCCACAAACTTTGGCAATTTCCTCCATATTTGTTTCATTAAATCCTCGTTCAGAAAAAGCTTTGAGTGCGCCGTTAAAAATAATTTCCTTTGTCTGCTGTTTCATGCTTCCTCCTTTTTTGAACTGACCGTCCAGTACAAAAATTATGTATTTATTATAAGCCCATTTTTAGTTATCCAGCAATAGGAAAAATAAAAATATTTCATTTTAGACAATTCGTCTAAACGCTTATTCTAAAAGTGAAAATGCAAAAACGGATCGAATAAGTGAGGGGGTCACTCATTCGATCCGCTATGTCATAAAATCGGATGATAAGGGGGCCATTCTACGGATTATCAACCGATTTTAAGGGAAGGCCGACTATTTTTTCACGGTTTGATTATATTGCGCAATTTTGCCTGTAATTTCTTGTGTAGCTTGATCCAATGCCTGTTTTGGTTGTTGCTGGCCACTCAGCACAGCCTCGATTGCACCTTCGACGATTTGACGCGCTTCTGGGAATACGCCCATCACTGCGCCCTGTGTAGCGGTGGATTGTGCCGATGCATGCAATTGGTCAACCGCCGTCTGGAATTGCGGATATTTTACCATATTGTCTTTAAGTACCTTTTCGTCATAGGCCGCTTTCGTGATCGGGAAGTACCCGGTATTCACACTCCATTGTGCCTGTACAGCTGGGGAAGCGACGAATTTAATGAACTCCCATGCTGCCTTCTGCTGGGCTTCGGGCTTGTTGTTCATGATGTACAAGCTTGCGCCGCCTACAACCACGCCGCCTTCTTTAGCTTCATTGGCTCTTGGCAGGAATCCTGTGCCTACTTCAAATTTATCGCCAACCTGCTCCACAATATTACGCAGCGAAGCGGTGGAATCCAGCGTCATTGCAATTTGCCCTGCGGAAAAAGCCTTTGCCGTATCGTCCGAGTTACGTCCCAGATTGGATACAACCTTTTCATCGATCATTTTCTTCCACCACGTTAGGGTTTTTACACCTGCATCCGAATTCAGCATGGATTCCGTTGCCGCTTGATCACGACCATTGCCATTATTCACATAATCTGCGTTCTGATTGGCAAACAGTTGTTCCATAAACCAGCCGTAGATGGCAATGGAAGCACCGGATTTACCATCCTTGCTCAAGGCTTTAGCAGCCTTTTCGAACTCATCATACGTTTTCGGAGGATTAGCTGGCTCAAGTCCTGCGGCTTTGAATGCATCCTTGTTGTAATATAAAATCGGGTTTGACGTATTGAACGGCATGGCGTTCAGTTTACCATCAATCGTATAGTATCGTGTAATATTCGGCTCTAGCTGTGACAGATCGAACTTGTCTGCATCAATAAATTGTTGTACGGGTGTGATCATTTTGGAGTCGATCATGAATTTACTACCGATTTCATATACCTGAATGATGTCCGGTCCGCTGTCGGAACCAAGCGACGCTTTCAGCTTGTTCAAGCTATCATCATATTTGCCTTGATATACTGGCTCTACCTGAATGTCCTTATGACTGGCGTTAAAATCAGCAGCGATCTGCTTGATTGCTTTTTCACCGTTACCGGACATCGAATGCCACCAAGTCAGCTTCACTGGGGAAGCCGCTGCTGCTCCATCACTACCATTACTCGGCTTCTCTGCAGCAGTATTATTGCTACAACCTGCTGCAACCACCATGGCAGTCAGAATAAGCAGGGTCAATGCACTTTTCAGACGAAAAAATCTCATAATCTCTCTTCTCTCCCTTTGATTAAATGATTCTTGAATTGGCATTCTCTTGCGATATTCTTGTGTGTTGATGCTCTGTATATGGGCTGCTTGCGCAGGTGTTGCTTATCATTTTAAATATGTGGTCAGCCTTTAAGTGCACCCGCCGCCATTCCACGAACCAACTGTTTTAGTCCAAAGATCAGCAGGAGCAGAGACGGTAAAATGACAAGAGCCGTACCCGCAAATACCAGATTCCATGAAGTCGATTCCTGAAATTCGAGCATGGATATGCCGATCTGTACCGTGCGCATATTCTCGCTATTGGTGATCAGTAAAGGCCAGAGGTACGAATTGTACATATTCAGGAACGAATACACAGCCAGTGTTCCGAGCGCAGGGCGCGATAACGGAAGCACATGGAACAGAAAGTAACGGATATGTCCGCACCCATCCATACGAGCCGCCTCGAACAGTTCCTTGGGAAGCTGGAGAAAAAATTGCCTTAACAGGAATGTCCCGAATGCCGTCGCCAGAAAAGGAACCGTCAACCCTTGATATGTATCAAGCCAATTCCAGCTCCGTACCGTCAGGTAGTTTGGAATAATGGTCACTTCCCAAGGGATCATCATTGTCGCAACAAACATGCTGAAAATGAAGTTTTTTCCCTTGAATTCCATTTTGGCAAAGGCATAGGCCGCCAAGCTCGCTGTAATCAGTTGCCCAATCATTGTAAGACCCGAAATGAGAAATGTATTTCCAATAAAGGCTGCAATCGGAACGATTTCAAACACTTCAGTAAAATTGGCCATATGAAAAGAATGCGGGAAAAAGCTTGGTGGGTAAGCGCTCGCTTCCTCGGGAGACATGACTGCCATAAAAAACGTATATATAACCGGATACAAAATGAGAGCAGCTGCAATCGTAAGCAGCACATACAGCAATGTAGAATTCAGGTGTCGTTTCATTGGTAATGCACCTTTCTTTCCACCCATTTGAACTGAATCATCGTGAGCAGCAGAATGACAGCAAACAAGACAATGGCCTGCGCGCTCCCCGTTCCGAACCGGAAATTAACGAAAGCTTCCTGATAGATGGAATACACAAATACATTCGTACTGTTCACCGGACCGCCTTTGGTCAAAATGTTAATTTGAGCAAAAGACTGGAAGGCTCCAATGATAGAAACTACGGTTACAAAAAAGATCGTCGGTGATAACAGTGGCATGGAGATACGCCAGAACGTGACGAGCGGGCCAGCTCCGTCCATTTTGGCACTTTCATACATATCATCTGGAATCCCTTGAAGTCCGCTCGATAAGATAATGTAATTGAAGCCTAGATTCATCCAGATGGTCATTATGGCTACTGAAAACAGCGCCCAATCGGGGCTGGTCAGCCACGGAACCGGATGGATATGTAGCAGGGAAAGCACATAGTTGAACATCCCCAGTGTTGGATGAAAAAGAAATTTCCAAATGACCGCAGATGAACCGACCGACAACACCATCGGCAGCGAAAAGGCAAACTGGAAGATACGCATTCCCCGCAATTTACTGTGTGTAAGTGCAGCCAGTACCAGCGCCAATAAAATACCTACTGGTACGGTTAACAGTGCAAACAGGAGTGTCACCTTAATCCCTTGCAGAAACAGTCCCGAGCTGAAAAGTGTAGTGAAATTATCTAATCCTACATATGCTGCAACGTTTCCTGCGGGATCTGTAGAATGCAAGCTGAGATAAACGGACTTGATCATCGGATAAAACATAAATACAGCAAACAAAATAAGCGATGGAGCCAAAAAGGTATACGCCAGCGCGTTTTCGCGCAGTCTTTGAATTTTTAGCGAACCCGTGCGTATGCGGGCTTTAGACGAAGTCTGTTGCTGACTCCTCGTCCCCAGTCCCATAGATTTGTTAAGCTCACCCAAAACGGAGCGCCCCTTTCTTTTCAAACCAACCTCAGTAAGTGTATCGTTTCGATGTAAAGGGAACGTCAAGTGGGCTGGAGTAAAATGTTAATGTTTTTTCTTATTGTAAAAGCAACTCTCTATAGGTATGAGCACAAGGACGGTTATAACCCTGTTGAGCTAGCGTTCGATCCAAATACAATCTGTCTAGTTAAAAAGACAAAAAAACCTCCAATTCCGTAAGGAGCCTGCCATTGGCCCATTACGAAGTTGGAGGTTTTAGTTATCTCTATACAATCTCCACTCGGCAGGTGGGTGAACACCTCGTTCACACCCTGATTAATCAGCGTGATGTTCCCTCTAGAATCCGACAAATAGATCTAATCTTGAGTGATTTGAAATGATGAATCTTAGAAACGGGGAATGGTATGCGCTCTTTCTTGGCAGGCTAATGTGAGAATACGTAAGAACGGAGAAGAAGCCTGATGAAATATAACCGATTACTATCTGCAAGTATCGCTGTTTCCTTGTTTTGTGCCAGCTTGTGCCCCACAACCTATACAAATACTGCACAAGCCGCATCTTACACCTCCCCTACTCCTACAAAGGGAAGAGCCTATTATGAAGAACGCGGCGACATTGTATGGGAAGTTCCTACCCATCGCAAGTTGATTGCCCTCACATTCGACGACGGACCGGATGGACGCAATACGCCTGCCATTTTGGATTTGCTTAAAGAATACGATGCTAAAGCGACCTTTTTTGTCGTCGGCAGTCGTGTAGAAAAGCTGCCTCAACTTGTCAAGCGGGAACGAGAAGAAGGGCATGAAGTTGGCAACCATACCTTCCTTCACTCATCCTTTCAGTATATTTCTCGCAACAAAGCTCTGTCCGAATTGGATCAAGCTCAGGCGAGCATCATACAGGCAACTGGTGCGGGGACCCATCTTTTTAGGCCGCCCGGCGGCTCCTATACCGATTCGCTGGTCAAGCTCTCCAAGGAGAAAGGGCTGAAAATTATTTTATGGTCCTGGCATCAGGACACCTTAGATTGGCGAAAACCCGGTGTACATCGTATCGCTAATAAGGTCCTTCGCAACGTCCGTAACGGCGACATTGTCCTCATGCACGATTATGTACATCAAAGTACGCAAACCGTTGAAGCCTTGAAAATTATTCTACCTGAGCTCAAGAAGAGAGGTTATACCTTCGTTACGGTATCTGAATTACTCTCTAATCGGGAAAAACCGGATGGGCTGATTGAAGTGAATAAGTGAAAGGAAGAATTAAACTCCGTCAATTATTTGTTGACGGAGTTTTATATAGCGTTGCAGTATGAGACTCTTGGCATTTGGTTTTGAAAAGGATCTCATCCCCCAAAATATAAAAAGCCGCGATTTACGCGGCAATTAAAAGATCATTGCTATACTTCAGTCCAATGTTTTGGAGGCAAGCCATTGCATCATCGTTGTTTTCTTTCCGTTAATCACCTTCGATACTTCGTTGTTATATACGTAAATCCAAGACCAATGGCCGTTGTATTCATACGGTGTTTGGTCGCTCTTCTTGTACAAACCAGAGGTATCCACTACGTTATCAAATAACGACATATGAACATCCTTTGCTCCAGCATTCACTAAACGGTTGTAAGTCGGAACCGTATAATCGTTGGGCGGAACCACGGTGTCGGTTTTGGCAGCCACAAACCAGATCGGCAGGTCCTTCATTTCGTTAATCTGTTCATCGGTTATAAGACTATCCTTCAAGGCTTCACATGCAACCACAGCTGCTGCAAAATAATCTTTATAGTCACGGATCATCAGCATAGTCATGTAACCACCGTTGGAGTCTCCACCAATGTAGATTCGATCTGTATCAATGTCTTTGTTTTGGGCCACGTAATCCTTAATTAAGGACATCAATGCTTGCTCATACTTGGAGGTTCCGTCCCCAAAGCTTGTAAAGCCATCCATCCAGTAGGTTGGGGTCTGAGGTGCCAACACATAAGCCCCGCCAAAATAGGATTGGATATCCTTAGAGGCAAAATTTGCTGCTTTATTTCCGGCAATCGGAATCGTTGGATCGGTACCTCCCTCACCCATACCATGCAGCCAGATCACCAAAGGGTTTTTCACTTTGTCTTTTGCCGGTGCATAGTCTGCGTAGGTTAAAGTAACTCCATCAAAAGTAGATTTACCGGTCGCAAATTGATCAACCAACTTCCGTATCTGTCCTGCGGAAGTATCAATCTTCAAATCGGAAATCGTTCCGGATTTGGTTTTAATAGCTTTTTGCTGCGTGATCGTGTATTTGTTATCATTCCATGCATTAAACCCGGAGCCTGCCGCATCATAATGAATAGCGGAGCTTAGTGTTAATGTCGGACCGATTTCCATTTCCAATACAACATAGCTTCCGGTTTTATTTACAGGATTTCCACTTTTGTCCGATACATAGGCCTTGGTGACTTTCCGGTTGCCATTTTCAATAAAGGGATTTACCAACCGATTGTCGCTTCTTCCCACATGCACCTTAAATGTATCCTTAGTTATCGCATCTTTAGGGACTGGCTTACCCAGGTTAACAATGATCTTCGTAATGGCTGCTCCCCAATCCTTAACTTCCGCAACCGTCCGGTATGAGGTGGGCTGTATCTTTACATCCTTGGCCCATGCACCGGAGCTGAAAACAAGAGTCGTACCGATAGCTAAAGTGAGTAACATAGTTGTCTTAGCAGCCTTTTGAAACCGTTTAAACATGATGTCTTACCTCCCAGATCCATTAATAGAACGCTTACATTGTTTATTTTAATAATCTTTTTAATTTGCATCCTGTCTTTTATTAGCCTAATTCAGGTCAATTACTGACTCCTTGCTCCAGAATACCTCTTGTTCTCTTTTCGATATTGATGCGGTGTTGCCTGGAAAACCTTCTTAAATACCCTGGCAAAAGACTTCTCGTTCGGAAAACCGTGCTCCAACGCAATTTGTATGATGGAATGATCCGTATTCATAAGAACACGATAAGATCTCTCCAGACGGATGGCATTGATATATTGAAATAGAGTCATCCCTACATGCTTCACAAAAAAACGGGACAAATATTCGGGAGATAGTCCAAAAACCTGGGCTATGGAATCCAGGGATAAGCTTTGATCGTAATTCTCTTTGATATAATTGGTTATCAGCGTCAGCCGCTCCAAATATTTATCAGAGTTAAAGCCGGGGATAGATTCATTGTCCATTTTAAAATGCATTAATAACAGATACACCAGTTTATAAGATAGCGATGTTAAATGGATATGTGCTAAAGAATCATTATGCTGATTGAGATAAGCCACAAATAAGGTGTTTAGCAAATCACGCAGCTCCGCAAAATGCTGTAATCTCTGCTCGTTAGTTTCGAAAATGGATATACAGTCAAATGAAATGGGGTTACTGCCGTTGACATTTGCTCTAATAAATTCAGAAGGAATCAGAACGGTTATGGCCTCTCTTCCTTTTCCCTTAGCCACAGAAAAGGAATGAATAGCATTCGAATTAATGAGCACAATATCTCCTTCTTTGGAGCTATAGCTCGCACCATCAATATAGATATGGTCAATTCTTCCTGAAAGTACATAGGATATTTCGATGCTATCGTGCCAATGCCCAGGTATGTATGCTGGTTCATTGGAGGAATGAACTATAATTTTTAACGGAAAATGATTATCTGCCTGGACCAGCTCATATTTGTATTCCAAGTTTATCGCTCCTCTCAGATGTGACCTCATAAATAGAAGAAAATGGCTTCAGCAGAGTGCCGAAACCACTTGTATTTAACCTCCCTCTCTCTATAAACAAAAAAACCTAAGTATAACAAAATACATAAGATCCTTGGATCTTAACATTTTGTTCCTTAGGTTTTGCCTGCGTAACAGTAACAATCCTAGTGCTATTCATTTAATTAAGCTAAGTATATAGTGGGTTGAAATACATGTCAACGCTTTCATTTTAGAGCGTAATGAAGTGAAAAAACTGGATTAATTTTCGCCTATAAACGTTTTTGAACTTAACTCTTATTTTATAACATGGTTTGTTCCCTGTTCAGAAAATTTCATTTGCCTATATTCATTCATATTCCCGAGATTGTGATTTTTTATGTGATTTTTTGTGATTCAAATAACGAAATATTCATCACATATCGGCCTCATCAACAATTTCCTTCTATTGTATATTGAGGCATAGGAAGTAGCAATGATATTTCTGAAATTTAATATTCTCTAAAATACCTCTTCCTAAACAGCTGGCATTTTAACGATCACATATCATAATTGTGGCTTGGTAACTTGGAAAAATGTACTGAAATTAATTTATTGACATGAAACCAGTTACATATTTTAATCTTGTTTTGTAGCGAGAGATCATAGATAAGCATGTGACCAACTCGTTTTGAATTTTTTTAAAGACATTTTAAATGTCCATTATAAAGTATTTAAAAAAAGAGTTTTATGAATTTCACAGGAGGCGAATTTGATGGGAATATTAGGTGGATATATTGACCACGTGCGTTTTGATGGGTTCGTATTTTATCATTAGCGCAATTGTATATTCGCAAAAGTTCAAATTCTGGTGGAAAACATGCAAGTGAAATACGTCGATCATTGCAATCAGAAGGATAAACAAGACAAACAAAAAACAGGAGGGTAATAAGTATGATTAAACTTGTAGTCACTGATCTAGACGGAACATTTCTGAACAATAAAAGTTTGTACGATGTCGAACTTTTCAAAAAAGTTTATGCAGAGATGCAGCAAAAAGAAGTCACATTTGTCGCATGTACAGGTAAACAATGTGAACGTGTTGAAAAATTGTTTGACGAACATGGCAAGGGAGTTTGGATATTGGGTGACAGTGCTGCTCGAATTAAAAAAGATGGCCAAGTGGTTAAAGAGTTTAGTATTGATCGAGATCTAGCTCTACAGGCAATTGATCAAATTCAAGACTTCGACAACAATATGACACTTATTGTATGTGCTAGTGATGCTGCGTACGTTCATTCTTCCATTTCAGAAGACATGTATAACGTTGTTAAAGGCTCCTATGAACGTGTATTAAAAACAGACTCCTTTGCAAACATAGATAGCTGTTTTATCAAAATTACGGTCTTCGACACGGAGGGACGAAGTACAGCATTAAGAGCGCATGTTGAGAATACGTTGGGTGGGAAAATTTATATTGTTGATTCAGAAGCTAGATGGCTGGATATCACGGCATTGCATACGCATAAAGGTGAGACAGTAAAGAAACTGCAAGAAATGTTGGGCGTCACATACGAGGAAACAATGTCATTTGGTGACGGCGAGAATGATGTGGAACTCATGGCAATTGCGAAATACAGTTTTGCAGTGAGTAATGCTTGTGAAAATACTAAAAAGGCAGCAAACTTCATTACTAAGTCAAACGAAGAAAATGGTGTTCTTCTCACGATTCAAAAAATACTGGATTTGCAGTGATCCTTTCCTTGTCTGTCAACTGGTATTGCATTATGTAAAAGAGGGGGCAATGGTGTGATTGCCCCGCTCATGAAAATGATCAGCATATCGTATCAAATTAATAGCAATGCATTATTAGCGAAGCAAAACGTCAATTTACAGTTAATAAGTATTTAGAAATATTCGTTGAATATAGCATCCTTCATCTTGAACAAGCTGATGACATTGAAATCTTTCACTTGCTTGCCTTTTCAGGGATACGATCTGGGGAACTCTGTGCTTTAAAAGATACGGACTTTAACTTTGAATTAAATGAGTTACGAATAACCAAGACACTTTACAATCCTGATAATAATATGCGTAAATACATTCTAACTCCACCCAAATCTACAGGATCTATTCGTAAATTTAATATAATTGATAACGTTATGAATTTGCTCCAAAGACACATTGTTAAACAACAAGCTTTCAGACTTGAATGCAAGAAATTATTTGATGATTATCATGAAAACAACTTTGTTTTTGCCCACAAGAACGGCTACCCACTCATTCAAAAAAATATATTAATCCGTATGGAACGTATTCTCAAGAAAACCTCAATTAAAAAGAAAGCTACTCCTCACATTTTTCGGCACACTCACATATCGATGCTGACTGAAGCTGAAGTTGATATCAAAACAATCATGAAGCGAGTTGGTCATGATGACGCAAAAACGACATTGAAAGTCTATACACACGTTACGGAGAAAATGAAGAAAAATGCCAATGCGAAGATTAAAAATCACTTCTCAGACATCCTTCAAATCTGACTCGTTGCAGAGAATGTGATTTTTATGTGATTTTATAGAAAAGGGCTCCCTCTCGGGAGCCCTTTAAATAGCGGTATTACAGGGTTTTGAGGCCCTAATTACATCATGCCGCCCATATCGCTTAAAACTGTCGTACTTGATAAAATCGCTTTATCTATAAGGGTTTTGCTTAAAGAGCATTGTCGTACTTGAGTACGAATAAATAGGGCTAAATTTACCTACCGTTACCCTTGCGTTACCCATTGTTACCCAACAAAAGAGCAGTAAGGGTTATCCCTCATGCTCTATATTTCATATAGTCAATAAAGGCAATCCCATTGCCTGTATAGTTTCAGTGTGATAACATAAGAATATAAATAAGGGAGGCGCAACCCTCCCCTAGAACAACGAAATGTGCCTTCACAGCGCGCATTTGATAAACTGGTACCAAAACCCACCGTAGGCGGTCAACCTTTAGCGGTGGGTTTTGCGTTTGTTGCGTCTCAACCTGATCCATCGATAAAGCTTACGTCCACTAAACCAAAGGCTCAGTAGCGTGGCAATTACTTTCAAGACCAAGTAAAGCGCAGCAAATGCAGTCATGGCGTCACCCCCTTTCGGGAAGCTGCGCCGTGACCCCCACCCGTTGTCCAATCCAGATTATACCACAACTCATCTATTATGAGGTGGTTTTTATATCAGCCCAGCTAACCAATCGAGGTAGCTGGGCTTTAGTTTTACACTTAATGACTGCATTCGCATTAATCTTATTCAGTAGTAACAGGTGTTTGTACCGATTCCGCTGGTGCCAGAATAGGCTCAGACTGCACCTGAGCAGGAACCGTGTTGGATACCTCTGCCGTAGCCTGTGCCAAGAAATCATTAAGCTTTGCAGCAAGACCCGATACAGCTTCCTTAGCTGCTACCTGGGAAGCTTCTTCAATATTGATTTGAGGTTCTACTGTAACGATGCCAGTTTGCTGCTTCTGTTTAGAATTGAACTCCAAATAAGCTTTTTCAATAGCAGCCTGCAATTCGGTTGAAGTTACCACAATACCCTGTTCTGTAAGTCTCAAGGATGCATATTGTAAGGCCTCTTGCATCTTTCGGACCCCGCCAGCATCTTTAAACGTAGTCTGAGCAAGTGCGAATGCCTCCCCTGCTACTTTATGGATTACCTCTCGCTGTGCCGCTGTTGTACGTGCGTCTAGCCAATTATTAGCCTTATTCTTAAGTGTGTTAATCCCTGCCAAAGCAAAGGTCACCAGTACGCCTACAATGGCTGTAACAATGGTATTAATAGCTGGTTGAATTGTTTCGATTACGTTTTGCATTTATAAATCCTCCTCTTATTGTGTTGGCAAACCTGCAGCACGCCGCAAGTAATTAGCCAAATTGTTATAGTGTTGCATTTGTTCCTTGTCTCCTGCCTGCTTTGCTTTAAACCAAGCTGGTTGGAGCCAACGGAAAATGATTTCTTGTGCATTGGATTTAAACAGTTTCACAGCTCCAGCAAGCGGTAGATTTTTTTCGTTCAGCCCGGCCGCCGCCCGAAGGTTATTTGCTAGGTTATGAAAATGCGTCTTGCCTTCCTGGTCCGCCGCCTTCTGGCTGGCAAACCAAGCTGGAGATACATAGTTGTCTATAAGTGACTGAGCGATATAAACAGGTAACGGCGTAAAGTCCAGCGCAGGAGCCACAGAAGCGCCTTTTAGCTCCGTTTCCACGTCCTGCACCAAATCCTTGAGCGTCTTACCGATCGTCCCAAGTGCTTGGTCTACGTCCCTCTTACGAGAAGGGTCAAGCTGCTTATGGCTCGGTATGTGTGTACGTGGGTTAATCCCCCATTTGTTGCAGCAGTAAGCCAGATACCATACAAAGCGTTTGTAAGCCTCCAGCGTGTCAATCTTGCCACCGAAACATAGTTCTACACCGAGGGCAATATCGTTTGCATCGTCGCCATACAGCTCGTTATCAAGCTTAATGTTATACAAAACGTGCCACGCCTTTTCTGCTGGATCGGGTCCGGTGCCTGTCGGAATAATCTCCAGTATCTTTTTGTCGTCTATGAATGTCTGCGCTGAAGCAGATCGGTCTACCAGCCCATTGAAATAGGTGTAATGGTTATCCGCTGAAGCTCCTGGATTGCCTGTGTCGTGAGCAACTAAAAAGACCGGATTCCCGCTTGTTAGGCGAGTACCCGGTCTTACGTTATGGCGCTTGTTTATGTAGCGCCGTTCTATCGTGTACTTTTTTGGATTAAACACTTTATAAATCACTCCTTTTACTTAGCTCCTACGAATTGAGATGCGACCATAACTATAATAGTCCCGCCTATTACATACTTTAGTAATTCAAAAATACTTTTGCTCACGGAATGGTTTTCGGTGGTGCTTTGTTGTAATAGCAAAAAAATACGTGTATCTAATCCATCCAGTTTTTCTTTTATGTCCTTATACTGCATGCGTAATTCACTGGTTAAATCTTTGATCTCTTTGACTTCTTTCTCATGTCGATCTGTCGTAGTTTTCAACACTTGAATTTGGTTTTGAAACTTAGCATTTTCAGCAGATATAAGCAATAGTTCATTAGATAAATGAGCCAATCCTTTTTCCACGTCCTCAAGTCTCTGTAAAGGCACTACATCCCCTTCCCCTCCTTGGAAGATATCCCCCGTTTCATTCATGACCTTTCCCCCATCTCTCTATTTTTGCTTAGGAAACTTTTCTTGAGCTTTGTCATAATTATTTAGACAACAAAAAGAGCGCGTCATATACGCGCCCAAGTATCTTCCCCGCTTAGTAAGGGACTTTACCGCGGGCCAGTTCATTACCGCCCTCAGCCAGATCGTTTATTTGTTGTTGCAGCGAACGTAATCTTGCACGTTTCTCCTTATTGCTAATAGATTCATCGTTCTGCACAACCCTAACATCCTTACGAATCGCGCTCATTTTCTTGCTAATCTTGTTCAACTTTTTACGCAGCGAATCATCATACCAAGCAGGAGGCTTCCGTAAATCAGAATCATTATTTACTTGGTCGAGCTTACTCTTGTATTTGTAAAACTCTGTGCTGATATCGTTTGAGAAAACAGGATCAGCAGTAACCTGTTGTGTTAGAGCGTCGCCAAAATCCCCACCTGGCGACAAAAGCGGCTGCCCAAACTGTCCAATGAAGCCAGTATATTGTCGGGCCAGATAATCTAGTTGCTTAGGACTTGTGCCTGTTTTCTCTCCCAGCCAAGTAGCAATCTTGGTCGTTTTAGCATCAGTCTGTAACTCAGGCGATAGGTTTTGCAGATAGCCTGGAACAATTGGCGAGCCGGAAAAAGTTTTGTTAGCCGCCAAGTCAGACACGGGTCCAAGTATTGTTTCGCCGCCCATACCAAGAAGTCGATCGGTGATACTCCCCTCTTTCAACGCGCCCTGTATTCCTGGCGGCGTAAATGTTGTGCGGATACGATCAGCAAAATCCCTAAAGGCTGCCGGATCATCATCCTTAAAACTGCGAAGCAGGCGTTCTGGAAGATCTGAAAATAGAGTACCAAGTTCTTGCGGTTTGGCTATCTTAATAAACGTGCCATCTCCCTTAGGAATCAAGATGAATGAATCCTTTACCCGGTTACTTAACTTTTGGTAATTCGGATCGTCATGGTTCCAGACATATGTCACAACGCTTGGGACTGTCAGGGCCAAAACAGCTTTTATGGTTGCCTTCACTGGATTGTCCTTAAAAACACGAGCGAATTGGTCCAGACCTTGCAGGGCCGCATTCATGTAAGGGAAAGCTTTGTCTAAATCGCGTACTAGTCTCCCCCGCCGCTTAAAATTAACCGTTACATCCTGGGCTGCAAAAAGAGCTTTTTGAAGATCTCCCGGCGCACTACCTTTAGCTACACGCTTAAATTCTGCCAAACGCGGTGCAGACTCCACGGCGTTCATGACATTCTCTAGCCCATAATACAAGCGGGGGCCGAGATCCTTCAACATGTTCTTAGGCAAAACAGAACGTTTGCTTTGAGCCAGCAAATTTCGGTCAGCAGCAATAGGAGAACTATGACCGCCGCCCACCCGTTTGTACTGTTTATACAACTCACCATTACGGAGTATCTGTACAGAAGCGTCAGCCAGATCCATGATAAATCTAACTGGGTTGTTCGTTGTTTTAGAAGCTACATAAGCCTGCGGAATATCTCGAAACAAGTTACGTGTCAGAGAAAAAACAGGGTTTGCTCCAGTAGTTAATGTCTTCATTTTATTGGTCAGCCAGCCGATTGCATCCATAACAGCATTAGCACCCTGCGGCCCGAGTGACGTTACCGCATCAAGAATCTGAGCATCGTGGACTTTTACACGTACTGGCTCACCATTCATGAGCACGCGCACAGTGTCGTCAGTATCCAATCGGTTCCGGTGCAGTCTCGCGTAGTCCTCGTCAAGTGATTGCATGAATTTATCAAGTCCGTTTGCTTCGAGTATCTCCCGTGCTACTTGTTCCTTTGCCTTGTCCCGAGACACAACTACTGTGGCGATATCCTTAAATGCCTCGGCATCTTGATTAAGGTTTTTTACAAACTGCTGCATGACCTGATTACGCTTGGCCGTTTTTACATAGGCATCGACGTTTTCTATCGTTGCCTCAATAGGCGAAATGATTTTCCGCTGAGATCCACCCTTGCTGTAGCCTTTGACCGGATTGGACTGATTACCGTATCCTTGCTTAGCCTTGCCGCCTGCACCATTGCGTTTCTCAAGAGATGTAAAATAACGCTTGTTTGGTACGTAGTACGGATTCTCACGGAACCAAGCTTCTGCCATTTCTTTGCTGATAACACCTGTATCCACCAGCCACGTATTGACCAAGTTGCGGTTAAATTCATACAGCTTATCAGCCGTCTCAGCAAACTCAGGAAACACTCGTTCATATTCACTCACGATTTTTTGTCCCTTTTCGGGTGTCCACTCTAGTTTATCGGAAAACACCTTTTCGCCACGGTCCCACCGAGTAATAGCATGTTTGTTGATAAGATAGTCTTCAAAGTCGACATAAATATTCTTGCTGGTACGTGACCGTAGTTCTCCACGCGTTCCACTATTTACCCGAGTCGCATTTTTCCCACCTGGCAAAGTAGACAAAACATCTTGTAACGAATCCCCAACCACTTCCCCCGCGCTATTCACCATCTTGTCCGTAACAATTTGTCGGGCAACCATATCCGAACCACGCGCAGCCAGACCAAGTTTATGTGTGCTCTCCGTTGCTGACAATTTCCTACCCAGTACGTCTTCAACCATCTTGTCAAACTTATTCATAGAGTGCAGATCGTCAACCAGCGCAGTATACAAACGGTCAGCCGAACCTTTCAGGCTCCGAGGTTCACGCATCTGACGGGTAACCAATTGCGAACGGGTGGAAGTTGATAACGAGTCATACGGCTTTGTACGGCTGAACGCCGAGATACCCAAACCTCCGCTATGATCTTCGTACTGTTTCGGCAATACATAGCTTTCATCGGGCTGAATAGGCGAATTTTCAGACGCAACAGGCTCCTGTCTTGCCCTCGCCGCTTCTTGTCTAGCTTGTCTTGCCCGCATGAACTCAGGAACCGCTGGATCGTTAATATTGAAAGTTTCCTGCTTGTTAATGGATTTATCGTTAATACGAGGACCTGATCCTGATTCCTCTTGTCTTAAACGGCTCGATACAAGCGGCTGATCCGTAACGTGTAAAGCTGGGTCAAACTCCTGCACACCAGTCCGCAAATTATCCCGAGCTGCCGTATAGGCTGCCACTTGTTCATCAAACCCGCTTGTCTGCCGCCAAGAAGGTACCTGTCCTGCTTCATCACGAAAGCCATTATCAACACGCTCTTTCGCCAGATTGTATAAATCCTTATTGCTCGGGACTTTCCCATGAGTCTGGTAAAACTCTTGGTACCACAGCGGATTCTGAGACGTGCGTCCAGAACGGCCAATAACATCACCCTCTGGAGTGCGTTGTAATTGACCTTGCGACACTCCACCGCGACTGTCACGAGACTGTTTGAGGTATTTATACTCGTCAATCAATCTTTGTCCATATTGACTTTCCAGCTCTTGCAGACGTGAGTTAATCTGCTGTATCTCTCCACGCCCTTCAGCAGCGTTTGCCATGTTCCGCCGCGTCTGTGGCAAGCCCTCAGGCAAATCGAACGTAAATGGATTAGCAATTGCTTCGTCACCTGCTTGCTGGACAGATCGGGCTGTTGCAGAATTAATACGAGCGTCCTTTCTACCCACAGGCAGACTGAGAATTTCAGACACTTCACTGTCAGGGATGCCGTTTTTCTTAAACAGCGAACGCCAGCCAGCCCCGACACCTCTGGCCACTACTTCCCCACCAGCTCCAAATGCTGCACCCATACCGGCATTATGAACCATTTCTCTGCCTGTAGTCTCATCACGGTTGATGCCCATTGCTGTATTTCCAACAGCGCCAGCAGCAGCCCCGCTCAACACTCCACGAGTTAACTTATCCGCAGTCCCGGCACTTACTCCCGGAATCCTTGTGGCTTGTCTGCTAATAGTATTTGTAAGGGCGTTACCAGCGCGTGTCGCAAGTACGCCCTCAGCAGCTTCTAGCGGGGCAGTTATTAGGTTCTGTCCTTGAACCCCTGGGGCACCAGGATTAATTCCTGAAGCAGCAAGACCAGCAAGAGAGCCAGTAAAATCTGCTACCTTATCGGCTGTAGCATTGCCAGTTGTAACGTCATAGTAAGGCTTATCACCTGTTACAAAACTACCCGCTTGTCCAAAAGTACGCGATGTAAACTGTCCTGGCTTCGTATCAAACAAGAGTTTTGCAATTCCTCCCGATACCGGTCTTAATGGTGCGATTGCAGGAAACCTTTTTATATCTTGGTCCAGTCCGTCCATCCATTGTTCATATGCACTCAATGGTTTGATCGTTTTACCCGTAGCAGCTCTATAAGTGCCTATAGCATCTCTATTTCCTTGGGTCGCCTGTGTAAACGTGGAATTTTCAATAAAGCCAGGACCAATTATCAGGGATGGAGGCAGCTTAAGACGATTTTTCTCACGTTCAGCCGCCTGTCGTTGCATCTCTTGACCTGCATAATTCAATCCTCTATTAACAAAGTCCTGTACACCCGGACTTGTCAGAGCGCTCTTTACATTGTCTAATAACGTAGGAGGTGAAATATCGGCAGTACGATTTCGCACAGCAGCATATTTGCTTTCGGTATTAACTCCACTTACAGAGCTAGGGTTGTTTACTCTTTCTAATACTCTAGCTCGTGCATCTTCCCCTTGCTGTCTGCGATTACGCACCCCATCGTATTTAGACGCCACATTAACCCCTCCAATTCTTCGTTATCTTCGCTACATACTTCTGTGTTTCTTTTGGTGCATGCGCTTGTATTGCGGACCAACTTTTCCCGTATTTTTTTATAGCCTTGTTTACGTTACCAGGGCCCCAATTATAAGCGGCAAGCGCCAGTTGATAGTCGCCGCCGTAACGGTCAATTTGCCCTTTGAGATACCTCGTACCACCATCAATGTTTTGAGCAGGATCATACACATTGCTAACCCCAAGACCGGCGGCTGTGCCCGGCATAAGTTGCATCAAGCCGGCAGCTCCCACAGGACTTTTCACCCTAGGGTTATAGCTGGACTCTGCATTAATTACCGCGTCAACCAGCCCGGCGGGAACGCCATATTTTTTTGCTGAGCTGGTAATTAACCCCCGATAGGCTTGCGGCGCACCTAACGAGGTATTCATTTTCCCGAATACACTTTTGTGAACTTTTCAATTTCTTTTTTGGACATGCCTAAAGAAGCCAGAATCTGATCTGTTTCAGCATCACTCAAGCCAGCGTCTACAACGTTCTGGAACATTTCTTGGCGTTTGCTAGCATCCGTTGTTATCTTGGTGCCTTCTTTTACACTGTCACCATCAGCGTTTTTACCATACACAGGAACCGAATACAGGCCCTTCATGCTCTCCAGCACTTGATTAGCTGTTAGGCCTCCCTTAGCACCCGATGGATTGGATTGACGATAATCCAAATCGGCCCATTGACGATCATTATCGTCCGCTTGAAGCGCAAGTGTAGCTTGACGGTATGCAACTTGGTTTTGTTCTTGTAAGCTTTGCAAAGCATAAGTCATACCAAACTGCTGAACGTCTTGGTCAAACTTCATCTTCCATTGTTGATCTGTGATCGCGTCCCTTGCCTTCTGATACGCAAACTGTTGGGCTTGGAATGTCTGTGGCGCATTCGGATTAGCTGCCTGTCGATACAGACCCTGCCAATCACTCTGTGGTGTAACCAACTTTCCACTCAACTCGCTGACAGCAGTAGCCGCTTGCTGGTTGGCCTGACGTGTTTGCAGATCCATCTGTTGCCCCTGAAGGGTACGAATGCCTGGACTTGCTGTACGAGCCGTATTGTAGTTCACATTAGCTCCGTACTTGCTTGGATCGATACCCAATGCTGACAACTGCGCCCGGATACCGTCTGCTTGTTTCGTCAGGCTGGCACGTTGCTCTGCTGTAACACCTTTAACTTCTGCCTGTTGCTTGAGTGACAACAATTGATCAATTGCTTGTCGTCCTTCTGCCGGCAGGTAATTGCCTGTAAGTTGCGCCTCGGTGATCGGATTTTGGAAATACTCCTGATTTTGCAAGCCATACAAATTAGTAAGGTCGCCCATTTTGTCTCGCTGAACTCCATAATTAAGCTGTTGAAGCTGCAAATCACGATTGGCCGCATCCTGATACCGTGCATATGACTGCTGCATGAGTTGCGGTACCAGTGTATTCGCTAGGCTCGACATGGTGTTGTCAGCCACTTGATTTGATACCAGTTCGCTATAAGAGGACTTGCCTTGACCATTTGCCCTCAAACGAGCGTTAGTGTCGGCCTGCTCCGTTTCGATGTTCCGCTTAGCCTCTGCGAGACTCGATGTATACGATGGATCATCCTGCGGATTATAGCTCCACGGATCAGGAGCTTTATATTGGAATGATGGCTGATTGTTAATCATATCGTTCATACGTTGTAATGTTTGCTCCGTCTGTCTTTGGACGGGCGTATACGTGGCCTGTGGTGAACTTTGTACACCGGTAGCAGCCTGTACCATTGGACTTGGAGAAGATGTAGGCTGATTAGGAACCTTCACAGGTGCGCTGGTAGGCTTTAAGCTGTTCCATGCATTATTAAATCCTTGTTGTGTTGTCATGGCAGATCCATTGTTAACAGAACCAGCTTTCAAAAAGTTCTTCCCATCTACTGTTACATATCCATTGCTGTATCCAATTCGGCTATTGTTAACGCCTTTACTGTTCAGCGCCTGCCGGATGCCGTAATTATTGGTGGTTTCCATTTCACACCTCCGTTTCTGAGCATGAAAAAAGGACTCTCAATTGAGGGTCCTTGGTAATTATTTATTTACGATAGTTTTTATATTTAGCGAGATTTTCCTCAATCTCAGCTATTTTCCCTTTGTACTCATTTATTTTTTTGTTATTTTCCTCTATAAGTCCCTGCGTGTGTACTAAGGATTTTTTTCTTGATTCTTGAGTAATAGGGTCATTACTGGCTGGTAAATTTGATAGTTCATCAATTCTTTTTTTGAGTTTAACTTGACTGTCTTCTACGTCACTCAGCGATCTTTCCCAAAAAGCTTTATCGGATTCAGAGTAGATAATAAGTTTTTCGGATTTGCTTTTTTCATTTAATTGGGTTTGCGCTATATCACTACTATTCGTTGATTTAGGTGTTTCAGTAGTATTTCCCGCAGTTATTTCAACAGTTTTTCCTTCCACTTTTAAACTTGCTCCCAAGGAGTCGGTTACAGCTCTCAAAGGTACATGTGCCTTTCCGTCTACCACAATGGCACTTTCGGAAAGAGAAGTTCCATTCACCTTGACCGAATATTCCCCCGCTACCTTTTCACCGACTAGAGATTTGATTTGATCCGCGAATGCACTACCAGCCGTAGCAACAACTGCTCCGATCAATACACCACTAAGTAAATAAGACCATTTTTTCATTATCCGTACCTCCTACATAGTATATTTGTCCTAATATTACCATCGGTAGGAGGTGCAGTAAACATCATGTTGTCGAACTAGTACCAGCAGGAATGTTTACTGAAGCAACTGTTCTTGTCTGACTAAATAACTTCAGGTTACGACTTGCCGGGTCAAATGCTGCATTCACGATTAATCCATTCACTAGTTCTCCACGAAATTCTCCAATGGAATTTTCCAAATTAGAAATTTTATCTCTCAGCCCTTCTATATATCCCATCTTCAATCCACTTACTTCTGTTGCATTTTCGAAACTAACTGCACCATCTAAATAAGTCTTATCATCGATAGATTTAATATGAACACTAGCCATATTACCCACATGAAACCCTTCCGAGTCTCCAAAAATACTGCCTCGTGGCGATCCATCGTCCATAAACAAAAGCGCCCCACCTTCACTGGACTGTCCAAGCGACAAAGCTTCTCCACCACGTGAATTATAGCCTGTGAGCCCATCAGGTGTTAAGGTGACCATTGGGAATCGGTCTTCTGAAGTAGCGATATAAGCGCCATAGATTTCCCCCGCCGTGATTTTACCCATATCGGCTGAAATCGCAGATAACTGCCTGACTTGGATCTTATCAGCTGTCACCGCGTTGGCTTGAATCTTTTCTGATGTAATCGCACCTGCTTGGATTTTATCAGCGCTAATTGCTCCGGCCTGAATCTTATCTGCCGTGACCGATCCAGCTTGTAGGTTCTTAGCCTGTATACTATTTGCCCGAATGTTGTTGGCATCCAAGTTACCATTAATGATGAATTCCAAATCCTTTGCCATTTTCGCTACAGTGTTGGCAAGGTCTTTAACGTATAGCAACAACTGCCCTAAATCTTGTGTATCCGGTGGTCCACTTAATCGTGGACTGTCACTCCATGTCGCCATGCTAAACCTCCTAATAAAGCGGCAACTGCCGTACTTGTCTTGTGAACTCATGGATTCGTGCCCATCCAGAACCAGAGAACCTAACACGAATCCAGTTCTCTCGCGTGAACTTTGCTACAGGAATAATAACTCTTCGAACTTGAGGGGCACCGCTACCAGAAATAGAGTTGACCAATGTCCAATCATTCCCGGATATGGAGGATGAAACGTATATATCCATATTTCCTGATAGTTCTACTACCACCCAAAGCTTGTACCAGCGTTGTTTCTGAGCGATTGTACCGCCGTTAAATGGCTTTGTTGTGGCGCTCCATGCAATAGCATTCCCGGCATCCGTTTGCCCCTCCAGACGTAGTACGCGGCCCTGCGCATCGCCCACGTACAGCTTATTGCCCATTTGTATGAAATGAACTGCTTGAATGCCACGCCATAAGCTCCACGCCTGAATACCTGGACGCGGATCATACACCAGCAACTTGTCTCCTGGGATATTGAATAGCATACGCGTACCGTCCGTCCCCGCCGCGCTCTGATCTGTTACACCGTCTAAATAAGTTCCTATGATATCTGAGAAACTTTTGCTCGGAAGCGTGCCGCCGCCGTAGTCGTATATGCCTGTTCTATGAATGAAGCGAAGGAATCCTTCCTGAGTCACTGTAGCCTTATTTGCCACTGGCCCCATATCCTCAGTAATCAACTTCGTGTTGAAATCTGAAGGCAAGCCGCCATACAACTCATGCAGGCTATTTGGCATTCCTATAGTGAGTTTGGTCAAACTCCCCGTAAGCATACTTATTTGTTCGCCGCGTGATGATTCCATTTGCCTACAGTAACTTCCTTCTTCGGTTAAGAAGCTATCCCACACAGTTGGGTTGTCCAGCTTGGAAGCCCATAATTCCTTACCTACTGCACACCACAATCGATTTTGATAGGTGGTAATGTACTTGCCGCTGGCAGGCGATGAACCGCCAAGCCACTGCACGCTACCGCCGTCATATCGGCGCATAGCATCCACGCCATTACATCCGATCAGGTTTACACGATCAAGGTTGCCTTGAAAATTAGTGAAAGTCCATTCAGCCGATGTGTTCAGGCCGCTTACAAGTGTAGCCCAGTCTGAGCCGTTCCAGCGCCGCCAAGTGCCATCGTTGAACACGACATGAAGCTCTCGCCCTTCCCACACTCCCATGCCTAACACTCTATTACCCGCTTGTCCAATGACCGCATAACCTGGGCGCGTTGTAATAGCAGGATAATCACTGGTTGTCATGTTTTGCATGTCGGTCAGAAACCGCTCGTCAATGGACAGTGGATCATAAGTGTTCAACCCTCGAAACTCGCGGATAGAAACAGGTGAAAGGATTCCCGGCAATGGTTGATAGTTGGGGCTGTCATATTGAATAGGCTTCACTTTACAACACCTGCCTGATGGTTCTGAGCAGCTACATTCCACGCAGCTTTATACTGCGCCTCATAATTTGCTGCTTTAACGCTGTCGTCCTGACTGTTGGCGATATACGCAGCCAGCGCCGGGATATACGTCCAGTGATATTCTTCTGGTGCGTCTGGAGGTACATTAAGAGCCGTAGATAAGAACGTTGTTGTAGCGATCCGATAGTAGCGCAAAAAGCCTCTTAGGTCAGCATAAGGGGCTGGATAGATCGATATGGTTTTGGTTGTGTCGTCGTATGAAAATGAGTTTTGGTACGGTGTTACATCCTCATGATCCAGACTACGGTATTGTGATGGTCCAATCAGCAACAGGTCTATGTTCTTCTGCCTGACGTCTGGTGGCAATGTGAAGTCTATCTGCCCAGCCACGCAACCAAACTGTATCACCTTTGGGATCTTGACCACATTGAAGAAATCTTGGTTCAAAGCGTTCAGCCACAAGACCTTATCCGCTATCGTCACCTCGTTCGGTACCAGAATGTCCGATTCTGCAATAATTTCAAGTATGTTCATTGTAATCCTCCATAGTTGAGGTAATTCTCTAAGAAAGCTAGAGGTTGACGCTATGAATTTAGAATTGTTATCAAGACCTCACCTCACTACTTATCTTCAATATTATGTTCATTATGATATTTAACTTGTGGTATAATCTACCTGTTATAAACAACAAGAAAAGGATTGATAATAAGATGAACGCATCAAGACGAATTGAGTGGCTTGATATTGCCAAGGGCATTGCGATTATTCTCGTAGTAATTGGTCACTCCCCTGCTACACCAGAAATGAAAAGTATAATTTACGCCTTCCATATCCCACTTTTCTTCTTCCTATCTGGTTTTGTCTTCAACCCCAAAAAAAATAATGACACCCCAAAGTTTATCTTTCATAAGATTAAAATATTAGCGGTGCCATATTTTGTATTTTCTTTGATAGGATACCTAATATACATATTGTGGGAGAAGGATGTGTTTAGCACCAATTTCTCCACCTATGCAATTATCAAAGGTTTTATAATTGCATCAGCAACTACAATGAAGATTGATACAGTATTATGGTTCTTGCCCTGCTTATTTATTGTTCAGCTGCTTTTTCATTTTATTACGAAAATTAGCATCAACCAAACCTACCTAGTAATAATCATTATTGCATCTTCAATTTTAGGGCATTACTACAGCGAACTATCTAAGGTTAGATTACCTTGGTTTATTGACGCTTCTTTTACCGCTTTGGTCTTTTTTGGGGTTGGATTCATATTTAAAACCCACAACGACTTTATTGAAAAAAGAATTTCTCGATACAATACAGAAATTCTGATAGGTTCAGCTTTATTGCTATATATCTTCTCTAAACTTAATTCGAAGTTATCTAGTGTAGACATGTTTGGCCTAGTGTATCACAACTACTTTTATTACTACTTAGCTGCTTTTTTTGGCATTATTTTTTGTATTGTTATCTCGAAAATTATTAATCAATCAAAGTCATTATCTTTTATTGGTAAAACCACAATACTAATATTTGCATTCCACTCACACATGTTTGTTATTTTGAATTTCTTTCTCGGATCTATTAGAACCGAATTTAATTTAACATTTGTAGTTACAAGTTCACTGAAATGGTCAATGTTATATACCTCTCTCAGTATTATTTTATTGATCCCAATAATTATTATTGTCAATATAATTTCAACTGCGGTAAAAAATAAGCGAGTAAAAACTCTGTCCCTACAACAAGAACCGACACTGTTATAGTAATTACAATTGTAGCACTTTGGATCTTTTCACAACCTGTGGTTGCTGTTGTTGGCGTTATCGGAATATCAATTGATTTGAAACAATATTAAATGTTTCTTTCACTCGTCAACCTTGTCATGTTAGTGAAGTTTCCAAAGTGCTACTAACACATCGTTATCAATGTTTCACCTCCAGCGCAATTAAGCTTCGAAGTTAATCAGGGCTTGTACTTCTGCCTTCCAACGCAACGGGACATCATCAATAGTCTTTAGATCCTTCTTAATTAGATCGCAATAAACTTTAGCCACAATTAAGCACCTCCTGTGATCATTTCAGCAAGCTCAGCAAGCGCCGATTGAGTCTCCGTCTTATTAGCCTCCTGAGTTTCAGCTAGTTCAGCCAGAGTGAGTTTAAGTGTAGTATTTTCTTCCCGAAGCAATTCGATTTCAGATGGTTGAGTATTAAAAAGCGACTTCTGTCTATCATATTCTTCTTGAGTAATAAAGCCATTAGAAAGCAATTCCTCCAGCGTAGGGGTATAAATAACTCCGTCAACCACTCTACTCAGCGGCCATAGATCCTCAGGAATATTTGCAATCCTATACAAATCATGGTTCATGCATATTCTCCTTTCTACTGATGAGCAACGAAAGTAAGTGTGAAATAACCGAGATTACCAGATGGTATTACGCCTCCGTCAGCTTTGATACTCACTTTATTTGTAGTGTCGGATAAAAATTCCGCGTCATACACAGGTCTATATCCAACAGGAAGTATAAATGCAGGCTGTGTTGCCGTTCCACTTCTAACACCGTAAAAATGAATGGTCACAACCTTATTATTCTTTACTATCTTAGGCCGTAAGTCACCCGTCCACCCATTCAGCCATGTACCTTCCGTAAAAACAGAAGCCTTTCCATCTTCTACCCATGCACTCCAGATTGATCCGTTACCATCGCGCGTAATTTTCTGCACTCCCGCAACGCCGGAATCAGCACTGCTGACATAGAGCGTCTGCACAACATAATCTGCCCCCTTAAACACTACCATTACGGCATCACTGCTCTTTGCAAAGCTTGGGTAATTTGGATAACTTCCAGATAATCTGTATATAGCATTATTATTAATTGTATTTAGTCCTGTGCCCGATGCTAATGTACCTCTATAAAACATGGCCACTTCCTGAGAAACCTTATCTGCCAACTGCGTAGCAATTGTTGCACCCAACTCATTGACCTTCGCTTGCGCCCCTGCAGGCGTCTCCGCACCAGCAGCCACAGCAGCCACATCTGAAACATCCTTTTCCAACTCAGTGATACGGGTATCTGTGTAATTCTTAGATGCTGTTTCTGCTGCGTCCGCTTTTGCCTGAGCACCCGTTTTTGTTTCCCCAGTATTACGTGTGAAGGTAGCATCGTCTCCACTCATAAGGCCAGATGCACCGCCCGCCACAGCATCAGGAATAATGTCTGTTCCTCCTGTGATATGAGATGAAGCATGCGGCCCCGGTGTAGCTTCGCCTGTTGCCGTAATCATAACCTTTTTGGCAGCAGGATCAGTCGTAACGGTGATACCTGTACCGCCAGCAAAGTTAATCGTCTCCTGCTTGGAACCAGCAGTAACATCAGCCTGTCCTGGTGCTTTAAACGTAGAAAAGGCGTTTTGGTTCACTTCTGCGCCTGACTCAATACCATCTAGCTTTGTTTTATCCGCAGCAGACATAAGACCTTTTGTGTCTGACGTAGCTACTGTCGTTTCAGCTTTGGCGTTCCACGCAGCCTTTTCAGCATCAGTTACGAATCGATTGGCAGTATCTTGTGCGATGATGGACGGCGGATGCGTAGCTGGATGCACGTAATTATTTGCACCATCCTCTATTCCATCCAGTTTGGTTTTATCCGCAGCAGATTCAAAACCCGGTGTTGTCGGTGTTGCGTTCTGGTGCGTGTGGTTGCCTGGAGCCTTACTGTTCCAGTTATCCTTATCAGTTTGAGTGACGTGGATAGTCGTATTCTGGACGTGCGCAGTGAAGTCGGCGTTCTTTTCATCCGTATATTTCTTTGATTCTTCCTCTGCTTTGTCCGCTTTTGCCTGCGCTCCGCCCGGCGTTTCCCATTGTGGTGGTTGTCCACCAGCAATATCCGAACTGGTATCTCTCCATGGAAACCGCATAGCTTACCACCTTTCATCTACAGAATACCGCTCGTACCCGTTAGAAGCAGATTGGTACTCTGTGTACAATTGTTCATATTTATTGTTATATTCCTGTGATTCATTGCCTGTTGTGATCTCTCGCAGCACACCATACACCAGCAACATATCATAGTCGGGATCAAACCCTGTGTCTCGATTCATGTCCTCAAATCGCAGAGGATAAAGCACAGGAGCATGAAAAATCTTTATGCCATAGGGCACGTCATCATCCGGTGTTGGCACGATGCCAATCTGTCCAGCTTGAAAGTAGTGATAAGGTTTGACTGATGCATTGTGAAACTGTCTCAGCGGTAATCGAATGTACTGGTCACCATACAGCATCGTGACCTCTGTAACCGCGCTTGGCGGGCAAGGCAAAGTATACGATGCTTGACCCTCGATAAGATCAATAGCTGTACATAGAGTTTCTGACTGTTGCTGTGCCGAGCCGAGATTGCGCAATAGTCGGTCACGTACCTGGGTGATCTTCCGCAGAATGGATGCAGGAGACAGCGTATGTGGCGACTTCTCAATGATTTCTTCGACTACATCGCTTACCTTCATTACGCCATTATCCCCGCTGCTTTTAACTTAGCAAGCAGAGCGTTCAAATCACTTACTACGCCTGCTACATCTGTAGCCGTACTATTCGCTTGAGTAGCTGCCTTACTCGCGGTCAGCTTGGCATCTAGCGCAGCCTGCAACCCGGTTACATTAGCGATGGTATGAGTGTGGTTGCCTGCGGCCGCTGTGGTTGCTGTTGTTCCGATTGTAGGGGCAAAAGTAGCTGGTTTGCCTGTAATGTCAGCCCACGCTACAGAAGATGATCCACCACCACCGATATCAACCGGCTTTCCGGTATCGTCCACAAACACCACGTAATCCTGTTGTCGTTTCTCAGGAAGCTTGGTAGCATTGGCGGCCGGAATAACAGTTACGTAATTAGGACTCCTTTTTTCTGACAGCATTGTTTCTACCTCCATTCTTTACTGGTTTAACTTGCGCCTTTTTGGGTGGGTGTTTTCTAACAACTGTCCGAGGCACATGCCGTTTTGGTTTCAATATATTACCCAACAGATTATGAATAGCGTTCAGTGCGTCTAATTCATCACGATACATTCTGCACCTCCAAAAATAGAAAAGGGAGCCGAAGCCCCCATTAAGTTGTTATATTGTGTCCATAGATGAAGGAGTAATTTGTGAAACCGTAAGCCCAACGACCGATAGCTTTGTATTTAGTAGCTTCTGTATCGAAGTCAGTCATTGTTCCATTCTCTACTTTGCGTCTCCATTGCCAGATGTTAAATTGTTGCAATCGAGATGAATCAGCGGCAAACCAGTTCTTGCGCTTCGATGGGTCAATGAACGGATTGACGATAACCTTGATATTCCCCATATACATATTCGCATCAAAGTGGTTTGAACCTGGCTCATATTTGGGAAGCTCAGCATCAGGAAGACCTGCAATTTTAAAAGCCGCACGAGCATTATATGGTGCCACAATAAGCGTGTCAGGAATAACGGCCAACGGATTGCCCTTATCATCTTTCCATTCCTGCATGGCAACTGCAGTATCATCCCACGCATCCAGTGTCAGTGGGCTATTCCCCAAGTTGGACTGAACATCTGTGCTATTTGTCGGACTATATGGATGGTCAGCCGCGAACAAAGACTTGCCGTCTGGACCAGTATAGTTATCAATTCGGCCTCTCCAGTTCGGTCCTGTTGTAGAAAATCCATTATTGAGAAACTCTACAGCTTGTAACTGTTGAGTCTTATAAACCGCATCTGCAAGGGATGTAATCCGACGCTTGATTTCTGTAAGCTGAAGATCGTCAATAAAATCACGATCAATGATTCGGCCGTCAGAGAATTTACGGTTCTTGATGATCTTCTGCCACAATTCATCAATGTCTTCATAGTAAACTTGGTTATTCGACTTGCCCCATTCTTCCATGAGGCCCTCGCCGCCAATACCGTTGTATGACTCGATGGGCTTGGAAGAGTTTGTAACATTGTACATGAGTGGAATGAAGTCTTTCTTATTCTTCATGGCAAGCGAATAAAGTTCTTTGAAAATAGGCTCCATTACCCGTGGGTCCCATCTTAGTGCTGTTTGCATATTTTATTTCCCCCTTAGGACATTTGGCGGTTCTTGACTTTGAACCGTGCTGTCTTTTTATTAGTATTGATATCGAATACCGCCAGCGGGCCACCTGTAACAGTTTCAGCATTAGCAGATAGACCATCAGCCGCCAACGTAATTGCATTGGCTCCTGTGGTGAACCCGACGGCCGCCGTGCCAGTGTATGGAGCTTCGTACCAATCGCCTTCGCGAGCCTGGATAAACTCAGTCTCCTTGTTCGTCCCCGCCGTAACATTGACCGTCAGGAAGCCTGCAATAGCATCTGTCGGACCAGCTTTCGTGATGCGACCATTAACTACCTTAATAGCTTCACCTGCCAACCCTGCCTCATTGTCAGTCATGAGTAGTTCTGTGATACGTGTCGGATCCTTACCGTAATCGTTGTATACATACTTAAATCCTTGTGCCATCGCACATACCTCCTATTTATTGAAGTTTTTCGCATATTTCTGCGCGTTTTTCGGGTCGATACCGAATAGAGAAAATGCGGCCGTTAATTCCTCTGGTGCTTGCGGCTCCAGACTACCGCCCGGGTTCGTCTCCACCTGAGCTCGCCTATTAAGCCGCTGTGCCTTAATGACAGCCTGCTCTGCCTGCTTGCGGGTCTGAGCCGTCAACGCGTCACGGTGTACCAGCTCGTAAGCGTCAATAGGGTCATAACCTCGTTCCAGTCGTGCGTGCATGTCTGGAGTCATCCAGGCGGCAGTTCCTGTCTCCGCGTCCACTTGCTCGGCCAGATCAGGATACTTGTCAAACAGCATCTGCCAGCCTGCAAGCTGCTTCTGCTGCAACTCTTCCTGCTTCCGGTACTCCTGTTCTTGCTGACTGCGCTGTACGGCTTCCTGTGCCTGTTGCAGTAACGGATGGTTGTCCAGATACCTATCCAACAAATCAGGATCAATGCCTGAGTTTTCGGCATCCTCGCGCAATGAAGTCTTTAGCTGCTCGAAGTCATTAAGCTTCTGTTGTGCCGCCTCCTGCTCAATGCGATCCAAGTTCTCTAACAACTCGGCGTGATCCTTGTAACCCTGCTGGCGTGCAAGGCGATTCAAGGCCACCTCATACTGTTGACTACGGTCTTTGATCTTGTCATAGTTCATGCCCTTTTCGACATAACCACGCACCTCGTCGTCTGGAACCACTGTCTCCTGACCGTTGTACTTGACTGGAATACCTTTGAGCTCTGGTTCGGTTGCTGGATCATCTATGGCGGGATCATCCTGGCCTACTGGGTCTGTGCCTAATTCAGAGTCATCACCCTCAAACTCTGGCGTAGGATACTGAATGCCGAAAGCCTCATAGTAGGCGCGCACCTCATCATCATTACTGACTTGTTGCTGTTGTTGAACCTCTTCGCTTTGGCTGGCGATTGGATCACTCATAATGTAAACCTCCTTGTCCGCTATGGCTGGCGGAATGATAAATAGGCCAAAGGATTCTCACCCTTGGCCTGATCGTTGCGGCTGCATCAGTTGATGGGCAACCTTGGCAGCATCCAGATTCATCTTCTGTTGTTTCATCCCCTGCTCGAACTCCCTATCACGCTGCTCGCGCTGCGCTTGCTCTCCACCAAACTGCTGAAGCTGCTGCTCCATAGCCTGATTCTGCTGGCTCAACTGCTGCACCTGGACTTGCGCTTCCTGCGCTTGTTGCTGAGCCTGCGCGAATTGTTGTTGCATCCCTGCCGCTTCCTCGATTCGGCGCTTAATAACATCCATAGACTCCATACGGCCTGTTTGGATAACAAATCGCACTGCTTCTGCATCTACCATAGGGAGCTGTGTGATTGGGTCGCGCATGTTCATCAGATTGAATACAAGCTGCAACCAATATTCACGATCCTGCGGTTTGTCCACGCTGATATTCACTAATATGTCAAACTCAGGCGTAAACTCTTCCTCAACTGGTAGCTTCTCAGGTAATTCTTCTCTTGTCACTGGGTCGGTAATCACGTTACCCGTCTGGAACTCAGATGGTACACGGGAAACAATCGCTTCTCGACTGATAGAAACTTTACGCCCAGTGACCCGAGCAATACGCTCCGTGGTGTAAAACTGGACAATCAGCTCCACATACTGTGCAAATACTTCTTCCAGCGCCTCCTGAATTGTGTCAGACGCTGTATTCAGCCGTGTACCTGCTGCTGCCATAAGCGCCTTGGCCTGTTCGCCGCTGGTTACATTGCTATTGGCCTGCCCGTTTGCACTGTCAAACTGTCCAGGAATCTTCTGAAGCATTTTGTCATAATAGTCCAGCGCGTTGAACACAGTAGCTGGGGCATTGACTCCTTGTAATTCCTTGACACCGTTCAGCCTCCCAGGAGCTACAGGCAACATAGCGCCAGGTAAGCCACGTTGTTCCTGCCATGTACGAGGTTTGGTTATAACACCTTCCTCGTACATGATTGCAGAACCACCTTGTTTAGCGGAAGTTTCCACCGCGATTTCTGCATATTTGTTCTTCATGATCTGTGGTTTAATCATGTCGCGCATGAATCCTTTACCCCACGCTGATCCTTCCTCTGGGTACAGGGTTCGAGCTACAAATGGGTACTGACCATGATCATACATATAGGATTTATGCTCAAGAAACACGCCTGATGTAGAAATGTAGATGCAATGCACTCCCTCCATCTGTCCAGCAGCTTTAGCCACCAGTTCGGACGGGTCAGCACCGCGCTGCAGCATCTCATCGGCCTGTTCTGCAAATATTTCTTTGTCTTCCTCCGTCACCATCTTTGGCAACCCACGGTACCAATACTCAATCAAGCCTGATGTTTTATCAGTCACGTGGTTGCTACCGATGGACGTATCGTGGTTAAATGACCTGCTATCCTGCACATCGTTGTCGAAAATATCCACGTCGGATGAACCGTTATCCGGCTGCACCTTTCTCCCTTGCTCCGGCCAGCGTTTACGGAAGTATTCCAACGGCTGGCGAGTATGAGTGATTACAGCTGACATCTGTTGTAAATAGATAAAATCATTTATGCGTGGATCAGGAAAGAATGTCGCCAGGTCCACGGGCAGAATGTCATTGCGCCCTATATATCGGTTCTGGCCTCGTCCACCTTCTACCGTAGGATCGAATATAGTCTTGTACACCAGAGGACCATGGATAACCATACGGCGAACAGCCCTCAGATGCTTCTGTTTGAAGTTGATTTTCCGCAACTCATATGGCATGTAGTCGTTCAGATCCCGCGCCTTCTGTTCGTCTCCTGGCTCTGGTGCGCTGTAATCCGGGTACGGCATCCACCCCGCAAGCTTACCGACAATAGCCTCTATCTGGCTAAATGCTACGTTCTCTACGGCATCAGGTCGGCGTTTGGATACTGCTTCTGTACGCAAACCGTGCCAATGATCACCCATATAAAAGCGCTGTTCCTTACGCCAGTGTCGTTCTACGGGCTGTCGTGCTGCCTTGAATACCTGATAGTCCTCATAGACTGTATCCCACATCTGCTGTTGCTCAGGCGTATTAGGATTGGTAGAGTCCTGCTTTTCCCCACTCACCTCGCTAAATATGCCCCTGATCTTGTCCAACACCTTAGCCATCAGTAGTCACGCTCCTCAACATCATCAATCGTTGGGTCGTCATGCCAACTCATAGGCTTGCGAAATGATGGATCTGGCGAGCGTTCTTCATAACCTTTAGCTGCCACGTATTCGCTATAATTACGGGCAGACAGACGGTCAACCAAGTCCTTTATTGTACGGTCTTGGTCGCGCAGTCTCAGGTACAAAGAAACGATTACTGCTATCCCCATCACACCGAATACAATTTCCAATTTCTTCACCCCTCAATGTATAAAGACTGTATATTTTAGCGATTCAGCCTGAAAGCAAAATCCTGTAGTTACGCAGTTTTTGTCTTTTTGCATACTCTATGCATAAAGTGTTTTAGTACAAAAACAAATAAACCCTTATGTACAAAGGGTTTCAGGTTGCAGACTTGTTCACAAAATCATGTCTTTTGTACACATGTCTTGCATAATCACTGCATATATAATTACCAAAAACCCTCGACTTGTGGTTGGTCGTCATCTTCATCATCCTCAAAGGTTTTAGGTTTATCCAAAAGCGATTCAGGATCAGCGCTCCAAGCTCCCTCACCTTTACCGGGTGTCGGTTGACTCATAACCCAATAGCGCAAAGCATCCGGGACGTGATCCAACGGATGAGCTGCTGCGTCCTCAACGTTGCGCTCATCATGCATCATTGCTGGGATGGCCTCTATAGCCTTAATACAAGTACTGAATATTTTTAGTTTGGCCGTCTTATAGGATGATCCAGTTACATGATCGATTGCATCTTCTACATGCAACCACTCACGCAGCCGCTTCCAACCGTTAACCCTTTCCTTTTTAGCCTGGATCAAAGGTACATCTTTCTGTGCGAATATCTCAGCTGGAGTAATATTCTCCGTCTTGGCCTTATTCCAGAATGAAGTATCAGCTACATTATATTCGTAGCGCTCAGTAACAGGGCTATTAAGCCTGACAAGTTCAACTTGCTGACTGGTGAGCAGCTTAGTCTGTACTAGTTCGCGATACAGGTAGCCAGTGCCGTCTGGAGCCAATGCAATCCAGAGACAGACGAATGGGTCCGTATAGCCTTCGTCCAGTGCCCGATATTTCTTCCAGTCGCGTGGTATCTCGAAAGGCTCAACGACATGCACCGCACGGCTGAACTCGCTGAAATACTGTCCTGCGAATACATCCCAATCCCCTTCAAGCAACTGCTTTCGTTCGATATCAGGTAACGCCAAAAGACGCGCCAAATAGCCCGGATCAGACTGCACCAGGGCTTGATTGTCGTGTACATTTGCCGGAATGAATATTCGGCTGCGGATGATAGGCTTACCAGCCTGTGGTGTTCCATCGGGCCAATAGAGAGTATTGCCCTCATCATCGGTTTCCGTGACATGATACACTGTTTCAGGAGGTCCAAGAGAAACAAAACGCTTTTTTACCCATGTATGACCTACACCACCGGGGTTCGTTGTGCTCTTCACGCTACGTGGATATGGCTTACTACCACGTAAACGAGAAAACATGTAGGTGTACCACTTTTCCTCAAACTGTGTTAATTCCTCCCACCGGATGACATCATACTCCGCGCCTTGATAGTTCTTATAGTTTGCATCGTTATCCCAGTAGGCAAGTTCGATAACAGAACCATTTACAAATATCCATTCATGCTTGGATGCGTTGTACTTGCCAAGCTCCTTGGGGTAAACCTGCAATGTCCTTGTTACGATGGAACGTTGCAAATCGGGGTGAGTACGCCGGAATATGATCTGCCTGCTACCGGGATATTGCATGGCGTATTTCAAGGCGTCCCATATTGTAGCTTCTGACTTACCTCCACCTGCCGCACCGCCATAAAGTATTTCGTCAGCTTCAGTCTGGTGGTAGACTTCCTGTCTGGGTTGAGGTTTATACGGAATAACGACTTTAGGCATCCTTGGTCATCCCCTTATCAAAAATGACCTGCAGGGGGCCGCCTTCATTGCCAGTCAATTCAACTTTATCTTTGAACATCCCCAGGTGCCGTGCCACATTCTCTAACGCCTTCCCCTGATCTTGCATTTTGATTTCGATTCCGGCATTGGTTGTCTTGAGCCCTGCATAGAGTAGCTTGGCCTTACCCGCTAGGTGCCGGGTATCCTCAATGTGAACGCCTTCCCTACCCTCACCTAAGCAGTTAGGACATTTAGGGTGCGGCCGTTCTAACTTATCAAATCCATACCCGCCATCGTTAGTAGGGATAATAGGCTGAACCTCTTTTCCATCCTCAAGACTTTTTTGTTTAGCGTCATTAACGGCACGCTGTACCGCCTGTTCATACTCTGATTCATCACGCCACTGGTACTGGTGTTCCTTACCAAAGCAATAACGACAGCACGTACGGCGTAAATGGATGATATCGTTAGGGTCGGCAGTGGCGATATCCCACCATCGCTGTAACACCATATCGGCTGTAATCTCCGTGCGCTTAGAACGCTTGCTAATGGCCTCATCAATTTCAGCTTGAACCTTAACATTTGTTAACAGTCTACTAGCCTGCTGTTCAGCCGTTTTTGCGCTGTATCCAGCCCTGATTGCTGCCTGTGTGGCATTGAGGTCAACCAGGTACTCCTTAACAAATAATTTCTGCATGCGCGACAATGCCACACAGTTCAGCTCCTTTCAAAAAACTAAGGACACACAGCGGAATCGAACCGCTATAATCCTGTGTGTGTCATATCCCGGACTAAGCCGGGAAAAAGGTTTTACTTAAGTTGATCAACCAACTGCTTAATTACAGCCGGCGTGCTGATACGTTGTCCATCTTTACGATTACCCTTGATGTATGCTGCATCCTCGTTGCTGTAGTAGACTACACCGCTGCCCTCTACAATCGGATAACCGCTTTCGTCTGCTTGCAGCACAGTAGCAACATGTTTGCCGTGCTGTTTGGCATGTTCCTCATCGTGTAGATGCAGGATGCCGTATTGATCGAGATACGCGTAATTCTGTGCCATCGTTTGTTTCCTCCTGTACATAACAAAAAAACGGCGGTTTCCCGTCGCTTTTCGTCTTATTTTCACTCAATACTTCCACCATGAAGGTCATGAGTGATTATTTGATTTGTTGCCCGTAGTTCTACCGCGCCCGGGCGGAGCGCCTGGAAAGGACTCTAACCTATTCCCTCCCCGCTTCCATACCGCCGCAACATCTAAAAGCTACTTGTGCTACAGCTCTCCACCTTTGCGCTCTGATCCGCAACAGGCTTCAACGCTGATTCAGTATGGACGAGTCCTGCCGTGGTAAGGGACAGCAGGGACACCCGGGCGTTAACCCTATGTCCCTACTTTAATTCTGAACTACAGACACCATGCCGACATACTACAGACGTACTACAGACGTGAATATCACTATTGATTATTCATTTTCATTCCGACCGGATCATCAAGATAATAATCCATTATCTTAGTAATCAGCGGTTCAAGAATCTCTATATTTTTGCTAGCCATGACCATATTATATGAATGGCTCCATTCTCTGTCGACAATATGAATGAAGTTTTCTTTCACAATATAATGAAAATTTATTTGTCTTAGTTGATTCAACTCTTGATATTCTTCTCTTTCAAAAATATTTTTCGCTATGGCCAATAGTTCATTTTTTAAATTCTCATCAGTAATTCTCTTAATAAACTGCTCAAACGTGTTCGACCTGCCACCTTCCCCAGTATGAATATGAAGAAGTATAGCTATTTTGTCGTAAACGGAATATATTCTAGATATTGCTGATTCAATATAGTAAGCATAATCCATATTACGATAATAAATCTCTAGTTCGTTTAGTTCTTTGTTTTTCTTCACCGCTTTTGTCATTAGGGAGTATGCATATCCTAAAGAATTATTAGCTTCACTTAGCCTCCAAATAACATCAGAATGTTGAAGTATATATATTGAGTTTTCATCATATTTGGTTAAAAAAGGTCCCGTTTTTTGTGCAATAGCTAGAAATGCATTAATGTAACCTGTAATGTATTCACGACATCTGTGTATTCTTGCTGGGAGTAATTCTCTTTTAAACTCTATTGATGTAATAGCATCTAATTTAGCGGGATCTATCTTTAAATCCCACCCAAAATTCCTCAAATCAATCTCTGATCTTCGAAGAAAACATTCGTTTTGAAATCTAAATATATAAAATTGTATAATTTCATATAGCGCTCTTCCATTCTCATAGCAAGAATTAGCTAACTTTTTCAAATCGTCGTCTTTTTCAAACTTGACATGACTTGACAAACCATGGTCATTACCTTTCCTAAAATCCTCGATATCAGGGAGGTGATTAGAGTCTTCTCTAAGTTTTTTAAACTGTAAAAAAACTTCTGTGTCTTTAAATTCGTCCTTTTTTTTTAATTCTTGATATATTTTTTTGATTTGAGTACCTTTAGTAAAATCATGGCCATACAAAATACCGGATAAACGAAATGTTCTTTCCCACGCTCCTATTATGTGAACAGAGGCATTTGACAAAAAGTAACGTGAACTAAAAAATGACCTATCTTCCTTTTCTTCAAGTCGTTTTTCATACAAAGCGACTTCGCAAAGAGCTAAATAGCTGTAGCGATGTATATCTTCAAGTAAGGAAAAGAGGTATGCAAAGAATAACCATTGAAGTTCAAAATGTTCCTTTTGTTTTTTTGATATTGTTGATAGAATCTTTATCTTATAATGTTCTTCTGCTTCCTTATGAATCGCCGAAACTTCATCAAACAAGGAATTTAAACTTTCATTTCGGTTTATAATCTCTAAACATCTTTGATCTAATTTCATTTTTTTCTGTTTTTCCATTCCTCTTTATCCCCTCTTACTCGTTTTTATGCTTATAATCATTATATAAAAAAAGCTGCGGTTTTTTTATACCACAGCTTCACATACTAAATTTTTATAATAACCCTAACAACTTTAAAGTTTCAGCTACCGACCCAATCCCTCGTACGATCCGCCTATCAACGCTTCGGTCAGTTATGCTACTGAACCGGCTCACAGTACCCCAGCGCGTATTGCCCCGAATAAATCGGAATTCGATTACCCGGCGAACATTATCGTCCATAATAAGGCTCACAGCCATTTCTACAGCCTCTGTCTTCCGTCGGTATTCCTCCATAACCAGCCGTTCTTTCTCACCTATTGCATTCCTGGCGGACAGGCTATCAACGGTTTTACGCATCCTGGTGTACCGATTCAAAAGGCTCCGAGTTGCTTGTATGTCTGACCTATTTGCTGTCGGGAATAATTCCATCTGCATCGCCTCCACCTGACCACTCCTTTTTATATCAATTCGTACAGATCCATCTGACCTCTACCCGCAAAGTCCGTGGAATCCTGTATAAGACCATCCTCAAGCCACTTACGCGGTGCCTGCTGTTGATAATGCGGCCATATCGGTTGTCCCTCAACAGACCGGCTAGGGTTCGTCTTTTCTGCCTTAGCCGTCCATACCCAATGTGTAGCGGCGGTCACTTTATCGTTGTTACCCGACATTAATATTCCTTCCTTCGCTCAATGTGTTCGGTTCATTCCTCTCAATCAACATATACCTATCTACTTGCACAACACCCACATAAACCAGCACAGCGCACAATATAGAGGTATAGGATCTTATCATGGGGTGTTCCTTTTTATCTTTTGGAGTTTAGTTAGGCTGTCGCTATCAACATAAATAGGTATACCCGCCTTACTATGATCGAAAAGCACACCAATGTTCCCAGGGATTATATATTTGACTGTTCCTTTTCCCATGCAACGATGATTCACACGATCCCCTATTTGTATATCTGTCTGTGGTTTATCTGTCATTGTTGTTCCTCCCCATCCTCTTCACCTTCGTATTCATCATCCAAAGACTCTACATACCGTGTATGATCATCTTCCGAACCGCCTACATACTCGCCGTTAATGTAATAGCTGTACGATGTGTATGGATGGGCTTTGACGCAATCCGTGCAGTATACTTCATCATTAATTTCATAATGTTCCGTTTCTGGCGGCATGTCTGTTTTGCAGTTGTAGCAAACTCTTTTAGCCATCTATATATCCTCCCTTAGTGGGTGACTGGATAATGTCATATAAGCAGCCTCTACCCTCTGGCGAGGTGTGGCGGCAAGTAACTCAGCTATTCTGTATGAAGGTGTATCCACATATACAATTCCGCACACGATCTCCAGAAGCTCCTGAATGTACTCTTCTGGGCACTCTTTCAAAGCCTTTGCCTGCACCTCCAGAGAGGCGGCAGGATCGGTGCAATAATCCGGCGCCTGTTCCCAAGCAAACACTGCTCTCATCCAGCGTTTCCCTTGATCCTCCCCGTTATATTTAAGGGCGTATCCGCCTGTCGCTTCTTTTTCTACCGTGTACCCCATCAACTCCGCCAGCTCCCGGTTAAGCTGCTGGGCTGTCATATCCTTTACCGACATATCTATCATCCTTCCAACGCTCAGAGCGTATTGTATTGGTGGTTACTACCTACCTAATGCTGATACCTCACCTTTTGCCCATCTTGCAAAGCCTACTAGGGTCATAAGATACCAGCCGCGAACGTGTTCCTTCTTGTAATACAACTCACCGTCTTTGCCAACACGATTGCCAATCAAGATTACTGTTCGTTTTTCACCTTTACCGTTGTGGTATGTCTGACCTTCCTTCACTCCGCTAGGGCTCATGACTGTTCTTCCTCCTTAAATTCTTTATCAAACGCCTGTGACAGCATCGTATATTTATCCGTATCATAGCCGCAGTATCTGTAATGCACGTATCCATCTATATCCTCGTATAAAGCAAATACTGTATCTCCGTCCTCGTCCACGTAAAATCGCTCTATGCGGCGTTTGAGGTGTATACCAGTCAATCGTACATACCCGGCCCTGTTTGCGGGGGCCGACTGTAAAATGTTAAATGCTCACGTTTCATGCGCTTAGTCCACGAGGTGAAAAGTACATCTGCCCATGCCTGACGCTTTGACACGCGCTGTACAATCCCTAAATCACCAGTCTGGACCTGTACCCAATCGCCTCGCTTTAACTCCATTGTGGTCATTCTTTATTCCCTCCTTGGGGCTGTAGCAGCTCCTGGTTATCTAAGAGTGGTAATTTCATTTTTGGAAATAATCACTCACTGCTGCGCCACAGTCTCTGCATTGCCTACGATTGTCCATACTCCATCTGGATAAACATCCAACCAATCCCTAATGCCTGCCATCTTGTTTTCTACCGCCAACCCACGGACACCCGATTTGTTCGAGGCATAGACCACCAAAACCATTTCACCAGTTTCCTCATCTTTCAGAACATCATGTAACTTTATCAGTTGACCATTAGAATCATAACGGTCTTCGATTGTTTTACTCATGCTTATCGCTCCTTATATATAGGGGTATAGGGTAAGAGGCTGTTATGCCTCATTCAAATTCAGGGTTTCCAAACTCCGTTTCGTAATCATCTATGACCAGTGTTGCTTTTTGAGTCCACATCTTGAACAAAGTCGCATCCAATCCGTACATTCCACCCATAATCACACGGTTATCGAATTTCTTATCTGAAACCTCGGCTCTTGATACGGTCATATCTTTTTCAAGCGATATCATGTATTTGCATTGATACCACTCAACATCTTCTTTCGGGTCCATATATACGTACTTGGTTCCGTATTTTTCCTCTACAATAACCGTGATTTGCTCAACCTCTTCATAAGACAGTTCTTCAAGTTTAAGCTCATCCTCAACCATTTCTTTTACTAATTCTGACAATCTATATTCATTCTTCCCTGTTCCTAGCAACTCTTGTAACTGCTCTTGTATTCTCGCTGCGCCTTCTTCATGAATCGAACGCTCTATCTCACCTTTAATTACGTTCAGGATAACTTGGTTGTATGAAGGGATGTCCAACTTATCGAGATTGATTTGCAGTTGCCCTTTTACCGTTTCTTTCAACCCTTTTCCGAAGTCACTCCAACTACGCAATGAATCTTCGACAACATCCTTAATAGTTTCTTCTAGTTGCTTCCTAATGATTTTTTCTACGTAGCCTTCTTTGTTTAATGCTGCCAATTGGTTATTAATGATTAAGTTCATATCCATTTCTTATCTCTCCCTTGATATATAGGTAGTAGGGGGTGTATCCCCCTTAAAATAGTGTTAATTGACGATTGTCAAAATTCATGAGCAACATTTCCTCAGTGTCGATATCCGCACCGGAGCCGCCTACCACTTGCTTATGTGCGTCGAATGGATCTCGAGTAAAATCGGGGTAAAGCTCTTTTACAAGCTGATCGTCATAGTATGACAAGACGACTTTTCCACGTACATTGTGCAGCAGGTCCGCTAGGTCGCGGTGGTCACGTTCTGTGAAGCTACCTGCATAATATTTCTCTCTGCCCACGTAAGGCGGATCCACATAGAACAGGGTATGAGGATCATCGTATTTCTCAATAATCGTCCGAAAATCCGTATGCTCAATCATGACCCCCTTCATCCGCTCCGCGAAGTCAGGCAGCAGCTTACAGGCGCTAAGGTATCCGTTCGCCGGGCTTTGGCCAGAAACTGTACTGTGCCGCCAGCCTGTTTGCGGAACCTCTTCCGCATTCCCTTTGCCTATGGCTGACCGATTTAGATAAAAGAAACGTACAGCTCTTTCAAATTCATCCTCCGGCATCGCTTCACGTTTCCACCGTTCATAGAGCTGCCGACTATATGGCAGCGACTCACAAGCTTGCCGAAGCCGTTCAGGATCCGTTCTGTTCACCAATAGAAAATTAACAACCAGTCCGTCAATATCGTTGTATACTTCGTGGGTTATTCTCGGCTTTTGAGCAATTACATGAGCTGCGCCGCCAAAGGGTTCAACATACTTCCTATGGCTGGGAAAGCGACTTATGATGTGCTGTGCGTATTTGCTCTTACCGCCAAACCAGATTAATGGGCTGCGTACTCCTTGCATGGTGTATCCCCCTTATAGACTGTCATTTATTGCTTTTATAGTTGCTAGGATGGGGTAAACCTGATAGGGACTCACTGCGTTTCCAAGTGCGTAACATCTGTCCACCCTATTGGGAATCCCATTAGACTTTCTTGAAACTGGGGGTCCAGATATGCCCCAATCAACTCGGGGTATCGGTCTCCAACTACGCCGACGAGCATTTTGCCATGCTTCCCAGTTCGCTCTGATGGCGCTAACGGCCTTATTCGCTTGTAGTCCTGACTTTTTGTTGGAGTGGGCCACAACGAATACCCTATATCGTTCATGGTCCGCATCAACGGCGAGAGCTGGTATATGGAATGCCCTTGCGGTGTACTGCAAGTAGTCCAGGTCATTAAATACCGTGTCGATCCCCATTGTGATGTGCCCACTAACGTTTTCACCAACAAACCAAGGGGGTTCGAGTTCATCCAAGAGGCGTGCAGTTTCCGGCCAGAGCCATCGGTCATCCGCCGCGCCTCTTCGCTCCCCGGCATAACTTTCACCTTGGCAAGGATATCCGGCGGAAATAATGTCAATTGCTCTACCGTCTCCAAGTATTCCATCCTCCCTTAATCTATCTGCTGTCAGCGTACATACATCGTCGTAGATTGGTACGTCAGGCCAATGCTTACGTAACACAGCCTGCTGAAACGGCTCACGTTCGCAAAATGCTACCGTCTCCATGCCTGCCCAATGAGCTGCCAAATCAATTCCACCGATCCCAGAGAACAGGCTTAATTTACGCATATGTCTATCCCCCTTATGGAGGGCTGTTCCCTCCTTCTTATCCCCTATGGGGCCTAATTTCTAGCCCATTTAACCTTAATCCCGGCTATCTCACACGCCTTTTTCATACCTTCTCGGAAAGCTGATTTCACATCAGGTGGTGCTTGATATGGTAGTCCTTCCCTATATATTTCTAGCAGTTTTTCTTCTATCGTCTGTTCGACTTCATACCCGATATATATAGCTTGGTTTAACATGTCTAATGTGATGCCATCCTTCGAGCCGTTTTCTTTTGTTGTAGTTACGAAATCCCTTATCACACGTTCTCGCGGAAAGTTTTTAATTTTACTTTCAATCGACTGTGCCTGGGCTTTGGTTAAAATCGCTTTCTCCATTTGTGTTATGTCCTCTCTGCCCTTGGGGGCTATATATTTAATCCTCTGGAAGCAGCTTGTTAAATGCTCTACGGTATAATTCCGATACTTTTACCTTCTTAGGTCGCCCATCTTGACGGACATTTACCATCCGATTGCTCTCTTTCACCAACACTGGGAATCCTGTTTTCGGATGTGATGCAAATACTTTTCCGTCCTCGTCGATCCGGTATGGATAATATCCGGGTATATATTTAAGGGTCTTGTTTCCCATTTTTATATTCTCCTTTTTACGTTGTTATGTGAATTATTGAGATGAATCCACGCTGTATCAAAGCATCAAGCTATGCTTTTTTCTTTTTCTTAACAGGAGGCGCTAGGATGGCTTTTACGACCTCTTGTTGGTACTTGGCTGTATTGGTGTCTAAACGAAGTGAACGGGCTATCTGAGCCAAAACAAACGCGTCTCGTATGTTGTCCGAATCGTTCTCGAATCCCCACTTTTTAAAAATAGGCAAAACCATATTATCTTTTGAGGCATTACCGTTTCCTGTAGCAAACTTTTTCACCTGACCAGGCGTAGGCTCTATAAACTTAATTCCCATGTCTCTTAGAGCAAACCGGATAGCAAAACCAATTCCGTATTGCGTACTAACCGCCTGACCTTTTGAACCGAACGAGAAGCCTTCTATACAAACTACATCAGGCGTATTGGCGTAATTCGCTATTTCCCTACCGTAATCTTGTAATTGTTCTGCGCTTGAAAGTATCCCATTTTCCAAGACAATCTCTATCTGCTCTTCTACATTTCCGTTTTCATTTAAAATGACTAAACCTGTTTTGGTACTCGGGTCTATTCCTACGTATCTGGTCATATTCATTCCCCTATCCTATTTTCTTTTTTCGCCCTGGTTTGCCCAAATCACTAGCTTCGCGCTTTTCCGCAATCTGATCTATCATGTCAACCAGTTTTCGCTTTATATAATCCGTTCGTGCTTCTGGCGGAATACCAAACATTGAACCCTCGCTTTGAATAAGCGCAACAATTCGGTCAGCTCCAGCAAGTTTTTCATATAGGTGATATTCCCAAGTTTCAAATATAGCGTCCATCCGGTTTGTGTAGTCCGTTGCCATCCGTTACACCTGCCCTCCGGTAGATTTCTTCATGTGCAAGTATTCGATAGTCATAATCTTTAGTTTCGTCATAAGCTGCTATGACCAGTTCAGAATTGGTCATACTTTCAAACGGTCTCACGTTCGTTTTCAGTCTCCTTTTCAGCGCCCTATCCCTGCTGTATACGTTTCATAGCGTCTTCACGCCGTTTTGATGTTCCGGTATTGTGGTAGATATCCGAACTTCCTAGGATGCGGTCGAACAACCTTCCGTCCTCATCAGTGATGTTTCCCCACTTGTCTTTATAAAGCCATTTTTCTAGGCGCTCTAAATCCAAATTTGATGTGATGTTTGTAATTTTTCCTTGCCTACCGTTCAAGATCGGGAACAATACATCTTTGTACTCTTCCTCCAGCAATGCCCCAGCTCCTAATTCATCAAGGGTTAACAGGTCACAGGACACTGCCCCGTTTATTACGTCTATCAAAGTAATCTTTGAATTGAATTTGGTTGCCGATTTTGCTAGTTTCAAGAGCTGTGGCACATCCAAAAACAAACATACGAAGCCTTGTCGGTTTAACTCGTGGTGGATTGCAGCAGCCAAGTGGCTTTTTCCGTTCCCTGGAGGCCCGTACAGGAGCAGTCCAGTCTTTCGGGTCTCGTAGGTCTCCATAAAGTCTAACGCCGCTCTATGGGCTGCCTCTGTACCGCTACGGGGTATAAAGGTTTGAAAGGATGCATGTTTTAAATCCTCATTCATGATTGACTGAGAAAACACCCTCTCCATCTGGCCTCTGCGATATCTCCGCTCAGCTTCCAACTGCTCACGCTCTCGTTCTTCCTGTACGCATTTGCATGCCCTATTAAGGCCCCATTGTTTCTTAGGTGGGAAATAGGTTCGTTTAATCTGCTGGCGACACTTGATGCAGCAGTACACACCCTCAAACTCGTTATCTGCGAACAAACATGTCGTACTTCGAACCGGCGCCCGTTGATCTTTCGGAATCTCCTTCCGCTCCGATCCGATTTTGTTGATTGCTTCCGCTATCGGTGAACGACCAACTGTCCTGGCCGGCTTGTGCTTGACCGTTTGCATCATGTTTTGAAGAAGCTGCTTGTCCTCCGTTGAAAGGTTGAGATTGTTGATATCCAACCGCTGAACCTCCCTCCAAGTAATCTTTGTATCTATCCTCGTTTAAAAAGCTTTTAGGATGCTTGATAAACTGAGATTCTGTTTTGAGTTGTAGACATTGAACACGGTAATTAATTGCACATTGAATAATAGTCTCCGGTCGCTCTCCTGCCTTAATTATTTTCTGCCATGTTTTATAGCAATCTTTCTTTCCGATCTTTTTCGGGTATTCATTCCAGAATGATTCAAATTCATCAGAGTACATATCTTTTAAATCATTTTTATTTCTTTTACTTTCCTTTACTTTACTTTCCTTTAAAGCATCGTTTTTTGATTCGTCCGCATATGCGTTCGCATCCAATTCGCATTCATCTTTTTCAGTCGATTCGGAAGATTCCTTATCTGGCGCGGATTTTTTGCCCCATCGTGCTTCTGCTGACTTCCTGGCTTTTTCCGATTTTCGTTCCCGTTCCTGCATTCTTCGAAGTAATGAAGTACTCCAAAAGTGCGTTGCATCTGCTGCAAAAAGGTCAAATTCAGTGATGCAATCTTGTATGAATTTATGCGCCATTTCAGAATCGCATTGCATTTGTGATGCGAACGCATAGTAAGCGTATTTCGATCGCATATCCAATTTGTATCCGTTAGATTCCCTCATCATTTCTACTAAAATCCAGTACCACCCGTACCCTTCCGATCCATAGACACCGCGCATGGCGGTAATCTTAGGATCGTGACGGGCGTTACTGTCATGAGAGAAATAATATGCCTCTTTCATTTCACCACCCGCTATTCTTTTGCTGATTTAACCAGCGTTGCCATTGCCTTTCTAGCTCGTATCCCTTCCGGGGTTTCATCTAACCAGTCATGGCATGCCGTACATAAATGTAATAAGTCCGTTACTCTCGTTTTATGGTTAATGTGTTTACGTCCGATCAAGTGAGCTCGTTCAGTAGCCAAGGCATTGTCACAAAGCTCACAGAGGCCGTGTGACCGCGCTTTAAGCTGCTTATCTACCTGTTGGCTGATATCTCCCTTTTGACGCTGTGTGAGCTTTACACGTTTGCTTTTGGCTGGTTTAGGAGCTGGATGAAATCCGTACTGTATCATGCTGCATGCCTCCTTAAACATCCGTCTGGTATTTCAAGATAGTCTGGAGAGCTGACACCTGTACCTTTATCGCATCCGCCGCTTTGATACCAGCTTGAAACTGAGCTTCCGCAAAATCCCGATCAAATAGCTTTGCTGACACATTCCCTTTTGCCAAATCAGGTATAAGAGTCACAGGCACTTTATCTTGTCGTAGCTTGAAGATTTCCTTTGCCAGCTCCGAGCGGTAGATACGTTCTGACTCAGCTTTTTTTCGCCCCAAGTCAAATAGCGCATCCGCTGACTTACCCAGCCTGTTTGAAGCGGCGTATAACTCTTGGCTTACATTTACAATTTCCATTTATCCTCCTAGAAAGGTAAGTCATCATCTGATATATCAATTGGCTTTCCATCATCATGAAACGGGTCTCCATCGGCACGGTATGGAGCTGGTTCGTTCGGATCGGCTTGGTTCCGGTTATTGTCCCGATTCGACTCCAAGAACCGTACATTGTCTGCTACAATTTCAGTGATGTAACGAGTACCATTCTCGCTTTCCCATCTTCGTATCTGGATTCGCCCTTCTACCGCAGTCAATCTACCCTTTTTCAGATAGGTAGCAGTAGTTTCAGCAAGCTGCCGCCAAGTCACAATCTTTAGAAAATCAGCCTCACGGTGCCCATTGTTTGTAAATGGTCTGTCTACAGCCAAAGTGAATTGGGTAGTCGCCACACCATTGGGCGTATATTTTAGTTCAGGGTCAGCAGTTAAGCGACCTACAAGTACCACTCTATTCAACACTTTCTTTGTCCCCCTCTACCGCTTTGTCCTTAAGCGATTCTGTTAAAGTTGAAAGGAATTCTTCTCCTTGTTTTTCGGTGATACCTAATAACGGGAATCCGTATAATTTCTTAGTTTGTGCATCTATTTTTTCTGGTTTCTGGCCGAGCGCTTCCCATGCCGCCTTAATTCCTTCTGCTGTTTCATTCGATACAATCTTTTCCCCTGACTCCAACCATTCAGCAAGCTGCTGGCCTGTCTCAACGCCAGGGATAAATTCCAGTCCATCAAACAAGCCCGTGCGATCTTTGGAGACCGTAGCAATATGATGCGCTGACAGGTCCATAACAAGAGTAAATTCATACTCCAATCCATCCCGCTGTACTGGAGCCATACCGACCTTGCGCGGTACCTGTTTGCCCTTCTCATTGGCCTCAAGTACATATTCAGTCTTAGACCGCATGGTCACAAAGATATGTGCAGAGCATTGGAGAATGGCTTCTACCATTTTGTTCTGTTTGGGTGTTAACTCCCCCCAAGCCGTGAAGCTGTTTTTAGTCTTAGAAAGCTTGTCTTTCTGCTCAATAATCCCGCCTTCGCCAGCCCATGCATGGGAAAGTGAATCGACAATGATCGCTTCAACTCCGTAATCTTCAAAAGCTTTGATAGCTTCGATATACTTTTCAGTGGTATATGGCGGTTCTAAGTCGATTTTGGAGAATTCGGGAATATGAACGCCTGCTTTTGTCGTCTCGGCGTATAAATCTGCGCTTCGATTCTCTGTATCAATAAGACCGATCTTCTCCCAGTCACCTGTCATTCCAAAGGCCATTAACAAAGCCGTAAGTGTCTTTCCTGACCCGCTAGGACCTGTCATACCTATTCTCGCCTTGGTTACAGTTCGTTTCGATTTACGTATCAGCATGCCTTACACCTCCCAAGTTCATCGCCACGGTGCTCAACTTGGATTCCTTCTACCGGTTCACCATTCGGATCAACCACCACGCCAGCATCAGAAACAGAGAATGCTTTCTTGATGTCCGTTTTAACAGGTTCCCACTTAACTCTAATGAGATGGTCATAACCGTTATCGTTAAGCCAACTAGTCAAAGCTTGATCATCATAGTTCCATTTAGGCTGCTGCTTCTTAAGAGACACAGAACCATACGGCGTTTTAACAGACTTGAATTTAGGGTCTTCCTCCCGGCGCCGCGCTGCATACTCAGACAGCAAACCACGAAAATAATCTTCATCCCGTTGAGCCTTCTCCATCTCCGTTTTACGATATGATTCGATCCGGTATACCTCAGCATCAGCAACCGCATTAACTTCCTTCCGTTGCTTCTCTAATGCCACCAGCTTACGCATAACCCAAGTTAGCGAGTCCAGGCTATCCACCACAAAGCGTTGGCGTTCCTCCTGCTCCTGTTGATCCAATTCATCCAGTTCCGCTTGAAAAAGTGGGTTTAAAAGGTTAGACATATTTACATCCTCCTAAAATTTTGTTATAGTGACCGTGAAATGTTTATTAATTAGTTCGATTTGACTTCGGCTGCAACCGGAGTCATTTTGCTTTCCAGGTATAAATCCACTCGCTTAAGCTCGTCCACCATTTTAGGGATATCCTCGTAACGATACATTTCCATCAGCGCTTCTAAGATAGATGCTGTGGAATTATTTTTGGTATCCGTGTTTTCCGCGATTGCTTCTAATCTGCGGATAACTGACCGGACGTGTTGTTGGGCTTGCTGCAGGTTCGGCATGTTCTCCCTCCCTAATTTGTTTTCTGATCCGATCATACTCCTGGCGTTGCACCTCATTTTTAAACGCAAACTTTGGATGCGGTCCGTCCACTATCCAACCACCAACTAAAGTTAAAGCAAACTTGTCTTCAAATTCGTTACTAGCTTTTATGCGGATGCCTACTTGCACTGTTACACCTCCCATTTAATCTTTTGCGACAACTCAACATAACGACCAAATGAGATACGATTTTTGATAAGGCCATATTCCGGCTCCTGCTCGTACAGTCGGCCCAGGTACTCCAGATGCTCATCCGTTAGTACACTTAGCCCACTAAGATCCTTAGTGACTACTACAGGACGTTTACGCCACCACCGCCACATACCTATCAACTCCCTTTGATAGTTTCAGCCTTCCATCCCCGCCACGGCGCGTAAGTCCAAAATCTCTTTAAGCATCCAGCCAAAAGATGCCTGTGATACTTCTGGATGCACCCAACTTGGATTATTTGCTAATGTATCGTACATATTTTCAAGTGCGTTTAACCGTTGTTGTACGTCGTACACGATCATTCTCCTTTCTTAATAGGACGCCAATAGGTGATGTAGTTCAGGACGTTCTCCAGTTCTTTCCGAAGTACATCCTTATAAGATGTAACTTGCCAGCGATCTTTGATTTCCCGGTGAAGTTGTTGGAATAACTCGCCTCGTTCGTCCTTATCTGGCTCAATAGCGTACACCTTTCTGGAAATCGCTTTTTGCAGCGTTCGTTGTTGACCACTATTTAAAGTAATCTGCTTGTCCAACTTCTGCTCAATCTCTACCAGTTTAGTCCCATGTTCTGCCGTAGTTGCTTTCACCACTTCGACTTCCTCCGCCACCTCAGCCGTGAGTTTGAGAGATTGAATGATTGCTTGACGTTCGGTAAGCACAGGGGGCTTAGAGATTTCATCTTTCATTCGGTTAAACTCTGTAATGTACATTTCCTTGAAGCGCGCCGCTTCTTTTCCGGTGTAACTCATAGCAAGGAATGAGAACCCGTCTTGAGAGATAATGAATTTAGGTCTTGTTTCTCCTTTTCCGTCGATGTAATCAACCGACGCAAAATTGCGTTCGTTGAATTCTTCACTGCATTCCAGATTTGCGATGCTTCGCAAAACGTCAGAGTGCCTTTTTCCAAATACCTCCGCTACCGTCAAACTGTCCGTTACCGTGTTTCCGTTTTGGATAAATACCAATTGAGTCATACTGTTTCTCCTTTCAAAGATGATCGTCTATTGTGACTCTCCCTTAATTCGGTCTAGCCAAACCAGCATTTCCTTTTTTAAAATCTTTCTTGATGCACCAATGGTAAAACTTTTAATTTCACCGTACTGGCAAAAATCATATACACGTTGCCGTGCAATGCCTACATAATCGGCTACTTGTTGCGGAGACAAGATGTCTGGTAACTTATCTAGCGTTTTTATTTTTTCTATACTCATGTCTTCGCCTCCATTTTTGACTTTTTTATCGGAACCAGTTTGATTTCCAAGCCTAATGCATCACAGGTTTTACTAAGGGTTGTTTCATTCCAGCGACGGCTGCCATCTATCAAGCAGTGAAGATATTGGGGGGTATAGCCAGTTTGTTTTGCCACATCAGTTGGTGTAACACCTCTTGCATCCATAGCCTTTTTGATTGATTCAGATAAACGCATTCAGTTCACCTCCTTTTAACTATTTGTTTTATTTCATAAGCAAATATTAAACTATATGTTTCATTTAAACAATGCGTAATATCGAGCATATCGGCCTATTTTTAAACATTTCGTTGAAAAAACCTTATAAATATCACTATTTGTTTAAAATACCTCTGTTTTACTCCATTTTTAAACTATTTGTTCGTTGCCAAATAAACTATTTGTTGATAACATTAATGTAAACAAATAGTTGAAGGGAAAATAATATGAATAGGATTCGTGAAATACGCCGAAAAAAAGGGATCACTGGCCCTGAATTAGCCGCCAAATTAGATATCACCCCACAATACCTATACGGGTTTGAAAAAGAGACACGGACACTAAGTGCAGAAATGGCCTCACGTATTGCATCAATTTTTGAGGTAAGTGTAGACTATTTACTTGGTCGAACTGATGAGTCTGAAGGAACACCCTACATTCCTGAATGGGCTACATCTAGAGATATTCGCGACTTTAAAAAAATACTTGAAGAGGACGAACCTGTAATGTTTGACGGTATGCCAATCAGCCCAGAAGACAAGGAGAAGATCAAGAGGGTTATGGAGGCAATGTTTTGGGACGCAAAAGAGAAGAACAAAAAAACTTATGGGCGTAATAAGACAGAGGAATAATGGATGGACAAAACTGTTCAAAGACTCATACGACGCTTCAAAACTAACTGTCCTTTCGAGATAGCAGAAAGGCTAAATATCCAGGTTTGGTATTGTGATTTAGGCGAAAACACCCGCGGTATGTATTATCGTAAGCTCCGCCGCCGCTTTATAGCTATACACTCGGGACTAAGTGAACCGTGGCAAAAATTCATATGTGCACATGAGTTAGCTCATGATCGCCTCCATCCTGGCATCAGTAGATTCTTTTTGGATGAACGTTCATTCTCAAATGCTGGTAAGTATGAAAGACAAGCAAACCAATTCGCTGTTAAATTGCTTACAGCTTCGACCTCTCCAGAACCAGGAGAAACGATAGAACGATTTCTGCGTAGGTGTTCTATCCCACCTGAATTACATAAATTTCTATCCTAACTTGCACTTTCACCGCTGCGAGGCGGTTTCACATACACAAAATTCAGAACATACGTTTGGAGGTATTGTCTTTGAAAGGTCATTTTTACAAACCGCATTGTAAATGCGTAGATGCCAAAGGAAAGAGTAAAAAAGCTAAGAAGTGTAATTGCGGTGCATCGTGGTCATACATCCTGGATGTTGGTATTGACCCTGCGACTGGCAAGAGAAAGCAGAAGAAGAAAGGGGGATTCCAAACAAAAACAAAGGCTCAGGACGCCGCTACACTCTTATATGCTGAACTGACACAAGGGACTTATATAGAGGAAAAAGACATCACCTTCGAGGAATTCGTGAAGACTTGGGAGGGTATCTACCAAGGGAATGGCCGAACGAAAATAAGCACGCACAGGGTGAGAAAACACGAAGTAGGCAGGCTCATGCCTTATTTTAAAAAGCTTAAATTGAAGAATATAACAAGGGACCAATACCAAGAAGCTTTGAACGATCTTAAAACTAATGGAAAGAAGGAAGGAGTAGGGTATGCTGACAATACAATGGATGGAATCCATAGAACTGGCAGGATGATATTTAAAAAAGCTGTCGAATTAGGAGTTATCCGTAATGATCCTACTCAATATGCATATGTCCCGAAAACGCAGAAAACAATTGATGAATTGGAGAATCAAGGAGAAGAGATAAAGTATCTAGAAAAAGAGGAGCTTGCGCTCTTCCTGAAAACAGCTCAGGAAAAAGGGCTGGACGGCGACTGCGAAAGCTTCCTTACGCTGGCTTATACAGGAATGCGTATTGGGGAATTTGTAGCTTTGAGAGATAGTGACATTGACTTCCAAGAGCACAAAATTTCCATAACCAAAACGTACTACAACCCAACAAATAACATGACCAAATATAAGCTTCTCCCCCCAAAAACCAAATCATCTGCCCGTACGATTGATGTTGATCCGATGGTTATAAAAGCTTTGGAAATCCATCTATCTAATCTTGAAACAGTCAAAAGCCGTTTCAGTGATGCGTACTATGATAAAGGATACATCATGCCAAATGTGGGGAAGCATCCTGGCTACCCAAGAACAATTAAACATTTTGAGTTGCGCATGCATAGGTTACTTAAACTGGCGGGTCTCAGTACCGATTTAACGCCCCATTCACTCCGACATACGCACGTTTCGCTTCTCGCCGAAGCTGGTGCAGAGCTACACGAAATTATGGATCGGCTGGGGCACAAAGATGATGACATAACTGAGCAGATTTATCTTCACGTTACCAAGCATAAAAAACGAGAAGCCTCCCACAAGTTCGCTGAACTCATGAGAGGCTTACAAAAACAAACTGATGTTACCCAAATGTTACCCTCAGAAGGTTCTGAGGAAGGAAAACCTTGATGCTACAAGCTTCTTAGCCCGTATTACATCATGCCGCCCATTCCACCCATGCCGCCCATGTCAGGCATTGCAGCCTTTTCTGGTTCTGGCTTGTCAGCGATAACCGCTTCAGTAGTCAGGAACATTGCCGCTACGGAAGCAGCGTTTTGCAATGCATAACGAGTTACTTTCGCAGGGTCAACGATACCAGCGTCGATCATGTTTACCCAGTCGCCAGTAGCTGCGTTAAAGCCTACGCCAACTTCTTCGCGTTTCAGACGCTCAACGATTACAGAGCCTTCTTCACCTGCGTTAGCAGCAATGGTGCGGATTGGAGCTTCCAGAGCGCGCAACACGATGTTCACGCCTGTTTGCTCGTCGCCTTGCAGTTCAACAGCTGCAACTGCTTTGTATACGTTCAGGAGCGCTACACCACCACCGGATACGATACCTTCTTCAACCGCAGCACGGGTTGCGTTCAGAGCATCTTCGATGCGCAGTTTGCGTTCTTTCAATTCTGTTTCAGTAGCCGCACCGACTTTGATGACTGCTACGCCGCCGGACAATTTAGCCAGACGCTCTTGCAGTTTCTCTTTGTCGAACTCGGAAGTGGTTTCTTCCAGTTGCGTACGGATTTGGCTAACACGAGCGTCGATGTCGGCTTTGTTTCCAGCACCGTCAACCACAATCGTATTTTCTTTTGTGATACGCACTTGACGTGCTGTACCCAGTTGGTCTACGGAAGCTGTTTTCAGGTCCAGACCCAGTTCTTCCGTGATCACTTGACCGCCTGTCAGGGCAGCGATATCTTGCAACATTGCTTTACGACGGTCACCAAAGCCTGGAGCTTTAACAGCTACAGCGTTGAATGTACCACGCAGTTTGTTAACAACGAGCATAGCCAGCGCTTCGCCTTCGATGTCTTCAGCGATCAGAACGAGTGGCTTGCCTTGTTGTACGATTTTTTCAAGCAATGGCAGGATTTCTTGTGTGTTTGTGATTTTTTTGTCTGTGATCAGGATATACGGATTGTCCAGTACAGCTTCCATTTTGTCCGTATCTGTAATCATGTACGGGGAAATGTAGCCACGGTCAAATTGCATACCTTCAACCACTTCCAGCTCTGTAGCAAACCCGCGGGATTCTTCAACCGTGATTACACCGTCTTTGCCCACTTTTTCCATAGCTTCAGCGATCAGTTCGCCTACTTCGTCATCAGCAGCGGAAATACCAGCTACTTGAGCAATGGATTGTTTGCTTTCGATCGGTTTGGAGATGGCTTGCAGTTCAGCAACAGCCGCTTTAACCGCTTTGTCGATCCCTTTACGGATACCGATTGGGCTTGCGCCAGCAGTTACGTTTTTCAGGCCTTCTGTGATGAGGGCTTGAGCCAAAACAGTAGCAGTAGTCGTACCATCACCAGCTACATCGTTCGTTTTGGTCGCTACTTCTTTAACCAGTTGAGCGCCCATGTTTTCGAACGCGTCTTCCAGCTCGATTTCTTTTGCAATCGTTACACCGTCATTAGTGATGAGCGGGCTACCGAATTTTTTCTCCAGTACAACGTTACGGCCTTTCGGTCCGAGTGTTACTTTTACAGCGTTAGCCAATGCGTCAACCCCGCGCAGCATAGAGCGACGAGCGTCTTCACTGAATTTGATATCTTTAGCCATTTGTGATAAACCTCCCTATGGATTATGAATGATTTGTTTCAATTCCTATATTCAGGTCTTGTCCGGGTTCCGGTTAACCGATAATCGCGTGGATATCGCTTTCTTTCATAATCAAATATTCTTTACCTTCATATTTGATTTCCGTTCCAGCGTATTTAGAGAAAATGACACGGTCGCCTTCTTTTACTTCCAGAGGAATACGGGCACCGTCTTTCAATGCGCCTGCGCCAACCGCGATAATTTTGCCTTCTTGCGGCTTTTCCTTGGCAGAGTCAGGAAGTACGATCCCGAAGGAAGTCGTTGTCTCTTGCTCAATTGCTTCCACCAATACGCGTTCACCCAAAGGTTTGATCATGAAAAAATAGCCTCCTTATTAAGTGTTTTATCCTGTAATTTGGTTGTTATGTTGTATGTATTAGCACTCGACAGTCGTCAGTGCTAACAACCAACTTTATGATACTCAACTTGGGATTGAATTTCAAGTCCCTAATGTATTTTTTATGGGAATTTTTATGGACAGCCCTTCCCGATTATATCCATCTATCTGAAAAATAACCGTTAACTCAAGGCTAATGGTTATTTTTCAGGGGACTAAGCCGCTACTGTTCATGCTCTGTACATAGTCATGATATACAAATGCTATTCATCATCTGCAAGTTGCCATGTAGCGCGACCCGAATAAATTATTTACTGAGCCATTCAGGTCCTGCCTTATTATTCTGAAGCTACACGCAATTGAGCCTCACGTTCCTCCTGTGCACGCAGTTGCTTGCGGTAGACGACCGAAGACAAGTACACGCTCACTTCATATAACATCAGCAACGGAATCGCCACCAAAAAATCGGAAATAAAATCCGGCGGGGTAATGACAACCGCGACGAACACCAGCAGAAAATAAGAAATCTTCCGCCATTTGCGAAGCCGCATTGGTGTTAAAACATGAATCCCCGTCAGAAACATGATAAGCAGGGGGAGCTCAAACAGTAGCGCTACAGGTAGTACAATATTAAACATAAAGGTGAAATATTGTGCGATCCCGTACGTTTCCTGTAATCCCATACTTTTGGTGACAGACGATGTAAACTGAATCGCCATCGGGAAAATAATGAAATAAGCAAAAGCTGTCCCAATGATGAATAAAAGCAGCACATAAGGCACATACCGCAAAGTCGCACTTCGTTCTTGCGGCCTTAATCCCGGGCTGACAAATTTCCACAGTTGGTAGCATGCAAACGGTAGCGCCACCGCAATCCCGATGATCATGGCGATCTTCATGTAGATACCAATCCCGTCCCAAAAGGAAAACGCGTTTAACTGAAAAGCTCGCGCCGAACCGGAGCGAATAAGCCAGTCATATACAGTACCCGCCGCGAACAGACCACCAGCCAGTGCCAATACAAATACAATTAGCACATAGATCATTCTGCGGCGAAGCTCTCCCAGATGTTCCATTAGCGGCATTTCATGCTCTGATGGGGTCAAGTCCACTCCTCCTTTCTGAACGGAACGCAGCAGCGCCTCCTAAAAAATAAAGCCCTTCACTGAAGAAGAGGCTTTTGTTTATTGTACAAGATCAAGAATCGATCACTAAATCTATGACAAGCGTTTATCCTCAGGCTGAGGTTGAACTTCTGAAGACGTCGTTTGTGATGCTTTGACCACACTATCTTTGCTGTCTTTACGCTCAGTCCGTTCATCTTCTGATAAAATATCGCGTGCCCCGTTTTTAAACTCACGGAATGTACGCCCTACAGCTCGACCCAGCTCAGGCAGCTTGTTCGGACCAAATAGCAGCAGCGCCAGAATAATTAACAAAATATAACCCGGTGCTCCAATATTGGGCATGTGTAGTAATCCTCCTTATGTTGACGAACAAAATAAGAATCTTTGTCCGTATACGGCCTTATAAATTCTTATAGGTATCATACCACACACGATGTGCTGCCTTCTACCGGAACTGACCTGTCACCATAAGCAACGCTTCTGGAAGCTGGTCCATTATCGCTGCCAAATTTTCATGCACGCCTTTGGGCGTTCCTGGCAAATTGACGATCAGTGTACGTCCGCGTATTCCCACGATTCCACGGAATAGCATAGCCGCTGGATTTTTCTGCATCACGATCATTCTCATGGCCTCTGCCATACCCGGCACTTCCCGTTCCACAACCCGCCGAGTCGCCTCGGGTGTCACATCACGAATGGCCAGCTCAGTCCCGCCCGTAGTTAGTACCAGGTCTGCATGAAAATAATCGGTCATTTCGATTAAAGCAGCAATAATTTCATCCGGTTCATCGGGAACGATCCGGTATTCCACAATCTCTCCGCCCAGTTCTTCTTCGATGAGTTCCCGGATGACCTGTGCGCTTGTATCCTCACGCTCTCCCCTTGCCCCTTTATCACTGGCTGTTAGGATCGCCGTTTTCCACACCATAAGATCACCCTTCTCCTATCATGAAAGAATACTTTCTCTTCTGAAAATCAGAAACAGCCACGCTGCATCCTGCATCACATCACAGTACCCTCTCGGCGACAATGTTTATCTATGTCAAGGTTCCCGGTGGTCCTCCCGTTGAAAATCCCCATGCTTGCCACCTGTTTTGGATTGCAGCATGGTAGGGCCGATGATCATATCTTTTTGCAGCGCCTTGCACATATCATACACGGTTAACGCTGCGGCTGAAGCCGCTGTCAAAGCTTCCATTTCTACACCTGTCTTACCTTCGGTCTTCACTTCAACTTCAATATGAAGCACATCATGTCCATTATCGGAAAAAGTAATGTTCACGCCTGTCAGAGCCAGTGGATGACACATCGGTATCCAGTCTGACGTTTTTTTCGCGCCTTGAATCCCTGCGACCTGGGCCACAGCAAGAACATCACCCTTGCCGATTCTTCCTTCTTTTACAGCCGTCAATGTAGCCGGATTCATCGTAATCTGAGTCACGGCAACTGCTGTACGAACCGTAGACGTTTTACCCGAAATATCTACCATACGAGCACGTCCCTGTTCGTTAAAATGAGTAAAGGAATCCACGACTCCCTCACAGCTCCTTTCACATACCCAACTTTACTTCATTCATCATTTGTCAATTTTGCATAATCACAATCTAAGCGTCCATCCAGAGTAAACAGCACGTCCACTCGCAAATCCCTTGGCTCCATAGGCACCTGTGTGAGCAATTGTCCCGGCAGTAGCAGCGAGACATACAGCGGACCTACGTGGCTGTTGTTACGCTTCTCTGCCTCTACCTGTACGGTAAAGCGGTCATAATAGCCTCCGCCGTAGCCAATCCTGCCCCCTCGACGATCAAAGGCCAAGCCAGGCACAACAACCCAGTCAATTCCCGTCCACATTTCAGGCGACCATTCCTTGCATGTCAAAGCAGGCTCAGGGATGTTCCAGACGCCGGGTACAATATCTCCGTTCTGATCCATCTCCCTCAGCTCCATCGTCCGAGTTACCGAATCCACTCTTGGAGCCAGGACACGATCTCCCTGTGACCAGCAATGCTCAATGAGGGGAGTCGTCGAAATCTCGCTGCCAAAAGAGAGATAACTAAATAAGGTTAGCTTATCTCCGTTTCTGTCTATTCTAAGCTGCTCCCATGCCTCGATTGCATGCCGACAGGCCACAGCCGATGCCTTCTGCCTTGTCAGCGGGTCCATGGAGTCACGCGCCTCCCGTTGCTGCAAACGCAGCGCGTTCTTCACATTACAGACATCCATCACATCCGCCCTCCCGCACAATCGTCGATAATCTTTAATACGTTGCTATTGTCCCATTTGTCAGTAAGTGCTGTACGTTGCAAGTTTTTTTCATTCTTTTTCACTTCTCGCTTAAGTTTATCATTGTTTATACAAATTGACTACACGCGGCTCAAGGGTTTACAGGGTGAAAGCAGTGCAATAGTGGGTAATTTCATGTAAACTGGAAGGAAGGTACCTGCGAAAAAAGCAGGTAGAACTGTGCAAAATGTAATGGAGGAACGATACGCTATGCTATTGCAAGTAACCGGAATTACTAAATCTTATGGAATTGAGCCCGTTCTGGACGGGATTAACCTTCAAATATTGGAACGTGAACGTATTGGACTCGTAGGTGTGAACGGTGCAGGCAAATCGACCCTGCTCAAAATCATTGCTGGTGAAATATCCTATGACAGTGGACAAATTTTCAAGGCAAAGGAGACCAGCATCGGTTATCTGGCGCAAAACAGCGGCTTGAATTCTGACCGTTCTATCTGGGGGGAAATGATGCTGGTGTTCACTCCCCTGATTGAAGCGGAACGGGAACTGCGGCAAATGGAACAGGACATCGCTGACCTGGCCAATGCTCAAAACGAAAAACGCTACGCAGATCTGCTGGAACGCTATGCACGTCGTTCAGACTGGTTCAAGGATCACGGTGGTTATGAAATGGAGACCCGTATTCGCAGCGTGCTGCACGGCATGGGCTTTGGCTCATTTGCACCTGAAACGCCTGTAGCTACCTTGAGCGGAGGACAGAAAACTCGGCTTGCGCTAGCGCGCATCCTACTGCTCGCCCCAGATGTCCTCATGCTTGATGAGCCTACCAACTATCTGGATATTCAAACACTAACCTGGTTGGAGGACTATTTGCGCGGCTACTCCGGTTCTCTGCTGGTTGTATCACATGACCGTTATTTTCTGGACCGACTGGTAACGACGATTATTGAAATCGAACGCCATCGTTCTACCCGATATACAGGCAACTACAGCCGCTACATGGAGTTGAAAGCTGCCGAGTACGAAACGAATCTGAAGCATTACGAAAAGCAGCAAGGAGAAATTGCCCGTTTAGAAGCATTCGTACAACGTAATATTGTGCGGGCTTCTACGACCAAACGCGCTCAAAGTCGGCGCAAGCAGTTAGATAAAATGGAGCGTATGGATCGACCGATGGGAGACTTGAAAAAGGCTCATTTTTCCTTTGAAACAGCCCATATGTCAGGTAAGGAAGTACTGGAGGTCCGTGACCTCTCTGTGGGATATGAAGGGAAAAAGCCTTTATTCCAGCACGCATCGTTCGACTTAAAACGTGGAGATACCGTGGCACTGATTGGTCCGAACGGGATCGGAAAATCGACGTTGCTCAAATGTCTGACCGGATCACTTAAACCTGCTGCGGGCTCCATCCACTGGGGCACGAAAATCAAAATCGGTCTGTATGACCAGGAGCAGACGAACCTGAACCCTGCCAACACCGTACTGGAGGAGTTGTGGAGCGAGTATCCTCATATGGAAGAAGCACGTATTCGTACAGTGCTGGGTAATTTCCTGTTTAGCGGTGACGATGTACTAAAAAAAGTAGCTGCATTAAGCGGAGGGGAAAAAGCCCGCGTTTCTCTGGCCAAGCTCATGCTGCGCGAAGCCAACGTATTAATTCTCGATGAGCCTACCAACCATCTGGATCTGTTTAGCAAGGAAGTGCTGGAAGCGGCTTTGATGGACTATGACGGTACACTGTTGTTCATTTCCCATGACCGTTATTTCCTGAACAAAATGGCGGAACGTGTCATCGAGCTTCATCCTGGAGGGATAGAACATTTCCTGGGGAATTATGATGACTATGTAGCTAAAAAGCAGGAATTGGAGGAAATTGCGCAGGAAGCTTTGGAGGCAAATCAGGCCGCACGCGGCAAAACATCGGCTACCTCTGCATCCGTGACAGACGAGACCACATCCAAATCACGCGCCGCCACCTATGCTGCAGACAAACAAGCCAAAAGCGAGGAACGTAGCCGTCAACGCAAGCTGGAGGCATTGGAAAACCAGATCAAAACGCTGGAAGAACAAATTTTAGGGCTGGAGGAACAAATGACCCTACCTGAGATTTATCAGGATTACACAGCGCTTCAGAATATTCAGGCACAGCTCGACACCCATAAACAGGAATTGACTGAAACCTATGCCTCTTGGGAAGAGCTGTTAGAAGAATAGACACTACTGCATAAAATATTAGCCTTAAAAATTTCACATTTTCCTCTTCTATTTTTTTGTACACAAGATTATCCACAACTTATGTGTATGAGTGAGATTGAAAAATGGCCTTTTGGGCCATTTTTTTATTGATAAAAAGCCACTTTCAAATGAAAACCAAATTTATCCACCCTTTTATCCACATTATCCACAGATTTCACAAGAACTAAAGGTGTTACATATCCCCCAACTTGCTATCTCCAAAAAGTCTTAGCCTGCTTGCTTCGGGCTGGGTTATCCACATTTGAAACGGTATATGTGGATAACTTTGTTCACAACTTGACAAATCACATCATTATTCGGGCAATATCAAAATTCCAGATTTTTTTGATGGATTATGAAAAATCGTGAACCATTGTGACGAATCATGCGAGGGAATGAGATGCTGCCATTCTTTTGCTCAAACTCCTGTATTTTATCCTCTTGAATTTATATTTTTATGATCGTTATGGTGCGGAACAAAAAAGACACGACTCAACTGTGCCGTGTCTTGCTCATTCTTCTTCAATTAAGTTTGGACAGACCATTCTTCCAGAGACAGCCCTGGATCAGCCTTCATATCCAATGAGGTAAATTCCCCGCGCTTCCATTTGGCGTAGGCCGCAGCGCCGATCATCGCTGCATTATCTGTGCAATATTTCATCGATGGTACAAGCAGATCGATTCCTTCGCGCTCACAGCGCTCCCGCAATGCTGTACGCAGTCCGCGATTAGCAGCCACACCGCCACAAAGCAGGAGCTGCTTCGCACCGTATTCACGCATGGCACGAATCGCCTTTTCCACCAGCACCTCGACGACCGACTCTTGAAAACCTCTTGCGATCGCTCCGACATGAACGGTTTCTCCGCGCATTTTCGTCTGGTTAATTACATTCAGCACCGCCGATTTCAAGCCACTAAAGCTAAAGTCATAAGAATCTGGCTCCAACCATGCACGCGGCAAAGTAACCACTTCCTCCGATTCATGAGCCACACGATCCACATGCGGACCGCCGGGATACGGAAATCCAATGGCTCTCGCTACTTTGTCGTAGGCTTCCCCAACCGCATCATCCCTTGTACGACCAATGAGTTGAAAATGACCTTCGGACTCCATCAGCACTAGCTCTGTATGTCCTCCTGACACAACGAGAGCAATGCACGGATATACGATATCATGCTCCAACTGATTGGCATAAATATGTCCCGCGATATGATGCGTCCCGATTAACGGCTTGCCGAATGCCAAAGCAGCACTCTTAGCGGCGACAATACCAACCAGCAATGCGCCAACCAGTCCTGGTCCTTGTGTCACGGCAACCGCCGAAATCTCACGAGGGGTAATTCCCGATGTTTGCATGGCCTCGTCCAGCATATAGGTGATGCTCTCTACATGTTTGCGTGAAGCCACCTCTGGTACAACACCACCAAAGGCTTTGTGTGTTTCAATCTGACTGGAAATCAAATTTGAGAGCACCTCTGTGCCATTTTTCACGACAGAAACAGCCGTCTCATCACAACTCGTTTCCACTGCCAGTATATAGCAAGGCTTGCCGGGGGCGGAGCCTGTACCTGCTTTTTCCTCTTGCGTCATTGCTTCTGCACGCTTCCTTCCTGTTCACCGGATGCCCCATGCGCGGGAAGATCCGCCCACATGATCACGGCATCCTCGTTATTATCCGAATAATAGCCTTTGCGCACACCTGCGGGCTTAAAGCCTTTTTTCTCATACAAGCCCTGAGCGATCCGGTTCGTTACCCGCACCTCTAGCGTCATACGTTCCATCCCTAAATAAGATGCGGTCTGCATCAGCTCATTCAACAGCTTGTCTCCAAGCTTGCGTCCGCGATAAGCCTCACGAATCGCAATATTCGTAATATGGGCCTCATCCATAATCGTCCACATGCCTGCGTAACCAATGGCTTGTCCGTCTAGTTCCATAATCATATATTTAGCGAAATGATTCATCGTCAGCTCATTGCGGAATGCTTCCTCCGTCCACGGTAGCGTGAACGCTTCATGCTCAATCTCCAGCACATCGGGAATATCATCCAGTTGCATCAAGCGAAACTCAAGTTTCTCTTCCCGCTGTATGTTCTTTGCCATGTTGTTCACCGCTCTCTTCAGCGCTGACGAAGCAGATTGGCTTCCGCCTCCGCCAGCTGGGTATAATTAGGAACCAGCGTATGTAGCTCGTCATGTTCCTGACGAAGCAGCTTATCCGCCCCAAGGCGGCCAACCCATCTTCCTTCCAGCTCATAAGGTACAATACGAAGCTCGCTCCAAGCACGCAGACGCTCAGCTGTTTCGGCGTGAACCGTCGTTTCACCGACTAGCCAAATGACTGGAGGACGCTCTTCAGAGGGCAAAGCCTCCAGCCGTTGCAGTAGGTCATCGGTCCAAGCAGTCATTAAGCGAATTGCATCTGGCTCCAGCCGTTGCGGACTCTCGACGTCGTCAACTGTATTCACGGCGAACAGCCCCGTGTAAACCTGACCACGGCGCGCATCCAGCACAGGCACAATCCAGTCTGCTGCCTGCGCTCCGGACGAACCGTTATTCACAGACTCATTTTTATCTTCTTGTCCCTTCATCTCGATGCCGCGATTCCAACCACCCCACGCCAAAGCGTGCAAAGTCGATATGGACGTCACCGGGATACCCCAGGCCCAAGCGAGTGTTTTGGCTGCAGTCACCGCAATCCGGATACCGGTATAAGACCCCGGTCCAACACCAACTGCAATACCATCTACATCATCTCGTGTCAGCCCTTCTTCAGTCAGCAGTCGTTCCAGCTCGGTAATCACATGCACGGAGTGATTACGTTCGCCATAGACGTTGCTTTCTCCCAGCAATTCTCTTCCGTTCATCAGAGCGGCCGCCATCACGGTCGTCGCTGTATCTAACGTCAAAAACCGCTCACGCGGCTTTACATTCACATCTGTATGCTCTCTTTGCATGGTTCAAACTCCATTCTCCCGCAAACTGCGGCACCATTGTTCATAAGGCTCGCCGTACCCGGTCAGGTGAATCAAGCGCTCCCCCACATCCGTTGTTTCTATATACATATGAAGCCGCTGCTCCGGCAATATATCCGGTATAATACTACCCCATTCCACCAGACATACTCCTGTCCCGTAAAAATATTCGTCCAGCCCGAGATCCTCCGCCTCGTCCTGGGAAATCCGGTACACATCCATATGATACAAAGGCAATCGGCCCTCGTACTCCTTAATGAGAGTAAAGGTTGGACTATTTACGATACCCGGTACACCTAAATGGCTGGCAAAAGCCTTGGAAAAAGCAGTTTTGCCCGCTCCCAGATCTCCATCCAGCACAATCACCGTTCCGGGAACCGCTTTGGCTGCCAAAAAACCTGCCAATGACCCGGTCTGTGCCTCTGAGACAGAACGGAACGTAAACTGCTCCTGCGAAATTGTCATATATTTTAATCACCTTTCGTCCGAATCGGACCGTTCCAACTTGTTCTTTATTATATAGTTCACCTTATGTCGCCGCAAGGCATGAAGACATGCTATTGTAAGTTAGATGATACACACAGGGAGGGAACGAAACGATGGGACAAACCGTTTTACTCTTGATTGATGTTCAGCAGGCGATGTTCATGTATGATGAGAAGCTGTATCGCGAGCAGGAAGTTGTATCGCATTTGCAGCAGCTTTTGGACAAAGCCAGAGCTACAGGTACACCGGTGATTTTTGTACAGCATACCGATGAAGCGGATGAGGATTTCCGGGAAAACAGTGTAGGCTGGGCCATCGCCGATGTGGTGCGCCCTCTTCCTCATGAACGAATTGTCCGTAAATCATCCTGGGACAGCTTCTACCAAACCGAATTGGGCCATGTGCTGAAGGAACTGGGGGCCGATCAGCTCGTAATCGCGGGGATGCAGACCGAGTTTTGCCTCGACACGACTTGCCGAAGCGCCTATAGTCTGGGATACCAGAACAACGTGCTCGTATTGGATGCGCATAGTACATTTGATAGCAAGGTGCTGAGCAGTGAACAAATTGTAGCTCATCATAATGAGCTGCTTGGCAATCGTTTTGTGCGTTTACTCGCGACAGCAGATGTACATTTTTCGTGAGCTATTGATCCAATTCACAAGTTTTCACTATCTCGCAAAGACGTCATCATTTTTATTGGAATTCCAAATGTATTCAATTGGATTGGCAACCTGCCTAGCTTTTTCAAGACCAGATTGGTCAGAAACAAAGCCGCCTTCAGAAAATTCTGGAGGCTTTTTTTATTTTCCAGCTGAGTTAGATGATATTTGCGAGGAAAACTTTTTTACGTATGGATTGCAACTTTCATTTTTAACATAAAATTCAATTTATGATCATGATTTTCAGAAAAAACAAGAAAATAACAGAAAACGTTAGAATGGCCTAATTATTGTGGCCTATATGACCCTATAAACATCTGTACATAGATATGTGTAAATATTTGGACATTGAGCAAAATCTGCATTAGAACTATGATAAAACTGGTTTTAATTTCCAATGGGAGAAGGCGATCGAACCGTCACATTTACTGTCTTAGGCACCATGATATGCCCGCATGCAAATATATCTTGCAATCGCTGCGTCTCGTAGGTTAAGAGCGGAAATTACCAATTGAAGTGCAATCATGGATGTATTGTGTTTTAACACAGCGAAAGGAATGTGAGTTTTTAATGAAAAAAGTAGCTTTAGTAAGCCCGTTAAGAACAGCGGTCGGCTCTTTTAACAAAACCCTTGCGCCTCTAAGCGCTTCCGAACTGGGAGCAACCGTGATGACAGCATGCCTTCAGCAAAGTAAATTAGAGCCTTCTTTGATTGATCAGATTTATTTGGGAAATGTTCTTCAGGCGGGCAATGGACAAAATCCTGCCAGACAGGCGGCATTAAAAGCCGGTATCCCTATTGATGTACCCGAAACAACGATAAACACGGTTTGCGGTTCTGGACTTCATGCCGTTGCTTTAGCTTACAATTCAATATTGGCTGAACAAGGCAACATCGTCTTGGCCGGAGGCATGGAGAGCATGTCGAATGCCCCTTACCTGCTAAGAAATGCAAGAAACGGCTACAAACTTGGTAACGGTGAGTTGGTAGACTCCCTGGTGGCCGACGGCCTTACATGCCCGATCAACCATTACCATATGGGAATTACCGCAGAAAATGTTGCCGATAAATATGGAATTTCAAGAATGGAGCAGGACGAATTTGCCTATCAAAGCCAGATAAAGGCCGTAGAAGCAAAAAACAAGAAGCTTTTTGAAGAGCAGATTGTTCCAGTCATGATCAAAAACAAAAAAGAAACTATTTCTTTCACAGAGGATGAACACATAAGAGGAAATACAACGAAAGAAAAACTTTCTCAATTAAAACCTGCGTTTAAGGAGAACGGAACGGTTACCGCCGGGAATGCTTCGGGAATCAATGATGGCGCGGCGGCCGTACTTGTGGTGTCGGAAGACAAATGCAAAGAACATGCATTAAAGCCATTGGCATATATCAAGGGTTATTCCCTTGTTGGCGTTGACCCTGCATATATGGGAATGGGGCCAGTGAAAGCCATTTCGACACTTCTGAAGCAGCAAGGTGTATCCATCGATGCCATTGATCTTTTTGAAATTAATGAAGCGTTTGCCTCACAAGCATTAGCGGTAGTGAAAGAGCTAGGGGTCAGTCTGGACAAAGTGAATGTCAATGGCGGCGCGATCGCGATCGGGCATCCTGTCGGGGCCAGCGGTGCTAGGATATTGGCTACGTTGGTTCATGAAATGGTGCGAAGATCTTCACGTTACGGCATCGCCTCGTTATGCATCGGAACAGGAATGGGCATAGCGATGCTGGTTGAAAATGCGCTCATTTAAAGTGCGTATTCAAGATGAATTTTAGAATATCTCTTAAAAGGAAGGGAGACCGTTATGAATCAAAAAGATGTACTTTCACTCCAATCCATGCCTGCGGCTAGCGGCAGCTACGGGCGCCCGCCATACCGATTCATCAACCGGGAATTTTTTATCATTACCTATGAGACCGATCCCGCTGCGATTAGACAGGCGGTCCCGGAACCTCTTCAGCCGGATGGAAGCAATACGGTTTCCTATGAATGGATCAAGATGCCCGATTCATCCGGGTTAGGAAGTTATGAGGAAAGCGGTATTGTCATTCCGTGTACTTTTCAAGGAGAACCCTGCAATTTTGTCGCCCAAATGTATTTGGATAACGCACCTGCTATTCTGGGGGGACGCGAAGTCTGGGGATTTCCGAAAAAATGGGCAAAGCCTCGCTTGATCGTTGAGGAGACGGAGACGCTGACGGGTACATTGCATTATAACAACGTCCTGGTGGCCACGGGAACTATGCCTTTCAAATATAACATTCTTGATGAAAAGGAAACGGCAAAAGCCATCGCAAAAACACAAGTTAATTTAAAGTTAATTCCTGATGTTGACGGTACCCCCAAAATCGCTCAGTTAGTAGCGTATAATCTTGAGAACATTACTGTAAAAGGAGCCTGGTCAGGGCCTGCCAGATTAAGCCTGATCCCCCATGTCAACGCTCCTGTGGCAGATTTGCCGGTTAAATCTTATATTGGCGGGAAACATTTTATTGCTGATTTAACGCTTCCATATGGAAGAGTCCTCTACGATTATCTTCAATAAAGTTTGCTTTCCTAAAAATATATATATAAGGAGAAGGAACCATGAATAACAAAGTAATCTCCGCTGAAGAAGCAGTTAAGAAGGTCAAAGACGGAGACACGGTGATGGTCGGAGGTTTTCTGGCAGGAGGCTTTCCGGAGGAGCTGGTTCGTGCGCTTGTCGACACCAATCCCGCCAGCAATCTTGCGATTGTTTCCAACGACACAGGCACACCAGAATTATCTATCTATAAGCTTGTAAAAAGCGGCAGAGTAAAGCGAATTTTTGCATCCTATATCGGCTCCAATCCGGAAACGGGAAGGCTCCTGATGACGAAAGAAGCTGAGGTCCAACTCTTCCCGCAAGGCACGCTCGCTGAAAAAATACGCGCGGGAGGAGCCGGTTTGGGCGGGGTTTTAACACCTGTAGGTGTAGGCACCGTTGTAGAGGAAGGAAAAAAGAAAATCAAAATTGATGAAAGGGAATATTTGCTCGAACTCCCGCTCAAAGCGGATGTGGCGTTAATCAGAGCCCATAAGGCTGATGAAGCGGGGAATCTTGTCATCAACGGCTCTTCACGTAACTTCAATATGGTTATGGCTACAGCGGCAGAGTATGTAGTTGCTCAGGTAGACGAATACGTAAAGACGGGTGAAATTGACCCCAATCATGTCAACGTTCCCGGAATATTTGTCGACGCAATTGTAAAGGTGGGTGAAAACGCATGAATAACAGAGAATTCATTGCTCGAAGAATAGCCCAGGAATTCAAAAGTGGTGAAGTTGTCAACCTTGGTGTCGGATTGCCTACAATGGTAGTGGACTATATCCCCGAGGACATTCATATTATGCTGCAGGCTGAGAACGGAATCCTCGGTGTAGGCCCCAAAGCGGCTCAGGGAAAAGAAAGGCTCGATTGTATCGATTCAGGCGGAAACTACGTTACAACCATGGAAGGAGCATGCTTTTTTGACAGTGCACTTTCATTTTCCATCATCCGCGGAGGGCATGTGGATATCACCGTGCTGGGCGCCCTGGAGGTCGACGAGAAAGGCAACCTTGCAAGCTGGATGATCCCTGGGAAAAAGGTGCCGGGTATGGGGGGAGCCATGGATTTGGTAGTTGGAGCCAAGAGAGTGATTGTAGCCATGGAGCATGTGAACAAAAATGGCGCGCCGAAAATACTGGAACAATGCAAGCTGCCCTTGACTGCTGTAAATGTTGTAAAGACCATAGTAACCGAAAAGGCTGTCATTGATGTTATTCCGGGTAAAGGGCTGATGCTAAAAGAAATTGCTCCGGGTTTGACGGTGGAAGACGTTCAATTAGCAACAGAGGCTAAACTGATAGTTTCACCACATTTGAGGGCCATTGCAGTGTGAAGGTCATAGAAAGGAACCAGCTGCATCTTCAAATTAACTTGTCTGGCATTTAACTCGTCCCTACGACTGCACTTGTTATTACAAAAAAAGGTTCACTAATTGCTCATTGAGCAATTGCGAGCCTTTTTTTGTTGAGCGGGACCTTTCAAGCAGCATCTGCGATGAAAGCCTACAGCTGTGCAAATAAAATGCGCCTTTTATGAGCGTAAAATCCAATCCGCTACATGCTCAGCCACCTTCGTATGGTTAAGATAAGCAAAGAAGTTGTGGGGATTGGCACGCCCAGTGTGACTATCTTTCCAGAATGTCTGAATAAGCGGCTGATCATCAATACTTTCTATTAAATTTCGATTCAGCATCAGATGGAAATCATCTTCAACCCTTGCATCATGCGCAATGTAGTCATCCTCGGCGTTAATATTGGTCCAATGTCTGATATTTGCGGGATACATACCGTCCTCAGGCTCATTGGAATCATACAAGCTGCGCTTTACGGCTGGCTCGCCTAGCGGATTACCCAATGTTAGCCATTCGTTAAGTTTGTGTTCCCATAGATGTTTGTATTCGCTCATACGTGAAAATTTCCATAAAACATCGTAAGCCACCATGCATCCCATACTATGGGAAAGCAGCATGACATCCCCTCCACTACTTAAAGCCTGGGCTAGAGGACACTGTAGCCTTTCGCGAATTTGGGAGCCTATTACACGACTGGTTAAATAGGCTCCCAGATCAGGGAGAATCCTTTTGATCGCACGGGTACTCATACCAAACAAAGAGAGGTAAGGGCTGAGTATTTTTGCAGCATCATCATAGAAGTGTATAGTGGGTTCATTGGCTATCAGACGCTCGTATTCCTCCGGGGTCATATGATCCGTTGGTCGATTAATTAATTGTTCCATACTTTCGTCGTAATAATGGTCTGGAACGTAGAAATCTCCATCGTCTTCTTCAAAAAGTTTTCTGTACCGAGGCTGACTCTTTAATAAAAGTCGATTGTTGATGTCACCATAATAACTAAATGTCAGTAAAATCTGCTCTTGCTCCAGTTTTTGTGCCGCTTCCTCGTTCACTCGACGCAATCCTGCGATCAGTGCTTTTTTAATAAGACGAAGCATTTCGTCACATCTGGGCTTTTTGTCACGGCCATGGATAATGACCAGATGTTTGGTTCCCATCTCCTACCGCTCTTCCAGACGATCCACACGGACGGTTTGAGTATTGCCGGGGTTGCTGCCCACCTGTACGGTAGCCATACCGTTTGCTTCATCCACATGCTCAATCCAAATCGGTTTGCCATCCAATTGTACGGCAATATTTTCAGATGAATCATAAATGGCTTTTGCTCGTTCCACGTTCATGCTGTTCTCCTCCTGCTGATTGTTGGTGCATTAATTTAGAAATGTAGGTCACCTAGTCTTCATCTATAAGTCGTTCAACGTCCAATGAAGGAAAGCTATGGGAAGGCGAGGTTGAAACTACAGCCTCCAAATCCACATGAGCCACAGCAACGGGAAAAGGCGGCTGAGTTCCATGTGAAAGGGCAAACTCGGGCGGCAATGCATCTTGTTCGCCTGCGGCGGGACCCCGAAAGGCGATATGGCTTTGACCCACATGATGACTGATCTGCCGAGGATAGGATTTTCCGGACATAAATTGCGTACCCCCTTTGAATCGGATATGCCTTACTATGTACCAAAATTGCTGTAACCATGCGCAAGCGGCAGCAATTCGCAGTCTTCATCTACACCTCATACAATCACTTATACGAAGCATACTAAGTGAAAATCATATGCTCATATCCCGGGGTGCCCGGAATCGAAGGATGCAAAATGCGGATTAAAGAGAAGGAGGACTGGCGGTATGCATACGGTCTGGAAAGGCGCGATCAGCTTCGGGCTGGTTCATGTGCCCGTTAAAATGTTTTCAGCTACGGAGGATAAGGACATTTCCATGCGTTACATTCACAAGGAGTGTGGAAGCCCACTTAGCTATGTACGAAAGTGTCCCGTTTGTGACAAGGAGGTCGAATGGGAGGAAATTGGAAAAGGCTACGAATATGAAAAAGGAAAATTTGTCATGTTCGACAAGGAGGAACTGGAGCAAGTTAGCGGACAAGCGGATAAAAATATCGTGATTTTGGATTTTGTTGATTTGCAGGAAATTGATCCGATTTACTTTCAGAAAACGTATTATTTGTCCCCGGATCAGGCCGGCTCCAATGCGTATAAGCTGCTCATGAATGCAATGAAGGATACCGGGAAAATCGGGATTGCCCAAATCTCCATCCGCTCTAAAAGCAGCTTGGCGGCGATTCGGGTGTTGGATGAATGTTTGGCGGTGGAGACGATGTTTTACCCGGACGAAATCCGCCCCATTGCTCAAGTTCCCAACTTACCCGGACAGGAAGAGGTTAAAGAGAAGGAGCTGACCATGGCCAAAATGCTGATTGAGCAGCTATCTACACCTTTTGATGCAGCCAAGTATACGGATCAGTACCGCGAGCGTCTGCTGGATCTCATTCAGCATAAAGTTGCTGGTGAAGAGGTGCGAATCGCCCCAACACAGCCTCAGACCAATGTAGTAGATTTAATGGCCGCCCTTCAGGCCAGCATCGAGGCAGTGCAACCTGTCGTTACCGATCCCGGCCCTGCTGCGAAAAAACGCCCTGCGCGTAAACCAGCAGCCCCAACAGCACAGCAGGCGGTGGCAGGCGACAACCTCACTCCGACTCCAGTCAAAAAGAAAAGAAGCACTGCCAAACGTAAAGAAACTTAAGCTGAGTTACAGAAAGGTCTGGTTAAGGGGTGGCGGTGACACTGCTTTGATACGATAGTAGCTGACTGAACGCCCCCCGCTCCTCTTGTTCCAGTTGGCGGTAGTTCCCCTGCTGTATGACCTCGCCTTGATTCAGTACGACAATTTGATCCGCATGTCTGATGGTTGACAGACGGTGAGCGATGACGATCAGCGTCATTTGACCTTTCATCCGTTCCAGTGCTGCCTGAATTGCGGCTTCATGTTCACCATCCAGCGCACTTGTCGCTTCATCTAGTATAAGTATCGGAGGATGATGCAAGATAGCCCGTGCTAATACTAGCCGTTGACGTTCTCCTCCAGACAGACGAATCCCGCGATCTCCAATGATCGTGTCCAGCCCTTCGGGCAGTCTGGATACAAAGTTGTCTGCTGCTGCAAAATGTAACGCCTCCCATAGCTGCTGCTCACTAGCATCCTTATCCGCTAGCATCAAATTTTCGCGGACAGTCGCATGAAATAAAAATGGATCTTGTGACACGTAGCCAAACGACTGCCGCCACTGGGGCAATAATTCGTCGCCCAGAACAAGCCCGTCTATTATAATCTGCCCCCCAGTTGGACGTAAAAAACCCATCAGGACATCGACCATTGTACTTTTACCTGCTCCTGATTTCCCTACAATGGCTGTCATTTCCCGGGCGGGTATGAACAAATTAATATGACGCAGTGCAGGCTCTGCTGCACCCTCGTAGCGATAATCCAGATGGCTGCATTCAATCCCATGACGAAGGGACAGGGGTTGCCGTTCAGATGCAGATGATAGATTGACTACCGATGGATCGGATGGAACGCGAGTCTCAGAGGATGCAAGTGCAATCAATGACGGATCTGTGAAAGCTTCGCACTCCTGTTGCACCTTGGTGACACTTTCAAAAGCGGAGATCATAGACATGATGTATTCCAGACTCGCTTGAATAAGAGCAAATCGAGGCCATAAGCGGGAAAATATAAGAATCAGCACAATCAGTTTTTCAGGTGTAACATGCAGCCACTGCAGCGATATAAATATGACACAAGCGACAAAAACAGCTGCCATTGCACGATGAAAAAACTGTGTGGTCGCATTTTGCCGGACAAATTGAGTCGTATTATCCTCCATGCGTTGCGTCAGGGAGCGAAACCAATGGATATTCGCCGCTTCCAACAGATTGCTTTTTATATCTTTCATACCGTTCATGTGATCCGTAATTCCAGCAAAATAAACCTGTGACAGTTCAGTCGTACGATCACCTAATTGTTTGGCATTTCGAATGGAGCGGCGAAACACAACAAACAGCCCCAATCCACTCAGAAATACCAGTCCGGTTAAAGAGGGGGATAACCAAAAAGCCAGCGCAATCTGGATCAGCGTAAACATGACGGCTGTAGTCAGTTGAAGAAGCAAATTTGTTCCCTGACTGACACGCGCCAGCTCGGTCGTCATCACATGGCTAAAATCAGATTTACGCTGACGCAAATAAAAGGCCCACTGCGCCTTCATAAAGGAAGTGTACACGTCTATTCGAAGAGAACGCATAAAACGCTGCTGAATCCGCGAATTCAGGATGGATTGGTAACGCTGAAGCAAAGCCTGCCCTGTAAGCAGCACTACAAAAACCATCAACATCCCCGGCAATAGCCAGCTTTTAGGAACGAACGGCAAAAAATGATCCAATCCATCAGACAGAAATGGCATCCCTGAATGACCGACAAATACGCCGATGGCCGCCAGCATAGGAACAAGCATATAAATGCCAAAACCCTCCAGTAGACTGACAATGATCATACACCCAATATTGAGAAATAACGCACCGCCGTTCACGCTATACAGCTTTGTCATATATAATCGCAGGTGAACCATAATGCACACTCCTTATTCAGGACTTTGCAAAATTCGATCCCAATCGCTCCAAAGTGCAATATATAGACGAACTAGACCATTTCGATCTATATATTGTTCATTAAAAGCCGCTTATTGGATTTTCACAAAATCCTCTATCGAGTCAGTGCTTTGAAAATCGCCGCTTCAGCCAGAGAAATGGACGTAAAGGGATATACAAAAAATGCAGCTGACGAGGCAATGGAAAAACGCTCGAATCGCCCGTAGAAGGAAACAAACGGCTGATGAGATACCATAGTCTGTGTCTTGGCTCTTTTAAGGAAAGCAAGTAAGTGCGGCTGACCGGCTGATAGACAGCCCTGTTTTTGGTCATGACTTGGCTGGAGGCAGCAGCTGGAGTCATCGGGGCACAACTGGTAGCGGTGCTCATCGGGCTATGATCGTCGTTACTGGCATCTTCCGTGATGCTAGTAACGCCACGGGTGGCAAGCATGGCTGCTTCGCCAGAGGTACTGCATACTGAAGGACCGCCACCTGGAGGGGCGGCCTCCGCTTGCTCCGCCAAGGCTCTGCTGTGCAGCAGCTCTGATGGAGCAAGCCTACCTGTACCCGACCCGTGGGTGATCGGGTACAGTGCGGGTACGCTGGCCTGCATGAAGGCCAGCGCGCTCAGCGCGAGCCTATGCGCCTGCCGGGTAGCCGATACCGGACGCATCGGCTCCGGTATCGGCGTACCCAACAGCGCAGCGGCGAGTGCCCAAGCCTGCCCGCCAGCAGGCAGGCCCCCGTAGCGGCGCATCATCGGCAGTAGCGCCTCCCAATCGACAGCACATATCGCAAGCCTGTCGATGTCAACCAGCCAGCGCAGCCTGAACCAACCGTGACGCGCACCATGCGCACTCAAGTACAGAAATTGATGCTCGCTGCCAAGCGTATACATACAGGACGTCATCACAGTCCTGTTGTCGGCAGATCCCAACGGTACCTGCCGAATGGCTCCTGCAGCTTTGCCCTTTTTCCGGCAGTTCCACAGCTCGTTAAAAGAGGGTTCCCCACCCCCATCCGGGTGAAGCCGCCAATGCAACTCTATCTCTACCCGTTTTTGCGGATGTAAATAGGATGCATGATGGTCCTTCCATTTCCAACTGCCAAGGACACGCACTTCTCCGCTCTTGGACGAATATCCAGCTTCCTGCATCCAATGCTCAGCCTCATCCATATCGTCAGGGGCAATGAGTAAGTCTATGTCCTTGGAAGTACGCAGAGAAACATCCCCGTATAATTGCTGCGCCAGAGCAGGCCCCTTCAACATAAGCACACGAATTCCATGAGCTATGAGCAGCCTGGTCAGACGCTCGGCTTCTGCTTGAAGATGGAGCATGCGAAGCGTGTTTCGATGATATTGCGCCTGAAGGTTTCGCAACAATTCTGCGGGAATGAATGGATGATTCAATGTTTTTAGCTGGAGATACACCGTAGGTACCACTCGATGGTGCTCGGTCAGACGTAAAAAGCGGACCCAATCCATCTCACGCAGCTGGGTAGCAGCAGTCGTATCCTGCCAATGAATAACGTCCTTCCCCAATAGAGAGAGTAACAACGTTAATTCTTGATCCTCATTCCAATTCGCAAGTTCCAAAACAGACTTGGTGGGCATGCATTCTTCTCCTTCGTGTCTCATCGCATTAAAGTAAAGAACTACTTTTATCTTCCATATTCTTATTTGTATCCATCACAGCACGTCTTCCGAATATCCCCACCACCGTAAATGCTTCCATCTCCCGTTTCCCCGTAACATAAATCGGTCCGCTACGTACCCATGCATGTGCAGCCAAGCGTCCAGCGGCATTTTTGGCTGTACCCAGATACAGCGTGCAGTCCAGTTTCCTGCGCCCCAGCAACGTCATCGCCGCAGCGGCTTGTACAAGACAACTACTACGCCAAGGAGTATAACGGCTTGCCAGCTCTACAGCGTGTGAAATCTGCTGAATGGACTTCTCTTGCCCAACGTCACACTGCCATGGGGTTTCTTCCATACGTATGCCCCAAGCCCTTGAGTAATCCCAAAAAGAACGACGCTGGCGCAGCCTCGCCCATCCCAGCTCCAGCCAGGCTTCCGGCAACAATCTTCTGACTTCTGGAGACAGGAGAAGAAGCCGTTGTATCCGCATGTTATACCGGCTCCCGTAGAAGCTTTAACAGTCCTTCCCGCTCCAACTCAGCCACAAAGGTATGTACCTGCTGTCTGCACTGTTCCTCGTCCACCTCATATTCGTTCGTCAGGACAGTTACGATATCGCCAAGTGAAGGACCGGATTCTGCCAGTTCCCAGATTCGTCCTCCTGTGTAGCCTAAATTGTAATATTTACCAGTGTTAATGCTCATCATCACTTTTTCTCCGTCCATATCACTGACGTAGACCTCTTCATTGTAAATGACGCGATAATGATCCTTAGCTGGATTAGTGGCTGCCATAACTCTTTTCCTCCTTACGAATGAGTTCAAGTACCCGTTGTACAACCTCGGACGCAGTAAAGACGGAACTATCCCTCAGCAAGCGCCAGCCCTCCACTTTCCGAGCCATCCTAGCCGCTGTATCAAACGACCATTCACTCAAACCCATTCGCGGAATAATCACCCTGCGATATGTATGTTGTAGTAATGTATGCAAGCACTCCAGAACGTTCAAGGGCTGTTCCGTAACCGACACTAGCTCCCCTTCGCGCATCAACGCACGGGTTGGAGAATCTGCCACCAGCTCGAATACGCCCCCTAAGGGCAGCGGATCGTTATAAAAATCATCTACAGCGGGTACGGCATATTTATTCAGCTCACCTGCAAGCGTACGCAGATCTGTGTATTGTGGCATTACAGAATTGTCGTCAGTTAGGGACTGTATGTGCTTTCTTTTGCGTACATGCTTGTTCTCCCGTAAAGCCTCCAGTTGGAGCAAGCTTTCAAGCCCCAGCTTTTGCTGCGGATAAGCTGGATACACAATGGCAGAGGAACCCGTAGCTTTTACAGCAATCACGTCATCACTAACCATCTGATAACCTGCCTGCCTAAAAACAGCAGCCAATGTCGATTTCCCCGTACCCGATTCACCCACAAATGCGTAGGCCCTCCCCCCGATGACGACCGCACTTCCGTGAATAGGTAATATTCGTCTTTGCATCAGCAGAACACCCATGCATGTACCCAGCACAAACAGCCGCACGGTGTCAGGATCAGCCCCAGAGAATATACTTACCTCGATCTCCTTGCCTTCCCTGACGGCATAAATGGCCGTGCCCGGTATTCGGAACATAAATCGCTCATCCAGCATCACAAAATTGGCCTGCTCCAGCTGACCACTCCATGCAGTCAAATCAGCCTGTCGAATGACTACATCCTCTACCACTCCTGGTGCTGCCAGCATCAGCTCAGGCAGATTCAGCTCACTCGCAATCCTGAGTCCAAAGGCCGTATATTTCGTCCAACTGACATTTGCACTCCTGTCATGCACGTAGGACTCACTCCTCTGTCTTTAAAAATCCCGTCTTTATTTCTTGGGCAACACCTCTAACCCGAAAGAAATAAAGACGGCTGTATATTGAATACGAGTCCAATGGATCATGCTATTTTCGTTCATTCAATCGTTATCGGCCCAGTTGTCTGGCTTCCAGTCCAACATTGGCTGCATGTATAACATGTATAACCATCTATTAGCTTGGATTATAGATATCGGCATCGTGGTCGGACACCCAATCAATCTGTCTCCAGCCTTTACCCGCCATGGTCTGGCTAATATCCAGCACCTCTATCGTCGGTTCCTGCCATTCTTTTTTACTCATTTCATCACCTCCCCTCCAACGAATGGCGAACTGTCTGACCGAACAGATTCGATCAGTTGAATCTACAGAGAAAACGGTACACAATCAGGCTATGCATGAGTAGTCTTATATTCGGATCAGACGCCTGCTCAGGGCCGGGGTGGTGAAGTTTTGCCATAGCCGTCTTAATAAACTCAATATTGAGATATTCGGCGGCTCGTAAATCATGACACATCAGTTGAAGCTCCCCCATAAACGTATCCCAACAAGGAAGCATACGATGTAGCCAATCTGCAGGCTGCACGCCGCGTACCCGCTGGTTCAACCGAACATCATCAGGTAGATGATCACGCATGGCCGTACGAATGAGGGCACGGTCCCGACCGTTTTGTACATACTGCTCAAAAGGCACCGATAAGCAAAAGCGAATTACCCGGCTGTCCCCGGTCGGATCACGTTCCCATAGGCCGTAACGTAGTGAAAGTTTGGTCGCGACCACACCATTTTTGTTGGCAATCGCCAAATTTGAGAACTTCTCTTTTCTCGTCTGATCGGCATTTTTCATCCAACCTGTTCCGCTCAATACAGGAATATCTTCTACATTCATCCGTTGGGCAAACTCTGGGTGAATCAGTGAAGGAACGGGACTGCGATGGCCACGCCGCAGCCATAAACGAGGTTCAAGTGAAGTCGCTTTCTTCAACATCACGGGGAGTAGATGAGACATACGCCTGCCCGTAAGCTTGCTGTACCGCCTCAATCCCTGAAAGGATTGCAACCAGTGCAAATGACGAAACTGACGGGCATAATAGTCCAGTGCAGGGCCCCACGATACGGAAAAATTGCCTCGTGCCCCGGTCAACAGTACACCGACATTGTGTTCCTGCGCTTTTTCATAAAAACCTCTGATCCAGAAGGAGTTTTCAAAATATTTGTAGGGAGCCTCCATCAAATCCAGCCAAATATCAATTTCTGAAAACGGACTTTTTCCCTCAAAATCCATATAGTTCTCGTGAATGTTGCCCACATAGCGAGCCGTAGAATGAATGTAGCTTCGTTCGTTCGCCAGCAATGTAGGCGGTGTCCAGTCTGTAAAATCTTGAACAGGCACATAGCTGTAGGCATGTAGCGGCTTTTGTTGCAAGTGCAGCGCTGGCGCGGCAAAGCTGGCAACCGCTCCGGAATCCAGCCCTCCGCTCAAGGCAGCCCCTACAGCGCGATGCGTCCGTAATCGGGCAGTGACCGCCTGTGTGAACACCTCGTGGAAAGCTTCTATGTACTCACCTCCTGTTTTGAGCCGCAGTGGCTCTACCTCATCCAGGCATGCATATTTATGAAGGGTTCGCTTCCCCTCCTCCATAGTGAACCAATGTGCAGGAGGAAGCTGGTTGATATGCTTGTAGGCGGTCGTCCCGATATCGACGGATTCCTGCATGGTGCGGATGGACAAAAATTCGGCCAGCCACGGTTCATGCAGTTCTTTTCGCAGAGAGGACAGGGCCAAAAGCGGAGCGACTACCGTGCTAAACGCGAATCCTCGGTCATGTTGGTAGATGTACAGCGTACGATGGCCTGTCATATCTCGAGCACCATATAATCGATGTTCCTTGGCATCCCAAATGACAAAGGCAAAATCACCTATCAGATAACTGGCTGCCTCCACTCCCCATTTGTCATATGCCAGCAAAATCAGCTCGCTGTCCGTGATATCTTGCCGCCGTTCCTGCTCAACTCCCAGCCGTTCAAACAGCTCGGAACGATTGTCAATAATCGCATCCGCCGTGATTGCCAAATCTCTTAGCTCATCATAAAAGGGAAGACGCTCATGAACAGATTCCGGGGTCACATACTGGGCATGACAACCCAAAAAAATAGAGCCTTCACACCAAGCGCATACGCGGTCAGCGGGATATTTCCGCAGGGCCTGCATCATTTTCCCGCCTTCTTCGGTGCATACAGACTCATGCCCAAAGCTATAGATTCCGGCAATCGCACTCACGTTCTTCCCCCTTTTTCTTTTCCTATACTTGATAATGCTACAGACGCCAAGTACCTGAGTTTACGGGCCAAGAGGCTGCGAGATCGGAGACCTTGATGTGGGCGTTGATAGCTTTGAAGCTGAGCGATAAGACGGTTCCGCTCCTCATAGCTATGTGCCAACCTGTTTTCCAGTGATTGGATCCGTCGATCGTTCACGCTCTGGTCCACATGCATCCATGTCGGATCTTGGGGTGGAGTATGATGGATTGCATTTGTCATGAGTTCTCTGTTATCTGTATCCTGTTCTTCCAGCATCCGATAAGCTGCCTTCCATTCAAAGCCGCTTTGCTGGAGGAATTGTTGTGTACGTCGACTCAGCAGCTCCATATCTGGCTCATCTTCAAAGCGAACTCCAGTCATCTGTTCAGCCTGCTCCAGCGCTTCCTCGTAACCAAGTTGCTTAAACATGCGGGACCCAATGCTTCTGCAATACAGCTCAATTTCCCTTTTACTCAACACATGTTGCCAGCTATGTACCGAATCCTGATGCGCCTGTTCATGCTCTCCTACGAATGGATCGCCCGCTCCCATACTATAAAAAAGACTGGATTTGGGCGTATCCGCGAAATCTCCGTACTTTTCCATCCCCGCTTCATAATGGATTCCCAAAAAACTGCACAGTTTCTCGATCTCCATCGTTGGATTGGATACGAGTTGTTCATACCTAAGCGGGTATGCAAGTGGATGAGGTGTAGCAAAATAATGAGTATAACGGAACAAACCAACCGTAATATCCGTCATTTTCATATTAAAATGCGGACTCCCCAGTTCCTCCAGTAGTTGAAAACGTCCGTTCCGTAGCTGATTGACCTTTTTGAATGAGGCCACAATGGCCAAAGGGTTTCGGATAAGCCACAACCTGCGGGCAGCAGGGAATAAACGGTCTATAAATTCCAGCACCGTATAGTAACGCGGGGATTTGTCGATAAGCATATCTGCTGTTGTACCTTGAAGCAAACCATTATATATTTCAAGTGCATACGAACGGGAGGCCTGCTCCAATACGTCGGAGGGGACCATACCTTTAAAAAATTGCCGGAGTATCCCTGTTCCTCCATATGGACGTGCATGTGACTGCGGAAGATCATATAAACTGAGCAGAAACCACATTTCCTGCGTGGCAAACAGGCGGGAATGGTTTTGCAAAATGGCGGTAAGCAACGAGCTTCCACTCCGAGGGACACTTAACAGGAATACCAGCCCTCCGCCTTGCTTTTCAATCAAGCAAACTCCTCCTCTACCTCTGCTCAAGACACTTTAATAGATACATATCGTATTTTTATTATAAATTTATGATACATAATGTATCTTGTCAATCCTTTTGATGGATAAATTCAGCACTTCACGTTCATGTTAAACCCTATGTAGATCTAAAAGCTTAACAATCAGCCTGTAAATAAAGATTTTGCTGCATATTAGCCAAAGGAGGATAGCACTATGGGACAAGCTGTTAAAGGTACTATTACCATTGAAGGTCATGAAATTCCTATCACCAACCCGGATAAACCGTTGTGGCCTGAAGCAGGCGTGACTAAGGCGCTGTATCTTCGCAAGCTCGCGGTATTGGCTCCCTTCCTGCTCAAATATTGTCATCATCGTCTGCTGACCGTCATCCGCTGGCCACATGGGATTCACGGTGATTTTTTTTATCAGAAAAATGCCCCACGTCCTCGGCCGGACTATATTGAAACCGCCCTGCATGATGGCATTGAATATATCGTGCTCGGCAAATTGCCACAACTCCTCTGGCTTGGTAATCAAGCTGCGTTGGAATTCCACCCCTCTCTGCACGAAGCGGGAAACAAGCTGCCCTGTGAATGGATGATTGACCTTGATCCATCCAGAGAGGTGGAGCCACGTATTATGGAGGCAGCCTCTATTGTCGGTGAAGTACTGGCTTCGCTTGGTTTGGACTCCGTCCCCAAAACATCCGGGGCCACAGGTGTACAAATTATCGTTCCGATCCGTACAGGCATAACCTTCGACGAACTTCGCAGCATCGGGCTATTAGTCGGACAGTTTGTGACAGAAAAGCACCCGCATCTGTTCACACTCGAAAGGTTAAAGAAGGATCGTGGAACAGCCATCTATTTTGATTATTTGCAGCATTATCAGGGGAAAACTCTGGCCGCTCCTTATACCCCGCGGGCACGTCCCGGCGCTACGGTCTCCACTCCGCTAACATGGGAAGAGGTACGGCAAGATGTATCACCACTTGACTACCATTTGCTGAATATTGAGGAACGACTAAATCGGGTAGGCGACTTGATCGACAAGGTTCCTCCCCAACCTGTAGAAGACGTCCTCAAGCATATGCGCACCAAGGCACACCGAACCTGATCCATGCTTGGAAGAATAAAAAAGGGGACGAACCCCACAGCCATTAGGCTGAGAAATTGTCCCCTTGCGCTAGTGTATTCCTTTTTTCTTAAAGCGTCCGCCCTTCACATCGTGAATGTTACCGATCGCAACGAAAGCGTGCGGGTCCCAATCTTCAACGATGCTCTTCAGCTTCGCTTCCTCCAGTCGGGTGATGACGACGAAAATCACTTTCTTGCTTTCGCCTGTAAAGCCACCTTCACCTTCCAGATAAGTTACGCCCCGTCCAAGACGATCCGTCAGGGCATCCCCGATATCACGGTATTTGTCACTAATAATCCAGACCGATTTGGACTGATCCAGACCTTCAATCGTAATATCAATCATTTTCATGGCGATATAATAAGCAATCATGGAATACAGGGCATTTGGCCAACCGAACACAAAACCTGCACTTCCCAGAATGAATATGTTAACGAACAGTACGATCTCACCGACCGAAAAAGGAGTCTTTTCACTGACGAGAATAGCTACGATCTCTGTTCCATCCAGCGAACCGCCGGACCGAATCACAAGACCCACCCCAACACCGAGAATGACGCCCCCAAAAATAGCGCCGAGCAGCGGTTCACCAGGAGTCAACGCACTTACATTGTGAAGTAACGCGGTTCCAATGGACATAACGACGATACCGAATAATGTGGATAAAGCGAAGGTTTTACCAATTTGTTTGTAGCCGATAAGTAAAAATGGAAGGTTCAACAGGGTCAGGAAAATACCGAGCGGATAGCCAGTAATCTTGGAGGCCATAATGGAAATACCTGTAACGCCTCCGTCAATAACGCCGTTAGGAACCAGAAATATTTCCAATCCCACTGCCATCAGAGCTGCACCAACTACAATCATGGCTGCACGCTGAAACAGGCGTTTTACTTTGTTCTTCGGATTAGCTGGAATTTTGCTGATCTTGGTCAACTCTCCGGTCACATCTGTAATCTCAGATAAACTTTGGACTTCCTTGCTCACTACACTCATATATAAATCCCCCCGTTACAGTATGATATATTGGACAAAAAAGGGGCTGCTATCCGCAGTCCCCTATTCTTTACCGCGCTATTTATATAAATAGTATATCACAAAACTGTGATTTCGCGCAAAAAAGTTAGCAAAGAGCACATAAATCACAATAAAGCGGGATTATAGCGATAAAAACGGCGAAAATCGCCTTTATAGGAGTGGAGAGAGCATGCGAGTTAGAATTTCAGCTGTTTTCTGAGATCTAGGCCGTCTGCGGAACACGTTTAAATCTATGCGTGAGGAGTTGGAAATGTCCTCTACAAAATCTGCCGAAAGCCGTTCCAGCGCTGAATTAGCAAAAACTACAGCGGTCAACTCAAAATTATAGAAAAAGCTGCGCATGTCCATATTGGCGGTCCCGACCGAGCCGAGTAAATCATCGACAATCACCACTTTGGCATGAATAAATCCTTTTCGATATTGGTAGAACTCCACCCCTGCCTCCAGCAGTTCTTGTACATAGGACAGAGACGCCAAATGAACTAACTTCGAATCGGACTGGTAGGGAATAATAATTTTCACATCTACGCCACTGACTGCCGCCAGCTTAAGCGCCTCATAAATCCCCGGATCGGGAATAAAATACGGCGTTGTAATCCAAATCCGCTTTTTGGCAACCGTGAGTGCCCCAAAACACATTTCCTGAATCGTATCCCATACCTGATCGGGACCGCTACTCAAAATTTGTACTTCCTCATCCCCGGTGCAGGTATGCGGGGGAAATAAATTCACATCCATCAGTCTCTCCCCTGAGGCCAGCTTCCAGTCACTAAGAAACGCATTTTGCAGAAAATAGACGCTATCTCCTTCAATCTGCAAATGCGTATCCCTCCAAAATCCCACTTTGGGGTATTTTCCGAGATAATCGTCGCCTACATTAATCCCCCCCACAAATCCGATCATGCCGTCTACCACCACGATTTTTCTGTGATTACGATAGTTAATCCGGCGGTCCAGCGTGGCGAAAAACGGAGGTAGAAAATAATGAAATTCCACTCCCGCCTCACTACAGGTGCGAATAAAGGAATAGGGCAAATTGTAGCTCCCCACACCGTCTACAACGAATCGTACTTTTACTCCCTCACGTGCCTTGCGGATCATGACCTCTTGAAACTTTCTTCCGATTTCGTCGGCCCGAAATATGTAAAACTCCACATGGATATGATGTTGCGCATGTTCCATCGCTGCCAGCATGGCCTCGAAGGCTTCTTCACCGTTCGTCAGCACACGTGTGCGGTTACATTCAGTCAACGGGTTTTCCGACATACGAATTAACTGGTTAAACAGGCGCTCCTGATGTTTGAAATGAGGATTATGCATTTGCTCCACATGTTCAATGACCTTGGATTGCGCCCATAGACGCTCGCGGAATTCACGAAACAGCTGCGATCCCCCTTTTCGAACCACTTTACGCTTCTGATAATCCTGTGCAACAAAGTAGTACACGACAAAGCCAATGAGCGGGAAGCAAAACAAAATAAAAAGCCAGGCTACCGCTTTGGACGGCTTGCGAAATTCAAAGAGCAGGATCGTCCCGGTCTGAAAAATAAAAACAATTAAAACCAACAGCAACCACAGCATGTCTAAGCCTCCTTATATATCTCAGGATTTTGCAAAATCCTCATCTACGTTTTATACTAAGCTCCAATTTTTTTGACATGTTTGCCTCTTAAGCTGAATAGATAGTAACCAAGCACTATAGGAGCGATGTCCGGAAAGGAGCGATTATGAAAAAAGGAAGCCTAAATCGCCGGATGACCCTGCTTGTTATTCGGGATGCACAGCAACCGCCCAAGCAGCTACAATGCTCTACAGCCGCTGTCATTCTCGTCCCGACTCTTGTGATCGCGTCTATCTCTACGCTCGTGATCGGGCTGCAAATCCGTTCTTCCCATATTATTTCCCAAATGGAAACGAATCTTGCTGTCCAGAGTTTGCAGATGGAGGTCACGGTAGCGGACAAGGATGCAGCCATTGGGCGACTACGGCAGGAAGTCATGGAGCTGACAAATCAAGCCACCCATATTCGTGAACGCCTTCAGCGCGTAACGGAGCTAGAACAGCAAATGCAGCAATTCATTCGTAAACACGGAAACTCATCTGCCACAAGTAACCATAAAAAAAACATGACTCCGCTCTCCTGGGATGCTTCCGGCCATATTGGGGGTGAGCTGATCGCAGTACATGAAAATACTGCCTTCCTAACTCGCCAGGCAATGGATGATTTTCAGGAGATCGAATCTCTGTTGGACACGGTGGAACGTACGGTTCCTCGCTCTATTCAGCAAGCAAATGCCGTCCAGCAAAATCTGGAGCGCAAACAAGCCGCACAGTTACTCCAGACTCGTAGGCTGGCTCTTGCCGTGCAAGGGAAACCCTCCGTTTGGCCTGTAGGTTCACGGCGAATGACCTCCAGCTTCGGCTATCGCAGCGACCCTTTTACGGGTAGATCTGCCTTTCATTCAGGCGTGGACATTGCCGGACAAACCGGTGATCCTGTCTATGCAGCAGGAGCAGGCACCGTCTTGGAGGCTGCTTCTAGTGGAGCCCGCGGCAAGTGCATCATCATCCAGCATCCTGACGGACTCCAGAGCTGGTATATGCACCTGAGCGGCATGCAGGTGGCTCCAGGAGATCGTGTCCACAAAGGACAGACCATCGGTCTGCTGGGAAGTACCGGGAGAAGCACAGGACCTCATCTTCATTTTCAGATCGTCAAGCATAACCAACCTGTCGATCCATTACTGTATGTACAATGAGGATTTTGCAAAATTTTCACAATAAAAGATTGGGGGAAAACCATCATGTTTAAGGAATCCAAAAAAAAGCTCTCCACCCCAGCTATGGATACACTGCTCGCTAATGGCACCAGCTTTGAAGGTACAGTTGAAGCAGAGGCCAATATTCGGATTGACGGTCATTTTCAGGGCGATATCCGTAGCACTCGTACTGTCGTCATTGGAGAATCTGCTGTTGTACGTTCGGACATCTTCGCACAAGACGTCATTCTTGCCGGTAAGGTGTTCGGCAGCATTACTACAGAAGGACGACTGACCATTACGCCGACAGGTAAACTGTACGGAAATACCGCGACCGCTGCATTGGTCATTTCTGAAGGCGGTGTACTGGACGGCACAAGTCAAATGAACCGAACAAAGGATGTAGAGTTGTCAACTTCTACGGATGAGCCAAACGACGAAACCCAATCTAGTTTCAGCAAAGACAGGGAGGACAGCCAAGCCGCTCTGCAATCCGAAGCAGGGTAAAGTCAGTATATACTCCTTTAAATCCAGTGCATTCTCCATTCATTCCATAATATCCTCCACTCTGCGTTCCAAAAATAATTGGTATACCTTGCGTATGACGATTTTTCCGCACATATACAATGGAATCACCAAAATGATACCCAGAATCCCGAGCAGGTCGCCACCAACTAACAGTAAAATAACGACAGTCAACGGATGAATATCCAGCTGTTTACCAAAAACTATAGGTGACAGCCAATTATCCTGAATTTGCTGTGCAGCAATCACCACGACCAGCGACCAGAGCGCCATCGAAGGTGATTCGAGAAATCCAATAATAACCACGGGTATAGAAGCGGCCACTGCCCCCACATAGGGAATAAAATTAAGGAAAATCGAAATAACGGCGAGCAGCAAGGCATAAGGCAAACCAATAATCAAAAATCCAAGGAACATCATCACACCCAACGCGACATTGATCAGCACCCGACTGACGATAAAGCTGCTGAGTGCACTATCGATATCTTCCATAACCTCCAATGCGTCCTTGTGATATTTTTTAGGAAAGAAGTTTAGCATTTTAGGGCCAAACTTGCTCCCTTCCTTCAGCATGTAATAGAGCAATATGGGAAAGGTAGCCAATACGATAAAAAAGTAGGACACGAACGATACCAGCTTTACCGAATAATCAGATAGCGTCGAAAAGGCTTCGTTCAACGTATCTGACAGTTGTGACAGCGGGTCTTCACCCGGAGGCAGCACTTGTCTCAAGGATTGATTATGCCGCCATTGGCTCAATTGATCAACCAGACTTTTAATGAGCTTCGGCGCATTTTCAAATAAATTGGTTACTTGATCACGCAGCGTAGGCCACACACCCCATGAGAAAACAAACAATAACACTCCAATGACCAAATAAATCAGCAAGATGGAGATCGATCGTTTGATTTTTCTCCGTTCCATTACATCCACAATCGGCCTTAATAAATAATAGAGGAAAAAAGATAGCATTAACGGTACCACCAGCAAGCTGACCAAAGATACGAGAGGACTAAATATAAAACTTACTTTGGTGCCCAAGTAAATGATGAGTAATAGCATGACGATACCTGTAGTTACACGAAAAAAACGATTATTTTGCAGCATACCATGCGGCCCCCTCTGTTCTATTTCTCTCTACCTCTTTAAACGCAAAATGACCCTATTGATTGATTCTTGCTGAAAATAGATTACAATATACCCCTGCACGCAGAATATGTAACAAAAATGACATAGATACTGGATAAAACAGTGTTAAATGAGGATTTTGCAAAATCCTGAAATAACAAAAGGACGTCCAAATGCTGAGCATTTGAACGTCCTTTGTGTAACTCTAAGACACTGCGATTTAGGTTGAAACATCCCGTTTTACGAAAACCACCCAGGCAATGGCGATAAAAATTACATAATAAGCGGCCAGCACGGTGAGCGAAAAGGTTAGACTGGAACTTACCGTACCCGGCGGCATATCTAGATATTTTTTCAGATCCATATGCGTAAATAGTACGTATTTGGTCCATTCAAAACGATCTGTGCTGAACAAGCCAATAGAGTTATAGATTGTTTTGGTGAACATCATGAACAGCGACAGCCCAATCGCCAAGGCACTGGAACGGAAAACAGCGGACAGCATAAAAGCAAAGGCCATCGTCACGAACAAGGCAATATAGCTATACAAGAAGTTCAACGTTACGTAAGATATCGGATCACTGAACAGCGGAACAGAACCCGCTGGTGCATCCTTGGATAACATCAGCCATGAGGACAGCGTAACCATCAAGATCAAAATGATCGTTCCGAGCAAACTGAACAAAATCACGGATATATACTTGGACAACAATATTTTGCTGCGAGTCCAAGGTCGGATGAGCAGCAGCTTAATCGTTCCCCAAGTAAATTCACCAGCCACCGAATCAGCAGCTACAATGACCGTAAACGTCGTATTGAGGAAAAACGTAAACAACGTCGTCAACGCAATCCCATCCCACACACTGACCTGATCGGAAACCAGGGAGATCAGCATCGGAATCGCAGCAGTGATGACCGCCAGCAATCCCAGCATAATCCATGTGCGCACACGCAGGTAAATTTTCAGATTTTCGTTATGTACCAGTTTGAAGAAATCACCCAATGAACCCGCCTCCCGTCACTTCCAAAAATTGATCTTCCAGCGTACGGGCAACCGGGCGAATCGCATATACTTTAATTCCGTTTGCAGCCAGCAGGCTGTTCATCTCTGCGATCTGTTCCCGCTCCAGGTGAAGCAGCAGTTGATTACCTTCAACGCGTCCTGCTCCAGCAAGCGCATAGGCTTGTTCGGCATCATTTACCTCAAAAGCAATTTCCGCCGTCTGCACTTCCTCCCCTGTATTCTTCAGTTGCTTGATATCAACCAGCCGTCCGCTCTGAATAATGGCTACACGGTCGCACATCAGCTCCATCTCGGACAACAAATGACTTGATACGAATACGGTAATTCCCTCCGTACGGGTCAATTGACGCAAATAATCCCGCAGTTCACGAATACCCTGCGGGTCCAAACCATTGGTCGGCTCGTCCAGCACAAGCAGCTTCGGTCGATGCAAAATCGCCTGAGCTACCCCAAGTCGCTGCCGCATCCCGAGCGAATAGGTTTTTACTTTATCGTGAATCCGGTTTCCGAGTCCCACCAAACGAATCGCTTCATCCACGCGTTCTTGGGTCACCCCAGGAGACATTCGCGCAAAATGCTGCAAATTTTGATAGCCTGTCAAAAACTTGTACATCTCCGGGTTCTCAACAATCGCGCCGACATGGGAAACGGCCTTTTCAAAATCAGTATTAATGCTGTCTCCACAAATATGAATATCGCCCTTGCTGATCGAAATCAGGCCAACCATCATACGGATGGTTGTCGTTTTTCCCGCACCATTGGGTCCAAGGAAACCAAATACCTGCCCCGCCGGAACCTCCAGCGTCAGATCATCCACGATCGCTTTTGAGGAAATGATTTTACTCACACCCTCCATACGTATGACGGGAACCTGTCCTGTCGCTTGCTGCATGCTATGAAACTCCTTCCATCCGGAGTGAAGCTGTTATCCATTTACTGTACATTTCCGGTTTTGGAAGTATTGTACCATATTTAACCTTTTAGAAACACCTCGCAACCTCTATTCCTTGTCCTTGTATATCCAAAGCACCCGCCATTTCTCATCTTCCTGCGCCACATAACAAGGCTGTACGATATCAAAATTACCGAATCGGGTCTTGTAATGCTGAGTGACCGTAATACGGTAAACTTTCCCTAACTCTTCTCCATTCTGATCCGTACGAATGTCATATTCAGTCTGCGGCTCCCCCAGTTCAAACGTGAACGTATCCGTCCCCATATCCTGCATAAAAACGTGCGCACGCTGCTGTACATACGTAGATTTCTCGAATTTCTTTTTTATTTGCGAATGAAAGAGCTCCCATGAACCTCCGAAATTTCCCGATTGCTCCATCGTGTAGAACTCGTTTAGTGCTTCTACCGCTTGATCGCCCTCGCCTGTAGACATCACCCCACGCAGACCCAGCCACAGCAGCCATAACAATCCACCTATGATGGCAAAATATAATAGCTTACGAACGAACGCCGAAGCCGCTCTCCTTCTAAACAGCACACACTGCCCCTCCTTCTGTTGGACTATACCGAATTCTCTACAGATGTATGTGGGACAAGCCTTTTTTAGAAGACTTTAGAAGAAAATAACGGGTGACCTCCCAACAGGGCACCCGCCTACATAAGGCTTACCTAAGGCGATATGGCAGTGGTAAGCATATGCTTCTCCAGCACTCCATGGATACGCTGGCGCTCCTGTTCATCCACCATGTAATAATACACCCCGTTGATTTTACGCCCATGTCCCTTCAGTTCAACGGTATCCGTCTGCTTGAGGGACGGACCGATCCGGGTCAGGAAGGTGGTCATATCGTCAAAGGTAATGTCTGTGCGAATCTGCTCCCCCGCTGCCTCCAGTATCGGTTTTACCCTCAACAGCCCTTCCTTGCTGATGGACTGGGCAAGAATTTGCTTGAGTAGCTCCCGCTGGCGAGCATTTCTTCCGAGATCCCCACGTGGATCATCGAAACGCATACGGGCGTAGGCCAACGCCTCAGCCCCGCTCAAGTTCAAATTACCCTGTGCAAAATGATGACCCTCATATTGAAAATCAAGTGGATTATGAACCTCGACTCCCCCCACAAGGTCCACCATTTTCGCAAACCCTTCCATGTTCATCTGTACATAGTAATCTATCGGATAGTTCAAAAAATGTTCTACCGTACGGATCGACATATCCACGCCCCCAAAAGCAAAAGCGTGATTGATTTTGTCCTCACGCCCCCTACCGATCAACTCTGTTCGCGTATCGCGCGGAATGTTGAACATCAACATAGAGCCTTCGGCAGGGTTAACAGACAAGACGATCATCGTATCCGATCGTCCTGGATCGTGAGACCGCCGATCTACGCCCAGCACCAGCACGGTGAACGGCTTGAACTGGGAGATGGCTGCCGGATTGGGTGTAATTGATCCAGAGTCTGTATCTACGGATCGCCCTGCTCCGCCCGTTGCAAGGGTAGAAACCGCCCCAGGCTGCACGATGCTGCGCGGATGATACATCGCATTCGCCGCTGTTTTAAAAGAATGATACACATAAGCGGTGTAGGCAGTAGCCCCTATGACCAATAACGCCGCAGCCCCCAATGTTATCTTCAGCCACCGTTTCATATGCAGCCTCCCCTTTACGGATTTACTACAGACTGATGACGATCTACATCCAGATTGTTCATCTGTGGCCTACCGACAGAATAGTATGCAAAGACGGATTGTCTGATTTGCTCCTCGCTATACACATTGCGTCCATCGATCATAATAGGATACTTCATAAGCTCATTCAGCTCACCCAGCCCGATTTCACCAAACTCCTCCCATTCCGTCAATAGACACAGTGCGTCACATCCCTCTGCTGCTTCCCGTGCGCTATCTGCCCACGTTACTTCCGAGCTGTCCAGCAGTCTGCGGAAGTTAGCGGTAGCGATCGGGTCATATGCACGGATTTGCGCCCCTGCCTCCAGCAGCGACTGCATAATATCCAGCGCCGGGGCATCTCTTACGTCATCTGTATTCGGTTTAAAGGCCAGTCCCCATATACCAATCGTTGCTCCTTCCAGATCACCCAGCGCCTCTTTCAGCTTACGAATCACGTTAAAGCGTTGACCCTGATTCACTTCCACCACAGATTTCAGCAGCTTGAATTCATAGTCCACGTTGCCTGCAATTTGGATTAGAGCTTGTGTATCCTTTGGGAAACAGGAACCCCCATAGCCGATACCTGCAGACAAAAAGGAGGAGCCGATCCGCTGATCCAGCCCCATACCGTGTGCCACACGTGTAACGTCTGCGCCCACCTTTTCGCAAATATTTGCAATCTCATTAATAAACGAAATTTTGGTCGCCAAAAAAGCATTCGACGCATACTTGATCATCTCCGCCGAACGGATATCTGTGGTTACGATATTTGTCGTCAACGGCTCGTGCAGTGTAGTCAACACAGCGGACACATGTGGATCGGAAGCTCCGATGATGATTCGATCTGGCTGTAGGGTGTCTATGACTGCTGAGCCTTCGCGTAAAAATTCAGGAACCGAAGCCACACCAAAAGAATAGTTTGTGCGGCTCGCAATCCAATTTTGAATACGTTCGTTCGTTCCGACAGGCACCGTGCTTTTGGTGACAATGACTTTGTAGCCATTCATGGCGTCTGCCACCTCGCAGGCTGCTTCCTCAATATAGGACAGGTTCGCTTCCCCGCCCGGCAGTGAAGGCGTGCCGACCGCCAAAATAACAATTTCAGCCGCCTCTACCGAAGCTGCCGTATCTGTTGTAAAGCTTAGTCGGCCTTGTTCTACATTATCTTTAATTAGTGCCTTTAATCCCGGTTCATAAATCGGCACCCCACCTGCACGCAACTGAAGAATTTTGTCCTCATTCTGATCTACACAGACGACGGTATTTCCGAGTGCGGCAAAACAGACCCCCGACACCAGCCCGACATACCCTGCACCTATTACACATAACTTCAAAGCAACTCCCCCTTTTACATGCTGTCTCATTGCATCCTGCTTTTACCGACTTCAATTCTCTATATCTCTTCCTGGAAGCCGATTATGATAAAGCGTAAGTCGTTTGTTTTGCCGATAAGATTTTAGAAAACGGTATACATACATCGGATTGTTATAGGCATACCTCTTCCATAAACGTCTCGGTTCGCAGATCAGACGATACAGCCACTCCAGCCCCAGCTTTTGTACCGCTAGCGGCGGTCTACGAACCTTTCCAGTGATATAGTCAAAGGCCGCCCCTACTCCAATCATCACGCCATGAATGCGGTCTTTGTTTCGATGCATCCATATTTCCTGCTTCGGGCAGCCTAAGCTGACGAATATGATATGCGCGCCAGACGCATTGATTTCATCAATGATCCGCTCCTCCTCATCTGGGTGAAGCTCACGAAATGGCGGTGAAAAGCTGCCCGCGATGCGGATCCCGGGGTAATCCTGTTCTACTCTTTCTTTTAAGCTATCCAGCGTATCCGGCGTACTGCCGTAAAAATATATACTCACCTTCGTCTGTGGCGCACGTTCGCACAACTTGAGCATCAGACTGGGACCATCTACCCGATCCTGATGCTCAAATCCGTACAGCTTGAGCGCCCATACCAACGGCATACCGTCCGGAGTACACAGATCTGCTTGAGTGAGCGCTTCGTAGAACTCGGAATGATTCCCCGCTGTGACAATGGAATGCGTGTTGCAAATACATACATAGCCGTCCTTTCGTTCGACTGCCCATTGTTCCAGCGTGTGTACCGTTTCCTGAAACGTAAGTGCTGCAATATCTGCATCCGCAATCCTTCCGACTCTATATTGGGGCAGCTGTTTCATAATCATGCTCCTCCATCGCCTCGCTATATATCGCCATCAGCTGCTTCACATTCACTTCTTCCGTATAGCGTGCAGCGTAGTTTTCCGACACCTTCTGTCTCATAGCTGCATAGTTTTCATAGGCTACTGCACAGCGAATCACAGTCTTTATATTTTCCAAATCATCATGTTGAAAATGGAAACCCGTCACCCCGTCCTCCACGACTTCCTCCAGTGCGCCGAGCCGGCTGCATAATACCGGAGTTCCAACAGAAAAAGACTCTACAATGGTCATGGGAAATCCTTCATACCAAATGGAAGGCACCATGACATACATGGCCCGGCTCATGCAATCCAGTACCGTGTCTCCATCCTGCTTACCGAGAAACCGAACATCTTCCTGCGGATAAGCAGCGGCCAATTCAGCCTTTTCCGGACCATCTCCAATGATGACCAGTCTCAATCCCCCCCGATCTTCCAACTGTGACCAGGCTTGCAGCAGATTGCGAACCCCTTTTTCAGCTGAAATCCGCCCCACGAACAATAAATAACGATCATTGGGGTCATATTGGGTTTTCATGGTTTTATGATGGACAAAATTCGGCTTTACCGCGATACGATCCAGTGGAATACCGCTTTCGGCAAATTTGTCCCGTGCAAATTCCGTCAGCGCAATATAGCGACTTACCTTGTGCTGCCATGTGCCGATCAGATCGTTCAACTTAATCATCGCCGCTACCGGAATCGTCTGAAGCTGTGAACCTCGATAGCATCCATGACGGATGGAATGCAGCAGCGTGCCGTGCAGACATTTTTCACAAACCTTATTCCCTCGCATAAAGGTTGCCGCCGGACAAATCAGCCTGTAATTATGCAGGGTCTGGACAACCGGAATCCCCAGCCGTTCACAAGCATGATAGACCGAAGGGGATATAACCGGAAAAAAATTATGCACATGCACCACATCCGGCTTCACCTGTAAAAGCAGCTTCTTAATTCTCTTGAATTCCGGCAGGGACCATACCGCCTCTACCGCCAGCTTTGCCATGTTCGCTAGCCCTCTGCTTTGAATGCTGTCGTTGTGCACATAGTAATGCTCTGTCTCTATTCCTCTGGAACGCAGCATAGCCGATTCTTGCTCGACAACCTTGTCTTCTCCCCCGCTTTGCTGATAAAAGTTATGGATGATCAGCACCTTGCTTACAGGAGGGTTCATCTGTCTGCTGACCTGTTGGCTCACGTGGCTGCCCCTCTTTCCTGCGTTGATTGCATAGCGTGGTTAGAATTCTTGGGCTTGACCCCTTGATGGCTTACGATTTCATCTGCGATGCGATCCCACGACATACGCTCGACCGTAAGAAAAGCCTCCTCCGCCATACTTCGTCTCAGCTCAGCATTATCCAGCAAAGCGCCTATTCGACCAGACCATTCCTCTTCTGAAAAGCTTCTCAGCATCACCCCGCTCACTCCGTCCTCAATCAAGGTAACCGAGCCCCCGTTTACCGAAGAGATAATCGGGACGCGAAACAGCATACTTTCCAGCAGTACCATACCAAAAATATCGTATTGGGTCGGAAACAGCATCACATCCGCCGCTCCGTAAACCTGCCACAGATGACGTTGTTCCACTCTTGTAAAATGTATAATACTGTCCGTTATTCCCAATTCATGAGCATATGTCCAGTAGCGATCTGTGTCTGTCTTCCGTCCATCTCCGACCATTAACAAAAGGCAGCTAGGATGCTTTTGGAGCACCCTTTTGAACGTACTCAGCATAAAACGTATATTTCTCCGTTCCTCCAGTACACCAACATACAGTAGTACCGGACGATCACCGATTCGACGCAGCTCATTCGCGACCTCACGGTTTTCCTCACGTTCTCCGCTTATGTCTTCACTGTTGTTGCTGATGTCACTGTTGAATGCTCTCTCTACTTTACTGCGATCTAGTCCGACTCCAATCGTAACCACGTTGTCAAAACCTTTATTCTCCAGATAGCGCTTTGCGAGATCGGATTTGACATAGGTACGGCGTAGAGATTTTGTTACCTTCGGCAGCAGCATAATATCGTACAGTTTGCGGATCAGCGCGTGCGTGTTATCCCGGTATGGGCCGTGATACAACGACAGCTTATCGGGACATTTACGGGAAAGCAGATAGGTCATGATCTGGTTGTATTCTGTAGTAATGACCAGACCATAAGCATCCAGAAAAGAATCTTTGAGAACATCTCTGTAGATGCTGTTGCTTAAGAACTTAAACCCGTGGAGCCAGATAATACGCAAGGTGCATCCTTCGTGACGGTAGACTTGTTCCAGATGGGTTTCCTTACGATCGTTGTAGTAAACAATGTCGCAATCGTAGCCTTTTCGAACGAGTGCTTTGCCCAAGCCGACTTCCTGTAAATTGTATGAGTCCCCGTTCACTTTGCTGGCAAAATTGCGGAGATACAATATTTTTTGAATCATCATCAGGGCTCCTGCCATTTCATATTGAGTGAGTTATGGAGCACGGAGGGTTCAGAGAACGCTGCGCGTTCCATTTGATCTTCCGATCGCTGTTGCAGTGGGATTCCTGGATATATAAAACATTCCGAGGTAGGAATCCCACTGCAAAGGCGAACGCTAGCGCTTCTTCAGATTCAAATGGACCGCTCCGCTGCTGACCACCGTGTCCATAAAGTCACCCCATTTAAAAAAAGGGAATGCTGGGTATGAAGTGCCCTCGCTGCGTGGATACGCGAGCAAATGCATGCAGGGCGCTGACCTCGTCGAACAGCTTGTGAGCTTGGTACGGTTATGGCAAGCTCACAAAACAACATGGAACTACTACCGCTAGCTGACCAAGATGCCTTAACTATGGCTAGACTGTCGCCTGTCCAGATTGTTATCCACCGGACTCTGTCACCCTGACAGAGAACTGTACAGAGCATTAATTACGCCGGGATGCATGCCCGGCATAGAAGTTCTAGGCGATAGGGCGAAGCTATCACCAGGCGGCTTTTACCTTCCCCACCCAATAGGCCGGGGGAAATTCTTTTTGGCGGCGGTGGGTAGCGGAGGGTAAGGATTTGAATCTGGAGAAGCGGCAGCGTTCGCCTTTGACGAGGGATTCCGCCCTTTTACAGGGCCTATTCAATCTAGGGAATCCCTCGTCAACAGCGATCGGAAGATCAAATCCGTCCCGCAGCGGACTTCCATCCACAAAAGTCGCTCCAGGATCAAATCCGTCCCGAAGCGGCCTCCCCCCTCCAACTTGAATGTTCCCGTTGCCTCTCCTCCGTCATCTGCATATTAAAATGATCTGCCCCTTTGAGCTGGGCAGCTGCCATATCTGCCACTAGAGTTACACTCGATTCCATCGGCACAAAGCGGTATTTGTAAGCTGTAAGCCGATGATCGGTTTCGTGAAATAAAATATCCTGAGCGTAATTCCCCCATCGGTCCTTGGGCATCAAATCAATGGTCATGCCGGCATGCGCAGAGGGCAGCAGCATATTAGAGCCGTGGATGCCGATCACTAATCGGCTGGCTGCATATACCTTGCAGACCCGCAGCTCACTTTCCCGGTCGAAGCGTGTGACACGCTCATCAGAAATCCATGCCGGGAAGCTCCCGGTACGCCCAAGTCCAGCGACTGTAAAGCGATGATCCGGGAAGCTTTCTCTCAGCCTGCGGAACAACCGTATGATTTTACTGCGCTGATGATAAATTAGCGGTTTTAGCCCACGTTTGAGCTGCGGAAATTTCTGTACCGCTCTTGCGATATGATGGCTGCCGCTCCACAAGCGGTCTTCCCTCCATACGAAGGTAATGCGCGGCTCCGGTTCACGATCCTCGTTATAACGGGAGACACCTGTAAACTGCTCAATATCAAACTGATTGGGATGTGAATACGCCGGGCTGACATACACCTCATCAAAACGCATCAGTTCCTCAATCATCCGATGATGTAGTACAGGATAAAAGTTTCGTGCCCTGCTGAACGGCACATCAACCGTCCAAATTTCAGACACATATGCTGGCACCATCCACTCCAGCGACTTTTGCACAATGACGATGATGCCCAGGTCCGGCGATTGCTCGTATTCGCGTTGCACATTGAGCAGCTTGAGCAAAGCATGACCATACAAATAATCCATTGTGTTGACGATGATTACACGTGTAGAAGCTTTCATTTTATGCACGGTCATGCCGACTGCTAAGTCATAGGAAGGATTCATCAACGATTGCCGCAAAGGTTCTCCGAGCCACTTTCTCGACTTCGCATCACCGGTCAGAATATAGTCAGGCATTTCTACACGATAAGGTGAATACGTGGCATGACCGACCCTCATGTCCTCAAGATACTCGCGTCCGCACCCCTCACACACAGTGCTGACACATACATGGATTCCCTGCCACAGCACCTCTCCACCACGTACCTTACCTCCACAATGCGGGCACTGGTCCTCATGCCGAACAAACGGTTTAATGGGTATCATGATTGTTCTCTCCAACTTTCGGTACTGTAATATGAACACGCCAGAAGGTCAGGATGGACTTCATCATCCAACCCAAATTAGATTTAACTTCCTTAAACAGCAAATCTAATAGAAATACAGATATCGTAAAGGACAAAATCGTCGCCACTAACGACCCTCGGACACCAAGCAACGGGATTAGCGCGTAATTGAAAGCGATATTCGTGACCGCCCCCACCACCGAGGTCAGCAGCGTGTATCTAAACAAATTTTCATTGGTAATAAACAAGCTTTTAGCAACACTGAAGTTGGTGAAAAACAGACGAATCGCGAATAGAGACAACAGCGAACCTGCTTCGGTAAATTCTCTCCCATACAGCACAACCACTACCCATTGGGATAGAAAAAATAAAGGTACCGAGGTTACAAGAAAGCATATAAACATCAGCCGATACACCTTGGACAATGTCTGTCTGTATTCGTCGCTTCCTTTCTGCTTGGAACGCGTCACCACCGGAGCATAAGCCGTTGTCAGAACGACCGGAATGAAGCCCAACACTTCGATGAGTCGGAGTGCAACGGAGTATTGCCCAACCGCAGCGTTTCCCAGCAGTTCACCGATAATGACTTGATCAATCCGTGCCTGTACATATACAGCGGAGGATGACAATATGAGCGGCCAGCTGTGATTCATGATTCGCCGAGCTGTGGCTAAACGGAACGTCCATTGGTTCACGCGTCGTCCTTCCTTACGGAAGAAATACAGCAGCAGTAGGCTTCCCAACAGAAACTCTCCATGAGCACACAACGCCACCATCCATATCGGAACACCCGATAACAACAAAATGATTTTGACAGTGGAGCCGAGAACAAAAGCGGTATTCTTGGCAACGACCGTGTATTTGGACAGCATCTGCGCACGAAACCAGTAGTCGATGATATCAAACAATTGAAATACCGAGGCCGTAGCCAAGATCAGATTGATCAACCGCACCGAACTGTCTTCCGGTCTGAGTAGTGAAATGAAGGAATAGGACAGTACAATGGCTATCAGAGTACCTAACAATTTCAACAGAACCGCCGTACCCAATAGCTCATGCTCATCCTTGGGGTCTTTGACAAGATCGCGTACTAATATAGAATCAAAGCCAAGGGTCGTAAAAATCAGAAACATCCCGAAAAAGGATTCCGCATAATTCCACTTTCCCAGTTCCTCTGGTCCCAACACTCTCGCCATGATGATGCTGACTGCCAGGCCGAACACCATGCGAATCATTTTGTCACCGAACAGCCAGGATGTATTCACCAGCAAACTTCTGCGCGGTTTGGCGCGTTTTTCGACTAATGTCATAGGTTTTACTCCATCTTGAAAAAATGACCTTGCGTACAGCGAAGAGACCCCCCGCCCAGGCGGATGGCCTCTCCATCTCTTACACGACGACAGAAGCTTCAACTGCAGCCTGCCTTTTTACCCGCTCCAAGTCTGTATCCACCATCATACGAATGAGCTGCTCGAAGCCTACTTCCAATCGCCAGCCCAGCTTTTCTTTTGCCTTGGCACAATCGCCGAGTAATAGATCTACCTCTGCCGGACGGACAAATTGAGGATCGATCACGACGTAATCCTCATAATTTAAACCTACATGGGAAAAGGCAATTTGCAGCAGTTCACGCACAGAATGCATTTCTCCCGTGGAAATGACGTAATCATCCGGTTGATCCTGCTGAAGCATCAGCCACATCGCCTTTACATAATCCCCTGCAAAACCCCAGTCTCGCAGTGAATCCAAATTTCCCATGCGCAGCTCTTGCTGCAACCCCAGCTTGATACGAGCTACCGCATCCGACACTTTACGCGTTACAAATTCCAATCCTCGACGTGGGGATTCGTGATTGAACAGAATGCCAGAGCAAGCAAACATATCAAAGCTTTCACGATAGTTCACTGTAATCCAATGGCCGTACACTTTGGCAACACCGTAGGGACTACGTGGGTAGAACGGGGTCGTTTCTGTCTGCGGTGTCTCCAGCACCTTACCAAACATCTCGCTGCTTGACGCCTGGTAAAAGCGCGCTTCCGGTTTGGCAATTCGAACCGCCTCCAGCATATTGGTGACAGATAATGCTGTAATCTGCCCTGTAGCCAACGGCTGCGGCCATGAGGCCGCTACGAAGGATTGAGCAGCCAAGTTGTAGACCTCATCCGGGTCGGACTGCCGGACGGCTTCAATCAATGAAGCCAGATCGGTCATATCACCGGAAAGCCAGTGGATGTCATTCTGGATATGCGCTACATTTTCAAAGTTCGGTGTGCTGGTTCGTCTGCGCATCCCGTACACCTCATAATCTTTGGATAGCAGCAATTCAGCCAGATAGGACCCGTCTTGCCCGGTAATTCCTGTGATCAGCGCTTTTTTCATTCCAATTCCCCCACCGTTTTTTTATTGTTCAACCAGATCCAGACCTTGAAATGCCTGATACACAGACTTTAATCCCTCTTCTAGTGAAATACGCGCCGACCAGCCCAGCCCGGAAATTCGGGATACATCTACCAACTTACGCGGCGTTCCATCAGGAGCGGAGGTGTTAAAGGTAATTTCTCCCTCATAGCCGACTACATTCTTCACTCGCTCAGCCAGCTCACGAATGGAGATATCCTCACCTACGCCGATATTTACAATTTCATTTCCCTCATAATTGTTCATTAGGAATAGACAGGCCTCAGCCAAATCATCAGAATGAAGAAATTCTCGCCGCGGCGTACCAGAACCCCATACTTCTACAGTCGGAGATTGATTCAGCTTGGCTTCATGAAACTTGCGGATGAGCGCAGGCAACACATGAGAAGTCTGGAGATCAAAATTGTCGCCCGGACCGTATAAATTCGTCGGCATCACAGAAATAAACCGGGTTCCATACTGACGGTTGTAAGACTGACACATTTTAATCCCGGCAATTTTAGCAATCGCATAGGCCTCATTAGTAGGCTCCAGTTCACCCGTGAGCAGATATTCTTCCCGTAACGGCTGCGGAGCAAATTTAGGATAGATACAGGTAGAACCTAGGAATAATAGCTTACTTACATTTGCCCGGTATGCCGCATCAATCACATTTGTTTGTATAAGCAGATTGTCACGGATAAAATCAGCCGGATATTCGTTATTCGCCAAAATCCCACCAACCTTGGCCGCTGCCAAAAATACATAATCCACAGGCTCTGTTTCAAAAAAATGATCTATTGCCTCTTTATTACGTAGATCCAGCTCACGGCTTGTGCGAGTAATAATATGACGGTAACCCGCTTCCTGAAGCGCTCGGACAATAGCGGAACCCACCAGTCCGTGATGCCCTGCTACATATATGTTGGAATGAAGATCCATACTTATCCCCTACCTTCTTCGTGAAAATGAAAGACTTTAATACGCATCCTTGGAGCCTAGCAGCACACGAAATGTTTTCAGCATAATAATCATATCTGTGCGGAAACTGCGTCTGGATATGTACTCCAAATCCAGTTCTACCATCTGGTTAAAGCTTAGATGATTACGACCGCTGATCTGCCATAGACCAGTGCAGCCTGGTGTAACCGTCAGACGCAGCTTATCCCTCACTGTGTAATCATGGACCTCTCTTGGCAACGGGGGTCTGGGTCCTACCAGACTCATCTGCCCACGCAGTACATTGAACAGTTGTGGCAACTCGTCGATGCTCGTTCTGCGAAGAAAGCGACCCACACGGGTAATTCGGGGATCGTCCCGCATTTTGAACATCGCACCCTCAATTTCATTTTCCACCAGCAGTGCAGATAATCTGGCTTCGGCATCAGACACCATGGAACGAAATTTGATCATGCGAAACGGGCGCTCATTTTTTCCAATACGTACTTGATAAAATATTGCACTTCCTTTGGGGTCCTCCAGCTTAATCAGCAAAATGACAAGCAGAAATACCGGGCATAGCACGATGATTCCAATGAAAGACAATATAATGTCCATGCTTCGCTTCACGAACGGGTATACGTTCCATCCTTGCCGCCGTTCAAGCCCATGAGCGACCGAATAAACATCCACTGACGCACCCCGCACTTCGACCTCATTCGAGCGGGAAGAAGACACGTCTCATCACCTCGCTCCTTATTAATAAGTATTATTTATACACTGTTAAAAGAATTTTATATACTCTCATTTTCCTCCTTTTTATTCATGTCAGATTGCGTTCCTCCATCCCCCGCTCGACACGGGTATTCGAACGCTTCACATTATTAAGTACTACGCCCAGAATGCGCGCCTTTACTCTTTCCAAATTCGCTTTTGCTTTCTTGACGACATCCTTTTTGACCTTCCCTGCCTGCACCACCAGAATGACTCCGTCACACATGGCGCTTATAATGAAGCCATCCGGAAAGGACAGCAACGGCGGTGTATCCATTAGGATCACGTCATAATGTTCTTTCAGCTCAACCAGCAGAGCATTCATTCTGCGGGAACTGAGCATCTCGGACGGATTGGGCGGGTTCGGTCCGGCTGTAATTGCATGCAGATGGTCAATCCCGGTTTCTTGAACCACATCCTGCCATGCCTGTTGATTGGCAAGCACCCGTGTCAGCCCTGTATGATTACGCAAACCAAACATATGGTGCAAGGAGGAACGGCGCAGATCCATATCCATAATCAGCACCTTTTTCCCCTCTTGCGCATAGGTTACAGCCAAATTGCTAATTGTGACCGTTCTGCCTTCACCCGCCTGAGCGGACGCCACCATCATAACCTCAATCGGCTCGTCTATAGAAGAAAACTGGATGTTAGTGCGAAGCATGCGGTACTCCTCCGAAACGGAAGACTGAGCATGTAGGGATGTAACGAGCTGATTATTGATTAATCGCGGCATATTGCCCTTCACCTACCTGTTTAGGAGTTGTAGTGGAGCTGTCAGAGCGTTTATCTTCTTTTTTCATTTTCGTAATCAGGGCTAGGGTAGGCAGACCGAGTTCTATTTCAATATCCTCTTCATTCTTAAATGTATCATCCAGTACCTCCAGCAGAAACGCCAAGCCTATTCCCAACAATAAAGAGGTGGCAAAAGCAATAAATATCTGTATAGTGGCATTACTGTTCACGGGAACTGCTGGATCATTCAGACTGGCTTCGCTTAGGATGGTGACATTGTCCATTTTCATGATAGAGGGGATTTGCCGTTTGAATACTTTGGCTACCGCATTGACGGTTTTCACAGCCTTCGTATACGATAAATCGCGGATTGTTACATCCATGACCTGTGAATCACCTGCGGTGTTCACTCTTAATTTTTGCGCCAATGCTGACGGAGTGACCTTAAGATCGGGGAAGCTGGCGACCACCTGATCCATAATCGCCGAGGAGATCATAATTTGCTTATAGGAGTTCGTTAAGGCTATATTCGTTTGAACTACACTGTAATCGACGACACCTGCACGATCCGGTCGTGGCGTCTGGTTGATAATGAGCTTTGCGGTAGCTTCATAAATCTGCGGGCTAAAATACATATTTTTTATGCCCACTACAGTACATACTAGCAGTACGATGCTACCAATCAACCACATTCTTTTACGGATCAAACGGATGTACTCTTTCAACTGCACAAGACCAGTCCTCCCTGATTGACTTGTTTTCGATGCAATAACGCTTGTACTGATCCTCTGCATAACGGGGAAAAGAACGGTGCATGACCCTCTAATCTATAGTAAAATGTTGTATAATAGCGCATAGAAGGTCTAGCCAGCGAATAAGCACAAAATGCTCATCATCGGTGGCCTCTTAGGGTATATAAACGAAGACATCAGTGAAAACTATTAAATAAAGATACGTTATGTAACTTACATAACTAATTTATGATACAAAACGTATCTTGTCAAGCGTAAACTTGCTTTTTTACCTTTCTTAACCTTGCCTTCAGGAGGAAAAACGGATGAATTATGGCACCCGCATCGCTGAATTACGAGAACATAAGGGATTAAAACAAGAGGAACTAGCACAATCCCTCGGAATTACGCGGGCAGCTCTTTCTCACTATGAAAAAAATAGGCGCAAGCCAGATTTCGAGATCCTGACCAAGCTCGCTGATATTTTCGGGGTAACGATTGACTACTTGGTGGGACGTACGAGCCATCCGGCGGCAATATTGGATTCAGATGTGAGGGAATTTGTGGACCAGCTTGAACTGTCCGATGAGGATATTCTGCAACGTTTCAACCTGACCATTGATGGACGCACCTTGTCTGAGGAAGAAGCCAAACGTTTTATTGCATTTGTCCGAATGGAACGAATGATGGAATAAAGAAAGCGGCCGACTGCTTCACGTCTCGCTCAAGTAAGACCAGCCGTTGGAATTTACACGCGCTTGTCCTTCCGGTATGTGGTTCCATCCGCGTCGCTTTCTAGCCATTCTGGCATCGTGAACCCACATTGGAGCAAAATGTCCCGGATGTCCAAGTGGATGGCAGCTTTGTCTGCTTTCTGTACGTTGTTTTGAAAAAGAGGGTTGTTCCCCCCTAATTCTGTCTCCTTGTTCATTCAGCACTAACCTCACTTTATTATTCTTGGTCACCGGAAAGAAATTTCCCACAAACCTTGTATGTATAGTCACGAACAAAACTATTATATATGAATACACACCTGCAATGTTGTCGTCTTATGACGAGAATAAAAAAGGATTTTCTTATTTTTTTCTTCATTATACGTAAAGTATTGGCAAATCAGAACGATTTTCCAACAAAAAAGAACCTGTCAGGTCCTATTTTCTCCTGATAGGTTCTTTTTTGTTTTATTTCGAAATGATGTTAGGTATTCGAACTCTAAGGTCCTATATGCATTCCGATCTGATTAAGCGGCCTCGGCTGCCTGGGAAACCTGAGTACCTCCGGTCGCTCGGACTTTGTAGACATAGTGGCCTCCGGCTTTTACCGTGCGGTCTGTATACGTGCTTCCCGCTACTTGCGAGGCAATCACCTGATAGGCCCCGTCGGTTCCGTCAGCACGCAGCACATCATAGGAAGATACGCCTTCTGCCTGAAGCCAATTAATCTCTACCGCCCCATCCTGAACAGAGGCAGCCTTCACCCCTGTTGGAGCTGAAGCTGCGGTCTGATCTGTACTTTTTAATTCCAAAATATATTGTACCGCTTCGCCAGGACCCAGCTTTTCTTCAAAATCAAGGGCAGGAGAAGCCTTGAGCCCTGATATGGAACGCTGTGCCTGACTGTAAGTGGAACCCGCTCCAAAACGTTCACCCGTGTACAAACCGGCATTCGGCATTGTCACCCGTACACGAACGGTCTGCGTGGTGGATTCGAAATTCACTAGATTCACCAGCAATTTGTTTGAAGTAGCGCCGCTACCTGCCAGCGGTTTAAGCTTGGACGTATCCACCGCACGCACATACACCATTTTATCCTTGGTATCCTCTGGATTCAGCACTGTATAAGTCAGAGGTTTTCCATGGGTGGCATAGGCTAGACTCAAGCGTCTCATGATCTTAACACGAGTGTCCTGTCCCTGCCCGAACGGATAAATTTCTGTGTTGGCCGGGTTATGACTTTGCAGATCGAAGCCTGTTTTAAACAGCGTATAATCTTTATAAAAAGCAGCGTGCTGGATAAACATATCGGCAAACCCAATTTGTGAACGCATAATCCGGTCGAATGCGGCTGCTTGTGGCTGACTAGCCCCATAATCTGGATTATCTCGATGCGTATCATTGGTACCGAACTCCGTGTTCAGCATCTTCTTCGCCAGTCCGTCGCTCGAACCGCCGAAGGTTTTCAAATTTTGAATGAAGCTGCCCCCGCCCTCTTCATTATACGATTCACCGTAGGCGTGTCCGTTGGTCAGGTCAGTGACTTCCTCCAGCTGTTTACGCTGCGCCGGGTCTCGCTCCCATCCATCCGGATCACCGCATTTTTTCGTACCTCCGGTTTGATTTTTGCACGCCTTGGTAGAGTACGTCGGCCAGTAGGCCCAACCCGGCGCTACCGTTTTGAGATGCGGTGCCAATTGCTTCCCTTCCGTATTCAACCACTTAGCTACAGCCAGATTTACCGCCTTGGAGCGATTAAATAATCCAGGTTCGTTATCTACTTCATAATATTGAAGATAAGAACCGTATTTTTTTACATAATCGCGCAACTTTTGCTTGGCCGTTTCTGGCAGAGAACCATCTTTTTGCAGCTTGATATCACCTGTATATAAATACAAAGCAGACGATTGCATATTATACTGCTTTAACGTTTGATAGTAATCATCCACGTCTGTACATGCCTTGCCCACATTGCTGGCACAGGTGACCCTCATGACATTGCCACTATAAGCAATTCCCAGCCATTTGAGAACGTATGGTAAATGCTTAACTGCACCCTGATCATAATAAAATTCTTTATTGTTCACATTTGTTCCGGTCAGTATATATTTACCGTGTACCGGTTCGGTCGCAGGTGAAGCTAACGTCTCCAAGCTCAAGTCATCCCAAGTCCACCACACATTTTTATCTTCTGCAGAGGAGCAGTATAGGCAGCGCGCTGTCTTTAGCTTGAGTACGTTAACACCGCTTTGCAATTGCTCTTTGGGTATATACAGCTCGTAGTTGTTTTTGAAATTATAAGCACTCCCAGTACCGGATACTCCGGCAATCTGAATAATACCGGACAGCTGTTGATTTGAAAATACAGCCATTTGTGGGACTGCTTTGCCCGCATCTAAAATCCGAACACGGAATATCATACCATTGGGAGGAATCTGATTCAGCTTATACTGGAGTGTCAGTTCAGGGTTCGTGGACGCATTCAAACCGGGAGGAATATCTCCACTGCTGAGCAATACCGGAACTGTTGTACTCTCTTCTGCTACCGACAACGCTGACATTGCTCCTTTAGCAGATGATTCGGTAGAGGCAGCTGCTGTAGAAATGTCGATATTATCCCTGCCGACCACACCTTTGAATTCCGCTGAAGAGTCATCCCTCTGCCCCAGCTTCCATACTGGACTGGCAGCTGCTACTTTATCCGTCTGCAATTCTGCGCTTCTTGAAGGCGTGTATATAAACCAAGCGATCATCGCTATAGCTACGATCGCTAGTAGTCCAGATAAAACTACTGTATACCTATGGGATAACCATTTTTTTATCATATGATCGACCCTCTCTCCTCAAATTTTTGGACCGGGAAAGAGTATTAATCAAGGAAGAAACAAAGCGTTTCCGGGAATCACCGCTTTCGCTTCATGCTGACTTTCCCACATTAGACGTGCCATCGCGTCGCCTTTTTCATCATAGTATTCTACTTTTAAATCTACCATTTTGCCTGCTTCCAAAGTCATACTGCCTTTACGCTCTGTCCAGCTTTGTTTGAACCAGCTGTCAATCACCAACTTGCCGTCTACCCATACACGGATACCATCATCGGATATCGTGGTGAACGTATAGGTCTCGCTATATTGCGGTTTGATTTTACCCGTCCAGCGAACCGAGAACTGATCGGCATTCACCTTAGGGTCAGCTGCATTGGCACGCCAGTTGTAGTCCAGCTTGCTATCTGTACGGATCAAAACAGGACTTCCATTCAAATTCATATTGTTAAAATATTCGCCACGCAACCCGTTCACATATACCACATCAGGAACAGAAGGAGGAGTCGGAGCTGGGGGAACGATCACTACTGGCGGAGCCGGGATAGGCTCACTTTGTCCCTCGTCCGGTAAGGTCGGTATATCTGTCCCAGGTGGTTGAATCGTTTCCAATCCATTCTTCACATCATCCCGCGTCAAACTCCTCGAATCATTCATATAATCCTGAATTTGATTTGTTGTGTTATTCTCAGTCAGCATCTTGCCCCAAGTCATGGAATATACCCATTTAGGTTGAGCCTGCAACACCTCAGAACTAGGCATCTCACCGTGCTCCCCAATGGCAATCGGCTTATTCCGTGCCAGCCCAAGCAGACCTTCGTAATGACTTTGCTTAAAATCATTGTTGTAAATATCTACTGCCAAGATGTCCACTCTGTCATCCCCCGGGTATTTCGGGGTGTACGGGACAGTATACGAATTGGGCGCATTCGGACTCCATACCCACAGCAGATTGTTCAATTGATGTGTGTTGGTAAAACGGTCGTACATGATATTCCATAGCTGATTGAAATTATTTTTGTTTCCCCACCAGAACCAGTCGCCATTCATCTCGTGGTAAGGTCTCCACAAAACCGGAACCCCTGCATCACGAAGCTGCTTTAACGATACAGCGACCTTATCCAGATCGGCAATGAGGAGGTTATACTGCGTAGTACCTGGGGTCACGTATTTGTTGAACTCTGTCTGACTTACTTTCGCCTGTACATTGGCCCAAGTCAGTGGCCTACCTGGTAGCGCTTCATGAAAAGTCATCGTCACAATACCACCGGATCTGTCCCAACGGATAGCACTATCGACGACATTTTTACGTTGCGCTGCTTCTGTAGCGTCAGATTGACCAGAGATAGCTCCCATCTCATAGCCGTGTACACCTACATATGCCTGACTGATTTTTTGGACCTTGTTACTTAATTCATCCGGACTTTCCAAATAATCATGCTGACCGGTGACTATTTTTTTCCCTGAGATGTTGAGTAAATAATTGTATAGTTCACGGGCCTGAATAGAAGCGTCCGAATTAACAGGTTGTAATGAAGCGGCATTCGCCACAGACAGAGAATCACCAAAACCGACGGGCAACAATGAAAAAAGTATAACAACGGGGAGTACATGACGTATCAGTCGATACAGAGGAATAAAATTGAATCTCACTTTCGCTCTTCCTTTCGGTAGCCAGGCTGCCATCCTTGTGGAAGGCCCTTTAGCTTTGCGTACCTGCCTTTCGACAGGGCTGCGTTTATCGTTGGAAGGAGTTTGGATTCCTTCTTACCCTAAGTATCGACTTTATTTTACCAAAATTTAATAGGTCATGTTCATGAATTTACAGGTTTTCGCCCAAATTCGACAGTTTGGGCCATGAATTTTCATGAATTTGTCTTTTTTTCGTTTTCACGAAAATAATTATGAGATAAATTGGTGACGGGAAATTTCATTCCAATCCATACAAAAGCGGACAATATCCTCTTCAACCAATTCAGAGCCAGTCTGCACCTCAATAAAATCCACATCGGTCACAGCCAAAATGCTATGCTTCGTCCCTTCAGGAATGCGGACTACATCACCAGCCTTTACTTTGTGTAGCTTCTCATTCAAAATAATTTCCGCTTCACCGCTAATAATGGTCCAGATTTCACTCCGTTTGAAATGAAGCTGGTAGCTGATATTTTTGCCTTTTCGTACGCGGATTCGTTTGGTCAATACCTCGTTACCCTCGTCATATTTGACATAATCCACAACCCGATACTGCCCCCAACGACGTTCTTCATACATTGGACGCTGATCATGAGCCTTGAGCACTTCTTTAATACGAGGACTTTCTGCCTTATTGGTCACAAGAATGCCATCCGGGCTAGCGGCTACAATCAGATCATTCGTTCCAATGATCGCCACAGGAATGTCCAACTCGTTAATAAGACTCGTATTGACGCAATCCTCCGTTACTACACCTCTGCCCACTTGTTGATTAGACATTTCTTCTGTGAGCGTATTCCAAGTACCTAAATCCTTCCAAAAACCATCATACGGAAGAACTACAATGTCCTTTTCCTTCTCGACTACTTCATAGTCAAAACTGATTTTTTCCAGAGATGCGTATTGCTTTTGCATTTCTTCATAATTCAGCGGCAATCCCTTGGATGCCAAGATATCCAGCAAATAACTTAATTTGAACGCAAAAACCCCGCAGTTCCATAGAGCATTGCGTTCAATCAGACGCTCCGCCTGCTCCCGGTCGGGTTTCTCTTGAAAATGGCTCACTTCGCGGTAGCCAGTGCTACCTTGGGTGGCATCGTTTTTCGGAATAATGTAACCATATTTCTCTGAAGGATAGGAAGGGACAACCCCGATTAATGCAAGCTTGCCTTCACTCTCCTGAAGCGTATGTTCCAGTTGGGCTACGGAGGCGAAGAAAGCATCCTCAACATAAGGATCTACAGGCAATATAGCTACAATTTCATCAGGTGAAACACCCGCAATGGAATATAAATAAGTCGCTGTCAGCGCAATCGCAGGAAAGGTGTCTCTGCGTTCTGGCTCAACAATGATACGCGTATTCGGCCCAACCTGACTCTGGATCATTTCGACCTGTGCTCTCCCTGTCGCAATAAACGAGGATTCTGATAATCCGTTGTCTCCCAATTGTCTCCATACCCGCTGTACCATGGATTCCGAAGTCCCCTCCGGGCTCTCCAGTACCTTCAAAAATTGTTTGGAACGGGAATCGTTGGACAAAGGCCATAATCTTTTACCGGAACCACCAGACAAAAGTACGAGCTTCATAACTCTCCACTTCCTCTCTATAATGTATGGGTGATCGGATGGGGCAGGGTTGAGTAGTCCGCTACGGGCTGGATTTGATCTTACGATCGCTGTTGGACCGGGATTCATTCGATTATATAAAATCGTATATAGGTTTGAATCCCGGTACAAAGGCGAACGCTATCGCTTCTCCAGATTCAAATCCACCCCTGCGCTACTCAAAAATGCATCATGCCGATCATATCGTTTATTGCAAAAGGCGCGACCGGACATTATTAAGTCCGGTCAGCCTGTAAAAATCTCACGCCTTCGGCAACAGCAATGGCGTCTTTGCGTCGCAGGAGCAGCATAGCGTATCCGCATGGTAGTGCTTGCTCCACAGGGGCGGCGCAGCGGCGCTTGACCGGAAGGAGCGGCATCAACCGCGCCGCTCCTTCCGATACGCCCTTCCTACTCCCATCCCATAAGGTGGGAGTTTAAAACTGTGACTCCACGGCGGAAAGCAACGGAGCGGGCAGAATTGTTCTGAAGAAGCGTCAGCGTTTGCCTTTACCCCCGGATTTTAACCTTTGAATGTTTTACACAATCAAGAAAATCCGGGGGTAACAGCAATCGGAAGAACAATCTGCACGCGCAGCGCCTCCCCCACCACCACAGTCACTTTTTAAACTTCCACTTTATCTCTGTTCCACCCACTCATCCGCGGACGACCCACGGAATAGTATTCCAGCCCGGAGCCTTGAATCTGTTCCTCGGCGAATACGTTACGACCGTCAATTAGAACCGGTTTGCGCAGAAGGGAGGCCAGTTGTACGAGATCGACCTTTTTGAACTCTTCCCAATCGGTCAACAGGCACACAGCGTCGCTACCTTCGGCGGCTTGCTGTGGGGATGAGCACCACACAATATTCGGGTGATCCACGTGCTCCTTGAATTTATCCATCGCAATGGGATCATACAGCTTGACAATTGCGCCTGCCTGAATGAGCGTTTCTACGATTTCCAGTGCTGGAGCTTCGCGGATGTCATCTGTATTTGGCTTGAAGGCGAGGCCCCAAATGCCAATCGACACACCGTTCAGTTGACCCAGCGATTCACGCAGCTTGGATACGATCATAAATCGCTGGTCGGTATTCACCTCGACCACCGATTTCAACAACTTAAATTCATAGTCTACATTACCCGCAATTTGGATAAGCGCATTTGTGTCTTTTGGAAAGCAAGAGCCACCATACCCGATCCCTGCTTGTAGGAAAGAGGAGCCGATCCGTTTGTCCATACCCATACCATCAGCCACACAGGTTACATCGGCGCCAACCTTTTCGCAAATATTAGCAATTTCGTTAATGAACGAAATTTTAGTTGCCAGGAACGCATTGGACGCGTATTTGATCATTTCAGCACTACGGATATCCGTCACATAGATTTTATCCGTGAACACCTGATGCAGAGTGACCATTGTTTCACGCAATCCAGTATTGTCCAAACCAATAATGATGCGATCCGGATGAAGCGTATCATTGATAGCTGAGCCTTCTCTCAGAAACTCCGGCGCAGATACGATATCGAAAGACAAACTCGTGTGACGAGCCAATACGTCCTTAATCTTTTCGTTCGTTCCGACAGGTACAGTACTCTTGGTCATAATAATCTTATACCCGTTCATGGCTTTCCCAACATCAGCAGCCGCCTGTTCAATGTAGGACAAGTTCGCCTCGCCGTTAGCCAGAGAAGGCGTACCTACCGCCAAAATGACGATATCCGACCGGCGTACCGCATCAGCCAAATCCGAAGTAAACTCCAATCGACCTGCTTCCAGATTCAGCGCAATCAATTCCTCAATACCCGGTTCATAAATCGGAGATTCTGCCCGGTTCAACATGTCGATTTTGTACTGCTCCAGATCGACACAAATCACCTCATTACCTTTTTGCGCAAAACATACACCCGAGACGAGCCCAACGTATCCAGTACCAATTACAGCCAGCTTCATTCCGTTCATCCTCCTTTTAGAAAGTTCACATAGGCTTGTTCTACATACTTTTTTAGTTGATCCTTGAAGTTATCTTCATCAAATTTGCGGGCATGGGTAATGATATCGTCCACATTCCATGCATGCTGCTCGACCTTTGCGACGGCCTCTAGCACATCCTCTACTTGATGCTTGCGGAAAAATACGCCGTTCACATGAGGAACAATCGTATCCAGCGCTCCTCCACCCTGAAAAGCGATAACAGGCCGTCCGGCCGCATTCGCCTCCAAAGGCGTAATACCGAAGTCCTCTTCGCCCGGAAAAACGAGCGCTCGGCATTCTGCCATCAGCTTGTTAACCTCTTCGTCCTCAAGCCTGCCGAGGAACTCAATGTTCGGGGCAGCCATACCTTCGAGTCGTTTACGATCTGGTCCTTCACCCACAATGCGCAGCTTGAGACCGTTACGTTTGAATGCTTCGATCGCGAGATCGATGCGCTTGTAGGACACCAATCGGGATACGATCAGGTAATAGTCACCGATGTTTGTAGCGCGTTTAAAACGGGATGTATTAATAGGTGGGAAAATGACATCCGAATCCCTTTGGTAATAGTGCAAAATTCTTCTTTTAACAACCGAAGAGTTGGCGACAAACTGGTCTACGTTGCGCGAAGTTTTGGCATCCCATGTTTTCAACCGGTTCATGTACAGCTTTAGCATGTTTTTGAGCAGGTTGGATTTGGACTGCCGGGCCATATATGTATCGTAATCCCAGGCAAACCGCATCGGTGTGTGACAATAACAAATGTGAAACGTATGTTTGGGTACCTGGATGCTTTTCATAAATGCACTGCTGGAGCTTAAAACAATATCGAAATCCCTAAAATCAAAATCACGGATAGCGATGGGATATAGCGGCAGCACTCCTTTGAAGTTGGCCTTCACTCCTGGGACTTTTTGTAGCCAAGTGGCTCTAATATCCGCATCTTTCAAGTTACGCGACAGGCGGTCGTCGCTGAACACCGTTGTGAAGATAGGAGCCTCCGGATACATATCGTGGAATACCTCTACTACCCTTTCCGCTCCGCCCATTTGGATTAAGTAATCGTGTGCTATCGCTATTTTCATCTAAATCATCCTTTAACGCGAATGTCGGTCAGACTCCTGCCAACAAACCCTTATAGTAATGAACTATATCCTTAACTGTGTTCTCGATGACAAAATGCTTCTTGACCCGTTCCATCCCTCTCTCACCCATCTGCTGACGTTCCTGTGGATGCTCCAACATCCAGCGGATGGCTTCTTCCAGCTTAGCCGGGTCACCCGGTTCAATAAGTAGCCCGGTTTCATGGGGTACCACCGTTTCCTTGGGTCCACCCTCATTGGAAGCAATCACTGGGAGACCAGCAGCCATGCCTTCAATAATGACCTGACCGAATGGTTCTGGTGTAATAGAGGTATGAATCAGTAAATCACAACGCTGCATCAGGCCTTGAATGTCATCGACGTGCCCCAGCAGATTGACATTAGCCAACCCGTATTCGCGCATCGTGGACTCTAATCGTTGCTTGTATTCCTCTTCTCCGAACAATGCATCTCCAGCCAGCCAGAATTTCACGCGCTGATCTGGTAAAAAGGAACGTGCCGCTTCCAGTAAAATATGTTGTCCCTTCCATTCCGCCAATCTGCCGACCAATACGACGTTAAACGAGTCATCACCACGTGAATGCGCAGCCGTGTCACGTGCTGTAATTGCTTTGGCAAAAGCGGAATAAACGACGAGCGTCTTTTTGTCCGGGGGTAACTCCAATGCACTCAGCGTGGACTTGGAATTGGCAATCACTCCGTTGGGCAAAAAGCGGGACATCAGCCGAATCCCTTTGGCTACAATCGGCTTCAGATACGGCGGACCGATGTGATCACGGATATGCCAGATCAAGGGCAGCTTCGCCGATTTGGCAGCTACTGTACCATACAGTGCAGACTTGAGCGAGTTCGTGTGAACGCACACGACCTTTTCCTCACGCAGCAAGGGCGCAAGTTTTCTACCGTATGCCAGCAAACGAAAAGCTGCTGCAGGCGCACCTAGATTCACGGCGTTCCGTCCCCGATTGCGAATCGAATCGTCCAATGGAACGATGCGCACATCAATATCACGCTGCCGAAGCCGATCTGCCAAATCGCCCTCCTCTGCCAAAATAACGAGCGGGTCGATATGTTCCCCGATATTCGTCAGTATGTTATACAAAGCGACTTCGCCGCCGCTCCATCTTGCCGTATGGTCAATATAAGCTACTCTCATCATTTCGCCGCCGCCTTTCTGTCAAGGACCTGTCGGAACACCTCTTCCACCTGCTCCGCTACATGTCCCCATGTATATCTGCTCAGGACATGGTCCCGGCATTCCCTTGCATTCGGTAGAAGTTCACGATGATCCAGCACACGCAGCAATCCTTCAGCAATGGCTTCACTGTCCGTTCCCTGGAACAATAGCTCGGGACGGAATCCTCTTAAAATTTCCTTGCTACCGCCCACAGGAGTGGCCAGCACTGGCAGTCCCGAAGCCATTGCCTCCACCGTGATCAGACCGAAACCTTCCAGCGCCTGTGTAGGTACGACGAACAAATTCGATGCTTGATGGTACAGTGGAAGCTCCTCATCCGACACATAACCGAGCAACCTTACATGGTTATGAAGATTGTATTCCGCTACCTTGGAAGCCAATTCCTCCATCAAGGGGCCCTTCCCTCCAATCAGCAGCAGATGATCAGGATGACGCTCGGTTACTCGTCGCCATGCTTCGAGTAGCTGTAGCAGTCCCATTCGATTAACAAGACGACGAACGGTTAGCACAATCGTCGCGTTTTGCGGCAAATTCAGGCGCTCTCGTACTGCTCCCCGATCCTCTGCTGGGTGGAACCTTTCTACATTCGCCGCTCCGGGAATAATGTGAATTTTGCTGAGTGGAACCTTATAGTGCTCATGCAAAATATCCCGAAAAGTCTCGCTTAGCACTATAAATTTATCCGACAGACCGTAGGCCTTCATTTCAATGGATTTAGCCAACGTCGTTTTTAGAAAATGCTTGATACCCTGTCCTTCAATCTTCATTTCCTCCGTCCACGGTCCGTGAAAGGTGGTAACTACCGGGATTCCTCTTTTTTTCGCCTCCAGCGCTGGCCCGACACTATAGGGAGCAAAATGGGAATACAATATATCCATCGGTTGCTTGTCGAACAACTCTGCTGCATATTTTTGCATTAGCTCCCGGCGCTTCCAGATGGATTGCTGCTTGCTGCCAATCGTATGAATCCGAATACGGTCGGGCGCTTGCGGCTGCTCGTCACTACAGATTAGAGCATCCAACGTATTGCGCTCTAACGTAAGCTGCTCACAGATCGATTGGAAATATGTGTTGAGGCCTCCTGGCTGCAAAGACGGCCAGCTCAACCCCGTTGCCGCAATACGAAATCCGTTATTGTACGACATAGCTGGTTTCTCCTTTCTGCTCGGTATGTCCGTCATCCACGATTTCTATCTTTTTTCGCCGCTTGGTTAGCTCATAATGCTTGAAGCAGACGAGAAACTCATACATCACCCAGAAAACGGCTACGGCAAAACCCGCCAATCCCTTGCGGTATAAGCCTTGGACAAAATACTTCTGCACAAAGCGGGCAGGAGGCCGCCACAACAGTCTGGTCATCCGAAAGGATCTTCCTTTGTTAAACGCCGTCTCTGCTTCCAGATCTGTATATTTATTAAAACGGGTCATATGATCACTGATGCTGCGGAAGCCGTAGTGCCATAACACACCCTCCAGATTGACAATCTGGGAAGAGGCTACATCCGGCATTTCATGAACAAGACTATTCGTAATGCCATAAATACGACGATTGTACAAACGAACCAGATATTCGCCTTTATTCATCCATTTGCCGAGAAAATCACCAATCCGAAATACGGAATATGCTTTGGCCGGATCGTGGAGCGTTTCTTTTACTTTCAACAAATCTCCAAGCAACTCTGCATCCACTACTTCGTCCGTATCAATCAGGAATATCCAATCAAATTCCGCTTTTTCAACACCAAACATGCGCTGCTTGGCATAACCGGGCCACGGGTTAGAAAACACCCGACAGCCCAAGGATTCAGCTACCTGAATCGTATTGTCCTTGCTCCCTCCGTCAATGACGACGATATCGTCCGCAAAGGGCTTGCAGGATTTAATGGCGGCTGTGATTCGAGTGCCATCATCCTGAGCGATAATAACTACGGATATCCGGTTGTCCGCGGGAACGCTAGACATGTGGTTCATTAGCGGGTGCCTCCTTCTTTATCTAACCGTTAACTGGCTTTTTCCGGATGTAGTGTGACATCGTTGATCGGAGCCATTGAAAATCTTGTTTGGAAATAAGCAGTCTTGGAATCTTCATTTTTAGAACGAATTTAACATTACATAAAATGAAAATGAACCGTAGAATCCCCGAAGACAGCATTGCTATCCCTGCACCCGTCAATCCATATCTCGGCACGAGTATGGACAGCAATGGAATGACGAGCGCCAATCCGACACCCTGTAGAATGGTAACCAGTTTGGGCTTACCCAACGCCATAAATTGTTGTGCCAGCACCATGGTCCCTCCACTGATAGCAACCTCAAGCACAAGGAACCGGAATACCGTAAGCGCTTGTTTAAACTCTTGACCATATAACAATGTAAATACGAACGGAGCAATCAGCATCAGCATCATCGCAGCCAGAAAGGTTGCTGTTGATGTCACTCGAAATGCCCGAAATGTTATGTCCACCGCCTCTTCCTTATTCAGACCAGAGGCTTTGGGAAACAGCACGACAATGATCGAGGTAGAAAATACATTCACCATCCTGGCCAAGCTGACCGCTACTGCATATAAACCGAGATCAGCGGGTCTGAGCAGACCCGCAATCAAAATCTGATCAATATAAGTGGAAACCTGCCCCATGAGATCATTTCCGTATGAACCCATACCGTAGGTAAAGAGATTTTTAAATTGCGTCCAGCTGTTCTTTACCTTGGGTTTGTACAGCCGAATCATTCGTATCGTGACACCGATATAAATCGGCAAGCCTGGTAGTAAATAAGCCAATGCCGAGGTGTACGGATTCATATTTCCGGTTAGGATCAGAATCGCCAGACCCAGCAACGTACTTAGCGGTACCAGATACCGGAATAAATTGTACTGCTTATATTCCGAGCGAACTTGAAGCAATGCATTATTGATCTGTGAAATCGCTATGAGCGGACACATCATCATGGAACACTGCGCGAAAAGGATGACCGATGAAGAAAAAGAGCGCAGCCAATAAGGAATTAGAAATACTCCGACGAGTGTCGCCAAGCCCCCGAACATGGTAGCCAGCAACAAGGCCAAACCATACAGCTTGCCCGTTTCCTCTGGTTTCCTTTTGGCATTGTAAATCAATGCAGACGGGACACCGAAGCTCATGCAGAAGGCGAGAAATTGGGACCAGTTCACCATCGCGGTCTGTTCCCCGCGTCCAGTAGGACCCAGGAACCGTGCTGTTAGCACACCAGTCAACATATTCACGACGAGAATCAGCATACTGAATATCATCGTTTTTACCGCTGCAGAGCTGTTATCCTTGCTTTTGGCAAACCGAATCACCGTGGACCATAGTGTCCGGACAGGTGCGGATAATGCTTGTAAGTTTTGCACAGCCTTTACCTTCTTTCCGCGATGACATCTTTTGCCCATAGTCCTATTCCGATCATCATCCAGATCAGATAGCCGCGCATACCCGGGAAACCATTATCCGATATGAGACTGGCTACAGCTCCGGCCCACGTAGCCAACGCCAGTCTAATATAAGGCTGACTGGAATCTCGTTCGGCAATACGGACAAGAAGGCGCTTGATGATAACGAACAGACCGCCGAAGAAAAAGAATGCTCCGAAAATACCGAAGGTGAGGAAAATGGCAATATATCCATTATCCATAATCCCAAGTTCGCCGAGATCGCCGCCGTTATCAAGCTTGGTTCCAATTCCTACACTCCCGATCCCCTGCCCGACCGGATTGCTAGTAATCGCCGGAAGCATCGTATGCAGTAAATCCAAACGTTCGTTGTACGAATGATCCTGTTGAATATCCGTCAGCGTCTGCATGCGAGCCACCAAACCCTCTGCTCCTGGAAGTTTTGGAACAATAATGTAGAGAAGAAGACCGACGACAGCTAGTTGAACCAAGGTCTTCCACTTCCCCTTGGAAGATGAACTGAGAATATAAGCCAGCAACATGACGAATGCAATTAGCCAGGCTGAACGTACCAGCGTGATTAAGAGACAAACGACCGTCAGCAGGATTCCGATCCATCCCAAAGTGCCACGCCAACGTTTTTCCATTAGCATGGGTACAAGTGCCATTGCCAGGAAAATAGCGCACGGACCGGGCGAGTTCATGGAAGAAAATACTCTGATTTGAAGTGGTTCTGGAACACCAATGGAATTCATTTCTACATGATTCATCCAAAATGCATCCCACGGAGGCACCGTCAAGTACTGGATAATGCCGTAAATTGCCACAAGAACAGCAATGTTGGCATATGAATACAGCAGTCGGTCCAGCTCCTTCGCCTTCATGGGCTTAATCGCAAGATAAGGCAACAGGATCAAAGGAACCACATAATTGGCTAAATCATAAGCAAAAACAATACCATTTTTGAATAACCCGACGACACTTCCGTAGGCCAATTCCATGCCGAAAAATACAGCAATTCGGGTTAATGGCTTTTCCGCCAGATGAATACCCCGCAGCACAGGAATAATCAACATGCTGCTTACCAGCAGCGGTGCCACACTCAACAAGGAAACCGAGTGGTAGGTTCCCTCCAACCAATCCGCAATACGGCGGATTTCCGGGCCTACTGCCCACACTACCAGCGTGTAAGGAATCAGTAGCCGGGATTGCAAGATCGCCAGCAGGAAGGCCGGAAAAACGAGCGCCAGCAATATGGCTCCCTGCTGGCTCATGGTGGGATTCATCTTGGCGCTGGCAAATCCGATGGCGAGTGGCAGCATACAAGCCAGCAACCCCATGCCGATTCCACGCCGATTTCCTAGCCAAACGGAAATCTGCTGATCTGCCAACCGACTCATGTTTCTCACCCCTGACCTCCCTTCATCCGCTTCCGCTTGAACATCTCCTTAAACAGCAGAACGAGAAATTGGGAATCCTCAATCAAATATCTTTTCCACAATCGTTTAGGCTCCTGAGACAATCTCCAGAACCATTCAAATCCCGTCTTCTGCATCAGCTCCGGTGCTCTTTTCACATTTCCCGACAGGAAATCAAAGGTCGCTCCCACCCCAATTGAAATCGGAGCGCGGTAAGTCTCATAATATCTGTAAATCCATTTTTCCTGTTTAGGTGCGCCTACACCAACAAAAACGATGTCCGGGCGAGCCTCTTGCAGCAATTGGACAATGTGTCTGTTCTCCTCTTCGTTTTTCTCAAATCCATAAGAAGGAGAGTAACAGCCCACCACGTTCATGTTCGGATAAGATTCCTGGAGATTGAGCATAGCCTTCTCAGGAATACCGTCAGCTGCACCCAGAAAAAATAAACGATAGCCTCGATCCTCAAAAGCCTCCCCCAACCGAGTGAACAAATCTGACCCGGACACTTTTTGTTTGAGGGGCTTTTTCAGTAACTTGGACGCCCATATGATAGGCATCCCATCGGCCACTACAGCTCCGGCATCTGAATACACCTTGCGGAATTCATCATCCTTGCGAAGCTTGATCACATGATCGACATTACAGGTCAAAATGTAGGAATGACGCTGATGTTCAATAGAAGTATCTATAAATTCGAGTAGATCATTAAAATCGTAATTATCAAAGTTGACATCGAACATGTTCACTCTGCTCATCGTATCACTTCTCTTTGCGAAAATCGGTTTGAGTAGATGTCTGGTATAACGCGTTTAAATACCAGCAAAATGGAATAATCATCTGAACCGTCGACAACGTATTATCTGAAAACGAGTAGATCAGAAAGCCTGCAATTAAGCTTGCAAAATAAGGTTTGATAGACTTGGCAAGCGACCGGTAAATGAGAGCGAACACGATCAGCAATGAAAGCATTAATAGCCCGCAACCGATATATCCCGTGTCAAAATAAAAGCGAATATACTCATTATGCGGTACAACGAAACCATTGAATAACGTCCCGTCGTTCGCAACCGTTACCGCGCCAAGACCTCTACCTGACCAAGGGTAATCATGTACTCTGTTCAAAAAATATTCCCATGCCTCCGAGCGTCCCGATAGGTCAATGCCTGTATCGGTCTCCCGTTCGAAGGAGCGTTTTTTTAAATTGTTCCATTGCAGGGCCACCGCCCCCAGAGCAACCAAAAACGATCCGGCCAGCGGTAGCAAATAATTGACTTTCCCCTTGAGGTACTGACGGGCAATATCAAACAGATACACAGCAAACAGTAATAACAATGCCAGAATCGGTCCACGTGTACCGGTGGCGATCAGAATCAGAAAGTTCAGTGCCAACACTGTGTAATAAAAAGCGGCTTGCTTGGGTTTGCGCTTGACCTCAATTAGAGAGACGGCAATTCCGAGAAAGGAGAGCATTGCCAGATGCGGCGGTATATTCGCTCCTTGTACTCTGACTGCGCCCGTAAATTCCACATCCGTAAACGAATGCAGCCCTAGAACCTGCAAACCCAGCCCAATGACCACACTAATAATGGGCAACAGACTGATCAGTCGGATATGCTTTTCTGCCACATCCTTTTTCCACTGGATCAGTAAAAAAAAGAAAGGGAGTGATAAACCGACGAACGCCTTGACGGCAATCGAGGTCGTTAACAAAGGCATCCATGCTGAAAATCCAAATGTGATTCCCAGCATGATCACCAATGCCCAGACCGGATAGCTGAACTTGAGACGTATGCCATACACGAGCATGCACGGCACCAACAGAGCCAAAATGCCCAATTTGTACAATGACAAAATCTCAATACCGAACACGCCGCCCTGATACAAAGAATCGACTGAGACTGCTGTACTTAGCAAAACAGCATAGCTGATGCGCTCCGGATGATGGATAGAAACAGCCAGCAAGAGCAGTAAACATACCGCCGCAATACTGACCACCGGCTGATAGGTAGCCGCAATTCCTACAGCAAGAGCGCCCAGTAGAAAAATAAAAACATGCTGTATGGTGTTTATTCTAGTAGTCCAAGGATAGTTACTCATGTTCCATCTTTCACCCCGCAGCTGACTCGCTTTTCCGGTTGCGCAGTGTATCCAGCGTCCCACGGATACTTTCAAGCCTGCACCGGTTCAACAGCTTCCTGCCCTCACTACGCGCCAGCAGGGAATCCAAAGTGATGTATAACACTTTGGCTGCCGTCTTCGCCATCAGCATCGCGTTGCCGCGCAGACCTACGGCCTGAGCAGCGTTAGACATGCCCTGACAATAGTAGCGGTTCATGATCCATTCTTTTGTTAACCGTGAAGCCGGCACAAAATGTTCCACAGACATGTGTGGATGATACATAATCGTTCCACCATTTTTACGGATTTGCTCGAATACCCACGATTCTTCACCAGATAGAAGGATATCTCCCTTTCTGCCTAGATGAAGCGGGAACATAACAGCGGCAAAAGCCGTTTTACGCATCGCCATATTCGCTCCAAATGGATTCAGTCCCGACGGATATTCACGAATGGCTTTGCCCAGATCAATAATCGTGTAAGGCAGTTCAAGCGGGCCTGTCAGCCAACCCGGTCGTTCCGTCTCAAACATAGGGTCAATTTTCCCACCCATAGCCGTCAGCTCAGGATTGTTCCCGAATGCTGACATAATCGTTTGCAACCATGTAACACACGGAATTGCATCATCATCGAGAAAAGCAATGACTTCCGCTCTTGATAACGTAATGCCTGCATTACGAGCAGCAGACAGTCCTTGTTCGCGCTCATAATGATATCGGAGATGGATATTCTGACCATGGGCGACGGTGAACCTTTTGATCGTCGCTGCTGTATGATCAGTGGATCGGTTATCGACCACAATGATCTCAGCCAGTGCAAGGTCTTCCAGCTCCAGCAGGGACATTAACGTTTTTTCCAGCAGATCCGCCCGGTTATAGGTGCAAATAACGACGGACACTGCGGGACATCGCTTGAATGCATCCATCAGTAAGCATCCTTGGAGAACAGCATTTTAACGCCTGTTTTCATGATGATTTTCAAATCGAGCCACGTATTGCGAACATGAATATACTTCAAATCCATTTGCACCATTTCTTCGAAGCCTACACTGTTACGTGCGCTCACCTGCCAGTAACCCGTACATCCCGGTGTTACAATCAGGCGTTGCTTATCATAATCGGAATATTGCTCGACCTCGCTTGGCAACGGCGGACGCGGACCGACTAAAGTCATGTCGCCGACCAACACGTTCCACAGCTGCGGAATCTCATCAATACTCGTCTTACGCAGAAAACTGCCAATTTTCGTGATCCGAGGATCGTTTTTAATTTTGAACATGGCGCCGCTCACTTCATTCAGCTCCATCAAGTCCTTTTTCAGTTCCTCAGCATTGGACACCATTGAACGGAATTTATACATATCGAATAACTTCTCATTCTTGCCCACCCGAGTTTGCTTGAAAAACACGCTTCCCTTTGGGTCTTCGAGCTTAATCAGAACGCCTACCACTACAAAAAGCGGAAGCAAGACGATCAAGCCCACGAACGACAGCAGCATATCAAGGAGGCGTTTTGTGACCAGGTAGGACGTTTTATCCTGAATTTGTGTATTTCCGTATGGCATGTAAAACGCTTTACCTGACATGACAGCCTCGCCGTCCTCCGGTAAATTTTCCATGCTCATGCTGACGTACCCCCTCTCAACCTGCCGTGGTTGCTTTCTCGGTCTTTTTCAACCATTCATTCATGGCCTCCATAACCGGATACTTCAAATCATCGCTGGCAAGTGCAAATTCAAGTGTGGTTAAAATATATCCAAGACGCTCACCTACGTCATAACGTGTGCCTTCAAAATCATAGGCGTACACACGCTCACTCTGATTCAGCTTTTGGATCGCATCCGTCAACTGAATTTCGCCGCCAGCTCCTTTTTCCTGAAGATCAAGATATTTGAAAATTTTCGGCGAGAACACGTAGCGACCCATAATAGCCAAATCGGATGGCGCTGTGCCTGGAGCCGGTTTTTCTATAAAATTATTCACTCGGTACAAGCGTCCGTCCTGCTGATCCGGTTCAATGATGCCATACCGGTTCGTAAATTCCTGCGGTACCCGCTGCACACCGATAACCGAATTTTGAGTTTCCTCATACTGATCCATCAGCTGGCGCAGGCAAGGCTTCTGACCTGTTACGATATCATCACCCAGCAGCACACCAAATGGCTCGTCCCCGATAAAGCGTCTTGCGCACCATACCGCATGTCCAAGACCTTTGGGTTCTTTTTGGCGAATGTAGTGAATTTCCACTCCCGAAGAACGCTGTACTTCCTCCAGAAGCTTCAGCTTACCGTCCTCGAGCAGTTTTGATTCCAGCTCAAATGCGTTGTCAAAGTGGTCCTCAATGGCACGTTTGCCTTTACCCGTAACGATAATAATGTCCTCAATACCAGAAGCAATCGCTTCTTCCACGATATATTGAATCGTAGGCTTATTGATAATTGGAAGCATTTCCTTAGGCATCGCTTTTGTGGCAGGGAGGAAGCGCGTACCTAACCCTGCTGCTGGAATAATGGCCTTTTTCACTCTTTTCGTCATCGCACTCATTCTCCTTGCTTCATCGAATTTTGGTGTTGCTTACTTCACCTGATTCATCACAATTCCAACCAGCGTCGCACTGGCCTGCTCCATGAGTTGCTTTGTTTTGCGTAGATCTTCCCGTTTGGTACGACCATGTCTAGCAACGAGAATCACACCATCCGTTAAGCCTGCAATCAGACGAGCATCCGTATAATTCAGCGCCGGAGCCGAATCGAGTAAAATGATGTCATATTCACGTTTGAGCTCTTCGAGTAGCTCAGCCATACGTTCGCTACCGAGCAGATCTGCTGCGTTGTACAGGGTGTCTCCACCGGGAACAACCGATAGCTCCAGGCCACCATGCCTAACGATAGACTTGGAAGAAGCCCCACCGCGCAAATAAGCCGATAGACCTCCGGTATTCTCCATTCCGAATATCTCATGCAGCGCTGGTTTATGCAGATTACAATCCACCAGAGCTACCTTCTTGCCTTCTTGTGCAAAGGAAACTCCGATGTTGGCGAGCAGTGTTGTTTTACCCGCTCCGCTTTCCGGCGAGGTTAACAATAGAACCGTCCCACGGTCCTTTTGCCCAATCACCTGCTGCCGGATGTATGTACGGAGGGATCGAAATGATTCCGAGATATACGATGATGGATTACTTTCTGTAATCAACATGTCATTCAATCGCAGCATATTTACGCTCCCCTACCCGTTCTTTGGAATTTCCGGCTGCTCCATCGACGTCCTTCTTGCGAATGACTGGAATCGATGCAATTACCGGAATACCGATGTCCGCGTCCGCTTCTTTCTCCGAGCGCAGCGTACCGTTAATGCTTTCCAGGAACACAATCGTGCCCAATGCAATCATCAGCGATACGAGAAAACTAATCGCAATATTCATGAGCGGGTTCCCATTAATCGGGTCAGGATTGGCCTGAGGATCCGCTTCATTTAAAATTTTCACATTATTCAATTCCATCAATCCCGGAACCGTCTGTACGAATTTCTGGGTAACCGCGTTTACAACCGCTGCGGCCTGTGGATAGCTCCCTGCCTCAAACGTCAAACCGATAACCTGACTTTTATCCGAGGATTTAATCTGCAGCTTTTCTGCCAACTTCTGCTGTGTCAAACCGAATTCGGGATGAGTCGCTACAACAGCGTCCATAATTTTAGGTGAAGTGAGAATTTGCTTGTAGCTTTCCACCAAATTAAGACTTGTGTTGACGTCGTTCAGATTGTTGCTCCCCTGCTTGGCGGAAATATGATTAACCAGCAGTTGGCTTGAAGCGGAGTAGACTGGCTTCACGACATTGTCGCTCACAAAGTATGTTGTTACACATGAGAGAATGACAAAAATCGCAATCAGCCACAATCTTCTTTTAATCAGGACTAGATAATCCAAAATGGTTTTCTCCACAAAAATCCTCCCTCCTATACAATTTCTCTTCATATTTAAGTATGACTTTATTGTAACAATTGGCTCTGTGAACGACATGGAACCGAATGGCACTTTCTCCCTCACTACAGGGGGAGGGAAATGTATACTTTCGGATACGGCATGGTATACTTTTGTACCATACATTGTTGATTATGGAAAAAGAAATCGAAAAAAGCCTCAAAATCACAAAAATTGGTGATTTTGAGGCTTTTCATTCCACTCGCATATGAAAGTGCAATGCAACTTATAGAGTCAGCGCATCATACAATGTTTGTTGGCTCGTACTTCGCCAGACCAATAGCATTGGCATACAACGCTGCCTGCGTGCGATCCGCCAGCCGCAGCTTGGCCAGGATCTGACTGACATGCTTTTTGACTGTAAACTCACTGATAAATAATCGGGATGCAATTTCACGATTGCAAGCTCCTTGTCCCAACTCGACCAGCACTTCCTTTTCCTTTGGCGTCAGGTCGTCCGTCAGATTGCCCGCATCTTCACGCAGCTTGTTTTCGAGAATAGCCGGATCATAATATTTGCGTCCTTTGTTGACAAGATGAATCGCGTAAATTAGTTCCTCAGGCAACGCTTCCTTAAGCACATAACCGTCCACGGAAGCTTCCTCTGCTTTCAGAAAATCTTCACGTGTTGCGGAAGAGGTCAGCAAAATAAATTTACTTCTGAAACCACGTCCGCGCGCTATCTTGATAATATCCAGCCCTGATTCATCAGCTAGTTTCAAATCCAGCAGCACCAGATCCGGATCCGTTTCCTCAATCACCACAAGTGCTTCCTGTTGATTCTGGGCCTCTCCCGCAAACTGAACATTGGGCTGCATGGATATAACCGCAGCAAGTCCTTTCCGTACTAAAGGATGATCATCGACAATGACAATTTTCATGATTCGGCCTCCTGTCTACAGTTCAGGATTTGCATAATCCCTATGTATCCGATTGTTACCGCAGATTTTGTATTGCAGAATGTTCACACATTTTATTCGAGAATTTTGCAAAATCCTCATTCATAAGCATTTACCGGAATGGACAATCGGATCTGTGTTCCTTCTCCGATTCGACTTGAAATATCAAATTCGCCTCCCATCGATTGAGCTAAATATTCCATATTCATCATGCCCAGGCCCCCGCCTGCACTGACCGCCTCACCTCCTGCTACCATTCTCGCCGTCTCAAACCCTACTCCGTCGTCATGAATAGACAGTCTAATCACTTGGGGCGTCAATTTTAACTTCACATCAATTCGCTTGGCCAATCCATGACGGATTGCGTTCCCCGCCGCTTCGGAAATGATGCGGAACAAAGCCTTTTGGTACAAATACGGAAGTGAATAATGATCACCATGAATGTCAAAATCAATTTGTACATGATTCAGCTTGGATAGTGTATGCAGATGACTTTTCACCGTCCCTAACCAAGTTGAGCCTCCGCTTTTTTTCGAGCTTAGACTATGAATCGCTCCTTTCAGCTCTCTAACCGCTTGGTTGGCAGATTGCTGAATTAGATCAATTTGCTCCTCCACCTGCTCCTTTGGCTGATGACACCAGGTTTGCCGGAGAGAATGCGTTGCGTACACAATACCAAAAAGGCTCTGAGAAACATTGTCATGCATTTCATTTGCAATCCGGTTCTGCTCATTCGTCACAATCAATTGATTCTCAATACGCTCCAGCTCATAGCGCTCCAAAAACACAGCACTCAGCTCAGCCAAGAATATCAGTTGTTGCACGAGCCAGCGTCTTCCTGTCAGACTTTGATCCGGTCCCAGCTTGAGGCCAATCGTCGCTACAAAGCGGGTCGTCATCGGTACGGTGATCATGAGAAAGTCGCCCCATTCTGGCAGATGTCTGAAAAATGGTTCGCGTTCTTCCCTGAACTCCTCCCGGTAATTCTCCAGTTCCTCGAATAGCTGCTCTTCCTCCTCCACCGTCCAGCCTGTCTGGCTGCTTGCCGGTGCATCCTCCTCCTGACTATCCAGCCAGAAAAATGCACGGCTCTGCTTGGTAAGCTTGACAGTGTAATCCGAGATGACCTGACCCAGATTTAATGCCTCATTATGGCTGGTCGTCTCCATGATGTGGTAAATTGACTTGATATGATCCATCGTCTCATTGGCTTGTTCTTTAGCCACCTTCAGTTCGTCCTTCATGACGCCGATAACCTGCATTGCCATCGTGGTTACGATCAATACCAGAAACAAATTAATGTTCTGCAATATAAGATCCCACAAAAAATATTGACCTGGTGTAAAAAAGATATAACAAAATGTAAGCACCAAACCGATATAAGAAAGTAGGAGCGTCCAGCTGTACCTCATAGATAGATGAGCACAAGCTACCAGCATGGGAGTAATCACATACCATTTGAACGGGCTATTTATCCCTCCGGTCGGGAATAACAACAAAATGATCCCTGCTGTTTCTAGTGCAATGCTACATTTCAATACCATATCATGAAGTCTGTATTTACGGTAAATCCAAGTAAATGCTGTAACGGATAAAAATAGAAAACCAATCAGTAACAGCTTCTGCCACACGATTAATCTAGATGATTCGAACAGAAAAACAAGTGACGTTAAAGATAGTGATACATAACGGTATAGAAAAATCATTTTGTCTTCTGCTGACTTCCTCAACTTCATCCTGTCACCCTATTCTGTGTTTTGAAGGGACGATGGGCATATTAGGTTTGTGTACTCTAAAAAATCATAACCAATCCAAAAATAAATAACAAGACATAAACTCTTACGTAAACGGTTACATTCCAAAAAATTTGGTACTTTTTATAACATATTTACCGTTTCAGGAAAACATTTTGGGGGTAATGTCAGAATTTATGACGTTTGTCAAGGGAATAAATCACAATTCAGTAACCTAAAAAAGACTTGCTGGTACCACTGTAATTATAACAGCGGTATTCAGCGAGTCCTTTTTTAGTGAATCTGGTAGTCTACATTTTAGCCCCCAGCACGCGCTAATTCACGCATATTGGCTTCAAATGCTGCCAACAGAGCTTCATCTCCGCTCAAACCAGTTGCCTCTTCTTTTTGGATCTGTTCAACCATACGCTTGTAATCCTTTGGAATCACTCGTACAAACTGCTGAATCGCAGTCTGCCAATCATCCAAAATACGTTGTCCCGCTTCACTACCCGTGTAAGTGACATGGCGTTGAATCAAGCCGCGCAAATCCGCTGCTTCTGCAGGATCTTCCACACCTTCCAGCAACACCATTTCCAGATTACAACGGCTCAGGAACGTCCCCTCAGGGTCATAGACATATGCAATACCTCCGGACATTCCGGCTCCAAAATTCCGTCCGGTTCCACCCAATACAGCTACACGTCCGCCCGTCATATATTCGCAACCATGATCCCCAACGCCCTCAACTACAATACGTGCGCCGGAGTTCCGAACGGCAAAGCGCTCGCCTGCGATTCCGCTAATGTAAGCTTCACCGCTGGTGGCTCCATACAAGGCTGTATTTCCGATAATAATGTTCTCTTCTGCCTTAAAGGTCGCTTTGTGAGACTTTTTCACAATAACCTTACCGCCAGATAGCCCTTTACCGACATAGTCATTGCTATCGCCTTCCACGCTCAACGTGATGCCTTTCGGAATAAATGCCCCGAAGCTCTGACCTGCCGATCCAATAAAGTTAAAGCGAATCGTATCCTCAGGCAAACCCGCCGCTCCATACTTACGGGTGACCTCGCTGCCCAGAATCGTTCCTACCGCCCGATTCACGTTTGTAATAGGTAAGGTGCCCTCAACAGGCGTTCCGTTCTCCAGCGCTTCCGCAGCCATCGGTACGAGCTGCTGCATGTCGAGTGTTTCTTCCAGACCGTGATTTTGGCGTTGTACGCGGTAACGTACACTACCTTCTTCCAACTCAGGAACATGCAACAGCAAGCTCAGGTCTACGCCCTTCTTCTTCCAGTGCGAATCGGCGTTCACGGTATCCAGACAATCCGTACGTCCAATCATTTCCTGAATTGTACGGAAGCCCAATTCCGCCATAATTTCACGGACATCTTCTGCGATGAAACGCATAAAATTCACCACATGGGCAGGATCGCCCATATAATTTTTGCGTAGCTCCGGATTCTGCGTAGCCACACCAACCGGACATGTATCCATTTGGCATACCCGCATCATAATACAGCCCAACGCCACGAGCGGCGCTGTAGAGAAGCCGTATTCTTCCGCGCCCAACAGAGCAGCTACTACCAAATCGCGGCCAGACAGCATCTTGCCGTCTGTCTCCAATACCACGCGGTCGCGCAGATTATTCAGCATCAGCGTCTGATGCGTCTCCGCCAGACCCAGCTCCCATGGCATACCCGCATGACGGATGGAGCCTTGCGGGGAAGCGCCTGTACCACCGTCGTAACCGCTGACCAGAATAATGTCAGCACGGCCTTTTGCTACCCCTGTAGCAATCGTGCCTACGCCTACTTCTGACACCAGTTTCACGTTAATGTCAGCACGCGGGTTGGCGTTTTTGAGATCATAGATGAGCTCTGCCAAATCCTCGATAGAATAAATATCGTGATGCGGTGGTGGCGAAATCAAACCTACTCCTGGCGTAGAACCACGTACCTCAGCGACCCAAGGGTATACCTTACGTCCTGGCAGTTGTCCACCTTCGCCCGGCTTCGCGCCTTGCGCCATTTTGATCTGAATTTCATCGGCGTTCACCAAGTAATTCGATGTTACACCGAATCGGCCCGACGCTACCTGCTTGATCGAACTGCGACGAGAATCGCCATTGGCATCCGGTATGAAACGTGCAGGGTTTTCCCCACCTTCACCCGTATTGCTCTTGCCCCCGATCCGATTCATCGCAATCGCCATATCTTCATGCGCTTCCTGACTGATAGAGCCAAAGGACATGGCTCCTGTCTTGAAGCGACGCATAATGGATGCAGCGGATTCCACTTCTTCCAGCGGCACAGGCTCACCCGTAGGCTTCAACTGAAGCATGGAGCGGATCGTTAAATGCTGTTCCGTTTCGCCCTGCACCAGCTTGGCGTACTTTTTGTATAGCTTGTAGTCTCCCGAGCGAACCGACTGCTGGAGCAAATGCACCGTTTGCGGGTTAAACAAATGCTCCTCCCCATCGTTACGCCATTGATAGTCGCCGCCCGAATCCAGCACTTTGTCGTTGCCGTCCTTGTCAGTGAAAGCACGGTTATGATGAACCAGCGCTTCCGTAGTCACTTCCTCCAGACCAATACCGCCAATGCGGGAAGGTGTCCAGGTGAAATAACGGTCAACAAAATCCTGCTTCAGACCTACAGCCTCAAAAATTTGTGCTCCACGGTACGACTGAATCGTGGAAATACCCATTTTGGACAATATTTTAACGACACCCTTCGTTGCCGCTTTAATATAATTTTTAACTGCCTTTTCGTGCGAGATGCCGCGCAACAAGCCCTGCTGAATCATGACATCCAGCGTTTCAAAAGCCAGATACGGATTAACCGCGCTCACACCGTAGCCAAGCAGCACCGCATAATGGTGAATATCCCTTGGCTCCCCAGACTCCAGCAAAATGCTCACACGTGTGCGTGTACCCTGCTTAATCAGATGGTGATGCAGGCTGGAAACAGCTAGCAACGCCGGAATGGCCGCATTTTCCGCATCCACTCCACGGTCGGACAAAATCAGGATGTTATGACCTTTGTCAATGACACGGTCAGCCGCCTCAAACAATCCTTCCAGCGCCTTGCGTAAGCCCTCAGCACCTTCCTTCGCTTCAAAGAAGATCGGAATGGTCATTGATTTGAAGCCAGGACGGTGTACGTGGCGAATTTTGGCAAACTCCTCATTCGACAACACCGGCGAATCCAAACGAATCTGGCGACAGCTTTCCGGTTCTGGATGCAGCAAATTGCGTTCTGGCCCAATCGTAGTTGCGGTTGACGTTACAATCTCTTCACGAATGGCGTCAATCGGCGGGTTCGTGACTTGGGCAAACATTTGTTTAAAGTAATTATACAAACGTTGCGGACGGTCAGACAGCACCGCCAATGGTGCATCGTACCCCATTGAACCAATCGGTTCTGCACCTGTAAGTGCCATCGGCTCCAGAATTTTGCGCAGTTCTTCAAACGTATATCCAAAAGCGAGCTGAAGCTGGTTTACATTTTCATGTTTAGGCTCCGGTTGTTCTAGTGCTTCCGGCAGCTCATCCAGATCAACCAAGTGCTCATCCAGCCATTGCTGATAAGGTTCCTCGGAAGCAATACGTTCCTTTAACTCTTCGTCAGAAACGATACGACCTTCTTGGGTATCAACCAACAGCATACGACCCGGACGGAGACGATCCTTATAGAGCACATTTTCAGGAGCAATATCCAATACACCCGCCTCTGAAGACAGTGCGATCAGATCGTCCTTGGTCACATAATAACGTGCAGGACGCAGACCGTTGCGGTCGAGAATGGCTCCGATTTGGATACCGTCTGTAAACGCCATCGCAGCCGGTCCGTCCCACGGTTCCATCATGGTGCTGTGATATTCATAAAATGCTCGTTTCTTCGGGTCCATGGTTTCATGCTTGTTCCAAGGTTCCGGCACCATCATCATGGCTACATGAGGAAGAGAACGTCCGCTCAGATACAGGAACTCCAGTGTATTATCGAACATGGCTGTATCTGAGCCATCTGGGTTAATGACTGGTTTTACCTTCTTGATATCTCCGCCAAACGCTTCGCTTTCAAACTGCGCCTGGCGAGCATGCATCCAGTTCACGTTGCCGCGCATCGTATTAATTTCGCCGTTGTGAATCATAAAACGATAAGGATGCGCACGGTCCCAGCTTGGGAACGTATTCGTGCTAAAACGGGAATGGACCAGCGCGATCGCCGATGTCACCCGCTCATCCTGCAAATCCAGATAAAATTTGCCTACCTGCTCGGTTGTGAGCATTCCTTTGTATACAACCTTGCGACATGACAAACTTGGAATATAGAACGACTCACCGTTCTCATCCTCTTGGTTATAGCGAATAGCAAGCTCTGCACGTTTGCGAATGACATACAGTTTCCGTTCGAAGTCCAGTTCTTCCTTCAGATCGCTACTACGACCGATGAATACCTGACGCACGCCCGGTTTAGCTGCTTTTGCCGATTTACCCAGCATTTCATCATAAGTTGGAACATCGCGAAAACCCAAACAATTTTGACCTTCGTCCACGATGATATCTCTTAGCTTCTGCTCATGCACTTCACGAACTTTTGGATCATTGGATACAAAAAGCATACCCACGCCATAATGTCCGGCCTTTGGCAATTTAAAGCCCAATCGCTCCGCTTCCTCTTGAAAAAACAGATGAGGGACCTGAATCATAATCCCTGCTCCGTCACCGGAGTTTGGTTCACTTCCCTGACCGCCCCGATGCTCCATATTCACGAGCATGGTCAAAGCCTGACTTACAATATCGTGCGATGGTTTTCCCTTGATGTGGGCAACAAAGCCCATGCCGCAGGCGTCTTTTTCGAATTGGGGATCATATAGTCCCTGTTTGGGTGGTAAACCTGTCTGTCTCATGGAACGCAACCTTTCTGTTATAAAGTCATGCTGGCCTGAAATACAGGCGGCCGAATAGAAGACAGTGGCGACAAGAGGTAACTCAAAGAACAACTACGAGGAATGGGGGACAAAACATGTGACGTATTCAAGGCGGTACGGTCCGCCGAATGCGTATGTTTTTCAATAATTATGCAATGGCTTGACTTGAAAAATACGTCGATTCCACTGATGAATCTAATTAGTTCTATCATTTTATCATTGACCTATCATGTTAGCAATTCAAAGTTTTTATGATTGTGATAATAAATCTTTTACATTACAGCTTCAACGTATCAATGCAAAAATATCTCATTTTTATGTATAAATATTCACTTTTAAAAAACAGCCTTTCCTATTCCTCTAAGGAACAGAAAAGGCTGACAAAGGAGCTTTGATGAGTTTATAGACCATCAAGTGTATTCCCGTAAATCAGATATCCGTATTAAAATTCGAGACTTTCACCGGGCTTCAACGCTTTCCCTTCAATGCCTTCTTTGTGCAGACGATCACAGAAGCCGTCTCCGTCCTGCTCAATACCCGGGAACGTATTGTAATGCACTGGTATTACGCGGCTTGCACGCAGCCATTTTGCTGCCAGCAGTGCATCCTCCGGTCCCATCGTATAACCATCTCCGATCGGCAATACCGCAGCATCGATGGAGTTAGTTTCCCCAATGAGACGCATGTCGCCAAACAGGCCGGTATCCCCTGCATGGAAAAAGGTTTGGCCTCCCATGGTCAATAAAATTCCCGCTGGCTCTCCCATGTAAATGGTTTGTCCGTCCACCGTCAAAGATGAGCTGTGGAATGCAAGCGTGAATTTCACATGGAAGCCGTCAAAGTGGTGACCTCCACCCAGATTCATACCGTGAGCTTTGGCCCCCAAGGATGAACAATATTCGGCCAGTTCCGCGACCGCGATTACTGGACAATCATTGCGCTTGGCAATTTCAACAGCATCTCCAAAATGATCGGCATGACCGTGTGTCAACAACACGGCATCCACCTGAATATCCTCGGCCTGTACGGTTGCTTTAGGATTTCCCGTCAAAAAAGGATCAATAATAATCCGTTTCCCCTCTGCCTCTACCAGTACAACTGAATGTCCATAATATGTGATTTTCATATCATCTACGCCTCCTTTGTCACTTTCATTATTTGGGTTACTTTCCTTTACCTATTATACCTCTTTTGCATACTGGCTTCACCTGTACCACAAAATCCGTTCACAAAGCTGAACCCTATTGTTTAGAAAGGGCTGTTATTTGTAGAGGGTGCCTTTATTTATAAAAGGTATGATGACCGATCGTTTTCACCTTGGTACGGGAATGATGAACCGTAAGGTCCTGAGCCAACGTAAGCGACAGGAAAAAACAGGTGTTATCAGGCACGGCTTTATGGCCGTTCAAAGCAGCAGTAACCGCACGGATGCTGTCCTGGTTGGGCTGAACACGACGAAGACGCCCGTTCGCGACCGGACTAAATTGCGCTTTTTGATAAATCACTGCCTGAATCGTATCGGGAAATGGGGCTGACCGCAGCCGGTTTAAGACAACGTTGGCAACTGCCACTTTGCCTTCGTACGGTTCGCCTTCTGCTTCTGCCATCACTATTTTTTGCAGCAGGAGCAGTTCTTTAGCGGAGACAGTATAGCTCCAGGTAGACAACGCCTTGTCATCCTGCGTGAGCATTTTTGTCTTCGTAAAGTAGATGGTTGTAGGAGGGGTTAGGATTGCGGACTTGCTATGCTGGACCTCAGGCTTTTTCTTGCCTGTAGCAACGTTATTCCGAGCTTGTTCCGCCTGCTTCATCTGGGAAGCGGGTAACGGAGTCGGCATGATTTCTTTCCAGCTTGGCTGCCCATGAGCAGCAACAAAGATGGGGCTTGTCCTGTTAGACCCTTTATGGGTCCCCATCCTGTCGCCATATGTAGGAGCTGCAGAGTTCCCTGACCAGCTCAGAGAATGCATGGATGCATTTTTATGATTATTCTGTGTTTGCTGAACCTCAGCGTAGAGGCCTATCCCCAATATACAAACAAGCAGCACACTCAAAAGAGGTGCAAACCAACGATGTTCTTTAATAATTTCCATAATGTTCCTCCCGTTAACTTAAGCACATTCCTCAGATATGTAACCCAAAATGCGCTTTTTGAATAACGCTGAAACACTATATCACTAAATTCGCTGATAGATCAAGGGTTTCGCCTCATTAATGGGAATGTTTGAATTATTTGGTACATTGGTTTTTGACCCAATCGTGTTGCATATAAAACAAATTCTCCCACTTCCCAAGGCCCACCGCTTCGGTCATTTGGCTGCCACACAGAAGCTGGAACGGGCTGTCCCCCTGTGTACGAACGTGCTACGGTGATATGAGGCCGATAGGGTCTGTCCTCAGGTTTAAAACCAAGCGGTTTGGTAGCACGAAGTATAGACTGATATAGCTGCTCTAGCGACTCTCGCTGTTCAGTCACTCCTTTCCAGAGTACACGTGGAAATTCTTCACGGCCAAAAAAACCTGCTTCTCCAATGCCAAGTGTGAACGGGTGATGCTCAGCTGCCGCTTGAACTAAAACCTGCTCAAGTTTCGGGATACCCGACGTCTCCACATCACCCAAAAACTGAAGCGTCACGTGGTAATCTCTGAAATCAACCCATTTGCGAAAAGAAAGATCACTCAAATCCTGCTCCACCCAATGATGTAAGTTCTTCTTGTGCTCATTTGGGAGAGCAATAGCTGTAAAAAGTCTTTGCGATTCATCTTTCATCAACCTTTACCTCCTTTGCTATAGATATTTGTGGATATTTCAAAAGCAGCTGTTTGGATTGTCCCTAATCAGGGTAAAGCCATTTGTTGTTATATATAGTGACACCGCGAGCTCGTTTTTATCCTTCTTATGCAATTTTTTCAGCAATCTGTTATTCTTGAAAAGATGGTTCGCCAGAATATATTGGAAACTCCAAGGAATCAAAAATCGAGGAGGCTGTGAACTATGGGAAACATTTTAAGCTTACATCAACTGACGGAAGAGCAAAAAAAACAAGTTCGTGCAGCGGCTTCGGGCTACGAGTTGATTATTGGCAAAGCTCAGGAATTAGAATCTAAACAAATCCGGGAGGCCGAGATTATTCTGGGCTGGTCCAAGCATATTGCCGAAGATGCATTACATCCAGACAGCAAGCTGAAGTGGATACAAACCTGGTCGGCTGGGATTGATAAGCTACCGCTTACCGAATTGGAGAAGCGTAACATTTTACTCACGAATACGAGTGGTGTGCATGCCATTCCAATTACAGAGCAGATCTTTGGAATGCTGCTATCGCATACACGTTATTTACAGCAAGCAGCTCTCTTGCAGCGTCAGAAAACATGGCAACCACCGAAAGGCCAACTGACGGAATTACGTGGCAAAACGCTGTTGATTACAGGCGTTGGCGAAATTGGCCGTGAAACAGCGCGGATTGCAGAATCCTTTGGCATGCGGGTAATCGGAGTCCGCCGTTCTGGCAAGGAAGCTCCGCATGTAGAGCATATGTATACTAACGAACAACTACACGATGCATTGGGAGCAGCGGATATCGTGGTAAATATATTGCCATTCACCGAGGAGACTCATCACTTCTTTGACGAAAAAGCATTTGCAGCTATGCGTAAGGGAGCCTTCTTCATTAATGTAGGTCGCGGTGGAACCGTTCATACGGATGCGCTTGTACGCTCTTTGGAGCAAAAGCATATTGCCTTTGCCGGACTGGATGTATTCGAGGAAGAACCACTACCTGCGTCACATCCACTATGGAGTCTGGACCATGTTTTGATCACACCGCATATTGCAGGCGATACGGACCGATACGCCGAACGAGCGGTAGATATTTTTCTTACTAATTTGAATGCCTATGCCGCTGATCAGGAACTGCCGTTGAATTTGGTTAACTATAAAACTCAGTATTAACACACTACTTACAGATCCAGATTTCCCGACTCATACCTGTCTTATGTATGCGACATTGCTCCGTAAGGGTCCAACCTGACTCGGATAACAATGTTTCCATCGGCTCCGTGCTCACGACCACCGCCCGCGCGGCCAAGCGTCTCAGACTGCGCAGCATCTTCTTTTGTTCATCAGCCGGGAGCACGGAGCACAGGTTATAGGGCATATCCAATATGGCCGCATCGTATGTGCCTTCGAGCTTATTCATATCCCCGAGTTTCACTAGATCTTCTTCATATCCAAAATGACGCATATTCACTCGTGCCCCACGCACCGCCAACGGATTGATATCACAACCGCGAATATCCTTTCCCATACTTAATGCTTCAATCATTACATTGCCCATACCACAACACGGGTCCAGCAGTTTCAATGAGCCTGGTTCTCCCTTTGTTGCTATTAGATCAGTTGCTGCCAAATTCACAAGTGCCCTAGCTACCAGAACGGGGAGTCCAGTAGAATAATTTTGCGGCTTCTGACGACGCTCCTGCCACGATCTGTCGCTATACTGACACCTACCCAGTAGCCACCGTTCTCCTATCCGAATAACACCAAGGGTGATATCCGGTGTCTTCATTTGCGCCTGCCCATGAATACGCGCGCCAATCCGGCGTTCGATCCCGCGCCGCTCGTCATAGTCGGCCTCATGGTCACCTTCTTTAAGGCACAACACCTTGAAAGTCTTTCCTTCCTCAAGCTGTAACATAGAGGCTGCTTCGCATAGCTCTTCCAGTGTTCCCGCATCTGTCACTACATCCAGCCGAAGATGAATAAACGGGCTGGTCCCCGGTTCCAGGCGTCGATGGGACAACAGGATGGAATCCTGCACGGGCGGCTGACCGAACAAACATTTTAATTCCAAAAGACATAACTCACGCTCTGTTTCATGACACGCATAGGTATACACGTAGCTTGGTTTCATTTCATCGATATTCGTTTTCTGTTTATTCATGTCAGATCTCTTTTCATCTTTTCATTAGGAATCAAGGCTAGAATTTACGGCCTCCGCTATTAGACGGTAGGAGTGAAGCCGCTGCTCATAATCGGGAATCGGTGTGACCAACAGAAACTCATCGTTATCATATTTAATCTGCAAACCACGTAACCGTTCGGCAATAACCGACGGCGTTCCCACCAGCCAGCTGGCCCGAATTGCCGGGTCGCCCAATGTAATCTGAGCAGCCCATTGCTGCGCCAGCTCATCCGTCAAGGCACATACTGCGCCTACAGCAACCATGGTACGTGGCTTGTCTATCCGATTGGATGGCTGAAAGCTGGAGCGGTAAATGCTGAGCATCTCTTCTGTTTGATGTTCACTCATAAACTGACCGAATACATAGCCTGTTGAATACTGGGCGGCATATTCGGCACTTTTTCGGTTTGTGCCCAGCATCCACACTGCTGGCGGCTGTTCAGGCATTGGCCGGGCAAACACAGGCACCTGTTCATATTCGTAAGTACCTTCCAGCAAAGCCAATAGAGCTTCCATCGTCTGTGGCAGCTCCGTCACATGTTGAAGAAAATTGCCGCTCAGTGCCATCGAAGCATGAGGTCCCCCACCAGGTGCTCTCCCCAGACCCAATTCGACTCTGCCAGGATATAGAGCGGCCAGCAGATGAAACCATTCCGCGACCTTGACTGGACTATAATGCGGAAGCAAGATAGCACCCGCACCCAGTTTGATTGTCTTCGTCACCGCCCCGATATGAGACAGCAGCACTTCCGGGCTGGAGGAAGCCAGCCCCTCCATATCATGGTGCTCCGAGGTCCAGTAACGTGTATATCCCCACGCTTCTGCCTGTCTCGCTAGTTCGCCAGCTCGTTGAACCGCCTGCTCCGGACGGTTACCGGGCAGCAACGGCACCATATCGAGCACACCGAGATTCAACCTTTTTATAGATAAAGACCGAGATGGCATAGACACAATCCTCCCTCCTACTATCAGCTATAAACCAGTTTCTTCTACTATATAGGGGGAATTTAAAGGTTAATCCAGATCATAAATGGAACCCACCTTCAGGCCGTATAACTCATTATAGATTTTTTCAGCAAAAGCATCGGTCATGCCTGCAATATAGTCTATGACCATATGCTCCCATGTCCAGATCGGCTTCGTCTTGGCTTGGTCGCGCTCATAGCGCTGGAGCCAGTCGCTTGGAATAATAGATTTGGATGTTTCCGGGTCCAGAAAAGCCAACCAAAGTCGTTTGAGCATCCACTCACTCCGTTTTTGCAGTCGCTGTACGCGCAGATCGCGGATCATCGTAACCCAAGCAAAGCTTTTCAATACACTCACCGTGCGCAGCATATCCAAATCTTCGTTTCCATCCCGTACAAAGGTCACTTTTTTCCAATTTCCATCATCAATGACACCCAAGCTGCTGACAAACAGACTGACCCAGTATGCCTTCACTTCACGGCGGGTCCGGGAATAATCGTGTTCACACATCGGCATCTTGCCATTCCACACCTTCAAAAATTCACTCAGCACAGCCGCTACCTTCTGCTCAATCTGAGCCAGTTGCCAGCCTTGCCAGAAGCTATCCTCCAACGTGGTGATTTTCTCCGTAATCAGACGAATTAAATACGGATCATACAAGAAGTGCTCGTGTACCTCGATTTTTCCAGCCTTAATCCCATCCTCCAAATCATGCGCAGAATAAGCGATATCGTCGCACAGGTCCATAAGCTGGGCTTCCAGCGTTTTTTTACCATCAGGGATACCCCAATCCTCGCGGATGGAACGTATATATTCCCACTCATGCAGATACAACCCTTTTTTGTTCAGAATCCCTGGGTACGGGTATTTGTTGATCCCCAGTAACACAGCGTCCGACAAATTCAAACCATCCACGTTCTCACGCTTCTCCAAAAACATAATCAGCCGGAAATTGTGCGCATTCCCTTCAAAATGCTCATAAATTCGTCGCTCACGCGCATAGGCCTCCTGTCCACGCTTGGACTCCAGTGTGAAGCCTCCGGCAGAGGATATCTTTTCTACCTTTGTTTCAATCAGTTGATCCAAAATCCCGTCCAGTACTTCTTCTCCCTTGTGCCCGAACGGGGGATGCCCAAAGTCATGTGCGATGGAAGCACATTCTACCACCTCAGGGTCAATGATCAGTCCTGCGTTATCTGCCTGTTCCAGCTCTACTTCAGGATGGCGGCGCAGCAAGCTTCGGGATGCTTCACGCGCAATTTGCGCTACCTCCAAGGAATGCGTCAGTCGTGTGCGATAATAATCGCCCGTGCCTGCACCAAATACCTGTGATTTACCCTGCAACCGACGGAAAGTCGGTGAATGAATCAAACGGGAGTAATCCCGTTCATATGCGGCCCGTGAAGCGTCGCTTCGTGTCTGTTCCGCAAATTGCCGATGCTCTCTCTTGTCCTGCCATGTCATAAATCCCACTCCCTACGTACTCAATTGGAGTGATTATACATTTTTTTCGCGCTTCATGAAAGCTCACATGACTTTCAGTTATATATGTAAGCATCAAACTATCCCACCTAGCGCATTATCGCCTATCAAGTCAAGCCAGTGGTCAGACGATGAGAAATAAAAAAACAAGTCCCAACTATGTCCCGAGACTTGTTTTTGCTTATGATAACTTCTATTTTTCCATTAATTTATTGAATATTTCTCTATCTTCGGAAGTAAAATCGGAAATCCGTTTCTTTTGCTTGTATGTGTTGGTACTTGAATCCAGCTTAATGAAGCTATTTTCACCAACCACATATACGATATTGTTTTTTATCTTATATGACACAATATTATCAACAGTATTTTCCGTTGGATCAGCAAGATGATTATAAAGTATTAAAGGGTCGTCCGGCCCCCCTCTAAAAATTTGAAAAGTCCCGTCACCAAAATATTCTACGGTATCTTTGCCTGATGGGTATTTATACTTCGTATCATCCCCAGAATTCACCAGGAAAATTAGAGTAGTAATTATAACTAGTAGAGAGATCAAGATCAAAATAAAGATATATCTACGCTTCATCTACAATTCACACTCACTTCCAAGCTTTTCTTGTATCAGTTACTGTTACATAAGACGTATACTCATTTAATGTTCCCCATGATTCCATTAAATTTGTTAGGTTTGCTGCAGCCCAACCAAGTTTGTTGTTCCCAGTAAACATTTGTTTAAAATTATACTCAAAATTATATTTATCATAATATATTGTAGTAATTTTCCATTGCCCGTCAACGTAGTTTCCATTTATTTTATAATACATCTTGTGAAAAGCATTATATAAATCTTTATCACTTTCTAATCCCTTAGATTCATTATTCGAAAAACTTTTAGCTTTATTAGCATTAGCTTTTTTGACTTCGTCATTAACTATTGCGATGTGTTCTTTAGATTTTTTAATTTGCTGCGCCTCATATGACCATTCGTTAAAGTGTAAATTTCCTGGGTTGTAATCAAGTGAATGTTGAAGTAAATTGGCTGTGATGTCCCCGTACTTCTTTCGAGCTATAGGAACAGCTACTAATGTAAAAGCTTTACGATCAGGATAATGTAGTACAGTATCTGAAGAATTCTTTACCTTCTCTACGCCTCGCACCCAAGTCTTTTCTAGTTCTACCATAGGATTTTCAAACGGAAAAGTATTACTTCCTGCATACACTAACATATTCTTACTATATGCATCTTCTAGTACTTTTTCCGAGACATCAGACTGTTCCTTTTCTCTTGTTTCCTTAAGTTCTAACTGAGGACTATATTGAATTTTTCCCAATTGATCTTCTTTTTGTTTTAAAACAAGTTCAAACTCAAGAATCTCTTTGCTGGTATCAATCTGTTCTTGATACTCATGTACGTAAGCGTGTGTAAACGTAATATCTCGAATTGTGTTTTCATTTCTAACGATTTGGATATTACATTTTCGATAGTAATCCTCAGTATCAGGTTCATATTCTGTGTTTGCCCATGTGTACAGCATGTTGGAATTATCCGCATTGTCTATAACTGAAGGAAGCGAATGAAGCGGAATTTTGCTTAGAATATGTAGCGAATGAACCAAGTTTGTAGACTTAGCTGAAAGGTTTAGGGAACTATTATTTTTATAAGTAAAGCCAGTGATCTCACCTTTTACAAACTCGATTGGTTCACCACCGGATTTACGTTCTATTCTTAATGAAATGCTCATTGAAATAATCTCCTCTGTTAATTCAATCTAGTTTTGTAGGAAATATTTGTGAAAAAATAATTTCCAAATATTAATATATACGAAAGATATTAAATAGTAAACATATTTTTAACTTGTACTTTTTCAGTTCGAATCGAATTTGAAAATCTAATATAAAAAAGGTGTTCCCCAGCCATTGGATTCAGGCCAGAGAACACCTCTTTACTCAACTTTATATCCCTCACCACTTTTGCTCTAACGCTTTGCCCTCGGGTCCAATACATCCCGCAGCCCATCACCCATCAGATTAAAGCCTAATACGGTCAGCATGATAGATATCCCCGGAAAAATAACTGTCCACGGCGCGTTCTGGATATATTGCCGCGAATCGGACAACATTTTACCCCACTCTGGCTCAGGAGGTTGTGCACCCAAGCCTAGAAATCCAAGCGCTGCTGCTTCAATGATAGCCGTTCCGATCCCCAACGTTCCCTGTACGATGATTGGTGTCAGGCTGTTAGGCAAAATATAACGGAGGATGATTCGTGTATTATTGGCTCCAAGCGCTCTAGCAGAAGTGATATACTCCTCTGTTTTGACACTCAGCACCTTAGAGCGAACTAACCTTCCATACGTTGGCACATTGACAATGGCAATGGCGTACAGCGCATTTTCCAATGAAGGCCCTAGAATGGCCACAATAGCAATGGCCAGCAAAATACCCGGAAATGCCAGTAAAATGTCGAATAGCCGCGAAATGATCATATCTGCCCATTTTCCGTAAAATCCTGCGATTAAACCTAAGGCGGTTCCTACAATCATTGAACCAATAACAGACAAGAAACCGACCCACAACGAGATTCTGGCTCCATACAGCGTGCGAGTCAGTAAATCTCGACCGAGATCATCCGTACCGAACCAATGCTCCGCAGAAGGAGGCTGCAAACGGCTCACCAAATTTTGCTCTTTATAGTCAAAAGGAGCAATCCACGGCGCGATCAAAGCAATGATGACAAAGAAGATAATAATGCTCAGGCCGACGAACGCCATTTTATTGTGACGGAATGCCCTCCACGCGTCCCTCCAAGGGCCAGTCACAACAGGCAAATGCGCCAATGTACTGCGTGTCGTCGGTATGTTGTTGGGTTCCATTGAAAATTGTGACATCGGACAAGCTCCCCCTTGAACAATTGACGACTTGATTACTGATAACGGATACGCCGGTCGAGAACCGCGTACAACAAATCGACAATCAGATTAATGATGACGAACAGAAACGCTATGATCAGAATTCCGCTTTGAATAACCGGATAGTCACGCGAGCTGATCGCTTCAAAAATGTACCGCCCGATGCCGGGCCAGGCAAAAATGGTTTCTGTCAGTACCGCGCCTCCCAGTAGTGATCCCGTCTGAAGACCGATGACAGTAAGCACAGGGATCGCAGCATTTTTAAGCGCATGTTTGTACACGACTTGAAAAGATGCCAGCCCCTTCGCCCGAGCCGTACGGATATAGTCCGCATCCATAACCTCCAGCATACTGGAACGGGTAATGCGCGCAATGACCGCCATTGGAATCGTTCCCAGTGCGATACTGGGTAGGATCAAATGCTTGATAACGGTCCACACCTGATCCATACGTCCACCTATGAACGCATCAATCACGGCTAAATGTGTCACAGCTTCCACCGGATCACGGGAATTCATGCGTCCGATGGAAGGAAGCCAATGCAGCTTATTTGCAAAAATCCATTGCTCCATCAAGCCCAGCCAAAAAATCGGCATCGATACTCCGACCAGTGCAATGACCATGCTGACATAGTCAAACCAGGAATTTCGCTTCCAGGCACTCACGATGCCAGCGTTCATTCCAACTACTATGGCAAAAAACATGCTCACTACTGTCAACTCCAGCGTAGCCGCCAGATAAGGAAGCATTTCCCGGGCAATCGGCTGTCTGGTGCGAATGGAATCACCCAAGTCTCCATGTGCCAGTTCACTCAAATAGGTTCCATATTGCTGAAACCACGGCTTATCCAGTCCCAATTGCTCACGTAGCGCCTGCTTGGACTGTTCCGTAGCTTTATCTCCTAGTATGGTTTCCGCCGGATCACCCGGAATAGCATGAATAATCGAAAATACGATAAGCGTCATGCCTAGTAATACAGGAATCAATATGGCCAGTCTTTTTACAATATATGAGTTCATATCCTATTCACCGCCTGCTTGCGTTTGGGCTATTCAAAATAAATATTTCCGTACGCTTCCATACCTGCCGGAGAAGGTACAAAACCCTTGAGGTTCGCTTTACCTGCCATCAACGGTGTGCTGTGAACCAAGGGAATCCACGGTGCATCCTGTTTAATAATCACTTGTGCTTGTTTATACAGTTCCCCACGCTTGTCCTGATCGACCTCAACCTGCGCCTTCACCAATACTTTATGGAGTTCCTCATTCACATAAAAACTACGGTTATTGCCTGGAATCGTATCCTTGTCCAGCAATGTATAAAGGAAATTATCCGGGTCACCATTGTCCCCGTTCCATCCCAGCATGTACAGATCATCCTTCTCTCCTGCTTTAAGATCATCCAGATACGTAGCCCATTCTGGAGATTGGATGTTGACTTTGACGCCTATTTTTTCAAAATCGGCTTGAATGGCCTCGGCCACCTTTTTGCCGTCAGGCATATAAGGACGAGATACGGGCATTGCATAGAAGGTTAACGGCTCGGGAAGCCCGTTAGGAAAGCCTGCTTCCGCCAGTAAAGATTTAGCCTTATCCAGATCATAGGCGTAGTCCTGAATACTATCGTTGTACCCCCATAACGTAGGTGGCATCGGATTGACCGCAGGCTTAGCCTGCCCTGCAAACAATGCATCAATAATGGCCTGTTTGTTCACTGCGTGATTCAGCGCCTGGCGCACCTTGGGATTATTGAATGTTTTTTTCTTTAAATTAAATCCAATGTACGCCACATTAAAGGAGGGACGTTCAATTTTCACCAATTCGCTATTACCGTCTAGCTGCTTTGCATCATCCGGATTCAAATCCTCCATCAGGTCAATTTCTCCATTTTGCAGAGCATTAAATCGCGCGGTATTGTCGGGTATGGAACGAACAATGATCTTTGCCAACTTCGGCTGGCCCTCTTTCCAATAGTTTGGATTCTTCTCCAGCGTGATGGTATCGTTCCGTTTCCATTCCTTAAATACAAAAGGCCCCGTGCCGACCGGATTACTCTTGAAATCAGCCTTTTTCTCCTGAATTGCCTTGGGACTTGCAATACTAAAGGATGGCATAGCGATATTTTGTAAAAACGGCGCCTGCGGCTTGTTTAGTGTAAACTGGACACTGTTCGCATCTACCGCTTTAACCTCCTTAATCACCCTACTTCCTTCAGGACCGAACATAGAATCATAATAGTCAAACGAGTCACCTTCAAATTTGTATGGACTTTTTGGATCAGCCCAGCGGTCAAAGTTAAACACAACCGCTTCAGCGTTAAAGTCACTTCCATCATGGAATTTTACACCCTGGCGCAGCTTGAACGTATAGACCAGTCCATCCGGTGATACTTCCCAGCTCTCTGCAAGTCCCGGTTGGATCTCCGTTGTGTTTTCCTTATATTCCAGCAGTGTGTCGAACACTTGCATTCCAATTTTTAGCGACTCGCTTTCAGTCACAATGGCAGGATCTAGCGCCACGGAATCTCCGCCGCGTCCATAAATAAGCGTGTCCTGCACGCCCTCTCCTGCTCCGCTTGGTGTTTTCCCTGCCTCTGGCTTTGCTCCTTCACCTGATCCCCCACAACCGGAAAGCGCCAAAACAGCTCCTAGCGCAAGCACCAGCAGAACGGTCCAGATTTTGTGTTTTGCATACTTTTTGCTCATGCAGCAAACCCCTTTCACACCTTATATATTGTTAATTCGTTGATACCGGATGAATGCCAATTCTTGAATTGACATGACAAGCTTGTCCTCAAGCTGTAATCCCAGGTTCCGAGTTCATCAAATAGGTGTAGTAGGACAGAAGTGTTCATAATCTAGTGGTGTAAGAGATGCTGTAGGGTAATGAATAAATGTGATGTGATAAAGAGAAAGAGGAGTATGTAAGGTCGTGGTGAAAGTGTGACATATACTCACAAACAGTGAATATTATGCTCAAACAAAGTTGATTATTGGATACTTTACTATAAAATCTGGAAGCCGACAAGGGGGTTTTTCATACATTACGATATGTTTTTATACATCATGTCAATTAATATTACAAACCTACAGACACGATCATATCAAATATATGCTTCTGCTGGGGGTCTTTAACCTCCAAACAGGAGCATAATAAGTGCAGGCGGTTGTCTTTGAACCGCCTGTCTATTTACGTTTCAGGCGTATGGCTTAGTCCACATAAAAATAATTCCTTCCGGGCAAAAAATTTATAAAAGATCATTTGGTTGCTTTAAACACACCCAGACGGTTCAGTACGACCAGTAAGCGATAAAAATCGTAACTGCTTGGTAGTTTCGCATCCACAATCGGGCTTGCCGGATGAAATGCAACGGCGGCAGCCATTGCTTCCTTTGCCCAGATCGGTACAGGCATAGTTTGACGCGCCTCCAGCTCAGCTACCCGCTGATCCACTTTTTTAATATAAGCGCTTTGTTCATTCAACGTCTGCTTGAGCACATCTTTGCTGTTTTCAAGAGCGGCGACCTGCTGCTGCAGGGTCTTAAATGCCGCTTTTTCCTCTGCTGTCATTGGCTCCTCCCCCTCTTCTCCTGCAAATGCTTGGCGTAACTCAGCCTCTGTTCCAGCATATACATTCAGATCAACTGGCCCTTGAATGCCTTCAACCCGTCCACTATCGCTGTATTGCCAGAAGTCCCAGAGCTTCCATGGTGTGGTATCATTGGGCACTCGTGTGCTGTAACGCGCAATCCATAGCTTATAACTACCCAACGGGACTTTAAAATGGGTAGCAAAAGCATTGCCCGTATATACCATCGGCTTGCTGCCGCTGACTCGCTCAAATTCCGTCAAAAATGCCAGTGCAATCTCATGAATTGCGGCTGAGCTAAGCGATCCCGGATTGTTTTCATAATCCATTACCGCTGGCAAGTCCAGCACTTTCACCCCACCCACCTGCTCCAACACCTCGGCGAAATGCCTGGCTTCTGCTTTTGCTGCATTTACATTGGTCGCATCTACAAAATGGTACGCTCCTAGTAAGAGCCCGGCTGCCTTGATCCCTTTTGCATTCGTGATAAATGTCGGATCGACGTAACGCTGTCCTTGACTCGCTTTAATAAAGGCAAACGATTTACCATCGGCTCGCACACGCTTCCAATCAATCGTTCCCTGATATCGGGACACGTCAATGCCTTCGGCAGCGTTAGGGCTGCGATTCTGCATAAGGCGTTCCCTCCTTATCATTCATAATGTTATAGCTCACTTTGTCTCTGTTATCCATATGCTTGGACCATCCATACGGTCTGGGCTTTTCCACTTTTACACCGAAAAAAGGGCAAAAAGGTAGTCAGCCTATTTGGGTAGTGGCCACTGCTGACACTTTATGAAACTTTATTTTCTTTGTCAGAAGGGTCGGTTGACTTTATTTTTTCCCCACTCGACTTAGACTCAAAAATAGCTACCGCATTCCGTAAAATATCCGGCATCGGTACTCCCATTCTGCCCACATTTTCAATAATGGACAACAGCTCGTTCGCTAAATAAAAGAAAACGACGGCATCCCGGAAGTAATGTGCATCTCCGAGAATACCGTCGATTAAATGAGCTACCGTAATGAGCAAAAACACGGTAACCTTGCGAAAAATACCGTAATACCCCTGGCGGCTTTTTAGCTCCCCATTAATCCAAGCCGCTGCCCATCCGGTGAAAAAGTCGATCACGACCATCCACCACAGCAACGTCAACATTGTGGTCCACCCCCCGAAAAAATAACCGATCAAGGTCCCCGTGGAAAGCCCCAGCCAAATCTGATCGATCTTTTCATGCATGTTTGTTCCCCCTTTTGAACCTAGGTGTAAAGTGAATGCCCTTGGACTGATCCAAGGGCATATAAACAATGATTTTTATTTTGTTCTCTATACTGTTTTCTTACGGAAAATAGAGGTATACCATTTAACCGTTTCTTCCTGTTCATTTGAAGCATCGGTTGATGACGATCCTTCTACGTTGCCCGCTATTAGATCAGAACGCTTGGATAAAATAATCTTCATTACTTGTTCACGCTGTTCTACATCTAAAGCGTAGCTTCCCATGATCGTTGCTATATTGCCCTCACCCCGCTCATAGCGAGTGATGCAAGCATAAGCACAAATACGCATTTGTGCCTCTGTTAAAGCGGCCATGTTTATAGTTTCACCTCTTTTATATAAAGATGCTGTTACATATAATCCTCAGTACACGTTATTTTCCTGTGTTACCAAGCATAAGCTGGGTCAACGTCACTTCGAGATCTGCAATCCGCTGCTTCAGTTGATCTGTCTCGCTTGGCTGTTGTTCTGCTTTTTGTGTCAGTTCCTTAATTGCTTCCTCACTCAATCCTTCACTCCAGAACGTCGTTGGGTCTCTTCGTTCTGGGGCCATGAATGTCTGAGCAGAATATATAGGTTCGTCTCCACGTTCGTTTTCAGGTTTGTTTTGCCATTCATCATGCTGCTTCTGAAATAAAGCTTGGGATTCGTTGTTCAACTCCTCATAGGCTTTTTGCGCTTCTATCAGCTTTTGATCATATTTCGCTTCGTAGGCCAGCCAACCTTGGATGTCAAAACGAGGATGGTATAGACCTGGTGGTACTGGAATCCCTACTGTATAACCAGCAGGGATGCTTTTTGAACTTGTTCCATCTATGGTACTAGAGCTACTGTCAGTATGCTGATGGGTGTCTAGTTGCTGGTTTGTACCAGATAGCGTGAGTGAAGATGGAGTATAAAAAGGAACGACACCTGAAAAGGTATCGTCCACCAGTTCGTCCTCCAGATAGAGGCCATCTGTATTTACTTTAGGTACTGCTTTCATGTGCCAACCCTCCTTTATCTATTCGCTAAGAACTTAATACCATCTAACCTCATCCAAGCCAAGGATACAGTAGACTCCATTTGCACATTGCCATTTTCACTCACAAGTACTTTTATAGCAACATCCGCAGAGCCCGTGTTGCCCGCACACATTAAGGCAACGAGTTGTTTAGGTCTATATCCTACAGGCAAGCGGAACATTACGAACGTACCTGCTGCGGGTGGCTTAACAGACCCTTGAAACGTCACAAGACCGTCCGAGGATTTAACGTACTCTACCGGAGAAAATGCAGCCTCAACAGTGACCCCGTTTAGCAATGTCGGATTCAACACATCAGGATTATCTTTGTCAGCCTTCTTATTCTCCAGCACAGACACCCGCGCCGTGTTCTGCTGTACGCTATCCGTCAAGTCCGCGAGCAGCGTCTTTTCGTTGGCTGCGTAAGAACCTGTGAACGGTACGATTGGCGAACGATCAAGCATAAGATACGTAACGGTGTATGCTTCGGACGCAATGTAATCGCGTTCTGGCGTATACGCAAGCTCGCCAGGTGCTTGACTTGTGGAAATCACCCTGAATGTATCATCCTGTTTCGACGTTCTGAACACATGTAGTATTTTCTTGGCTTTACTCTTTAACAGCGATTTTGGTAACCCTTCACTGTTTATCTGATAGTTCAGTCCTACAGATTCATACTGTGGTTTTACTGATTCTCTCAGCACAATGCCCGTACCTACTTCAACTTGATTGTCACCCTCAACAAAGGATAATTGCCCCTCTGAAACGATAGGTTCCACAGTAGGAGTTGCGAGTTGATATACGAGCTGGTACGGTGTATACCCTGCATATGACTGTTGCGGTGCGGATTGTGTGAAAGTAGGAGTTCCCACGCGTTGAACCCAATACTTAGTACCTGTACCGCTCCAGGTTGCTGTGGTCATGGTTTGAGCATCAGCAGGAGTGATGGTGTTAGCATCGTACGCCTTATATCCGTAAAAGTAGGCTTTGATATCGTCTAATGTCGGTGTGTAGCTGTCTGCCCATCCGCTGTCTGTAACGGGGACAGATATAGCAAAATTTAAAGCTATCGGGTCTATCGACCATCTATCCGCATTAGACTCATGGTCACCCCAAAACAATATTTTACCGTTGTATTTTGCTGCGGCTGCACCAGGACTACCATAGTTATAGTTAGCACCTGGAATTACAGGGTATATAGTTTTAAATCCTGTCTTATTTGCTATACCATTCACTGCTGTAATCTTGCCGCCTTCTAACAGGACGCTTTCAAACCGTTTCACTTTGAAATATTGACCATCACGTTCAAACACTGTATCAGCATTAGCCCCTGTAACTGGATCGGCGTACAGGTCTGTTTGCAATGCCAACATGGAATCCTCGCGCGGCTTGAATGCTTTAGCTGTGCTGCCGATGTTGAGCATTGGCTTTGTCATGGTAACGGCTGTTGATGATGTCCCTAGCAATCGGATATTAGCAGCTCGACTCGTTGCTGTGAATGTGGCGCTTAACAACCCCGAACCCACTGCCTCAACTATAATAGCGGACTCAGGATCGTCCGTAACCGTAACCCTACCAGTCGCCCCACCCGATTGAACTGATACAGTGTACTTTTGTCCGGGCATTAGCGGCGATACAGTGTGTACTATTTTGTTATCCAACGTGACAGTAATGCTCTTTTCGTCCACTATGGTAGGTGTCCCCTGTTTGGCTGACCACTCAAAGAAAGAAGGCAACATATTCTCCCCATACCGAATCGCATACGGATTACGTACAGGCATTACGCTTTCCACATATGGATATTTGGTAACTATCTGTTCAGCGGTCATGCTGTCTAAGGCAGCATAATCTGAAGCGCTGATCTCATAAAGACGAATAGCGTCTGCATAAAAAGCTTGGCCAGTTGCTGTTGAAATTGATGCAACTTCTAAGTTCATCTCAGTATCGTTTGTCGGTGCACATTTTGTATAGATCGTTACAAATCGACTCTGATCTTTGGACTGTTTGAGCGCCTTATTACCACCTGTAGAAAAGTTTACATAGATATTACTTGAGGCATTGATGTTTTTAACATCAGCCAGGGCGACATAGTATCTTCCACCAGTAAGCTTTAATCCGGTACTATACACGTTATACACACCGGAGGCATTCTTTGCAGTCACCTTGATAGATCCCGTACCCTGCGCCTTATTAGATGTATCCAGTGCAAGATCAGCTTCCCAACCTAAAAGGCTGTCAATTCGGTCACAAGAGCCTATCCGCCCCAACATATTCACCAACGTACGTCCACTTAGTCCCGTCAGCGAAAATGGCGCAGCCTTTTCCGCATGAACCATCTGCACCCCGGGTTCGAGAGTTACCGTCTTACGCTCTGTCGTATCCAGACGCTTCTTGATCTCATTCACACCATCATTCACGTCACCAGCAAATTCATCAACAGCCCGCCAGTTTTGGTCCAAATACTTCTCCAAATCAAAATACGTGGTTTTGGGCGATGTGCGGTCAATTTGATTCAAGCCAAGATTTGGTGTTTTTTCACTTGCCATGTTATGCGCCACCTCCTAAATATCTATCCTGTGTTGTATGTTCATTTTCATAGAGGGTCATAGACTCGACCTCGGCAATGGTCAGGTAACGTAATTTGTACTCCACCGCCATGTGAGCGGGCTTGATCTCCTCAATGGCTGCTTTAAGATCCTCCACGTTAGGCGGAATCCCGATGGTATCGATAAATTTGACCGTAAATCCCCATTCGGCAGGGTGAAAAATAACATCTACCGTACCTCCGTCATACGCCTCTGCTACATTTTTGACAAGCCGACCGGAAAAAGTTCCTGCCCCTCGTAGCTTCGATTCCACCACCGCACGCCGTTGGTCCAATGGCTTCGCCAGATCGGTTTCAATCCCCAGCTCCATTTCCCAGCGTTCCAACCCCCATGTGGCGGTACGCACGAAAAACTGTCCCACTGTTGCATCCATTGCAAGATACAAGGCGTCCAATTCGCTTCCTTTAGCATCCATATCGGAACGCATCACGCGTGAGGTTTCATAATAGGCAGGCAAATAGGAAAGCAGCTCGCGTCCCCGTTCGCTGCTCATTTGACCCATTGCATCTTCCGCTAGAGTTACTCGATTAACAAAAGTGTCACTACGGTTTGCACGTTTTCCCTCGTCTGAGTTATTCAAAAGCTCTTCAAAACTGTTCATTCCGCTGTTACTCACTGACGCTCACCGTCCCCAGCACGGCCACCTGACCTGATCCAATCTCAATATTCTGATTGCTCAGTCCATTGATTTTCAGTTCAGAGAAATCAATAATAATTGGAATGTCCAGCAGCACAGCGGAAATCCGGGTGTACCGTACCAACGGATCTGCCTTGTAAAAAGCAAGCTGCTTCAAATACGTCCGCACACCGTTTTCAATCAGCTTTTTGATTTCATCCAGAGTGGATGGCTTCTCTTTGGTCCGCTGTACCTTAACCGAAACGTTTATTACTACTTCAGCCGCTGGCATGACCGTCACCACGGGGCCCGCTGGTGCCAGCCCTTCCCCTTGCCCATCCTGAGTCGGATCAATATACTTCTGCACCGCAGCCACGATATCTGGGCTGGCTGCTCGTTTGTCCGTATCCAGCACATATAACCCCACTGTTCCCGGCCCCTTCCAGAGCGGAACTACTTCCACGCCACCCACTCCAGCAATCTCATTCGCCCACTGGGTATACTGTGCCTTGTTGCCACTGGTGCCCTGGTTCCGCACCTTGGCATAAAAACGCTCCAGCAACAGCTGGTCGCTCTCAACGTCTGTGCCGCTTTTGGTTTCCTCCGTATTGATCACAGAGGCAACCCCGCTAATCGGAGTGGCCATCACCTGGATGACGCCCGCAGGTACATTACCGCTGCGCCCGGGGTTGACCGCCCGAATAGCCGCTTCCCCGGCACCTTGTTCATCCAGCGTGACCGAAGCCGTGGTCGCATACTCAGTAGAAGCTTCCCCGGATACATCATCTGCCGGGGTCGCCACCAAGGTTCCCGCCGGGACAGTCGTTCCCGCTGTGCCCGTGAACGTAACCATACCTGAGGCCGCAACCGCTTCTCGCCGTGTCACCCCATGCTCTGCTGTCCGCAAATCCAGCTCAGGCGAACGAAAATCCGGGTTGTCGCTGGCTGCTGTGCTGGCAAAGCCCCGACGCAGCAGCTCCTGCGCCCAGATCGCCGCTTCCGAGAGCATGAATGCCACCGGCGCCTGCGCATCCCAAATAAAAGAGCCCTCGGACTTATCAATATCCGAAGGCACTTTTTCCAGCATTCGATTTAAAATTTCCTCTTCCGTCTGGTCTACCAAATATTCCGGCAAGTCTGCCATTAGATCACCACACTTTCCACAATTTCCGTTTCATCCCGCACGTTCGTAATCTGGCAGCTAAAATGGCATGCCTCGCCTTCCCAGCGAAACGTGAACTGATCCACACTAGCCGTACGTGCATCTGCTAGTAGCGCCTCTGTGACCATGCGTTTAATTTCACTTTCCTGCACACCGTGCCCATAGCTGCTGCCAATGAGCTCCTCCAGTTCACTGCCATAGTCAGGTGAATAGATCACATGCCGGTAGCGAGGAGTGCGAATCGCTTTTTCACACCACTGTACCCAGGCTTCTTTCTCGCCTGTAGTCACGATTTTACGGCTAGGGCTCATAACAAACTCGCCGGCTTCAAAATCAAACCTCCAGCTTCGCCCAAATACTGCACGGTTATCCTCCAGTATATCCGGGTCGGTCATATCCTTGTCTGTCCAGATCATATCATCTGTTTCGGGAAATAAATTAGCCACGTCCACTCACCACCTTGCACACGACCACCACATCATTGCCGCTATTCACCCGAACCGCAAGTACACGATCTCCAGGCTTGAGTCCTTCGTTCAAACTGAGATTCACATCCTCCAGCTCGTCTTCCCCGATATAAAAGGAAGTTTTCAGCTCTTTGCCTTCCCAATTTTCTGATTCCACTGCGGTTGAGGTACCTTTGTACATATGGCGTGGTACAGATAGCAGTCCCGGCAGCTCCGCGACCAGATAATCCTGAAGCTCATGTTTAAAATCGTCCAGCTTGAGTCCCGTGGAGGTGATCGTGCCTAGTACCGCGCCTACTCCACTCAGCGCTTGCTTGGTATGCTTATGAAATGAAGATTGCAGCGCAGTAGCTAAATGCCCGTAGGGGTCCTTATTCAAGGTAAAACCTCCTTTTTACATCGTCATACGTTCCGAGCTCCAGCGACATACTGCCGGGGTTGCCCAATTCCCTGCTCACTGAAATGACCAACAGCTTTATGGAACCTAACATTACCGCGTCTCCTGCTCGGATCGTGTTCATATCCGGTGCATTTACCGATATCGTTTGCTGTATGCCTCTCAGCTTACTTTTAGCCAGCTCACGGGCTGCTGCACCGGACTTGACCTCGTCATCCTGCACGATCACCTGAAGTGTCCCATATTTGGCAATGTCCTTTTCCTCAAGCGCCATCACCTTGGAAGGAACCTCATTACCTGTTTCACTAGCCGCCGTAGCCAGCACTTTCACCCTCGTAGCTGCACCTTCCAGCGTGCGGGACTGTGTCGTATCAGTCACTCTCTCCAAAACATACACGTCTTTGTTCGTTCCTAGCTCGTACAGCTCCAACCCGGAAGAAATCATCCGCGGATGATACAGCTTTCCCCCCGCCTTTGCCGTTTCGCGCAGATCTCCCAGCATCATAGAATAGATGGACTGTGTGCGGTATACGGCGCGTCCCAGCGTTTTTTTCGTATCTGGCAATGAAGCGATTTTCAACTTCCAGTCCCTAGCATACTTCTGAAAACGCTGAGTAGCCGTCTGCTTGGCAGGGAGTAAATATTCATCCTCTGACTTGTCCAAATACACTGTACGGTCATACAACGTCAGCGTCATGCGTTTAAGCCCGTTGTTAGATGTTTCTACTTCCCAAATCACGGCAGGGGACAATAAGGGAACATAATCTTTTTTACCATAAGGAATCCCGCTAACCCGAATGGACATCCCAGGGGAAATAGCGGGCATATCCGGAGTAACGACAAGATTGACCGTGCCCTGATAGGCGATTTGCTCCAGCGAATCCCTCAAATTAATGTTTTCCACAAGCGGCGACAAATCATATTTATCCTGTAAAATGACTTTATAGCTCATGACAACACCAGCTTTTGCCCCGGTTTAATTGCATTCGGATTTTGTCCAATAACCTTTTTATTAAGCTGATAAATACGACTCCATTGCGAACTGTCCCCCAACTCCAGCTTGGCAATTTTGGACAAGGAATCCCCGGACTTAACCGTATATGTTTTTTTCTTTTCTTTCATATCTGTGCGGGGCTTTTTGTTGACCGCAGCCGCCTTACTTCCTGTGCCACCAGCTTTTTTGGCAACTTTCATATCACTCCAGGTCCGCAGTGACAGATCAAAATTCACATCCCCATACTCGCCGCCGCGAAAGGTGGAATTATGAGAAGCTACAATTACAGGTACATTCACGGCTGTCTCCGTAATAATAAAACGTAGCGGGTTCTTGGATAACAAAAAGCCATTTAACGTGTTCATGGCCTCCTGCGGATCAGGGATATCTTCATATGTGCAATACGCTGGATTGTACTCTTTCGGAAAAAAAGAAGAGAAGGAGATTTCCTTCACCTTCTCCCCTTGCGGGAAGTCAAACTCCCCATAGGATAAAATCGTCGTTGTATCAAATCCCTTTTGCCGTGAGATCGTCACTTCCTCAGGATTTACTGGAAACTGAAATTTTTTCCCTTTACCATCCGTCAAACTAAATTCCATCTCTTTCCTCCCTCCCCATTACTCCCATCTACTGTATTACTTAGCTACAGCGCCTACAGGCTTGGTGTTCTGCGTTGCACGCAGAATTTCAGCTTTGAGACGGTAGCCAATTTGCATAATAAGCCCATCCACATCCAGCTTGTTCTCATGTACAGTGACCTGTACAGCCCCCGCAGGAAGATTGAATTGGTTGGTAGTTTCGGTTTTAAAATCCTTCAAAAAGCCAGACAGTGTTCCCATTTGTTCAGGACTGATCTGAACTACTTGAGGAGTTGGATTGCCATTGGCCTTGCCTTTAGCTTTGGCTCCATTGTTTGCATGAGCAGCAGTATTCAGTAGTGGGTTGGGATTGACTCCCTGGTTAGCTATAGCCATCGGTCCATAAGGATTAGGGACACCTTTTGCACCTGGTTGCTGAGGTCCATGCATCACTTGAGAGCCGGGGGGTAACCCCGGAAATGGTGGCATAGGTGTTAACGGTTTGGTAGCCACAGCTACAGCAGGTTGAGGTGGTATAGCATGTTTAGGTACTTCAGGCGGCTTAGCTGGGGCTTTCTTAGGTTCATCTTTTTTACCAAAAGAGAAGAAATCAGAAAAGCCTTTACCGAAATCTCCAGCCTTATCCGAAAGCCAACCTGTTACCTGGGAAGCTTTTTCTCCAAGAAATTTACCAGCGGACTTCGCTTTGTCCATCATGGCTGGACCATAATCTGAGACTAATCCACCAATTTTTCCACCAACAAAGTCTCCCGCCATACCCCCAAGTGTAGAACCAACCACAGTACCAATACCCGGAAGCAAAAATGAACCTATAGCTCCACCTATCGCAGAACCAGCAGTTCCGCCTACAGTTGAACCAATAGCTTCTGCACGTTCTTTACCAGAGGTAGCCTTCGCGATGTTCACAATATCCATTCCATAGCTTAAAGGTCCCAACAGTTTTTTCGCTCCACCTTTTAGAAGGTTTTTGAATAAGCCTGATCCGGCTTCCTCAGCTGCACCTGCAACACTACTTGGTCTGATAATACTTGAAGCTGCATCTGCCGCAGCACTCGAACTTGCAGCGCTAGGCACCACACCAGCGGCTTCACTCGGATTTATCATCCCCAAGCTTTTAGCCTGATCAAACAATCCCTGTCCACCTTCAATTAAATCTGAAGCCCCCCCAAATTTTTCTAAAAACTCACCCCCAGATTTCCCTACATTAATTGCTTTACTAGCAAAATCTTTAAACTTCTCTCTTCGGTTAGCTCCCTGGAGTGGTCCCTTTAAAATACCAAAATCAGTTTTAAATTTTTTAAATGCTTCAGGAGCTTCAGATATGCTCTTTACTCCTTCACCAACTTTTTTTACATTACCAAGAAAATCCTTTACCTGAGTTAATGCATCCTTAGGCTCTTCTTTTTTCTCTGCAGCTGGTGTCACAGATCCCAACTTAGTACCTAAATCAATAATAGCTGCTGTATTAGTGTTTACAGCTATAGTATTCAATTGCACTGCAGTGCTTAGCAAAACGATACTTGGATTGTTATCAGCCTTTGGGGAGCCTGAGCCAGATTGAGAGTTTACCTTCACATTCACACTTCCCGAGGCGTTAATAATCTGGGATTTAACCCGGTTAATCTTGTTCAACAGATTATCCAATCCTTTGGAAGCCATATCGTTCAGCACAATTTCCGGGGCCATGCGAGTGCGGCCGATTTTCAACACACGTCCTTGAATCCGCTCAAAATAACGTTCCATTGCGCGCAATTCTCTGTTCGCCTTAATGACGTTTTGAGGATCAATCACAAGGTTCATGCGGTAATTTAATGCTTCTGCCATCTATCATGTTCACCTCCTTGTTTATGCTTTTGAAGCTGCTATGCTATCCATTTCCTGTTCGGCAAACGCCAGCAGCAGCATGCGCTCACCGCGGGGAAGCCGCCAAAAGTCTCCGGGGCGGAGGTGGTGCCGGACCCACAAGTGGTACAGCATCGTCGTCATTCCCCCGGAGCCGATTAGTTTTTTAAGTCGGCAATCTCAACGCCAAAACCGGACAGCTCCAGCACCTTATCTCCTACTGCATCCAATTCACCCGCCAGCAGCATACGGCGGACGGACTGTTCGCCACCGGACAGCTTCAAGCGGCTTGTAATCCGAGGATCGCCCCAACCGTTAAGGGACAAGCCCTTCACTTCCAGCTTTCCGGTAGCTTCTGAGATCAACAAGGCGTTGAACGTTTCAGTATCTACTTTTTCATCTACAGCCCCCTTCACGGTTCGGCGAATCGTGCAACGTTCACGAATGCTGTCCACTTTACTGGAGGTCAGGCCATGCAGCACAATTTTCATATCGAGGCGCTTGATACGAACCGTTTCTTCCGGTAGTTTTTCAGCGGCTTCAAACAGGCTGTCCAAAATTTGTTCTTCTGTCATATTCTCATTCAAACTCATAAGTCATTCTCCCTTATTGTTTATTTGTATTTAGGGAACGGAACACCTGACAGCATTCCATCCCCCGTTTTTCAATTTAGTTCGCTACAATCGGGTCCAGCAGCTCATAGCCTTCAAAGGTAAAGGTCGTTTCTTCCTGTACCTCTTCACCTGCTGTCCAGTTGGCCAGTTGGATTTTGTCAGGAGTGCAACGAATAAGACGAATACTTTCATGTCCGAAGGCTTCTGGATCATCCAATTTAGTAATAATCTCAAAACGGTTAAAACCGCGACGAATCATATCGGATGTGACCTTGTAGCCACTCATCGTTCCCGTTCCTTTTTTGATACCGCGCTTGTGCACCTTCCATTCGTTGCCCACGAGATTCAGCTCGCGTTTTTCCATCTCCACGCTGGCTTCCAGCTTATTGATATTCGTCTGCCACACCCCGTCCACATGCGCCTGACCAAACGTACCTAAAATAACTCTTGAAGCATCCAACATTTCTTTTTCCTCCTCAAAATAATCCATAATATAGTTCGGGATTTCATAAAATCCTCGTTGTTAACAAGCTACTTCATTTCTGCCGATTGCCTACGAAATGCTTATACACGTAAAATGCTTATTTATTGCACGTAAAATGTGCCGAACAACTGCTCCATCACGTCGGTGAGCTTCACGTTCCATTGCAGGAACACTTGATCCGGCTCCGGTTTGATGACTGGCGCATCGCCGTAGTAAGCCGGGTCGAGAATGACATCGTAGCCATCTGCTTCGATGACATTGCTCAGCGACAGCTGTGCCAGGTATTCTTTGATTGCACCGATAAGTGCCAGACGGCCTTCCACCGTATTGTTGATTTTGCCAATGTAAGTCTCTTCAGCTGCACGCTGCAAGTCAGCGTTAATAGCGTCCATGACACGGATGGAACGAATTTTCTTCCATGCGTTGTTTTGCCCGGCAGATGGATTCACCAAGCTGTTGATCCCGCGCAGCGCTTTGACCTGACGACCGTCGAAGAACAGCAGGAAGACACCGTTACGGACAGCCTGCTCCTGCTCGGAACGTGTCCAGCGGCGGGTTACATCCTCAAAAGGCGTAACCGCATATGTTGCCGATTGATTCAGACGTTGACCTGCAATCAGGCCAGCTACATAAGCAGCCGTTTGGGCGGAACTGTAATCCGAACCTGCCAGACGTACGCCTGTACCAACGTTCACGATGCCTTCATGGTTTAGGGCCAGGGAACGTGCAGAGGCCAAGCTGACGGCTGTTTTGGACACATCATCTGCCGCAGAACCGCCGAATACAGCGATTACGCCTTTACCTTCGCCACGGACACGCTTGATCCAGGCAGCGAAGCTTTGCAGCAATGCCAGATCAGCTGCATAATCCAGAGCCAGGACATTAAACTCTTGTCCTTCAAGTGCCTCCTGCATCGCGATGTAATCGGCATTAACCAGCTTGCTATTGCCGCTGTTGCCGCCAGTGAGGTGTACGCCGCTGACATCCACCGGAATGCCGCCGTCGCCGACAACTTCGGCCTTCACCCATACATTTTCGCTGTTCTCGTTCATCGCCTTGGCGATAGAGGCAGCCGTACCGTCACTGCCTTTGTACGTGCCGAGCAGCTTGGTTCCTTCATAGAGGCGCACCTCACGAGCTTGCTCATCACCCAAAGTTGGCTGTACAGTTACAGCAAAACCATTACCGCGGCTACCTGTGTACAAAGCCTTCAGACGCAGCACATCCGCCGGGGTCGCACCGCCGCTTTTCAGCGTCACAGATGCTTCAGCAGCTGTATCATCTGCCAAACGGTAGGCTAAGAGCTTTTTCGGACCGCCCAGCAAAGCCAGATACAGCGTCGAATACGCGGTCGCACCGTCCAGACTGTCACCCGAAAAGATTTGGCTGATTGCCGTTTCACTGCCGATCTCTACAAACTCACGTACAGGGCCCCAATTCGCCTTAACGGGCACAACGACCGTACCACGCGACCCACCTTGAATCGCTGAAGCTGCTGCTGCCTGAAAATTCATATACAAACCCGGCAATACCGGTTTATTCGTGTTTTCCCATGTTCCGCCTGCCATAATTAGTCCACCTTCGCTTTCATAAATTGTTCGATTTTAGTGTGTGCTTCTGCTACCGTAAACAGCTTGTCCTGTGTGCCAAAAAAGGCGCCTGCCAGCACTTCTTCTTTCACGGAAAACAATGGTTCTGCGTGCTCCTTTAGCTCCTCCAGCGTATAGCGAGGGCCACTTGCTTCCTGCCCGGCATATACCGGGGCCTTCTCATGGTCTTCCAAGGTCACTCGGACCACCTCATTTCAAAATAGGATGAATTTCCACTCTGCGAATCAACGCCGCTTCCTCAACTGGGCGCATACGCCGCTGTACTAGCATCAGCCGAAGCTGACCATCTAAAATGGCATCCGCCTGCAAATCGGCTGAAGCTTCAGCTGTAGACATATAACGGCCTTTGTCCTGATCCAGAGGAAGCTGGATTTGAGCGGCAAAGCCCTCGATCAGTGCGGAAGCTGCGCGGTTTTCTTCAGTGGTGTCTGGGGCGGTAATATGCCCGATGAACCGTTTGCGCAGCTCATACATGGAGGCTCCCGCCATCCTAGTTTCGCAGCCGCTCATCCGCCACAGTACCGCTTGCCGCCCCGGCTGTGCGGGCCATGCGTCGGCGTATACCGACCACGTTTCACCCAGTTGCTTCTGCGTCCAGCGGACCAGCGCGGCCAGCCACTCTTCCGGCTGTGTAGCACCGTTTGCTGGAGCGGGTGAACCACCTTCCGACTCAGGCACATACACGCCAAAACGCAGCGTTCTATAGGCCTTGCCCGTAACAGTGTCCAGCTTTTCTGCATCCCGCACGCCCAAATAGTGCGCGGTAAAAGCCGATGTGTCCTCACCTGCACCTGTCACGGGTTCCCGGTGCAGCCCAGCAATCAGGGCATTCGCCCATACATCAGCCTGCGCCAGTCCGGCTTGTCCTGCGTACAGCTTGATGCGAACAACCTGCCGATAGCCAGCCCAGGAAGACTTCCAGATTTCCTCGCCCAGCGCCATAACAGCATACGGCTCCTCTGCCGTCTGCGACGGTGGCTGAACATCGTATACACGCCCTTGCAGCGCTGGAATAATTTCAATGAGCTTTTGCTTAAAGGCTTGTCTCATTCTGCGGCATGCCACCTTTGCGTACCCTGCGTGCGCATGTTGTGGCTATTCAGCCAAGCTTTTTTCCACTTCCGTGTTCTCATCCGGCGTAGCCTCGTACTCATGCATTGCAGCATCCCTTGCTTAGGCAACACGACTCCTCCTTTCTATTCAACGAATTCCCGGGAACCGACAGAGACGATCACCGCATGAAAAAACCGGCCCTAATGGCCGGCTAACGTTTGACTGTGTGTGTCTTCGGTATGTCCTCTTGTCTTGATTCCCGATGATATAATCTTACACCCTAATAACGAATGCGTTGCCGGGGAAATGGACGATAAAAGCAGAGACTAGGGATGATGTTGGGAGGTTTTTAGAGAACGTGTGTTCCTATTATAAAAAAGGCCTTGATCCCTGTTATTACAGGAAATCAAAGCCTTTAGGAAATGATATTAAATTATAAACGAGAACAAATGGATAATTATTACATCACCCCGATTTTCGATCCGCGCCCTTCTGCAAGCCTGCCAAATTTAAAACGCCTTGGTCCGCCAGCGCAAGCGCCATTTTGTAAAAAGCACGTGTGCGAAGCTTCGTATACGTATCCTTGCTGACTGGCGGGTCTAACACGTAATTGTAAACCTTGTAATCAAACACATCGTCATCCTTTAAATAACGTTCACGGATGAGCAGCTGTTCGCGTTCATTCAAGCGACTCACTACGGCATCCACCATTTCGCAGTAGGCCAAGCGGGCGGCAGGAGCATCTACATTATATACGGCTGTCCGGGCCGTTGGATCGCTTGTCACATTTGTTGGGCCGTTCGGTCGATCCGTATAGCCAGCAGTAATAAAGCTCTCCCGATCCATAAAAGTAATCGTTTTATAAATCCGGTATTTCTCAAACACACCCTCCAATGCATTCTGCGTTTTGCGACGGTCCAATTCGGGTAAGTTATTTCTCATGTAAAGCAACACTCCTTATCTTATGCCTTTTGACAATGATGTATTTTTAAATGAAGATTTTGCAAAATCCTCAAATAGAAAACGTTCATGTTTACATTTTGTTCCCCTTTTGTTCGTATCTTGAGTATAACATAACATTATTTAGGATAGGTATCCATCGTCAAAAAAAGCAGTATAGCTCCAAAAACAGGATATTCGCTTTATTTTCCTATGCCTTTTGGCATATTACGTGCTTTTACTATTTACCTAATGGTATAATAAAACCAATATCTATGATTCTCTTGCAGAAAGGAGCCTCCATTGTGGAACAGCCAGCATTCGGAACTTACTTAAAGCAGCAGCGTGAGCACAAACAATGGAGCATCAACCAATTGGCAGATGCTGCAGGTATTAGCAATTCACAAATTTCCCGCATTGAAAATGGACTGCGCGGAATCCCCAAACCTTCCACTCTCCGCAAAATAGCGGATGCGCTTAGCGTATCCTATACCGAAATGATGAAGGCCGCCGGATATTGGGGAGACGATGATTCAATGGAGCAAAATCAACATGAACTTTATCGTTCTACTGTGCCAGAATGGGCAACCTCCAAAGACCGCCGGGATTTTAAAAAAATGCTGGAGGAAGACGACGAATTAATGTTCGATGGTATTCCGCTGGATGAAAAAGATCGTCAACGGATCAAGGACGTGCTGACAGGTCTGTTCTGGGAAGCCAAGCAGATGAACAAACATAAAAAGCCCAAAGAGCCCCGAACGGGCAAAGATCAGGGATAGCAGGTGATCGTATGAACGAGCTTATTCACAAACTTGTCCGAAAATACCGTACCAACTGTCCCTTTGATATTGCGAAAGCTCTGGGTATCCATATCCGATACTGCGATCTAGGCCCCACAACCAAAGGGCTGTATTACCACAAGTTGCGTAGAAGATTTATCGTTATCCACAATGGCCTCACACCCGAATGGGAACGGTTCGTCTGTGCGCATGAATTGGGACATGACCGACTGCATAAAGGCATTAGCCGCTTTTTTATGGAGGAGCACTCCTACTTTTCCCCAGGAAAATTTGAACAGCAGGCCAATCGGTTTGCCGTGCTTTTGTTGAGTGAAGGAAAACCGCCACTAGCTGACGAAACGTTGGATCACTATTTACCCCGGATCGGGCTGCCCAAAGAGACTGCCCTTTTTTTTGATCACAAAACAGAACGCTAGTTCCCCACCCGTAGGTTACTGTTTATTACTTCCTCTATAATATAGGTAACTAGACGATGGGTTTAACAACCGATATATCAAAAAATTTTAGTGCTTTGATATAAAATAGAAGTTATTTTTACAATCATCTGATAAAATGTGGTCGTAAGCGGTTTCTCTAATTCATTCATTTTATGGGAGGTTGAAGGAACAACATGAACTCATGGAAAAAACTCTCGTCGATCCTGACGACTGCCGCGCTTTTACTTGGGTGTCTCGGTACAGCAGCAGCAGACCCAGCAACCCATGTGGGAACAGCGGGAACGGCAACGACTCCAGTCAGCGGTAAACACATCACCATCCTACATACGAACGATACCCATGCCCACGTGGTCGCGAATGACAAGGAAATGGGATTCGCCAAGCTGGCGGGTATCATTGATCAGTACCGGGCTTCTAATCCCAATACACTGCTGCTAGATGACGGGGATACCGTTCATGGAACGACCTTCGCTACTTTGGTTAAAGGTGAGAGCATTGTGAAAGTGATTAACAAGCTGCGCTATGATGCTATGGTTCCGGGTAACCACGAGTTTAATTATGGTTGGAAGCATCTTGTCGAGCTAAGTAAGGAAATTCAGTTCCCTGTGCTCAGCGCCAATATTAAACAAACAGACGGAACACGTTTGTTCAAACCCTATGTTATTAAAGAAGTGGACGGCGTTAAAATCGGTATTATCGGTCTGACTACGCCAGAAACAGCATATAAGACGAATCCCAAAAATGTGGAGGGTATTCAATTCACCGATCCTGCGGCTGAGGCCAAAGCGGCTGTTGATGAAATCCGCAGCAAAGTAGATGTCGTTGTTGTTCTTGGTCACCTGGGGCAGGATGCGTCTAGTAAGGACACCAGCCTTAAGGTTGTTAAGGAAGTGCCTGGCATTGATATTTTCATCGATGGACACAGCCATACCGTACTGGAAAAAGGCTTGGTTAGTGACAATGGTACATTGATCGCTAGCGCAGGTGAATACACCAAGTATTTGGGTGTTGTGGACTTATGGGTTGACGGCGGTAAGGTTACGCAAAAGCAAGCCAAGCTGATTGATTCGACTCAAGCAGTGGACGTTCAGCCCAACGCTGAAATTGCTGCATTGATCGCCTCCATTCAGAAGGACCAGGAACCTATTCTAAAAGAGGTTGTAACGCAAACAAGTGTGGATCTGGAAGGAGCACGCGAAAAGGTGCGTGCAAGTGAAACCAATCTCGGTGACCTGCTCACCGATGCTATGCGTGACGTTTCGGGAGCAGATGTGGCTTTAACGAATGGTGGCGGCATCCGTGCTTCCATCAAGACGGGAACGGTAACCAAGGGAGACGTCATCACAGTGCTACCTTTCGGCAACCAGATCGTTACCCTGAAAGTGAAAGGCTCTGACATTCAGGCCGCACTGGAAAATGGTACAGCCTCCTATCCAGAGCCAAGCGGAGGTTTCCCACAGGTATCAGGTATTTCGTTCAAAATAGACACATCAGCAGCCAAAGGGAGCCGCGTTCATTCCATTCTGATCGGCGGCAAGACACTTGATCCTGAGGCAATATATACACTGGCCACCAATGATTTTACTGCCGTAGGTGGTGACCAATATACGATGTTCGCTAAATATCCACAGGCAGGTATGTTCGGCTCGCTTGATGAGGCGTTAATCCGCTACATGCAAAAGGTGGGCTCCGCTAGCCTGCAAGTACAAGCAGACGGTCGCATTCAAGAAGCCAAGACTGATGGTAAAACTTCTGTCCCTGCCGCACAAGCTGTGCCATCTGCTACAACCGCAACACCCGCACCTGTGCAGGAAAAGCCGCAATCCGTCTCTACACCGGCTGCAAAACCAGCGCCCGCAAAACCGGCACCGGCAAAGTCTCAAACAGCTAAGCCACAGCAGACATCCGATTCTGCACAAGTTACAAATAGCCATGTATATGTTGTGAAATCCGGGGATACGCTGTATGACATTTCCCGCAAACATGGTACCACCTGGCAGCAGCTTCAACAGTTGAATAAGTTGAAGAATCCTCACCGTATTTATCCCGGACAAAAGTTAGATCTCCCGGCCTAATTCGATAGCTAGCAAAGGCAGCATCCTAGTAGTTCCGGATGCTGCCGTAGGTCAGGCGTTTATAGATATGCGATAGTCCAAGCTCATTTGGACATCGCATATTTTTTTTAAAAGCAAACCTTTTAACCGCTGACAAGTTGTGAACCGAGAGGTATGATGGAGAAGAGTCACTCGGGCAAGAACATTCGTCCCGATCCCCATCGGGATCAGTTATATGTGTGGAAGGAGTCCAGAAATGCAATACATTATTTACGATCTTGAATTTACCGTTAGTCGTAACGCCAGATATTCCTCCGAAATCATTGATATCGGTGCCGTCAAAGTTGTTCAGGGAGACGATGGCCTATACGTTGCGGATACGTTTCACAGTTTTGTAAGACCCTCGAATCGACCTGTACTCTCTACTGATACCGTTCAGTTCACGGGTATTACTCAACGAGACATTGATGCCGCTCCACTATTTCCTGAAGCTGTGAAGGAGTTCATAGCCTGGCTCGGTACGGATTCCCCTTATTATTTATGCGCATGGGGCCCGGATGACCGTCAGAAGCTGGTATCCCATTGTCGTACCCATCATGTAGATCTCGGATGGATTCATAATACAAATGATATACAGAAGCAGATTTCCCGTCTGCTTGGTTCCAATGGAAAGTACCGTCAGTTGAGCCTGTCTCAGGCGCTGGAATTGTGCAACATTGACTTTGACGGTCAACAACACCGGGCACTGGATGATGCCGTGAACACCGCTCAGGTTTTCATGTACCATTTTGATCGTATTACATTAGTTCATAATGCTGCTGACGATGAGGAAAGCCGTGGATCGAAGCTCGTCTACTCCTCACCTGAAGAAGAGCAGGAACAGTACAGTCCTTTTGGCAATCTCGCCAACCTGTTTAAGGACCGTTAAGCGGATAGCTCCCCGGCCCGTTCCGGGGGATCTCCCCCTGTTATTCTTAATTTCCTGCCTTTTTATCGAAATAGAATGCCCCCCAGGTCCGCAGCATTTCTTGCATTCGTTTGCGGTACCGTAAAGGCTCCAGGATCTCGGCCTCAGCTCCATAGGAAGTGAGCCAATCCAAAAATTCACGGTCATGATTGACCGTCACCTCAAACAACAAACTTCCATCCGGCAAATCCTTAAGAAAAGGCTTGATGAACAGTTCCTCTTCTTTGACCCGATATACAGACTCGGCAGAAAAACGTACCACAAACCGGATATTCTGATTTCCTTTGGTCACCGACCAGGTCCCTTTAAAAAACATTTCCATTTCAGTTGTATTTTTTTGAAACGTATACGGCAAAATTCTCATGTTCCGAAATCGGCTGATCCGAAAGGTTCTCATCGCGGATTGCTTGTGACAAAAACCAAGCATATAGAATCGCCGATCCTGCGGAACCAAACAATAAGGATCCACCTGAACGAGTGAAACATCTTCATTTTGAGGCGAACTGTATTCCGCTTCAATGGTCTGCTGCGTAAGACTCGCTAAAACAATCAGCCTGAGCAGATAGGGCTGGTTTTCCCGATCAAGTGTCGAGCCGAGCCGGACAATATTTTTCATTTCCTGCGCGAAGCTCGTCTGTTCCATCTTTTTTTTCTGACTAGAGGCCATCACTTTCTCATAAGCACTTTCAAAAGCTGGCGGTAAAAGAGGCTTTACCGTTTCCATAATCTCTCCCAGCTTAGTAAAAGCCTCTGCCTCTTCTTCCGTCCAATTCAGAGGATACAAAGCGAAATTGCTAATAAAAATGTACCCCTTGCCATGCCCCATATTCGCAATCGGTATATGCATAGCGCTTAGCGCCTCCATATCTCGGTATATGGTACGTTCTGATGTTTCACAACGTTCGGCAAGCTCTCTTGCCAATATCCCTGGATTTGCCTGAACAATAGTAATAATCCGCATTAAACGTATCAACCGATCAGTCAAGGAAGTCTCTCCTTTACAAAAAGATAGTAAATTAGACTCACTATATTACACAAATAAACTAGCATAATTGCCTATCTCAAAGTATCATTTTCAGTAAAATGAACATCTTCTAGCGATATTGCCTTATTGAAAAAGACTTTAGAACTATACGCTGTAAATGATACAAAAGTACCACTCCATTTATTACGTATAGCCAGAAGCAACTCGGCTTCCTGCAGGTAGTCCATATCATCGCTTCTTGCTGCACGTATAAGTAATTCATCTGCTTGTCTGGTAAGGATGAACGCCCCTTGCTCATATTCCCCTTTCTCGTACATACGCAATGCCTTTTTTACAATAGGGGACGTCTCATTCAGCTTTATGTATTTTTCCACCTTCGGGTTGGATGGAATGCTCAGCAGACCAAGATGATGCGTAAAATGGATGTAGAGCTGGTCTGTCCGGATCATCGTTCGCTTTTCCTGCGATGGCTTGCGCCAGCTCCACTCCATCATTCCAATCGTATGTCTTCCGGACGAGTGAGCCGGTATAGAAAACGTCAAAATAGCCTGTCTATATTTTCCCCGCCGTACATCACCACAGTGAACAAACATGCTATCTCCGTTTTCCGAGCGTTTAAAACCGAGCCTTACCCCTTCAGCTTTTAATAGACTTACCCCGTTTTCTGGAATGAACTGGAGTTGAAGGTCACATCCCGCTGCTTTCGGTATTAGATTTCCTTTTCTTTTACGTTTAGCTCCATAGCCCCATTCTATCAGTAGATTTACTTGTTTGGACCCATTCGCAGATATAGACTCTTTGTCCCATGTGTACGTTACATTGAGCATTGACTTCACCACTGGTAAATTCCCCCTAAAAGAACATGTAACTCTAAATTAACAGTGTTATCTGACACTATATTGTCAGGGAACGTATGTTTGATTGTGAAAATTATACATGGGAATCTTTATGAAGGGGGACCTAGTTTGGTAAATAACATTTTAAACCATTTGAATTACATGAACGCGCAAAAATAGCCCGGCGTATGCCGGGCTATTTTATAGTCTACTTCTATACTTAAACTTATGAGATTGTAGTTTCTGTTAAAGAAACATTCGTTTTTGTGCAAATATCAGATATAGGGGCAAAAGTAGTACTATCTACGACGAGATCCTTTGATAACGGCTTTCCATTTACAGTGATTTTTAAAGTTTTATAGTTTTGTTCTTTCTCATTCATCTTGCAAAATCTCCTTCTATATTAATTTTTAATATATTTCAGTTCATATATTCATATTTAAGACCTGATCAGGTGCGGATCGTTCTTTACTCGTATGCTAGAAAAAATGCCGGAATGTTGCCGCTTCCTTGATATACCCGTTTTAAGGTACACTTAAACTCATATATCGACTTTTTTTGAGATCATTTTCTCCGTATTTATCGTCCGTTTCTTCAAAAATCTGCATCCGTATCGTTATATTATACGTAACCATGTCATATGGGTAATGATCTATATCATCTAACATCTTGGTTTATCAAAAGGGGGAACATCTCTTGGCACGACCAACTTGTCGCTTTGCTTTGTATCGCCGCATTGTCTGCGCTGCTATAGCACTTTTGTTTATTTTTGGGATAACTCGTGTACCCGAAGTACATGCTGCTTATTGGGATGATGTATATCAGGGCTTCGAGCAATTTTCGAGGTTACCTGGTGATGTATATCAGCTCAAGGAAAGCTATCGACAAACACAGGAGGATCTGGAAAAGGCCCGTAACAGCTTAGAAGCCTATCAAGAGCAAAACGCCCAATTGCTGGAGCAAAACCGCAAGCTGACTGACACAGTCACAGAATTAAAAAATCTTCAAACCCAGCGCGATCAGGCTTCACATCGAAATAAAATGCTCATCATCACAGCTATAATTCTGCTGGCCGGTTATTTTATCGGTATCCGACTGTTGCGTTACGGGATGCGTCGACGTTCGGGAAGATACTAACTGTCTGAAAGGATGAAAGGTCTGAATGGACATACAAGCAGGACAACACCATGATGAAAGCGTCGGTTCGGTCGTAACGCTCGATCTGGCGGAAGGAGAAAAGCTGCACGTTCTGCATCCGCAGCAAATCATCGCATACCGCGGACCCAGCTCAGGCCGCAGTGATAAACTGATGAATATTAAGGGCATGTATCGCAAACACAAACTGATTCAGGCCGATTTCACAGGAGCTTGTCGCCTAATTGCCGCACTTCCACCTGGCTTTAGTCTAAAAATGATTAAGCTTGAAGGAAGCGATGATCTGTTATACGATTTTCGCAACCTGTTCTGGTACAGCTCCGGTATCCAAATGCGTACTAAGCTGCTAAGCATGAAAAACATGTTATTTAGCCGTGATGTTATAAAAATGAAATTTGATGGTGTGGGTCAAATCGGTCTTTTGACGCAGGGATTGGTATGTCAGGAACAGCTTCATCCGACAGAACCGATCTATGTGGATGCGAGCAGCGTCATTGCCTATCCCGAAAACGCCCATCTGGAGTTGACCGTGTACGGCAACCATCTGGCCAGCCAGCATATGAACTATCATTTTAAAATGACCGGACAGGGTACCGTACTATTCCATGCCGGGGAGCATCATCGGCGGCTCCAACAGGATATGAACGACGATGGCGTGATCAAGCGATTTTTAAGGGAAGTCATTCCATTTGGTGGAGTGTTTATCAAATAGCCCTGCCATGCTATAATGACAATGCTAAAGCCGTCTGTCCTCGTGGCAGATACTAATGAAGAAAATCCATGCGTCATGCATGGGAGAGGTTCGCGAACTCCCTCTATAAAAAACTAACGATGCTTTGTCCTCCGCAAGAAAAATGATTTCTCGGGGCAAGGCCTGTTTTTTGTTGAAGTCGGTTCAAGAACTCTCCTTCTTCCAAGTGACAAGACTTGTGTCTTGCACCATTCCAAGAAGATCGAGAGGTTTTTTTATGTTTGCAAACGAAAAAGCAGTCGTCGTATTCAGCGGCGGCCAAGACAGCACAACCTGTTTATTTTGGGCAAAAGAACATTTTGCTGAAGTAGAAACCGTGACATTCGATTACGGTCAACGCCACAAGCAGGAAATCGAAGTAGCCGCTGGAATCGCCCGCGAACTGGGTGTTCCGCAAACGGTACTGGATATGAGCCTGCTTAATCAACTAGCCCCTAATGCCCTCACACGCACAGACATTGACATTACTCAACAGGAAGGCGAACTGCCTAGCACCTTTGTAGACGGTCGCAACCTACTGTTCCTGAGCTTCGCGGGAGTTCTCGCCAAGCAAAAAGGAGCGCGCCACATCATTACAGGCGTATGTGAGACGGATTTCAGCGGCTATCCCGATTGCCGGGACTCCTTTATCAAATCGCTGAACGTCACACTGAATCTTTCGATGGACTATCCCTTTGTGATTCATACCCCGCTCATGTGGTTGAACAAGGCCGAAACTTGGCACATGGCCGATGAGCTGAAAGCTTTTGAATTTGTAAGAACACGTACACTAACGTGCTATAACGGCGTCATTGGCGATGGCTGTGGCGAATGCCCTGCTTGCAAACTTCGCCGTGCTGGACTGGAGCAATATCTCGCGGTGCGCGGAGCTTCATCCCAAGGAGTTGAAGGTCATGCGTGAGCCAGGTACCTTTCGCATTGTCGATAAGCTCCAAGAGTTCGGGACAGACATTGAGCGCTCTCAGCTGCGTTATCACCGCAAACGTGTACTCGTCAGCAAACAATTTACATTCGATGCAGCACATCATTTACACTGCTACGAAGGCAAATGCAAAAATCTGCATGGACATACCTATATCGTCGTATTTGGCATAAGTGGTATACCGGGCGAAACGGGTCTAACGCTGGATTTTGGTGACATCAAAACGATCTGGAAAGAGCGGATTGAGCCTTTTCTGGACCACCGTTACTTGAATGAGACGCTTCCTCCAATGAATACAACGGCGGAAAATATGGTCGTCTGGATCTTTGAACAAATGGAGTCAGCCTTGACCTCGGAGGCATACCGCAACCGTGTCGAAGGTGGACGTACCGAGTTTGTACGGTTGTTCGAGACACCTACCAGCTACGCCGAGTTCCGACGGGAGTGGATGCTCGATGAGTAATACCGTGACTTCTCACCAACCCATGACAGCCTCCCAAGGCACCCAAATAGCCCCTATTCCCGTACTGGAGGTGTTTGGTCCCACTGTTCAGGGCGAAGGTATGGTCATTGGTCGTAAAACGATGTTTGTACGCACCGCAGGCTGCGATTACCATTGCTCATGGTGCGACTCCGCCTTTACCTGGGACGGCAGCGCCAAGGATCAGATCCGTCGTCTGAGTGCCACGGACATTTGGCAGGAGCTGAAGGCCATCGGCGGCGAACGCTTTTCGCATGTGACCCTTTCTGGAGGCAATCCTGCCCTGCTACCGCAGCTTGGGGAGCTAATCACCCTGCTGCGCAGTCAAGGCATTGCCACCGCTGTCGAAACACAAGGCTCCCGTTGGCAGGAATGGCTGTACGATATCGATGAGGTAACCCTATCCCCGAAATCGCCCAGCTCTGGTATGACGACCAACTGGGACGTGCTGGATGATATTGTCGCCCGTCTGTCGAACCGGAAAATGGCTTATGAGTCCCGAGCGACGTCCCACGTCGCAATCGCAACAGACTTGAAGGAACCCGCTAATGAATCTGCGCGGCTCTATACCGGAGCTTGCAGCTTGAAGGTCGTCATCTTCGATGACACCGATCTTGCCTATGCCCGCACTGTTCACGAGCGCTATCCACACGTACCGCTGTTCCTTCAGACGGGTAATCCAGATGTAAACACGGAGAATACCGGACAGATAGCGGAGTCCCTACTCCATCGTTATGAATGGCTTATCGATCGTGTCATGGACGATTCCCTACTAAACGATGTAAGAGTACTCCCGCAGCTCCACACCCTCGTATGGGGCAACAAACGCGGCGTATAACACTTATATGTAATATATTCCGTATGCGCTGTATGTGATACACAAAGGAGAGCATTACTCACTTCTATCCCAACCTACACGTAAACGAGTAGGACTTTATGGTGATGACGGCGGTCGGCAGCGAAGCGGAGACTCAAATCATTCGCGGAGCGACCTCCCACCACCATAACTCCCTCTCTCTTTTACCAAACCAACTTACTTTAAGGAGCCTCATCCATATGACCGGAAGAACACCCGAAGAAATGACCGACGTTACCCTACTTGGCAATCAAGGCACACAATACACTTTCGCCTATGATCCCGCCATTCTCGAAAGCTTTGATAATAAACATCCCTATCGGGATTATTTTGTTAAGTTCAATTGCCCGGAGTTCACCAGCCTGTGTCCGATTACAGGACAACCTGATTTTGCAACCATCTATATCAGCTACATTCCCGATATTAAAATGGTAGAAAGCAAATCCCTTAAGCTGTACCTGTTCAGCTTCCGTAACCACGGCGATTTCCATGAAGACTGCGTCAACATCATCATGAATGACTTAATTAAGCTGATGGACCCTCGATACATTGAAGTATGGGGCAAATTCACGCCACGCGGCGGTATCTCTATCGACCCGTACACCAACTACGGCAAGCCAGGAACAAAGTATGAACAGATAGCGGAGCACCGCATGATGAATCATGATATGTACCCAGAAAAGGTTGATAACCGTTAAGCTAATAACTCTTCTGACATAGCGTAAATATCAAGGGGTTGTCCTAAAGTCATCAAATGACTCAGGGACAACCCCTTCGTTTTACTGAAAGGAGACTGTGCACGCTTGTGGCATTACACATCCAGATCAAATCTTGATTTTTTATATTCATACGGTGTTTTACCCATAACTTCTCTAAAAGCTTTTCTGAAAGATTTCTCGTTTGGAAACCCGACCTCGTAAGAAATTTCTGTAAGTGACTTATTAGTTGAATCCAGTAAATCGATCGCCTTCTCCAAACAAAGAATTTGCTTGTATTCGGTAAACGTCTGGCCTGTATATTTATGAAACATTCGCGACAAATAAGCCTCCGAATAACCGCAGATACGGGCCGTTTTGGCCAAGCTAATATTTTCAGTATAATGCTCTTTAATAAAGTCCATGATTGTCTTTATCTTTTGTTGCTTTTCACTGAATACTTCCGGTGGAATGTCTGTCGTCTGACTAAAATGATTGACAAGCAAATATTTCAGTTCAATAATTCGGCTTTGCTCTAAAATGTAGTCGTATTTGCTTTTGGAAATATGTAGATCATATATATCCATAAACAATCCCCTTAATTTAGAGATTATAGGTTCTTCAACTTGTTTCTCTTGCGTGTTTAAATGGATGATTACTTGTTCATTGGCAAAGAAAGTGTCTGGAAATTGCAGCACAATGACTTGGTTCTCCGTAATGCTCTGCGTGGAATGCGGAACATTGCTGTTAATGAATAGCGCATCCTTTTCCATCAAAATAGTTATTTTTCCTTCATGCCACACCTTTAGACTTCCACTTGTACAGTAGATCAACTCCATATTGCTGTGAAAATGCATAGGAATGACTCTTTCTGTATCTCTGGATTGGAACATAAAAAGGTTAATCATTTTTTTTCTATCTATTTCGATATGTTCATATATTTTTTTCATCACCACACCTCATCAGCCAGCCATGAGTAATTCATCTGTATTCTATATTAAGGCATAAACTCTTATACTAATACTCATACTATACCGATAGTAAAATGCCCGGACAAGCAGAATCTATTCAACGGACCAAAAATAAAAAAGAAGGCAGTTCTTCCCGCAAACGGGATAATGAACAGCCTTCCTTAACCTGCTTGCAACCCGGCAAGCAAAAAAATGTTACCCTACACATTCCTGCAACTGATACATTCTAACTTCTCCTACATTGTGTCCTGCCTCAAGTAATACATTGCTTTGGTCTGCACCTTCTATGAAATAACGCAGGGAAAACACTTCTTCACCCTCATTCACAAAGATCTCCAGGCTTGAGCTTTCAATGAATATTTGCATTTCTGCAAGCTTATTATTTAATGTTGCTCTTCTGTACTCTCTCTCGCCAGTCAACCAGTTTGTTCTCCAAACGGTCAGACTGTTTTGTTCCTGATCATAGTCAATTTGCACAGCATCCCTTATGATCATTTTAAAATTTTCTGTCAGTAAGGAAAAATCAACAATTAGCTCCGCTTGTGTAGAAGGCAGCACCCACTCACTACTACTTTGAATTTCCCCTTTGTAATGCATGCCATCCAGTCTTAACAATTGTAATTCCGGCAATGGTTTCTGGTACAACACACCGTTCATCAGCACAACTTCTCTAGGAAGTGTTAATGCATGAATCCAGCCCTCTTGAATGGTCGGGACAGCCCTCTCCGCTTCCTCATTCATGGCGCTCATCCATCCGAACATAATGGTTCTGTCATTAACTTTGAATGATTGTGGAGCGTAAAAATCAAATCCTCGATCAAGCTCTTTAAAATCGGAAAGGTCCCCGTTGAATTTGCCTGTATTCGATAATTTGCCAACCATATATCCCGATTGATTAGGATTTTTATAATATTCGCCTCTCTCCGGTAAACCCTGAGGAGAGAAAACAAAAACATCGTTTTCGGCAAATTGAAGTACATCCGGACATTCCCACATATATCCAAATTGATGATCATGATCAACAAATGATCCTTGGCATTCCCAATCGGACAAATTTTCAGATTTGTAGATAAGCGTATCTCCAGTCAAATCTTCTCTCTGAGCACCAACAATCAACCACCAGTTCCCGTGTTGGTCTCTCCATACTTTCGGATCTCGAACATGCCTAGTGTAACCTTGGGGATGCTCAAACAAAGGGCCGATTTTTTGAAAATACTCTCCATCCTCCGAAATCGCGGCGCATTGATAGCTTTCTTTTACTCCATCATCTCGGATTACATTTCCTGTATAAAACAGATACAGCTTTTCATTATGAACAATGCCCCCGCCCGAATAAATGCCATCCTTGTCATACCATTCCGAAGGCTCCAGCGCGACACTTTTCCTTTGCCAGTGCACCAGATCGCTGGAAACAACATGGCCCCAACATTTATTTTTATGCTCAGTTCCTTTTGGATTCCACTGATAAAACACATGATATTGATGATTGAAATAAGCAAGTCCATTAGGATCATTGAGCAAACCGTAAGGAGGGGTGATATGATATTTCAGGTTATACGCGTCGCTTTTATTCATGCTCATCCTCCGGTAAAAAAACAAAACTAAAACTCAGCAAAATTTCCTGCGAGCTTGACCCGATATAAACATCAAATTCACCGGGTTCACTTTTGTATTGCATTTCACGGTCATAAAATTTAAGCATTTCTTCATGAATTGAAAATTCAACATTTTGGGTCTCGCCACTTTGCAAAAACATTTTTTTAAAGTCTTTTAATTCTTTCACTGGTCTTGCAACACTTGCAAATTTATCGCGAATATATAATTGGATCGTTTCCTTTCCATCATAAATTCCAGTGTTGGTGACAGAAATACAGATATCAACTGACTCATTTTTCTTCATTTCTTTTTGGCTAATTGTTAATAGGCTGTATTCAAATGAGGTATAGGATTTGCCATAGCCAAATGGATACAAGGGTTCATTCACTTCATCTATATATCGGGATGCAAACCGATAAGAGCCATTTTCCTTTAAATTCGGTCTGCCTGTATTCAACTCATTGTAGGACATCGGAATTTGTCCCACGCTCCGTGGAAAGGTCATGGCTAATTTCCCCGATGGATTGACTTCCCCATACAGTATATTGGCCAGTGCTTCTCCGCCCATCGTTCCTGGATACCAGGCTTGAACAATAGCGTCCACTTTTCCGGCTACTTCGGTAAGAATCAAAGGTCTTCCACTATAAACGATCAGAACCGTCTTTTTGCCCAGTAAACTTAATTCATGGAGTAGTTTCATTTGCGGCTTAGGAAGCGTCGGGTTCGTTCGCGATCCCCCTTCTCCGCTCTGATAAATACTTTCTCCCAAGGCGAGGACAATGACATCCGCTTCGTTAGCATTTCGGATTGCTTCGCGCAGCAGGGCCTCCTCATCGACTGTTTCAGCAGCCAGCTTGTCCGCATATTTGCCAAGGGCTTCTCTTGCATTAGCAGGAAGCATGTGCGCCCCTTTGCAAACCGAGAGATTGTCGGGATCAACATGCTTTAATAATCCCATTTTCAAATTGACGGTATCCGCCTCATCCCCCTTAATGGCCCACATGCCCAGGGTGGAGTTTTCATCTGCGTAAGGACCGATTAAAGCTACTTTGGTATGTTTAGACAATGGCAGCAGTTGATTCTCATTTTTCAGCAAGACGACGGATTCTTCAGCCAAGGACAGCGCGGCTTTTTTATGTTCATCTGACAGAATGCTGTTTCTCGACCGCTGAACGGTTTCCTGTAATCCGCGGAACGGGTCCTCAAACAGCCCCAAATCATTTTTCAGCTTTAAAATACGGTATACCGCTTCATTCAACAGCCCCAGCATATGCTCGTTATCAGATACTACTTTCTCCAATTGATTGGCGTATACTGCTGTCTTCATATCCACATCAACACCAGCCAACAATGCCAGCCTTGCGGCGGAAGCCTCATCTTCGGCATAACCGTGCATGATCAGTTCTTCTATAGCGGCGTAATCCGAGATCAACACACCATTAAAATTCATCTCTCGTCTTAGCACGTCGCGGTTAAGCCACTCGTTTCCTGTTGCAGGAACGCCATTCAGGGTATTAAAGGCCGTCATAACAAGCTTTGCCCCCGCCTCGATTGCAGCTTGATATCCTGGCAAATAATATTCTCGCAGCGTATGCTCCGACATATCCACGGCGTTATACTCACGTCCAGCGACAGGTGCCCCATAAGCGGCAAAATGTTTGACGCAAGCGGCAATTTTATTCGTTGGTATGATTCCTTCCAAGTTTCTCCCCTGGATCCCCTGAACCATGCTTTCAGCATATTTTTTCGCTAGCAAAGTATCCTCTCCAGGCGATTCCATCACCCGCCCCCAACGAGGATCTCTAACGATATCTACCATGGGGGAAAAGGTCACGTGCACACCTTCGTCATAACATTCCTGGGCAGCAATCGAACCTGCATGTTCTATACTCTCATAATTCCAACTACATGCTTGTGCAATCGGAATCGGGAAGATGGTTCGATACCCATAGATAATATCTGCCATGAACAGCAGCGGAATTTTATGAATCGATTTTTCCAAATAATCCGTTTGCAGTTGGATAATTTTTTCTGGATTAGTGATGTTCAATATGGAGCCCGTGTTATATATATTGTAGCCGGCGTTTAACCCTAATTTTTTTAAAGGACCCGTCACAACAGTGTCTATATCCCCTTCAAAAAAATCACCGGTCAGTTGGATGAGCTGGCCTATTTTCTCTTCTATTGAAAGGCTGTCCAATTTTTTAAGCAGTGTGTTGTTGTCCATGATTCTCCCCACATCATTTTATTTGTGATCTATTTTTTCTTTAAACCCAAAGATCCACGTTAGTGCAAATGCCACAGCAAAGCCGATTACACAAACTAAGATATATATGAATATCTGATTGTTCAGGTACAATAACATTCCCGGTAGGGCTGTGATTGACATGCCCGTTGCTTGAACATTAAATATACGTGCGAAGAAACCGCCAACCGCTCCGCCAATCAAGCCCATCAAGAACGGTTTGCCATATCGAATGTTCACCCCAAAGATAGCGGGTTCTGTAATACCCAATAACGCAGACAAGGTAGAAGGATACGCAATGGATTTGGTTTTTACATTTTTAGATTTTAGACCAACAGCCAATGCAGCACCCGCTTGTGCGCAAATCGACGCTGAACTGATCGGGTTCACCATATTCCAACCATTGCCTACTAACATCTGTATTTCAATCAGGTTTAAGGCATGGTGCAGTCCGGTAACTACAATAATCTGATTGATGCCACCGTAAATAAATCCGCCGATGCCGTATGGTAATTTTAAAATGGCGGTAACACCCATTAATATTAAAGTTTCCACCTCGTGAAAAATGGGACCAATCACGAACAATCCTAATACCAGTGTTATTAATAATGTCAGAAACGGTGTCAGAATTAAGTCCAATGCATCCGGGACTGATTTTCTGATTTTCTTCTCCAGCATCGCCCCCACGACACCTATTATGAAAGCAGGCAAAACCGAGCCCTGATAGCCTGCAATTTTAATGAATCCGAAAAATACTAGTGGTTCCTGAACTTTTTGAGCGACATCCCAAGATGTAGGCAACGAAGGACTTACTAACATTAATCCAATCAATATCCCCAATAGTGGTGATCCACCAAACACCCGGAAGGCCGACCAACATACCAACACGGGTAAAAATGCAAAAGCCGTATCGGTCAATATTTGCGTAAACAATATGAAATTCGCAGAAATATGATCAGGTGTAAGTCCAAATAACTGGAGCAGTGCAGGCTGAGTTACTAAGCCTCTAACTCCCATAAATAATCCTGTAGCTACCAATGCAGGCATAATCGGAACAAATACATCCCCGAAAACACGGATCATTCTTTTGAACCGATTATCACCTTGAGTGGAGGCCATCTCTTTCAAATCAGCCTTTGATGTAGCAGATATGCTTTGGCCAACCATGGCATCGTATACTTTATTTACAGTACCGGTTCCAAAAATAATTTGATATTGCCCAGAGGTAAAGAAAACGCCCTTGGCCTTATCAATATTTTCAATAAATTCATCATCAATAATTTCTCTATCTTTTACAATCAGCCTCAGCCGTGTGGCACAATGTGCCATGGAAATAATATTGTCTTCTCCGCCAAGCCCTTTAATGACATCTTGGGCTATTTTAACGTATTCTTTTTCAAGACTCATCAGTCTCTTCCTTTCCTCTGTTCCTCTTAGTTAGTCTGAATCATTTAAAACTTTTGATCAAATATGCTTCTTAAGAATATCATGACTGCGCTTTCAAACAGCGGGATTATTTTACTACATTAAGGTCAAATTTTGACCTTTTTATATCCTTAATTATAAATGCATACTAGCAACTGGTGCCTGATGAAACAATAAAGTGCACCCTAGAATACATACTGGAATAACCTTCTGGTTTATCCCCGTGTATTTTAAAGGTGCACTTCAATTGTTGTATAGAGAGTTACTTACGTTTTACTTAGTGACTTTCAACTGAGCACTGTGAGCTGTATAGATAACCTTCACTTTATAATTGCTTGGTAAACCTACCGTTTCAATCGAAGAAAATGCTCCATTCCGTTTACCATAAGTTAAGATCGTAGCACCATTAGCCGGCACATATTTGTTAGAGAAATTCAGGCGTAATTTTCCGTTAAGTATAGCTGTTCCCTTCATTTTGAGCACATCATTTTTAGTGCGCAGGTTAAGTTCAAGTGTTCCCTTGGCAGATTGTCTGTAATTTCCGCCAATAATCAGCTTCCCAGAAGCATTTTTAAGAAGAGTTCCCCCATTATTCGTAATTCCGCCACTTCCGAAAGCCGTGTCCGAAGTTCCCTCCAAAGTACCTTGGTCGATCTGTGTACCACCGGAATACGTATTGTTGCCCATTAGCTTCAACGTACCTGTTCCCTTTTTAGTCAGCTTTCCAACGCCAGAAATATTGTTGCGCCAGCGATCCAATGCATTGAAACCACCTTTGGAAGCGTCCATATTTACCGTCACATTATTGGCGAAAGCACCGTAGCCATCCGCAGCGGAAAACAAGTTCAATCGTCCCCATCCCTCAGCATCATCAAGTACAGGATAGCCGGAAGGAATCCCCGTGGTAGCCAAAACCCAACGACGTTGTGTGCTATCCAGGTAAGGCAAGCGTGTCTCCAATAGTACCTCAGCTCCCTTAGGCACTATCATAGGCGTCGCGGTTGGATTAACCTGACTGAATCCGTATGTTAATCGTTGATTATAATTTTTTTTGTTTGTGGCATAATTGCTGAACCGATCTGGAGCTGTACCTTTTTGAGACAGCAGTTGTTTACGAGCATCCTGATAAGCCGCTTTCTTCAAACTGCTATTGGCTGGATCAGACAGGATAGCAGCAGCCATCGCTGTTGCCATGACACGCCCTCCCATAACATCAAGCGGGGAATGCATACCGGCAACAACACGGTTATTGCCCAGCTCCGAAGCTCGCGTCAGCAGTTCTTGATAACGCTCCGGCACGGCGTAGGCCATAGCAATAGAACTGAGATACGCAGCATTGGTATGACCGCTAGGAAAGCCGCCATCGCTAGTAGCATCAGCTTTGAGAGCGGGAATAAGGCTCGGAACAACTACAGAGTTATCGCTCCAGCGAAACGGGCGAGGATAGCTAAAATAAGACTTAGCCGGGTTCGTCGTAGAATATTCTCCGCGCAAGGTATTTACCAGATTTACGATGTTGCCGAGATTGGAGCTTGTACTCCCAGCATTCGTTCCCTCATCTTCGTATTTCTTAGTCAGGGCATCTGCCGGAATGTCGTTGATCGTTGTCGTGGCACCTGCATTCTTTCGATATACATCAGTGAGCGAACCCAGCCCGTCGATCACACTGTAGCTCTGGTTTCTGCGATCATCCAAATAAGCCGCATCGGCCTCACTGGAAGTGCGACGGGCAGCGATATCAATCACTTTTTGAATATTGGCGTCCAGCACGCTGCTGTTTAGCTTGGTACCTGTATCCCAGGTAGCGCCGGGAGTCCAAAGCTTATTAAATTCGGAGAGCAACCCGAGGGTCGGATTAGAGCTTTCCGTCTTATTTGCAGAACTATTATTTTTATAATGATCTACGAAATATCCCCACGACGGTTCTGTTGGAGTTACCGCTGTTGGTAGGGTTGCTGCACTCGCATAACTTCCACCCAGGGAACCTAGAAGTAAGGGTAAAGATAGTAATGCAACTGATAATGGTTTCCTTAGCGATTTCATTCTCAAATCAGATCCTCTCTTCTCTTGTGCTCTTCATACTTTCTCTACGGAGCTATTATCTATATAACAAGATGTATGACATAAAGAATCATATCTTACGTTTGTTAAATCAAGAGCTTGGTTTTGTTAAATAATTCTTGCTTATTTATATGTAAAAGAATATCAACAACACTTAATATAGAAATAGTTTTAGTGTGTTTGTAATACTTTCGCCATGTTGATATGTGCTTATGATCAATATAGTTGGAGTAGTGGACCATAAAATTTAATTAAGGTAGGTCGTCTTATGAGCGAGGAAACTATTGCTTTCAAGTGTGGATCGTGTAAACAGGTACCAGATAAACCCCTATTAAAAGACAAAAATGTTGAGATTGTGGCCATCGAAGATGCTATGGACTGGGCAGATTTCAAGCATGATACTCCAGATCTAAATACTGAAATATGGGAAAGAGCATTGAAACCCCCGGCAAAAGGTGACTTAAAAAAAGTACAAGTATATTTTCCTTTTCATATGTCTGTTGGAGAAACTTTTTGGACTCTATTCAGACCTGCTTATTCACATTTTAATGGTTGGGATGAGCATCCTGAGGAGATCAACTTCTCTGCGTTTATTAAATGTAGATTTGAAGACATCATATCCAAAAATGAAAAAAAAGCTTGGATCAATGTCAGAGTGGAGGAAGTTCTGTTATTAAAAGATGTATGTAATAAAATCCCAGCGCGTGATGGAGCAGGCTATTTGGATTCATTTCATATGTTTGGAGAGCCTCAACTATTTCAATACAAGGATTGGATTTTCTTGGATGCAAACGCACAAAGTAATCTTGGTATTTGGGCATTAATTAAAAGAGTTAAGGATTATAACCATTTGGTGGCATATGGATCGTGGGAATTTCATTCCAACATGGTCTACTGTGGAAATCTAATAATTCCTGAAGATGAGTTGAACTCATTCATGCATATTAGCGAGTAAAATGACAAGTAAAGGATACCTTAAAACAAATACAATGCACCCAGAGCAAGATAATCTATCGTGAATTAAAGGATCGTGCAATAAAGAGTATCCAGCAGAATGGGCAAGCAGTAATGAGTAAAGTGGGACTTTATCCCACTTTCAGCCATTTGCTGCAAACGGATCGCTTCCTATATCTTAAAATATACATACATATTCGGAGGTTGCCATGACTAGTAAATCTGCTACAAAAAATGAAACGGGTCAATCGCTCCCCCTCCCAGGGCCGCAAGTGAAAGGCACCGTTTTTGCGATTCTGATTGCGATCAGTTTCGTCCATCTGTTCAATGACTCGATTCAATCGGTCATTCCAGCGATCTTTCCGATCTTAAAGGAATCTATGAGCCTGAACTACACGCAGATCGGCTGGATTTCATTCGCGATCAATTTTACAGCTTCGATCATGCAGCCTGTGATTGGCTTGTTTTCAGACAAACGGCCTACGCCCGCTATCCTTCCCATCGGCATGGGCTTTACGCTGACTGGCATGCTGTTGCTCGCCTATGCTGCCGATTATAAAGCGGTGCTGATCGCAGTCATCTTTGTGGGTCTGGGCTCGGCTGCCTTTCACCCTGAAGGCTCGCGCGTATCCCATATGGCGGCCGGGCCGCGTCGGGGATTGGCACAATCCATTTTTCAAGTTGGCGGTAATGCGGGCCAATCGCTGGCGCCGATGCTCACGAGCTGGATTTTTATCCCGTTGGGACAATTTGGTGCGATCTGGTTCACAGGTATTGCGGCAGCGGGAATTGTGGTGCAATCGTTCATCGCACGCTGGTACGGTAACGTCCTACGTACAGAAGGCATTGCACGCAAAAAAGCGGTGGCACGCCGCATGAAGCCCGAAGTGCGTAACCGCGTTATGTTTGCCATGATTGTCCTCATTCTACTGGTATTCGTCCGTTCGTGGTACTCGACCTCGGTCGGAAGCTACTATTCGTTTTACCTGATGGAAGTATTTAAAATGCCATTGGCTGATGCACAGCTTTACATTTTCCTGTTCCTCGGAGCTGGAGCGCTGGGCACCTTCTTTGGCGGTCCGCTGGCGGACCGTTTTGGTAAACGCAATATGATATTTCTGTCCATGGTATTAGCTGCACCACTCGCGCTGGCACTACCTTATGCTAACCAATTCTGGACGGCGATCCTGCTGGCAATTATCGGATTTATTATGCTGTCTAGCTTTTCGGTCACAGTCGTATATGCACAAATGCTTGTGCCTGGTAAAATCGGGACCGTGTCTGGTCTCATTACGGGCCTGGCTTTTGGCCTTGGTGGTGTGGGCGCACTCGTACTCGGCAACTGGATCGACAAAGTAGGCATCACCCACATCATGTTCCTATGCGGCTTTTTGCCACTGCTCGGCATCTTAACCTTCCTGCTTCCTACAGATAAAACCCTGAACCGCTGGGCGGAAGAAAATGGAGCCGAAGTGTAACAGGCTAACGTGTGGCGGCCATCCTGGCCGCTGCACACCTTTATAGCCAACTAACGTGATTCCTCACTTTCTACTTCTGCCAAACGCATCACAATCCGACGCTTCCGATACAGCATTTTCCCTGCTTCAGCTACATCACTAATAGCACTTCGATTCGCGATAGACCCGAACAAAATGCCCGCAATCGGGACCATTTGAAGCAGCTTTTTCCATCCAAACTGATCACGATAGGTGTTAATGACCTCTCTCCATCCCTGCATCTGGGAAAAAACCTGTGCCTGACGTGAAGGATCATCGAACAAAGCCAGCTCCTCTAATACGGCCTTCTTCCCCACAATATCGGCTGAAGCAAATTGCATACATTTAATAATAAAAATGCGTTCCTGCTTATCATGGGGATTAAAGCCATAGCACAAGGCTATTTCCTGAAGCACTTTGAGCGACAAGCCGAGCAAAAGAGGAATATCCGCCGCAATCGTAAACACACCACCAATCCCCGTTGTTGCTCCCTGAGCGGTGGCAAAGGTAATGCGAGCCGATGTCATATCGTCGGCAGTCCGATCCATGATGGTTAGCGGGAGCTCAGCCGCCTGCTTCAACTCCCACATAGGTTCGACACTATGTTCCGAATCAACGTTTTCCCCGGCACGAGGCAGGTCCTGCGTATCCGAAGCGGAATCTGCACCATTTTGCTGAATGACATGTTCATGGGCCGTCTTTTTCAGCCTGTTCAGAACCGTTTCTTCCTTCACCAAATATTTGCCGCCGTTCTGAATGAAGCTGCCCAACTCGTTAAGGAGTTGCTCCAGCTTGTCTTTAATGATTTTGGGCGTCAGCCGATCCAGCAACATAAAAGGCCATCTGCCGATTTTTTCCCAGAAAAAAATGTCCTTCTGTTCCTTCTCCCATTTTTCAATATTCTTCAACTCATGACGCAATACGTCCTGGCTTTCCCGATATTCTGTAAGCTGCTTCATAAGCGTAGACGTCTCCTTTTGACTATGCTAGTTTATGTATGGGTAATACGTAAGCAAGGCGAGTTCAGGTTTCTTTTTTTAGCAAACTAGATGATAAAGAAAGTTAAAAATCCATACAGATCGGAGTGTAATGATGAATAATGTAGAGCTTGTCCCTTACCATTGTGGGCATGATGCCATTTTACATACCTTCTACTTACCTGAGGAGCAGAAGCAGTTTACTGGAATGCCGGATGAAATGCTCATACTGGCCAAGGAAGATCCGCACCGCCATCCTGTCGTGATTACGGCTACTAGAAGACCCGTTGGATTTTTCATTTTATACAATGGGGATGAATTAGCGGACTATACGACTACTTCTGAGGCACTGCTGCTACGCGCGTTCTCTATTCATTACGCAGATCAGGGACAAGGATTCGCCAAAAAAGGGCTGCTTCTACTACCACAGTTCATCGCCAGACACTTCCCACATATTCGCGAGATTGTACTGGGCGTCAATGCCCGTAATCTGTCTGCCCAAAGTCTGTATCGCAAATGCGGCTTTATAGATGAAGGTGACACTAAAATGGGTCAACACGGCTTGCAGCATATTTTTAAAATGAGCCTATAAGAGGTTGTTCAAAAAGTCGTCTTTCCATAACGAAGCTATTCAAGAAGCGGATTCGACGTCGAATCTTGAATTCAGCCGGGCCTTCCGTTGCTCACGTAGATCTGTCTACGCTCCGCTACTCTGTCCCTAGCTTCATCCAACCTTCTCGGTCCTGAAAAGCCGTTTTTTTGAACACACACTATAAGTTGACCTCGATAGCCCTCGCCCAAATAGAAAAGCTTTCGGCACCAACGCCAAAAGCTTTTATCGTTAAATCTCACCAATTGAAAAACTCAATTTGTAATTACCAAACTTCGTAAGCTCATCCAGCATGGTATTTAACTCTGTCTGTGAGGACATGCGCACCCGCATCCAATAACAGCCCTCCCCACTCACCCGGTGGATTTCAACAATATAGGGATGCTCCCGTGCAAAAGCCTGGAAAGCACTGTGAGTCGTTCCTGAATTCAAAAAAACCGTAATAAAGGCATGAATCGTCTGTCCAATTTTTTCAGGGTTCCAGCGCAGCGTATAGCCTTCGATAATGCCCGCATCCTGCATTCTTCGAACACGCGCCCCTACGGCTTGGCCTGTCAAATGAACAAGCTGGCCGATCTCCTTGTGCGATAAAGAGCTGTCTTCAATTAAATGATGAAGAATGCGCAGATCGGTGTCATCAGGTGCGAATAGTTCCATAGTTATTTTTCCTTTCATGATGAAACGATAATGCTGATTTTCCTTTCAGCAAACCGTAGCCTGTAGCTCCTTGCGTCAGATATGATTGTAACAGAAACAATGAACTACCGAAAATACACTTGGTCAAAAATAACATTCATCACAAAGGAGCTTTCATATATGAAAATCACACTAATCCGTAACGCAACCTTATGGCTGGAATACGCTGGAATAAAATTTCTGATCGATCCGATGTTGAGCGATGCTGGCGCAAATCCGCCGGTCCCCAATACGGAAAATGCCCGCCGTAATCCGCTGGTTCCCTTGCCGCCACAATGGCAGGCACTCGGACAGCCTGACGTTGTCATCGTCACACATTTACATCCCGATCATTGGGACCCGGCAGCAGTACGCTGGTTGGACAAACAAATTCCTGTCTTCTGCCAGCCCGGAAATGAAGAACAAATCACTGCTGATGGTTTTACACAGGTTACCCCGATTCCGTTGGCTGGTTCTGTGGGAGAAATTGAGATTATCCGTACAACCGGGCATCACGGCACCGGAGAAATCGGGGAGCAGATGGGACCCGTATCCGGCTTTGTTTTTCAGGCACCAGGTGAACCTGTCGTCTATTTGGCCGGGGATACGATCTGGTGCAGTGAAGTCGCGGAAACACTGGATAAATACCGTCCTGACTGGACAATTGTGAACGCTGGAGGAGCACGGTTTACGGTAGGTGATCCCATTATTATGACTGCCCAAGATGTAACGGCGGTAGCACAACATGCCCCTTATACACAAATCGTGGCTGTCCACATGGAAGCAATCAATCATTGTCTACTAACTCGCTCAGAGCTTACGGAACATATCAACCGTGAAGGTTTAAAGGGGCGCGTCCATATTCCGGCAGATGGAGCGACGGTTTCGGAGTAAGGCAATCGTCCTGAGTCACCGTTTGCGCCTATTTTGAATATATTGGATTTCAAAACGTATAAAGAAGGGATTATCGATGAATTGGCAATATCCTAATTACGGTACAGAAACCCAATGTAAAGAAGTTCCGATTACTTTTCCTCCCCAGCATCAATATAGACAGCCGGGGTTGGAATACCTAATGGTTCCACGCCCTATTTATGATAATCCAAAGTATATCGGCACTGGAAAGCTTCAGGATCGGGTGGCTATTATTAGCGGTGGGGACAGTGGTATTGGTCGCGCGGTTGCAGTGGCATTTGCCAAGGAAGGGGCCGATGTGGTCATTGCCTATCTCGATGAGCATCGAGATGCCATGGAAACCCGTGATGTCATTCACAGGCTTGGCCGACGTTGTTTGTTAATTCCGGGGGATCTAAGGCTAAAAAGCAACTGCTGTCTGGTTGTTCAACAAACGATGGAAACCTTTGGTCGTATTGACATCCTGATTAACAACCTAGGTATTCAGTTTGTGCGCGAATCGTATCTGGATATCAGTGAGCAGCAGCTTCGTGATACGTTTGATACGAATATTATTTCCTTCTTCCATATGACTACAGAAGCATTGCCGTATATGCGGGCTGGGGCCAGCATCGTCAATACAGCATCGGTGACAGCCTATGTGGGTCAAAAGAATATGATCGACTATTCAGCTACCAAAGGAGCTATCGTCAGCTTCACCCGCGCTTTGGCTAATAATCTGGTCGATCAGGGTATTCGCGTGAATGCCATTGCGCCCGGTCCGATCTGGACTCCGCTGAATCCGGCCACACAGTCGCCTGAAGTCATTCGCACCTTCGGCAGCAATACACCAATGAAGCGTGCCGGGCAGCCTTATGAATTGGCTCCTGCCTATGTGCTGCTGGCTTCGGATGACGGTTCCTACATTACAGGCCAAACGCTGCATATAAACGGCGGCCAAATGGTCACGACTTAGTTTCGTTGGCTGATAGCCACAAGACCCAACAAGCAAGAAAACCTCCAGCATCCACATTTCTAGTGGAACTGGAGGTTTTCTTGTTTTACGATACCGAATCTGAGCTTAAGCAGATCTTTTGTTTTTGTTGTAAATATCGAAGGCAACCGCCAGCAGCAGCACCAAGCCCTTGATTCCTTGCTGCCAGTCAATACCCAGACCGATCAGAGACATACCGTTATTCAGTACGCCCATGACCAAACCACCGATAATGGCTCCAAAAACGGTTCCGATCCCGCCGGATGCGGAAGCTCCACCGATAAAGCAGGCTGCGATGGCATCTAGCTCGAAGTTCGTACCCGCTCTCGGCGTAGCCGCGTTCAGACGTGCAGCAAAGATCAGACCGGAAATGGCGGCCAGCACCCCCATGTTGACGAATACCCAGAACGTTACTTTTTTCGTTTTGACACCGGACAGACCCGCTGCCTTTTCATTTCCACCCAACGCATACACATGACGTCCCATAATCGTGCGGTTCATGACGAAGGAGTACACAACGATCAGTATGAACAGCAGCACGAGAATGTTAGGTATCCCCGCGTAGCTCGCGAGCATGAAGGTGAACAGATTGATGACCGCAGCTACCACAATCAACTTGAGTACAAATAAAGCTTGTGACGGAACCTCGAATCCATATTTAAGCTGAGAACGACGTTCGCGAAGTTCGTTCACGATAAACCATACCGTGAGTGCAATGCCGACAATGATGGATACCAGGTTATAACCGGTAGATGAAAAATCCGGCAGGAAGCCTGAACTGATTTTCTGGAATCCCCCCGGAAATGGAGAGATCGATTGACCTTCCAGCACAATCATGGTCAATCCACGGAAGAGCAGCATTCCCGCCAATGTAACGATAAATGCCGGAATCCGTACATAAGCGACCCAGAACCCTTGCCATGCGCCGATTAACGCTCCGACCAGCAAAGATGCAATCACAGCGATCCATGCTGGAAGCTGCCAATCGACCATCATTATGGCGGCAACCGCACCGACAAAAGCGGCTATGGAGCCGACGGACAAATCAATATGTCCAGTGATGATGACCAGCACCATCCCGATCGCCAGCACGAGAATATAGCTGTTTTGCAGAATCAGATTGGTAATATTAATCGGCTTCAACAGCAGGCCGCCCGTCAGCACCTCGAACAAAATCATAATGACGACCAGCGCAATCATCATGCCATATTGGCGGATGTTATTTTTAAATAGTTTAGTTATGGTTTCCATGCTTCACGCCTCCTGACTTGGTCATATATCTCATCAACGTTTCCTGCGACGCGTCCTCACGGCTAACCTCTCCAGTGATCCGCCCAGCATTCATGACATAAATCCGGTCACACAAACCTAGTACCTCTGGCAGCTCGGACGAAATGACCAGCACTCCCTTGCCTTCAGCGGCAAGTCGATGAATAATGGTATAAATTTCATATTTGGCACCCACATCAATGCCGCGTGTCGGCTCATCCAGAATCAGAATATCCGGCCCGGCGAAAATCCATTTGCTCAGCACCACCTTCTGCTGATTGCCACCACTCAGGTTACCCGTTTTCTGTAAAATGCTCGGCGCTTTGATGTTCATGCTTTTTTTCATTTCCTCTGCAATGACGACTTCCTCCTGCTCATTGACGACAGCGCCCTTCGTCAGCTTGTTCAGGCCAGTCAGCGAAATATTACGCTTGATATCATCCATCAGAATGAGGCCATACTCCTTGCGATCCTCTGTCACATAGGCAAAGCCGTTGTTGATCGCGTCCGTAACCGTGTTGTTCTGGATCGGCTTGCCGTCTTTAATCAGCTGACCAGAGATGTTACGTCCATACGACTTGCCAAAAATGCTCATCGCCAGCTCTGTCCGTCCCGCTCCCATCAGTCCGGCAATACCGACAATTTCACCGCGACGGATGTTCAAATTCACCTGATCCAGCACCTTACGGTCTGCATGATGCTCGTGATACACCGTCCAATCCTTCACTTCCAGAACGACTTTGCCAATCTCGGCATGACGCTCTGGATAACGGCTGGTCAGATCACGTCCAACCATCCCGCTAATGATCCGATCCTCCGTAACCTCATCCTTCTTCATATCCAGTGTCTCAATCGTCTTTCCGTCCCGCAAAATCGTGATCGAATCTGACACCTTCGCGACCTCATTCAGCTTGTGGGAGATCAGGATGCAGGAAATGCCCTGTCTTTTAAATTCCAGCATCAAATTAAGCAGATTTTCACTATCATCCTCATTCAATGCCGCTGTTGGTTCATCCAGAATAAGCAACTTTACCTTTTTAGAGAGCGCTTTCGCAATTTCAACCAGTTGTTGCTTCCCGACCCCAATGTTCGTAACCAATGTATTGGGATTTTCACTCAAACCGACCTTGGACAGCAGATCGCGTGTCCCTACAAAAGTCTCTTTCCAATCAATCACGCCGCCACTGGCGCGTTCGTTGCCCAGATAAATATTTTCCGCAATCGAGAGGTACGGGATCAGCGCCAGCTCCTGATGGATAATGACAATGCCTAGTTCCTCGCTCTGCTTGATATCCTTGAACTCACACGTTTTGCCCTGGAAAACAATATCCCCTTCATAGGTTCCATGCGGATATACACCGCTTAGTACCTTCATCAGCGTCGATTTGCCCGCACCGTTCTCACCGCACAGGGAATGGATTTCGCCTTCCTTGACCTTGAGATTTACATTTTCCAATGCCTTCACGCCGGGAAAGGTTTTGGTAATTCCCTTCATTTCCAAAATGATTCCAGTCATGGGATACGCTCCTTTCGGTTGGATTCCTACTCTTATTTCAGTCCAATTTGCTCTTTGGTGTAATAGTGACTGCCGACAATATCCTTCTCCACATTCGTTCGATCTACCGAGATCGGATCAAGCAAGTAAGCAGGAATGACTTTTTTACCGTTGTTATAGGATTTGGTGTCATTCACTTCCGCTTGTTTGCCCTGTAAAATGCTGTTGGCCATCACGACCGTTTGCTCAGCCAGCTTGCGGGTATCCTTAAATATAGTTTGCGTCTGCTCCCCGGCCACAATGGACTTGATCGAAGCCAGCTCCGCATCCTGCCCCGTAATGATCGGCAGCGGCTTGTTCGCTGATCCGTAACCGACCCCTTTCAGGGATGAAATGATACCGATGCTAATGCCGTCATACGGGGATAGTACCGCGTCCAGATTGGCCCCTGAATAGTAGGCACTCAGCAAATTATCCATCCGCGACTGGGCCAATGCTCCGTCCCACCGCAGTGTAGCAATCTGCGCCATCGTCATCTGCTTGCTGCGTACGACCAGCTTACCGGAATCAATGTACGGTTTAAGAACGGACATCGCACCATTAAAGAAGAAATAAGCGTTATTGTCATCCGGTGAACCACCGAAAAGCTCGATATTGAACGGGCCTTTGCCTTCCTTAAGTCCCAGCTTTTTCTCAATATATGCTGCCTGTAGTACGCCCACCTTGAAGTTATCGAAAGTCGCATAATACGTTAAATATGGTGTGTTGCGAATCAGACGGTCGTAAGAAATGACCTGAATGCCTCGGTCGTGTGCCTTCTGAATCACATCCGTCAGCGTGTTTCCGTCGACCGAAGCGATCACCATAACATTGACGCCCTTGGTGATCATATTTTCGATTTGGGAGATTTGGTTTTCCACCACGTCCTCGGCGTACTGTAAATCCGTTTTATAGCCTTGCTCCTGAAACAACCGGACCATATTTTCTCCGTCCCCTACCCAACGCTCGGACGATTTGGTCGGCATGGAAATGCCCACATAGCCTTTTTCCTTGCTACCCGTTCCACTCTCCGCCAGATTGCAGGCCGAAAGCATTAGGGCCAAAACCAGAAGCCATACGACAACAGCTCCTTTTTTCATATGAAGTTCCCCTTTCCTCATGTAATGCAGGTCATTTGAAGGTAAGGATTTTGCAAAATCCTCAGGTCAGTACTGATTAGAGTTGAGATGAGATAGCGCTTACATAAATGAGGCGATGAGCACCTCTCTTTTTTTATGTGCAAACACATGGTATCATTCCAGGCCGGGAAAGGTCTTTGCTGGTTTTGAACTTTTTTTATAAAATTTTAACCTTTGTGATGGGGGGAGTTAGAAGTTGGAGAAGATAAAATGAAACTCGTTGACTAAATAATCATATGGCTTGTAAATAAATTAAAATAACTTCCACTTTGTAAATTTTTCGCTATACTAGGTGCTTAAAAAGAGACAAAAAAGGTAGCTCCAATTATCAAGCTCCCCTTTTGAATGTGCTATCCTTGAAATATTTAGTTAACTTTTATCTTCATCTACATCAATTAAAAACACCCGCTCCTGAAAGCCACCCCGTGCCTCGGCTTTGTCTGCCCGCAGCTTGTCCAGCTCTGCTGCATTCGCCCCATGTACTTCTGCTAGTGCTCGGATGACTTCCAGCATATCCGCCAGCTCTTCTAGCGCTTCCTGATCTTTTTCCGCTTCAAAATATTCCTCGGCTTCTTCACGAAGCTTGGTTCGCAGTTCCTGCTTATACTCCTCTGTTTCCAAGATACGTGTCCGACATTCCTTACCCTGAGACATAATGAGTTGCGGAATCCGATCCCGCACCAGTTTGTTGTATGTAGGCATATCAAATAACACCCTTTCTGATGTGGGAAGCTCCAGGGCGCATCCAACATCTTCCTTTTCCTCATTATATCATTAGCTCAAAAAGAACCGGGTATTATTGATAAAAGATCTACCGATTCATTGAACGAATTTTCTTTATAAATCGATGGATACCGCTTAGCCGGATCAGCTACGATCCGCTGTGACAGAGACTCTAGAATAGAGTCCGTTTTATAAAGCAACTTGTCTACTTCCTCCTGTCTCATCGTCTCCTCGGATGCTTCATCCTCTCCCGAAACCAGATAATGTACCGTACCGATAAACAGCACCATATCTAAATTGGGCTCAGCATCTGTGTGAATTAAAGGGAATAGGTCAGTCATGGATCGAATGTACGATGGAATGATTTGGTTTCGATGAACATACATGGCCTTAGCCATAGAAAACATCGCTCGATCACAAAGAATGAGGCAGTTTTGAAACTGATGATGGTCGCGCATCATCTGTGCAAGCTTGATCTGGTATTCGGCAAGCTTTTGAAAATCCATCATGCAATTGAATATGTAGGTGTCGCTGTACTTAGGCAATTTGAAATCAGAACCATTATGTAGTTGGGGACTTAAGGAGTAATGTTTCATGGGGAATCAACTCCTGAATTAAAATTTCATAAATAAGGGTTTTGCAAAATCCTGAAACAAATGTGAGCAACGTAGCACAAATATGTAACCATCAAGATGTATAATTTTCTAGCTACCGGACAAGCTTCCTAATAAATATTACTATATAGTAGTTTTTAATTCAATTTACTTACTAACACTTATTAATTAGATGTAACTCTTTCTCTACACTTCTAACTAGAGGATTTTGCAAAATCCAACAAGCGACTTCCAATAATAATATATAGGTCGTGATGATCTAGTTCGTCTATATATTGCACTTTGGAGCGATTGGAATCGATTTTGTAGAACCCTTACTATAGAGAGGTGTATTCATGTCAGAACTTTTGGAATTAGTCGGTACACGTATTCGAGATATTCGAAAGTCTAAAGGGCTTTCCCAAGAAGCTTTAGCCGAAAAAGCAGGATTCAATTCGAGTTATATTGGATTTATTGAGCGAGCGGAGAGAAATATATCTTTGAAAAATCTGGAGAAAATAGCGAAGGCATTGAACGTGGGCGTCTATCAGTTGCTTACATATGTGAAGGACAATGATGAGCTTACCGAAGAACATTCAAGTATAAAAACCATTTTAACTCTCCTAAGAACTCGTGAATCCAAAGATACTGAACTGGCATTAAAGATTCTTACGGACATCTTTATAAGAATCGATGAACGATGAAACAAAAAAGGAACTGCACTTTGCAGTTCCCCACCAATCTCTTACGACAATGCCAACATCGCTTTCATATCTTCCTCTGCGGTCGTAATTAGCTTCAAGCCAAACATCTCCACCAGCACATCCAGTACACCAGAAGAAATAAACTCAGGCGGCTTCGGCCCAATGCGAATATCCTGGATGCCAAGGCTGAACAAGCCCAGCAGAATGGCAACCGCTTTTTGCTCAAACCAGGACAGAACAATGCTGACAGGCAGCTCGTTCACCGTACAGCCGAATGCATCCGCCAATGCCAGAGCAATTTTCACAGTAGAACCCGAATTGTTGCATTGCCCCAAATCAATATAACGCGGAATGCCGGTATCTCCAACGGTGCCATAATCCACGTCATTGAAGCGGAATTTACCACAAGATGTGGTCAGAATGACCGTATCGTTCGGCAAGGATGTAGCCAGCTCGCGATAATAGTTGCCGCCTTTGCCTGGTGCGTCGCAGCCTGCGATGACGAAGAAACGGCGGATATGTCCGTCTTTAACGGCCTGAATAATCTCAGGAGCCAGCCCGATAACTGTCTCATGATGATATCCCGTTGTAAGCACCTGCTCTGAATCTACATCTGCGGCTGGCAGAGCCAACGCGCGCTCGATCAATGGTGAAAAGTCGTCGTCCATGATCTTGGCTACTCCCTCCAGCCCGGCTACTTCATAAGAGAAGAAGCGGTCTGCATACGTGCCTTTAATCGGCATAACACAGTTCGTCGTAGCCAGAATTGCGCCCGGGAACTCTTCGAACAGTCTACGCTGATCGTACCAGGCTTTACCGATATTCCCTTTGAGATGTGCATATTTCTTCAATGCCGGATAACCGTGAGCAGGCAGCATTTCCGAGTGAGTATAGATATTGATGCCCTTGCCCTCTGTTTGCCGTAGCAATTCCTCCAGCGCATATAAATTATGTCCGGTCACGACGATGCATTGGCCTTCGATTTTATTTTGGCTGACCGTAATCGGCTGCGGAATGCCAAAACGATCCGTATGCGCACGATCCAGCACATCCATGATCCGTACAGCCGCATTTCCGACCTTCATCGCCATTTCCAAATGCTCTTGTACATTAAAGTTAGAATTGGTTAAAGTCATATATAACGCTTCATGCGTGATGCGATCTACCTCAGGATCGGTATAGCCCAACTGGCGAGCATGTGTCGCATAGGCAGCAATCCCTTTTAATGCAAAAATCATCGTATCCTGCAAGCTTGCTATCGTCTCATCTTTCCCGCATACCCCAACTACTTTACACCCGCCACTCGGCGTCTGTTCACACTGATAACAAAACATATCGTTTTCCTCCAAATATTTATAGATATTTGTTCGTTATCCCCAGCCTAACAAACCCCTGAATGCGTAGGTGTGATTACACACACATTTTTTAGCATTTATCATAATAAGACAGTGTAGGACAATTCCACATTCCAATTATTTCTATTCTAACGAATTTTCCTGAATTCCCCCGCCTTTACGGTACTGCACAGGAGACACGCCCATGGTCTTTTTAAAAGCGGTGCTAAAATAGTGCTGACTGTCGTATCCCGTACGTTCTGCTATATCATAGATAGACAACGTCGTGGAATCCAGCAGTTGCACCGCTTTACGGATACGGGCACGCGTGACGAGGGTCACGAAGCTGTCGTTGAGCTCCTTTTTGAGCACACGGCTGAGATATACGGCGGATACTTGTAGCCGCGAAGCAAGGGCTTCCAACGTCAGCTCCCGATCGGCGTAACCTTCCTGAATGAGCTGCCGTGCCCGACGTACGATGGGAGACAGCTGCGATTCACCATACACTCGATCCCGACTCACCCGGTACGCGTCCATTACGCCTTCCAGCCCACCCGCGTTGGATTCCACATGCGTATGAACCGCTATATTCAGGTAGCGTCCAATCGCCTGCTCTATGGAAGCGCCAATCGTCTCGGGTGCCTCCTGCCACAGGCATATGCCGATCAGCCCGTTCGCATCGCGGAACAACACATGTGGCAGGTCCTCCAGCAGTTCGCCAATAATATTTTCAGCGGCAAAAAGAAACAACTGTCGGTCATTCTCGCGCATAATCGTCTGCCGGGCCTCTGCCGCTGGCCACCGTACGACACCGATCTGAGCAGGCGGCCGCGATGGAAGCCGTAAAAACGCCAACTGCTCCATGACATCTATGCCCGTATGTTGCCCTTCCAGCCATTCCAGGCAAAACCGCTGGCGCAACAACGGAATATTCCGCTCAATCTGCCCGGCAGCTTGTTCTACATAGGCGGCACGCTTACGCTCTTCCTCGAGCCGCTGACCGAGCCGTGACAGCGCAGCGTGAAGCTGCTCAGCATCTACCGGCTTCAAGATATAATCCTCTACGCCAAGTCGGACTGCCTCCTGCGCATAAGCAAATTCATCATGCCCGGAAATGATTAGACAGCGGCACTCCGGACGTACTTCCCGCAGCCGACGAATCAGTTCAATCCCGTCCATGAACGGCATATTCATATCGACCAGCATGATATCTATGCGAAGCTGACCCACCAGCTCCAGCGCTTCTTCACCATCCTCCGCCTCAGCTGCAACCTCCATGCCGAGTGCCGCCCAGTCTATGCAATCCCGTATCCCCTCTCGGATGATCGGCTCATCATCTGCGATCAATACTTGGTAACGCTGTGCTGTCCCTGTTATCACTTCCGTTATGGCCTGGTCAATCAGACTCACCGTCGTTGAGTTGTCTCTGCCCTTTGATTTCGTCATCCTGACCCTCTCCTTTTTCATGCGGCTTCTTCAGTTGCGCCATATCCAGCAGCAGCGGATGAATGATCGTCACGCAGGTGCCTGCTCCTTCTTTACTATCCAGTACAATTCCATATTCCTCACCAAAAGATAGCCGGATACGCGCTTGTACATTCAGCATGCCGTAGCTTCTACCATTTGTACTAGCCCCACTTTGCTTCTGCTGTCCTTCCATCGCCTCCAGCGGTATTTCCAGCAATTCACGCAGCTCACGCAGCCTTTCTGCCGCCATCCCTGCGCCATCATCACGCACCGTCAGCAGCAGCTTGTCGCCTTCAGCTTTAGCTTCTATCCAAATCGTGCCTGGGCCACGTCTGGCCTTGATGCCGTGATAAATCGCATTTTCCACTACAGGCTGAAGCATCAACTTCAACACGAACAGATCCTTTAGCTCGTCGGGTACATTCAACTCCCAGCGAAGTCGGTCACGATAGCGGGTTTGCTGGATTTGCATATAGCTAGATATATGCTCAATCTCGGAGCGCAGCGGAATAAAGTCATCTCCCTTGCTCAGCCCGAGACGAAACAATCTCGATAGCGCTCCTACCATGTCAGATACGTCGTCTACTCCATTTCTTCGGGCCATCCAATGAATCGTATCTAGCGTATTGTATAGAAAATGGGGCTTAATATGCTCCTGAAGGCTGCGTAGCTCGGCATCCCGTTTTTGCCGTTCTCTCAGTTCGCTAAGTGACATGAGACGGCGAATTTGCTCCAGCATCCGGTTAAAGCTCCGCCCCAGCATTCCGACTTCATCCCCACGGTCACTCCATTGGCGAACTGTAAGATCCCCTGTCTCTGCCGTCCGCATATAGGACATCAGCCGGAAAATTGGCTGCGCAATGGAACTCGACAATCGCAAGGATGCCGTTAAGCCAAATAGACATACAATGAAAACAAAACAGACGACATAGAACTGAATTTGTCGCACTTCCAGTGTAGATTCGCGTGCCGGGAATACCCCCACTGTTCTCCAGCCCGTGAATTCGGAAGCCCTGAACATGAACAGCAATTCCCTGCCCCTAGCTTCACGGGTAAACATCCCGCTGTCACCTGCCCCGAACCATTGCGGTGGAATGCGCTCAATCAAAGGCATATCCGGCCTGTACACGCTGCGTCCCTCAGCATCTGTCACCATTAAATACCCACTTTTGCCCAAGGTTACATCTCTGGCGGCCTGCGACACAGCCCGTAGCTTGAGGTCAATCATTATCGCGCCTAGCACGCGTCCGGTTTCCGAATCCGTAACCGAACGAACGACGGAGACAATTTCACTGTCCTTGTACCGGACATGAGTGGTCACATTACGGTGGCTCGGCTGTCCTAGCACAGTGAATATGCCTGCATGCTGCGCCGCCTGTTGGTACCAATCTTCTTCCGTCAGGCTACGCGTGCTTCGAGCATACATTTCGTTGCTGATATAGTCGCCTTTTTCGTTCACGATCAGAATCCCTGCAATTTCAGGATATAACGTAGTATAGCCCTGCAAAAATTGCTTCATTTTATACAGCGTATCCTGCTCCTGTACAGAACTTAATGCCTGCTTGGAGCTGAGAGCCTGATTTTGCGCCGAGTTCTGAGTCTGCTCCCCCTGGTTTTCCGGTGTTATTACACTCGCATGACCTGCGTGGCCGTCAGCCAGCGTCTTCCCTTTCCAGAACTCCCCGATATCGGGGTTAAAAGCAATCAGATACGTCATGTTCTGCAAATTTTCCATTTTGGTGTCCAGTGCTTCATTTACCTTGCCAATCAACTGCATCGTATGGTCTTCCACCTGCCGCTCAATAATCCGTTCCACCGTCCAATTGACCAGCAGACCTAATCCCAGCGAAGGTACAATGCCAAACAACAGGAACAGAAGCATCAGCTGATAACGTAAGGGCATATTGCGCAAGCGTAACCGCGGCATCATGTGGTGCACTCCTAGCTGGATACGCTTCCAAAATTTATTTCGCATAATAATCATCTACATTCGCCTGGGTGACAACAGAGATTCCAGTGTCTACCCGCACGGGCAGCGGAGTGTTGTCTCCAGTGGAAGAAGGCGCAGGAGTCGTCAAATGATGATGCAGATGGAACAGATATTGAAGCGACCAATAGCCCATATTCCATGTTCCCTGGGCAATTGTTGCCGAGATTGTGCCACCACGAATCATATCCAATGTCGCTTTATTCGTATCAAAAGAAATGATTTTCAGCGGGTGGCTGTTTTTTTGACTCAGTACCGCTTCACCTACACCTGTTCCTCCCGTTGCTTCGGTCACAAAAATGCCCGCCAGTTTCGGATAAGCTTTCATCAGCCTTTGCGACTCATCCCGGGAGACCATCGCGTCTGCGCGGCCATCCGCTACTTCCACCACCTTCATGGCAGGATACTGCCGCTGTATGGTATCGCGAAAGCCACGCAAGCGCTCCTCATGATTTTGCTGACCGGGTAGCGTCAAAACAGCGACTTGACCTTCTCGTCCCAACAGCTCTGCCATTTTGTCCGCAGCGGTCACGCCCGCCTTATAATTATCCGTGCCCAAAAAAGAATACGCCCGACTCCCCGGCGCTTCGGCATCAAACAGTACCACAGGAATGCCCGCATCCAGCGCCTTATTAATTACCGGAATCAGAGAGTGAGGATCAATCGCTGATATGGCAATCCCTGCGGGCTTACGAGCAATCGCCTGCTCAATAACGGTCGTCTGCTCCTGTGCATCATAACGGGTAGCTCCCCGATACTCCACAGTCACTCCCAAAGCATCTCCCGCATCCTCGAAACCCTTGAGCCCGCTTTTCCAATACTCCAAGCCAGACTGGAAGGTAATCATCATATAGGTTTCTCCGATGCTGCCTCGTAGCCCCTTATCTTCCCAAGTACCATTCAACGGGCCAGTTTGTTCATACCTGAACACATAGAGAGCAAAGGCCGCAATCAACAGCATATATACCAGCAGCGTTTTTTTCATCCTTCCTCCCTCTTCCTGTGTGTATCCTTAAGTTATAAATTCACTTTAATTTATTCTGGTTTCACTTAGATTGTAAACGCAATCATATTAAATTGGAACTACTTCACTCTTCTTACTTTCAGGTGGCGTTAATCCTGCACTAATGTTTCTACGTTACAATACCTACAATTGCGCTAGGAAAAACATGTGCGTATCTTGAGGAAAAGGAGTGATATGGATGAGCAAGCCGCGTATCGCGGAGTGGACAGAACTACGGGGCCTCGCCTACCTCGCTGTCGTGCTTCAGCATTGCATTGGCGAATATATTTATCGCAGCGACATCCAACAGCCAGATTCTGTGATGCTCGCGATGCTGTATCATTTGACACGTTTTGGCACACCGACGTTCGTTTTCCTGTCTGCGGCGCTGCTTTTTTATAATGGTAACAAACCGATTGGCTACCCTCGCTATATTGGCAGGCGGTTTCGAGATATTTATGTTCCTTTCCTCTGCTGGACGGTTATTTATTGGGTATGTACTCAAAACTGGTCAACGGCGCAGTGGGGAAATATTTATTTTTACAAAGGTATGTTCGAGGAAATGATCATCCCCGTCAGCGGATATCATCTATGGTTTGTAGTGATGATCTTTCAGTTTTATATTTTGTTTCCTTTATTTTCAAAAGCAGCCGGGCAGGTTCAAGCGTTTCTACGCCGTTACAGCACGAAAAGACGCAAACAGCTTGTTTTGGCTGTTATGCTGATTGCCGCTGCGGCTTACGCTTTGTTGTTACAATGGTCCTACTATGACATGTCTGCATGGAGCACTGGGTTGCCGTCCTTTTGGCAGACTCTGTTAGATTACCGCACTTATAACTTTGTTATGTATTTTTTCTATTTTATGCTGGGCGCAGTGTGCGCCTATATGACGGACACCTGGCGGGGATTGGCCCAACAGACGTTACCGTGGAATGTATTTGTCTTTATTGGTCTATTCATGCTTATGGGTCACACAATGCTGATCCAGTCGGGTGATACGATCAATCTCAATATTTCTACTTATTTGAAACCAAGCACCTTCGTGCTGATTGTCTCGCAGTTGCTTTTGTTGTATGGACTGCTGCTTCATTTGCAAAAAGATACGCGATCCGAGCCGTTTCGCCGTATGCTGAACTGGATCGGACGCTATTCCTTCGGAGGATATCTGGCCCATGCGCTCGTGCTGTCCTTCATATCCTACTACACCCGCCCGCTTGCACTGGGTGATCATCATTTTACAGCTACGCTCATTACGTTTGTCGTCGTGGCAAGTGTTTCTCTGGGCATCAGCTGGCTCTTTGCCCATCTGCCCGGCGGCAACTGGATTGTTGGCTCCAAAGGCAGACAGCGGTTGAACTGGCATTCGTTTCGTTTCCAGTTCCTTTCCTCTAAGCGCGCTTCCAAAAGCACGCAGGAGCTTGGCTAAACTTGTGCGTCTGTGTTTCAGCATGGGGTTATAAATCCAATGGACTTTGGCAGGGCTCTCTTATGGAGCTCTGCTTTTTTGTTGCCTTAGTATGCTGTCCCCAAAAAAATGATTAACATTTTATGACATGAATATGTATTTTATTTTAAAATAAGTCATTATATAGAATAATAATAAACATTACGTGGGAGAAGTCACAGTTTTGCATAAAGAGAAAGGGGAGGATGGACTGAACATAACATCGTCGTTGTTAATGATCTGATCCAAAACATGGTGAGGCTGCTTTCTGGTCTGATACATACGGTTGTACTGATTAATCAGTTCATCCAAAAGCATAGACTGTTCAAGTACACAAGCATGTCCGAAGCCATACTCTGCGTAAAGATCATGCAAGTGTTGTCTGGCGTGTTCCATTTGTTGAATTAACGTTTCCGTTTTATCCCTGTTCATCCTGCATACCTCCTATTGAATCTTATTTTAAGGAGGGATGTCCAACTACGTCATGATCTTTTTTGAACCGAAAAATTACAAAATAATACAAAAATAGACCAGCGATAAGCTGGTCCAGGGTAATAAATTAGTGCTTGGTCAAGATCCACCAACGTGTCCTTGTGTTTGGATTGTGTCATGGCTTAGATTTCCAGCCTGGGCTGGTACTGTGAATACCAGTAAAAAGCTAGTTACCGTCAAGCAGAAAGCCATCCTTTTGATCATTTCTCTCCCACACCTCCTCATAAATAGATTGGAACTGAGCATGTGTTTCAGGAGCCGCATGTGTTTTGAAATGAGAAAATAGTCCAAAACAATTGGCAATAAGTAGTACGTGGTTAATTGTAACAGCTTTTTCAAAAGCGTTTATTAAACAATTGAAACCATATGGATATCTGCCTTTATTTAGGCTGTACTTAGCCATCTTGTACCAAAATCGCACGTATTCTTCAGGTAAAACTTGTTGTGTATACATGTCAGAAGATAACGGCTCCTGATACGCTGCAATTTGGGATTCAAAACGCTTAAGGATATGGTCTACATCTACATTGTACCGATTAGCCACTTCAATGACGTTTATTAATTCGGAAAAAATCTCTTTTTCGGCAGCCATATGTTCTACGTAATCCGGCAGAACACTGATGTCCCCGGACATAAGTCTATTGACGTACGTATTAATTTTCGCCCATTGCAGATACTGCTTCTTCCAATAGAGAGACTCGGAATCTTGTTCCTTCACCCAACTTAGATCGGCATAACCTCGAATATGTTCTAATGCCTGTTCATGATCGCCTTTTGCATCACAAGCATTAGCACACAGCAACTCGGAGTAAACTATGTATACAAACAGCGGCCTGCTTAGCCTTTTTCGCGGCTCTGTTCCTTTACGCTTGGAGTTATGAACCAAATTATATTGGATCTGTCCTAATTGACCCATCTGATGGGCAAATTCATACACCTTGTCCCACATACTTAATGATCTGTACACGTTAGCCAAATCTTTTAATGCATCTAATTGCTCTATCTCGTCTAAACGATCCACAAAAGGAGCAAATTCAATGGCAGCTTGAAGATTTACAGCTCTATCTTGTCCAATATTGATTTGGAACAAACGATACTGGCAGACCGCCAATCGCTCTGAATGCTGCTGCTTCTCACTTTCAGCCACCTTTTTGTAAAGGTATGCCGCTGCTTCGTTGTAACCGTCTTTGTATACATTTTCGGCAACTTCAAAGAGCGATGGCGGATAATTAGGGTTATCCAATAACATAATTACAACTCGCTGCAAGCAGTCGAGTCGTCCTAGTTCAATGCATCGGTACAGAAAAGGGCTTATTTTTTTCCAGTTTAGCGGAGATTCTTCAATGGATTCTTCAATATAACGTTCGTAAAAATAATCCGGTGGTAAATTCATTCCCGCAGTAATACTGTCCAGTTGGTGAACAGAAATAGATCGGTTACCAGTCACAATGCTACTAACTGTACCTACATTCAAATCAATCGTGTGACCAAACTTGGTCATCGTTAAGCCTTTTCGTTTCAGATAAGTTTGAATTTCTGCCTGTATCGTAGGTGTGATTTCCATGGATAAACCACCCTTTCAGCATTTTCATAGAATTTCAATTTCAATTTCAATAAACAATGTAGTTTGGAAACTAATGGTATAATTATTGATTTTCTTTCACGATAATACCATCTTTTGGAACAAACATAAATGCTTTTACTTTATTGATTTTTATATTTTTATTAGGAAATCATTGGATGTTGGATAATGAAAGGAGAAGATCACTTGAAAAATACAGGTATGACACGTCCACTGGATACGTTAGGTCGAATTGTTATTCCTAAAGAGATGCGAACCTCTATGGGTATTCAAGCTGGTGAGTCCTTAGAATTTTATTTAGATGTTGAAACAGGTTTATTGAGTATGCGGAAGTATATAGGAGTCTGCTGTCACTTATGCTATTCGATTCAGGATTTAAGCTATTTCAGGGATTCATTTTTATGTAAAACATGCATAAACGATCTGAAGGGGAATATAGGGGTGAGTCCATTACCTGTTCCTGTCGTAAAGAAACCTGCGTACAAAGAAAAAAATGCACCTCGGTCGTCTTCACAACACTTGGTTGAGAAGCTAAGAAGAATCATGCGCGAGCATCCCACAGCCAAGCAAGGCGAATATGCTGAATGGCTCGGCGTATCCCAAGGCCGTATTTCCCAGCTTAAAAAGCTATTATAGGTATCGCTCAACTCATATACTAGCAAAGCTCAATAACCAGTCGCTGGTTGATCTCATGCGACTGGTTATTTAAACTTCTAAGCCTATATTTTCTGTAAATTATGGAGTTAAACCTATCAAAGTGGTATATTGACTCAAAGCTAAAAACTAATGTTGAAGTAGGTGTATAAATGAAATCACACGTTCTAATTTATGATGGTTATGTGAGTTTTGAGATTATGCTAGCAACCTATTTTATGAAAACCAAAGGGGACATTGTTACGATTGGAGTAACCAAAGACCCTGTAATTTCCTATGAGGATTTTAAAGTTACGCCTTCGGTAGCCCTTGATGAAGTGTCTGCTGTGGATATTCAACTCCTAATTATACCTGGCGGAGATAACACCCCATTAAAGACGAACAAGCAGCTTCTAGCTCTAATTAATACATTGAATAATGATCATAAAGTGATAGCGACCATTTGTTCTGCCACTGAACTACTGGAGATAGCAGGTGTCTCCTATAAAAATCCTGTGAATCATCCAACGGGTCTGGAGATACACAAGAATATCATTACGGCTAAACCAAATCAGTATGTGGACTTTGCAATTGAAATAGGCAAGGTGATGAACATTTATACTGATGATGAAGATTTAAAAGAAACCATTGATTTTTTTAAGCTCTTTAAAGATAATTGACTCTTCTGCTCTCCCACAACAATCACTTTATATATGGTGATATTTAGGATACTATAGTGAGGGAATTAGCATACATAAGAGGGGTAATTAAAATGAATGACAAATTAAAGGGGCTATTAGTGGGCTTAACCATTGGTATGATGATTACTGGTGCAACCGCAATGGCTGCATCTGGAACAAGCGTAAATGCTGTTGTGAAAAAGTTTGATGTATTTTTAGAGGGGACAAAAAAGAACACTGCCGATGGCTTGATTTACAACGGAAACACGTATATCTCTGTTAAAGATATTGGGATTGCAGAAAGCAGACAAATCAGCCTCATTGATAATAAACTGTATTTAGGTAAACAGCAAAAGATGATTACAGAAAATCAAGCACTCCATATTCTTTCTGATAAAATAAAAAAGGATGCTGTTAAATATAATTTAAACTTAATGGTTGAAGGTTTGGAAGGAACTAAATATTGTATAAGAGTTTACGAAGATTTCCCTGATCACATTGCAACTTATGGATTCTATTATGTAGATAAACACACCAGTAAAGTAACTAAATATGACATAGCACAAGATAAGGAAGTAGAAATTTAAGGATGGGTTTCCCCCATCCTTTTTTTACTCCTCGACTTATTCAAGAGCAGATATACCACGGTATCCCCGGCTAACGCTTCAATTGAGCTTCATTCGAAGCGCCGGACTTACGATCGAATGTAATCGGGCCTTTACGGTTCACAAGCCGTTTCAAGTCCACGGTCATTTCATTCTTCAACTTATCAATGAGCTGGTCCTCTTTGATGCCTTTGCTTTTAGCAACCTCGGCCAACGACTTCCCTTGTCCCAGCTCTTTCTCTAACTGGACAGGAGTGATGCCCAGCAGCTTGGCTACTTTCTCGTTGAGATGGTGATTCAAGCCGCCAGGCCTTTTGCCGTGCCTATGTCTGTGAACATGCCCGTGTTCGTCCTGTGGTTCAGCATTCCATTGGCGGGCTGCCCCTTGGATAGAGGCGTTGGAGGTGATTGCTTGCAACGAATTACCCGGTTCCGTCCCGGAAGCTCCAGCTGCACCCGCAGTGCCATACATCATCACTCCTCCATACAGGATAGCAGCGGTCAGTTTCCATTGTTTTTTCATGTTGCAGACCCTTCTTTCATCCTTTTTAAAATAATATTTTCTTTTCCCGCTATTTTTATTCATATTTTCGCCTGTTAAGTAACCATAAGACGGGAAAAAAGAAATTATGAACATTGCTATCACAATTACACCCAACCTTCGATCTACACGCGCTCCTTGGGAACCCTATCCTGTAGAGTGAGCAAGAATGAATAACTATACTTTCTACAATATAACTTGAAATTTTCCAAGTTATATATTAAGGAAAATATGATAAAATAAAATTGTAAACGTTTACATTTTTATTTTTGGAAAGACATGTTGCATTAAGCTACTACAGAATGCACTGCATCATAGTGAGGCTACAGGAGGAAAGTCCAATGAAACAAAAAAATAAGGTTATTTTTATGGACATCCAAACGCACGAGCAAAACCATATCGGTCAGCGAGCACTTCAAAAAGTGGGAAGACATGGACAAGATGTATGAAGATTCACTTATTGTATAGGGATACCAAAGCAGTCGGAGTGCCAATGTAACTAGTAATACAATTACGATTGGCGGCAATAATGGCACCAGAAACCAAGAGATCGAGCTCGTTGTAATAGCCGATGACGGAACATGGAATGCTTATGTTGATTATTTGGAGATCAACTAAAATTTCAAATCTAGTAAAGAGTTGAATCGGTTCGGAGTATCGGAACATCCATACTATATTAAAATAGCTAGGAGGTAGACCCATGTTTATAGCTAAAGCAGGAAAATGGACGGCGATTATGTCAATCACCTTGTCTTTATTCACAGGCTCGCTGGTGATCTCGAGCAACCAGGCGCTTGCGGCTGATTGCTCGAGCGGTTATGTAGCGTTAACCTTCGACGATGGTCCCAATCCCTCTAACACCAAAGCGCTTCTTAGTGCTCTGAAGCAAAACGGTTTACGCGCGACGCTCTTTAATCTTGGACAAAACGCGCAGAATAATCCTTCGCTTGTACGTGACCAGCAAGCAGCAGGCATGTGGATCGGTAATCATTCATGGTCACATCCGCATATGACACAACTGAGCACATCGCAGATGTCATCGGAAATTACACGCACGCAGCAAACGATACAGTCCATTACTGGCACGGCACCAAAGTTGTTCCGTCCTCCGTATGGCGAGACCAACGCAACCCTCAAATCCATTGAGACCCAAAACGGTCTTACCGAAGTATTGTGGAACGTTGACTCCCAAGACTGGAACGGCGCCTCCACCGCACAGATCGTAGCTGCTGCGGGCAAACTTAAAAACGGCGATGTGATCCTGATGCATGATCAGTACCAGACTACACTCCAAGCTATTCCACAAATTGCACAGAACCTCAAAAATCGTAACCTTTGCTCTGGTATGATCTCACCAAGCAATGGCCGGGCGGTAGCGCCTGATGGCGGAAACGGCGAAACGCCGCCAAACAAAGGCACAAAAGTGGAAGCAGAGAATATGACCAAAGGCGGTCAGTATACTTCAAATATCAGCTCGCCGTTCAACGGAGTGGCTTTATACTCCAACAATGATTCAGTGAAATTCACACAGAATTTTACCAGCGGCACCCATAGTTTTTCACTCCGTGGTACTTCAAATAATTCCAACATGGCCAAAGTTGACTTGAAAATTGGTGGACAAACGAAGGGTACCTTCTACTACGGCGGGAACAGTCCTGCGGTCTATACTTTAAACAATGTCAGCCATGGAACCGGAAATCAAGAGATTGAGCTTGTTGTAACAGCCGATAATGGGACATGGGATGCTTATATTGACTATTTAGAGATCATCTAATTTAAAAAAACAAAATCCCGGCGGGATCTTCCCAACCGGGATTTTTGTCGATATCCTTTTTACAACATTCTCAATGTAAAAATAACAAAATCTTGAAAATTGCAATCTGTTGTATAATGGCGGGTAACAACTAGAAGTCGCTATAAAAATATTCATAAGAGATGCAGGTGATGGCGATGGAATGGTATTTTGCATACAAAGACGAATTGGAAAAAGTATTTCGTCAAGCGGAGGAACGGACGTCCACGTTTCCAGCTCCCTTTCAGCAAGAGGGTTTGGACTATCTGGCGCGTTTTAATCCGTTGCGGGAAGACAGCACGCGTAATTACATATGCTATTTGCTTCCATTTTGGCTGCAAGAACTCACAGGACTGCCCCCCGAAACATGCCGCAGGCTGTCACTTGGCAACGTGTTCGTCATGGCTCACTATTTAATTCAAGACGATGTGATGGACACAGCAGCAGACAACCGTAAAACGCAACTCGCTTTAAGTCAACTATTCTATACCGAGTGTCTAAGCGTATATCGGGACCTTTTTCCGGCAACCTCTCCTTTTTGGTCATATGCCCGAACGTATGTTGATGAATGGGCCGTTAGTGTGATATCCGAAGGAACAGAGGACTATTTTCAAGGAGAAAAAAATAAGGTCGCGCTGAAAGCAAGTCCATTAAAAATGGCCGGAACGGGTGCTTTGCTGCTCGCAGGCCGTGCTGATCTGATTCAAAACATTACAAATATGACGGACTTGGCGCTACTCGTGCTTCAAATGTCGGATGATTGGGCGGATTGGTCAGAAGATTTGGTCGAACATAGCTATAACTGTCTTTTGTCCCATATCAGTGCCGAGCAAAAGACGGCTTACTGTGAAGGATTGGGACCCAAACAGATTCAGGAAGCGATTTATGTACGCGGTGCGCTTGCCAGCTATGTGAACATTGCCGATCAAGCAGTCCAACAGTTAGAGACCCTGGAGCCTTCTATCCACGGCCTACATAGCTTTGCACATTCTATCGCAGCTGAGCTGGGCGAAGTGGCGGCAGAAATTGAAGGCGGACGCTCGCATTTGAGAAGAGGCGGACTTGACTACTGGCTCTCCAAAAATATGAAATAATGCTAGATTTTTCTGAGCCCTTCGTGGTATACTGACTAGGTAAATATAACCAATTGAATGAGAGGGTGATTTTTGATGGCTACTGAAGTTCTTCAAACACAAGTCATTCAAAAAGCTTGGGAGGATGCCAGTTTCAGAGAGAAACTGATGACTGATCCCAAATCTGCAATTCGTGATGTGTTAGGAGTCGTGATCCCCGATCATATCCAAATCAAAACATTAGAAGAAACGCCTGATCAGTTTTTTCTGGTAATTCCTCCAGACCCCTCCGGCGTGCTCGCTGCATCCCAGAAACCTCGCTCAATGTGGTAGAATGGTTGTTAATGCTTATTTAATCTAGATTCCTTAACCTCATAGGGGTGGGCTCAGCAAGCTTCCCTCCGTTTTCTCCGAACGCAAAAAAGCCGGATATTATCCGGCTACGGGGAAGCGGATGGTCGCTTCTGTTCCCACCCCTTTTGCACTTGTAAAAGTTATTTTTCCATTCATCGTTTCAATAATCCGAAAAGTCACCATCATTCCTAAACCCGTGCCTTTTGTCTTATTCGAAAAATAAGGCTCACCTAGTCTGGATAAAGTCTGAGCATCCATCCCTTCACCATTATCCCGAATATGAATGACAGCTTCTCCGTTATCCACATAAGCCCATATATGAATAAGCCCCTGGTCTCGCAGCGCTTCAATACTGTTTTTGATGATATTGATGAACGCCTGCTTGAACTTGGAGGAATTCCCGCGTACTTTGATTTCCTGGGGAATATCCAGCGAAATTTTTCCACCTTGCAAATTAGCCATTGGACTGATGATTCCTTCAATATGCTTGAATTCGTCCAATATGGTCAACGTTTTGGTTTGGTCAAATTCTGGCTTGGCAAAGGTCAGAAAATCAGTAATAATCGCGGAAGCTCGATCCAGCTCCTCCAGAGCAATATGTAGATAGTCTTTGTTCTTACCATCCTCCTGCTTGCTCATCAACTGAAGAAATCCACGTGTAACTTGAAGGGGATTACGTACCTCATGAGCTACAGATGCAGCCAGATCGCTAATTATCTCCATTTTCTCCGAACGTTGAAGCTCATTGTTGAACATCTCCAGTTCTCTGGAATACCGAACCACCTGCTTGTGCTTTTCTGCCAGCCTTCTGCCCAAAATCGCGATCAACGCCAGTACAAAGCCGAACACGCCCCATTTCCACAAAAACATATTGTAGTGTCCGTCCAGAATGAAAAACCAGCTCAGTTCCCCGATAGAGATGACTGCAAAAAATGCAAAGCCTGTCGATAAGATAATCGCTTCGTGATCACCCTTAAGTGCCATGCGAACCGAAGCAAATACCAGCAGTATCATTAAGGCGACGAGTAATATACCCAGAATGACTACACTAAAAAAATAATATATGTTGTTCAACCGCTCCTGTGCTCCTAAATTCACAATCATCATGGTAAAGCAGAACAAAGAGTAGGCGGTTAACAACTTTCTGAATTTACGAATCAGTATAATCGAATTGATGTTTTGCTCAAAAAAGAAGGCTAATGAGGGCAGCAGAATAAATAGTGCCACATCAAAAAGTTGTAAGTACAGCTTGCCATAGCCGCGATAGAATGTATACAAGAATGGTGAATACGTTACGATCATCAGACCAATAGACAATACAATCGCACTTAGAGACAGCCACATGGCCATACTCGGACGGAACAGAAAAAACGAGCAGATCAGCAGCACCAGGGCGATAAAGATAAACGTACTGCCCAGTACAATATCTAAAACATCCATTCTGACCAAGGTCCCCAACAAATCGCGATAATCACCGGTCATCACATTACCGATGATGCCCAGTCTATTCTTACTGCTTTCCGTCCATATGTATAATGTTTTACCGCTGTCTTCCGGCTTCAGCGGAATCAGAATACGATTATTCTCATAATTGTACCCACGGTAGGATTCGTAAAAATTGGTTCCATCCTTATACAGCGTAATATGCCTGCCATAAATATTTTCAAAAAGTATCGCTGGCGTTTCATCATTTAGCGAAGGTAACTTAATACGAATCCAGGCGGAGCCTATATTGCCAGGCTGCCTAAGCAGTTGTGTATCATTTTCAATATGCATCCAGATCTTGCTGGGATCCTTTACCTCATCTAAAGAGCCATCCTCGTCTACCTCTCCCCATCTCATATCCCAGGAGGGTATTTTATAATCCCCTTCCGGGGTTATTTTGGCCGCATAGGCGGAGTGACCCAGCGACAACAGCATCACAATGACCGCTAGCAGGGCGGCGACAGCTTTGGGCACATGCCTCATATTAAGCACCTCAAAGTTACATAGTAGGATTTACAAGTTTGTATACGTTTTAACATTTTTTACGTCCTGAAATTATATTATTCTATACGATGATGTGCATACCTTCTTCACAAGAAGGATATCATGTTCTTTTTACTCATTTTTTGTAAAATCTTCATATTGATTAATGATCATTTCCTGTTCGCGCCGCTCTTTCTGCTCTCTAATCCCCAACCATGGTTCACAATCTTCATCTTCATAGATCGTCCAAATATCGGAAAATAAATAATCGCGTATTTCTACTATTTTTCCGGCCTGTCCGCCATCTGTCCAGTATAAGCCTTCCGGGCGCCTAATGAGGGTGCGGGAAAATCCCGGGGTAGATGCCTTTTGTCCTACGCGGATACGACTAATCATCGGACCAAACATGTACCATTCCAATTCATATCCCTCCCTATCTTCTTTATCATATCACAGCAGTTACCAAAAAAACGCTAATTGAGAATGGGCATCTCCCTATTCGCATGATTTTAACTTCCTACAGACACACTAACTGAAGGTTTAGCCGTTCCGCTGTTTGGGTAAGGTCGGAATAAGCAACAAAAAGTAAAGGAGCTGAGCAACATGGCAAATCGTGACGATCGAACTACTGAGCTACATGACAATGATTTTGAGCCTTCTCTGCAAAATGCAGAAACCAACTGGGAGAATCTAACCGAGGGTCCGGATACTCCTCTGGAAGACGTCCCAGATGCCGATGAACTGACACCGAACAGTCCCGTTGATCCTTCTGCTCCTGCCGAATTCCTGCATGGTACCGATTTGCTGAATGGTACCGATGGGGACGAAGAAGAGCAACTGGACAGCGACGATATACTGGATTAACCACTCATTTTATCGGGTGAAAGAAAACGGTTACCCATTCTGCTATGCGGGTAATGAAGTGTATAACCGAAAGGAGTTGACTGATCTCCTATGTATAAAGACCCGATGTCTCAAGCCGATATGGAGTATAAGCGCTACAAAGCCTTGAATCCTGTGGAAGCAGACGACCGTAGGACTGCGGACAAGACGAATACGGACGATACCTCGACCGAAGATAACCCACGAGGAGTTGCATCTGCGAATCCCGAACCCAGGGATCAAGGAAAATAAAAGGGCAGCAATTCAAGGGAAAAAACTTGAACCTGATAATCAGGGCTTGCCTTCTGTACCTACTTTGTTTAAAATAAGGTCAAATCTTTTGAATACCATGAACAAAGACATCGACGGAGACAAGTAAACGTCTAACGGATTCCCACAGAAAGGTACGAATTGCTGAGAGCGTACCGCAATCCCGCGTTGAAATTCACTCCCGAGTCGAGCCTTGAACCGACAGAAGGATTCATTCCTTTGTCCGAGTAGAGGTTTCCGGAAGCCCCCGTTACGGGCATCAAGCTCAGAAGTTACTGCTGTCGACTGAACGACGTTGACGATTCGTATGTATACTTCTGTAATTAGGGTGGTACCACGGCATTCGTCCCTTGCGGCGAGTGCCTTTTTGTGTTATTTTCTGCAAAAAAGTCCATGGACTGACAGAAAAAACAAATTAAATTCGGGAAGGGTGTAGTACTGTATGTCTACAAATGAAAATTCTTTGGAGCTGCTGCGTGAACAACTCGATGCTACAAATTTGCAATTGCTGGAGCTGCTGTCCCAACGCGCTGAACTGGCCGGACAACTTGGAAAATTGAAGGAAGCTCAAGGGGTACCTGACTTTGATCCGGTACGTGAGCAACAAATGCTGGACAAGCTGATCGCGGCTAACCGTGGGCCTTTTGACGATGCTACGATTCGCCAACTGTTCAAAAATATTTTCAAGGCTTCTTTGAACTATCAAAAAGAAGAACACAAAAAACATCTGATCGTCAGCCGCAAAAATCAACCAGATAGCACAATTATTAAGGTTAAAGATACGCTGGTAGGCGGCAAAGCCTCCATCATGGTCGCAGGTCCATGCTCGGTGGAAAGCTACCAGCAAACTCGTGAAGTAGGTGCGGCTCTCAAGGAAGCCGGTGTGCCGATTCTTCGTGGTGGCGCGTTTAAACCACGTACGTCTCCGTACGATTTCCAAGGACTGGGCGTGGAAGGACTGCAAATTCTCAAACGTGTAGGTGATGAGTTCGGACTGGCTACAATCAGTGAAATCGTCGATCCAAGACATTTGGAGGAAGCGATCCAATACATCGACATTATTCAAATTGGTGCGCGTAACATGCACAACTTTGAATTGCTCAAAGCTGCGGGTGAAACAAGAACTCCGGTTCTGCTCAAACGCGGACTGGCTGCAACAATGGAAGAGTTCCTTCATGCTGCTGAATACATCGTTTCCCGTGGTAACACGCAAGTCATGCTGATTGAACGCGGTATCCGTACGTACGAAAAATGGACGCGTAACACGCTGGATATTTCCGCTGTTCCGATTTTGAAAAAGGAAAGTCATCTGCCTGTATTGGTGGACGTGACTCACTCGACAGGCCGTAAGGACATCCTGGCCCCTTGCGCCAAAGCTGCCCTGGCTGCTGGAGCCGACGGTATCATGGTGGAGGTCCATCCGAACCCGGCAGTCGCTTTGTCCGATGCTCAGCAACAGCTGAACATTCCTGAGTTCCACAACTTCCTATCTGAAGTCAAAGAATCCGGTTTATTCAAAGCGTAAAACTAATTTTATGCTGGGACTTGTAAACCGCTTTCATTTTCTCGGACATTGATGTAAAATCGGATCAGGATTGTGACTGATCATGCAGGCAAAACCTAAATGTATATATGCTCAACTATTGTTGAGACATATATATGTTTAGGTTTTTTTTATGCCTAAATCTTGAATAAAAAGAATACTTACATGGTCATAATCCTAAAAAACATCATAGGAGCGTTCAGAGTGGGGAACAAAAATGAGAGAAAGTAAACACGATTGACTTGCAAGGTAGTGATACGAATGCAGTTAGTTTCACAGTTCCCGCAGATGCTAAGTCAGGGAATACGCTTCATATCATTGCAGAAGTACAGGACAATGGAAAACATCCTTTAAAGCATTATCAACGTGTGATTGTAACCGTAAAATAATAGAACACAACATCCAATAAAATTAGGCTCATGGAATAACACTCCATGGGCCTGTTTATTTTTGCACATCGGACCTCAGACAATCTCTATACACGTTTCATGCTTTTTTCAGTCAAAGGAATATAATATCCTTTGCCATTCGGACCCATAGCAAATTTATTGCGGAGATGGATTAGATTAGGGCCGAATTTCTCTTCTAATTGTTCACGGAACTCATATAGGATTTCCATGATATAAATATCATGAATAATCACTTCAGTAATCGGCATCACCAGCCCCGGATGCAACGTCCATGCCGCGCGACTGTCATCACCAAGTGAAAGTATGCCAGCTACGACCTCCCGGTCGTCTACGCTAAGTACAATCCACCGACCACCAATTTCAGACGTAATCTCCTCACTCATATCATGGCGGTAAACAGTAGCGAAATCAAAGTTAAGCTCCCCATACGCTACAATGATCACTTCAATTCCTTGTTGAGCGACTTGCTCTAAGGCATCTCGGAACACCTCGGCATCCTCTTTCCAAATTTCCAATAAAATTCGGTGTTTTGCTCCCTTTACCCCTTCATTTATGCGATTGATAATGGCTTCATACCCTGAGATATTCCAAATATTCTCTCTATTTTGAAATGATGCTGTGTACTGCTCCAAACTCTCTTGCGCCACATTGAAAATCTGCTCTGCTTTGCGTTTTCTCTGGGCAATCAATTCATGCGGCGGAAGCGGCACATACAGAGGCGTATTTTCTTGACTGACCATGATATCCCCACGGTTAACCATTCCAGACAAAACCTCGTAAATTTTGGATCTCGGTACCCCGGAATTCAATGAAACGGCGTATCCCGAAAGTGGAGAGCTTTCCAATAAGGTCACATAAGCCTTGGCTTCATATTCACTAAAATTCAAATCCCGTAGAATTTCTAATATATTTGGTTTTGGTTTCATGACGTCTTCTCCTCAATTCGTGTTCATCCTTACTATATCACTTCCCCTTGACAAAAACTGATATACACACTATCTTTTTAGTAACGTTTTTATAGTAGTCACTATAGTAGCAACTATTGTATTTCACAGGGGATTACCTCAGGGAGGATTTAACTTGAACAAAGTCATAGCTCATCACAGCGAAAGCAACAGGATTTACTATGGTTCTACGATTCTGGCCCTATTGATCTGGAGTACATCGTTTATTGCCACCAAAGCAGCCTACACGACGTTCCCCCCTCTTACCTTGGGTCTATCCAGATTTATTATAGCTTCCGTAGTGCTAGGTATCGTTTTGCTGATTAAAAAAGAACATGTCAAAGTAAAGCCAAAAGATTTGGCTACGATTTCGTTTAGTGGTGTTTTGGGGATCACTCTCTATTTTTCAATGGAGAATATAGGGGTTAGCCTGACTACCGCTTCCAACGCAGCATTGATTGTTGCATCATATCCCGCAATTACGTCGCTGCTTGAGCTTATTTTGTATAAAGTAAAAATATCCAAATATAAAATTTGCGGCATAGCACTGGCCATGATCGGGGTATATTTCTTGACTTCAGTTGGCGAAAGTTCGGATAGTAAGAATCAACTCATCGGAAATTTAATATTAATCGGGACGGGTTTTGCGTGGGCGTTTTACATTTTCATGACGCGTAAGGTTGTGGACAAATATCCACCCGTGACGTTATCTTTTTATCAAACCGTTGCAGGGAGTATCTTTTTCATACCGTTGGCTCTATTAGAAAAGGATCGTTGGCAGGTTCCGACAACAGGATCGTTTATGTTGTTAGTATATCTGGGAGTATTCTGCTCCGTTATCGCATTTTTGCTTTACAATTACGGATTAATTAAGCTGTCACCAAGTAGTTCCGTTTCTCTAATGAATTTAGTTCCGATATTTGGAGTCTTATTTTCTGTGTTGCTTTTGCAAGAAACGATTACATGGCGCCAAATCATTGGCGGTTTGGTCGTTATTATCGGTGTTTTACTGAGTGCACATCAAACAAACCGTACCTAATATGATAGATTGCGCACTTGTTATAAAGGTTAAGACAAGCATCGTTGTTATAAATATCAGCGCTACAATACAAGGGCGAGTGACCTCACCAAAAGTTTCTCGCCCAGTCGGTTGCATTTATGCCGTCGGCTTTTTTTCTTTTATATAAAAAAGGTGGTTATATTGATTGATGAGGTTATCCATAATTACAGACTGTCTGAGCACACTGGCATGATTAAAACCATGTTTTGCTTGCAAAATATACAGCTTTTGACGAGCTTTCTCAAGCTGTTGACGCAAAATGTCGTCTCTTATCATAATATATCCCTCCTTGTCATATTATCAGTGTAGAGGGTTATGAATAAGTATACTAAAAGTAAAGGTTTGGGATAATTATCTAATCGTGCAAAAAAAGACCTGCTCTAGGAGCCTTAAGCTTATGCCATTAGACAATCTGCTGTCATTCGCCTATCCGGCAGAATGAATATCCTGATCCGTGACGTTCTTCTTGGCTGAAACCGGAAAAACGTTTTTTCCCTTGGCCCATAGCAACAACGCTGCAAGCAGCAATATGCCACCGTTTAACACAAAGATCCAGCGGATCGGCATCCAGCTACCAAGCATGCCGCCAATCAACGGCCCTGCCATTGTCGCGAGTTGAGTGGCTGATTGGCTCAAGCTAAAGGCTCGTCCGCGAAACTCCGGCTTGGTGACCTCCACAGTCATCGCGTTGATAGCAGGCATGACGGACGCATAAAACAATCCATATCCAAACCGAAGCGCACCAAAACCAACAAAGTTGGTTATAAAAAATTGTAAGATATTCCCGATTCCCGAACCGATCAGCCCAATCAGCAACACGTGTGCAAATCCGGTCCGTCCTCCAATCCGTCCCCATCGGGGAGCCATCAGCACCGCCGCAATCCCTACGGCTGAGAATACAATCCCGGAACTTAAAGACGCCCGGCTACGGTCAACTCCCATTTCAAGCACATATACCGTAATTAACGGTTCCAATATCATGACGGAAAAGGTACTTAATCCCGCCAGAATAAGCAAAAAGCACAAAGGCCGATTAGCAATAGCCTCCTTGATATCATCACGAACATGCGAGCGGGTACTGGTTCCCTTGAAGCTGTCCTCTCTAGCACCAAAGGTCGCAATTAACGCAGATACCAGTACAAGAGCCGCAGAGAAAAAAAAGGCATTCCGATTGCCATAATAATGGCTCACCACACCCCCAATCAACGGACCTATAATGCTGCCTGTCGCCCCAGCGGTCGCCATAATACCGAGTGCATAGCCGGTTTTCTCCTCAGGCGAACCCGTTCCGACCAGCGCAATCGCAGCAGGAATAAACCCGGATAGAAGGCCTTGAAACAATCGTACTCCTACGAACACATATGGATCTGTCACAAAAGCACATATCAGGTATAACACCGCCAGGCTAAAGCCTGAACGAATCAGCATCGGCTTACGTCCATACTTATCTGCAAGCGAACCCCAAAATGGGGCAATCAGCGCGCTGGCTAAAAAAGTAACTCCAAAGGCAATCCCTGACCACAGTTCCAGATGATCATTTACACCCATTTCCGTATTCAGAAAAATAGGTAAAAACGGAATAGACACGGAATAGGCCATGCTGCAAAACAACACGCCAATCCACAAAATGACCAGGTTTCGCTTCCAATATAGATGCATGATGCCACACGTCCCTTCTGCTCATTCCATTATTACCCCCTCAATTAGAAAAGTCTACCGCCCCCCTCATCCTTCCATCGTGGAACAACCGTGAAGAAGCTGATATAATCGAATGGAATGGAGATGATGACATGGCTAAGAAAAGAAATTCGTCTTCCCCTGCTCCTGCGCCTCAGGACAAACCTGCTACGTTAAAGGATCTGTTGAGTCAGGATGTGCTGAATAAGCTTAAGGCTCAAGCCAATGAAGCCCAAGCAGAACAGGACAAGCGTAAAGAAGACGAACGGCAGCGTGCCGTCGAAGCAAAAAAAGCTGAACAGAAGAAGCTAGATAACAACTTTGAGCATCTGCTGAATAACAGCAATTTGGACTGGCACAAATACAAATAAGCCAAAACCATAACGGTTTTGGCCTATCTTTACGCTTTATGTTATAGCCAGTCACGAATATGTTGTACTGAGTACAGCACCCCTACCCAAACCGGCAGACTGAACGCCATACCCCATATGAGACCTTTTGCCAGCTTTTTGTCTACCTCCATCATGATCCTGCCCCTTTCCTTGGGAATAGCAGCAGTATGGGTCAAGAATACGGCTTTCAAACCCGTATTTCCTTATCCCCAGCAAAAAAGGTATGATAGAAAATGGAAAAGTGTTCTGCGCTGCCCCCAAACTTTAAATTAGGATGTTACACCATCCAACCTTTCAGGAGGAATATCAATGAACCGAAAAACGATACGCCCATGGTACACGCTGTGCCTACTGGCCATCATGCTCGTGCTGGTTGCTGGATGCGGTACAAAAGCGGCCGATGTGGAAGCTGCCAGCCGGACAAGCACTTCAACTCCTGCTGCGACTAAAGACAAGAACAAGGCTGTTTCCCATCCGATTGTCACGATTGTCATGAATGATGGCAAGAAAATTAAGCTTGAGCTGTATCCGGAAGTAGCACCGAACACGGTTAACAATTTCATTTCTTTGGTACAAAAGGGAGCCTATAACGGCACCATTTTCCACCGTGTGATCCCAGGCTTTATGATTCAGGGTGGTGATCCGCAAGGTAACGGTACAGGTGGCCCCGGCTACAGTATTAAAGGCGAATTCAAGAGCAATGGTGTTAACAATACACTCAAACATACACGTGGCGTATTATCCATGGCCCGCTCAGCGGATCTGGATTCGGCCGGATCGCAATTTTTCATCATGGTTGCCGATGCGGACTACCTCGACGGTCAATATGCCGCTTTCGGTAAAGTAACGTCCGGGCTGGACGTGGTCGATGCTATCGTCAATTCCAAACGGGATAGCAATGACAAACCGATCCAACCGGCTACGATGAAAAAAGTAACTGTGGATACGCTAGGTAAAAAATATCCAGCTCCAGTCAAAGTAAAGTAAGACATTCAAATCACTCTTTCAAAACGGGATAACAGCAACGACCTTGTGCATACGCATGAGGTCGTTTTTGCTTATCCCTTGATGCTCTCTAAGCTGCTGCCTCTATGATGTAGTAAGAGTATATACACAAAAGGAAGCGTTTTCAATCATTATTTTTAAAGTTTTTTTCCGTTATAAGAGCCGCCAGCGTTCGACAAAAAAACTACTGTATGAGCAGTAAATTCGTCTAATTGGACTTGGTCTCGACTGAACGAATACCTTCCATCTCTTGCAGCAGTGACAGCAATTCCTCCACTCCTTCTGACCGGGACAGCTTTAGAAGCATATGAATAACCAACTGTTCACCGTTATTGATGCGCTCGGCGTGAAAACTGTGAATGGTCAGCTTCTTGTGCTCCAACAGTTCTTTGATCCGATTCAGTACGCCCGGTTCATTGTCGACCTGAACAACCACTTGTCGCGTAGACGGGGTAGCCATCTGATAAAACCGACTATGGAGCAAGGACTGAGCCGCTAAAATAAACAACGTCACACCTGCACCAAGCCCATACATTCCTGCACCTACGGCTATACCGATTCCGGCGGTAGTCCAGATGCCTGCGGCTGTGGTCAATCCTTTGATTCTATTTTTTTGTGTGAAAATCATCCCTGCGCCGATAAAGCCGACTCCACTTATAACCTGCGCTGCTATTCTGGAAGGGTCCAGCGACAGGTTAGACCAGACGGCTTGATCCTGAAACCCATATTTGGATACCACCATCATGAGCGCTGCGCCAATACCGACAATGAAATGCGTGCGAATGCCTGCCTCCTTCATCCGACTCTTCCGTTCATAGCCGATTAACGCACCGCACAAGCCAGCGAACATGACCCGAATCAGATAATCCCAATCCCACATACTTTTTTCACTCCACTATTTATTTATGTTTTGAAAAGATGTTGCCTTAATATATACAACTCAATAATGCTACGGCAAATGAGCCGTTTATACAGCTGTTATTTTGTTATTACCCAAATTTTAAGGTATCTTCACTTCATGCTCTGGCAGATTGCGATGTACCTTTCTCCCCTTAAACAGCCACAACTCCGGTGTATCCTGTACACCATCAAGGCGCAAGCTGAACGCCCCCGCTGGTAAATTGCGTATACGCAGCAATAGACGGTTTCCGTCTGCTACGGCATCCACAAGCTCCAACAACGTTAGTGAATCCTTCCTTAGGTGGCGGCTCAGGTCACGTGTTGTACCTGCTCTGTCCTCCCGGCTCCATATACGCAGCTCATCTACAGACGGTGTAGCAATCCGCTTGCTGAAAGAAATAACCACCTCATCTTCAGCTGATCGTTCCGCCTTAAGCGGTTTGGGCGGCTCATCGTACATGTAACCACCCAAATGGTATTCATAGGCGGTCCAGGCGTCGTACCCGCCCTCCAAGGCGGCAGCGCCAAACCGCCGCGTCCACTCACGGTCCCGAACCATACGCGCGAGAGAACCGATATCCGCCTGCACCCCGAGGGGCAGACCCGGATAAGCGGCCCGTATCGACTGCGCGATGCGGGCGTAGCCGTGGGTATACTGCGGCGGCAGACGGCGACGCATCCAGTCCGGCCAATGGGTCTGGAGCACGTGCATATCCGGGGCTACGCACCCGATCATGGCTACCGCGTCAAGACCCTGCCATTCCCGTAGCTGGCCGGGGACATCGCCGCGTCCGCTCACAGCAAGCGACCATGTCGCCACACAGATGTCCGGTCGGACATCTCGCACACCACCCGCACCGTTTACCAGCTCGCTGATCAGGCCATTCACGGCGTCCACACGCAGATCAACCCACTGCGCGTACAGCTTCGGAACCTTCCGGTAATAATTCCGCGCATGCTTGTCGCGAAAATCCGGAATGTCCTCACCGCTACGCTCGCGAAAGGCGCGCTGTGCATGTGGCCCAATATCCCCGTACACTCCACTGCGCAGCCCGTTCCATTCGGGGAAATAAGGCTCCGCCACCTCGAACCCGTCGAACGGAATGTCGGTGACGAGCCGGGCAGCAGCTTTCTTTTTCCATTCCACATACTCCTGGGCAAAATGCGAAAGCCGCTGAAACCCGTCGTTCGGTTCGCGCAGCAGCTCCATGCGCCATCCTTTCCACTCCGGCGGCAGCTGGGACACGCCAAAAGAACCGTTGCCTAGCACCATCGCCCACACCGCTATGCCTCTGCGTTGAAAAGCAGCAACAAGCGCTCCATCCACTTCATTTTCACGCACGACAAAATAATGAACGGTCTGGTAGCCCGCAAGGGCGATCTCATCTGCTATACTGTCCCGCGAACGGTTCGCGTAATAGGGAAACAACGGATCGATTTGAATACTGGGGCCGCTCAGTGCCCACGGTTTCACTTTTCCGGTCAGTGCTATAGCGTCTGTCGATTCGGGTTGGTCATTTGCGTTATAGCTCAATTCGATCCACCTCCGTCACCCGGTCTTCCCCGATACGTGTTCCTGCTATAAGTTCCTGCTGGTTCCCTATGTTACCATATTTCGCAAATGGGGTGAAATCCAGCGGTGACTGTTTCACCATCAACGTACAGAGGTATGGAATAACGAGTCAGGTTTAGTTTATGAACGGAATGGGAGGAATAGTCAATGGCAGAGCAGAGATTGCAAGGAAAGATAGCAGTGGTCAGTGGTGGAGGTTCAGGAATCGGCAAGGCGACCGCGATCCGTTTTGCAGAACAAGGCGCCAAGGTGGTCATGCTGGATCGGACACCCAAGCATGCAGAGGAGACCCAAGCAATTATTGAGCAGGCTGGCGGTGAAGCACTTGTGCTGGAATGTGATATTTCCAAGCCAGATATGATTCAGCAGGGGTTCGCTAAAGTCGTGGAAACGTACGGAAAGTTGGATATCGTGTTCGCCAACGCAGGCATTAACGGCACCATGGCCCCTATCGAGACACTGGAGCTAGAGGAATGGGACCGCACGATGAACATTAATCTTCGCGGCACCTTTGCTACTGTTAAATATGCCGTTCCTTACCTGAAAGAACGCGGCGGCAGCATTATCATTACCAGCTCCATCAACGGTAATCGAACCTTTTCGGGTATTGGATTCTCAGCCTACGCCTCCACCAAGGCAGCTCAGGTTGCGTTTATGAAAATGGCAGCGCTGGAGCTGGCACGTTACAAAATTCGGGTCAACGCGATATGCCCGGGAGCCATCGACACGCAAATTGACAATAACACATACCCTTCGGAAGACTTGAAGAAGGTACAAATTCCAGTCGAATTTCCGAAGGGCGGAGAGCATCCGCTAGAGGATGCCCCTGGTGAACCAGAGCAGGTTGCCAATCTGGTCCTGTTTCTCGCCTCAGACGAGTCATCTCATGTATCGGGTACGGAAATTTATGTAGACGGAGCAGAATCACTACTGCGTTAAGTATTAGAATGGAGAACGTTATCCCCAGGCGTACTATTGTTTAGGCATTCTTAGCATTCTTAGCAGCCTTATCCTTGGTCAGATACTTGTGGAGAAGGCTGCTTTCATATGGCTTTACAACGGCTTTGATGTCGACCTATCAGCACCATGCACAGCTCCTTTGCGAAAGCGGACATACAGCCTGCCTCCCGGGAGCACCTCGAACAACAGCATCAGAAGCGAAAAGAACAGCAGTGCAATGGCTTCTTCTGCCAAAATGTACAGAGGATATGGCCCCAAAACATCCAATATCGACGGTGTCGACGGCTTTCCGGCTAGAAACATATAGTTAGCACCGAGAGCATCGTCTACGATCCACACCATCAGCGCCAAGCCATTCAGAAAAAGCATAGCTCCTCCCACACTCTTCCATGTCGGTTTGAGTCCTTCTATCCAGGTCATATACAAGGCTGCCAAAATAATAGCACTATGAGCTACGAAAAAATGGATAAAACGATAATGTGGAAAGGCATATGCCAAATTAGGCGTGAGTACTGCTTGGAGCGCCCCTCCAATTCCGGCAAAAAGGATGATCGGATATAACCAGCGGCTTCGAAAAATGAGCATCAGGATAGACAACAGCAGTGTCACACTACACAGTTCTAATGGCAATGAAGTCTGGACATCCCAAATATGCTGCATCACATACCAAATATTCAGAGTCACCTCTGACAGAATGAGGACTGTAATTAACAACCAGCGAATTCCCTCACTTACAGGCTTGTTCGACCGAATCCATCCCCTAGTCAGCCACAGCAGCAAAGCGCAAACAATGAGTCCCAATACAGCCAACCCATGTGACGGAGAAAAAGCCTCGAACCCTTCTGGCGCGTTGGCATCAAACCAAGGCCCTGACCACGACCTATCCATAGCTAGCCCCCTTTGATCTCTTTCTCGATCTCTTTCTCGCTTCATTGCATTCTATTTTATACCCAATAGCCAATTATGTTCTAGCCGCGTTTCTTGCTTGTTCAATACCTTACCTTTATGATAAAAGATATTATATTCAAAGGAGAACCCTCATGGCCATTAATCGCCGATTAATTACAGATCAGGATTTCAATGAGGCACTGGAACGTCATCTTCGTGTCCGAGTATTTCAGGATGACCAATTGATTGGCTCTGGCGGAATCATAATCCGTTTCGACGATCAAACCATCGTCGTGCAATCCAGCGTCAGTGATCTGGCTTACCACCCTAGAAAACAATGTGAGTTTTTTGAAATTAAAAAATAGCCGCTACACACCGGGAAACCATTTTGCTGCGTTTTCCGGTGTATAGCGGCTACATTTTGTTCGTATATATCATGCCTCACATGACGATTTCTGATTATAGTTGCATTCCACGTGTTTTCATCATGAGTTTATTCGTAAGCACTTTCAAATCCTCGGAAGAAGACGAAATTTCCTGCATAATTGCTGTCTCCTCATGAGCAGCTGTATAAATTTTGTGAGCCCCTTCTGAGAAGGCCCCAGACATTTGTTGAATACGATGGATCTGCTCAAAGGTTTGATCTACCCGATTCGTCTGCTCCGTTACGGCCTCTTCCATTAAACGGATGCTCTCGACAAATTCACGTACAATAGCGTTCAAATGGTTCAGCGTCTGATCCACAGAGCTTGTCCGTTCCGCCTCGGCACTGACCAATGACGTTTGCTGATGCATCAACTGCACTGTCTCTACGATTTGTGACTGCACACGGCTAACGATGGCATTTATTTGCTGCACAGACTCCGTACTTTGGGCGGCAAGTGCGCGAATTTGGTGAGCCACTACCGCAAACCCGTTCCCTTCTTCTCCCGCACGCGCCGCTTCTATAGAAGCATTCAACGCCAGCAAATGGGTTTGTTCAGCAATATCCTTCACGGTGCTTGTAATCGCTTCAATTTGGGAAGCTTCTTTTTCCAGTCGTGCAATTACCTGCTGCGAACGACCATGTGATGCTGTCAGCTCTCCCATTCCATCCATCAGGGATGAAAATACGGTCTGCGTCGAATCTACTGAATGCTCCATATGGCCTGACAGTTCCAGCATATGTCCCGATTTGCTACGCATCATTTTAAAATCGCCCAGCATTCGGTCTGCTGTTTTAATCGATTGGGCAGATGCTTGCTTTTGCTGCTCCACGCCATTCAAAATATCTTCTACCACCGAAGACATGGACTCAATTTGTGTGGTAGCCTGTACAATAGCCAAGCTCAGATTTTCCGCACTTTGCGAAGTGGTTCTGGTGCTGTACGAGATCTCATTGAACATATCTTTAATGTTCAGCATCATGTGCCGAAATGCATCATACAGAACTTTGATTTCATCCTCCGAGCGACGTTCAGGAATCACAACAGACAGGTTCCCCGCCGAAGCTTCCTCTGCCGCCTTCGCCAACCTAACAATGGGCCGCGTGAGTAATTTTGAGATCAACCAGCCCAAAATGCCACTCCACAGGACACCCAATAACAGAATGATCGAAGTGTACACCCATTCTTGTGTACCTTGAGCAAGCCAGTCCTTGAGTACAAAAATAAAAAAAGCGCTTGTTCCATAGGTTATTGCAGAAATTGAGACAAATGCAGTAACCATTTTCGTACCTAGTGACATCTTCATGTACTGTAGCCCACCCCAAAAAACTCAAATTTGATTCCATTTTACCATAAAATTGCTACATTTCTAGTAGAATTTTTCACAGACAGATATATTTATGAGCATAAAGATACAGAGTCTTAAGTCCCCTATCCTAATTACAAAAAACAATATGTTACCAGGTAGCAGCTTGCATCTTAAGATGGACAAATTGCGTTGCCACAAGCTTTACAGGCTATTCGTCACATCTTAAGCAAGCTGTTACTCGACAAAGCCATTTTCCATTATTAAAAATCATTGTCATTTTTCTGTTCAACGACTGCTTTCTTCATCGCTTCAATTGTGTCTATTTGGTGACTGTTTTTTTCCAGTACAGTAAACTCCCATAAACCGATGGTCAGCTTGTCTCCTTGCTGGATATCAAAACGCTCTGAAAGCATCCATCCACCAATCGTATATACGTCCCCGGCCTCAATATCCGTCTCCAAGCGCCGATTGACCTCATGAATGAGCGCCTGTGATTTGAGTATGTAACGATGATCATCTGTTTTTGTAATGAGTGGAGTTAACGCTGCGGGGGTTTCGGTGTCGGTATAGGAAGGAATGTCTCCAACAATCTCCTCCATAATATCCTCCAGTGTGACAAGTCCAGATGTTCCACCATATTCGTCCACCAGCACCGCTACTGGAATGCGCCGTTTTTGCATCTGAATCAGCAGATCCCGAGCCTGAACCGTCTCGATAACCTGAAGCACCGGATGAATATAAGAAGCCATCGTCGTATTCCCTGTGCTGTGCCCACGTGCCAAATCATGCAGGGCTTCCTTAACGCGAATCATCCCGATAATACGATCCCGGTCGCCATGTTCAGCTACAGGTAGAAAATTATAAACTTTGTCCTCGATCAGCTCCATAAACTCGGCCACTGTTGCCTGGTGGGAGATGGAGCGGATGTGGATGCGCGGTACCATAATTTCCTGCGCTGCACGGTCGTCAAAATCAAATACATTGTTCAGATATCGATATTCTGTCGGTGTAATTTCACCACTACGAAAACCTTCAGATAATGCCAAACGAAGCTCAGCTTCACTAAGTGCTGCATCTTCTTCAGATACTTTTTTGAGCCCAAAGAGACCTGTAATGACACGCGATGAACGACTAAGAACCCAATTCAGAGGATAGGTCATTTTATAAAATATCGTGATCGGACGGGCAAAAAACAATGCCATCGGTTCCGCAATCTGTATGGCGAATGTTTTCGGTACCAGCTCCCCAATGACCACCTCAAAATAGGTCAAGATCAGAAAAGCCAGCAAAAAGGAGAGCACTCCCGTCAGGCCTGGCGGAATATGAGCCAGCACAAACAGGGGGTGTAGCAGATGTTCAACAGTAGATTCCCCTAGCCAGCCTAGCGCCATTGAGGTTAATGTCGTTCCGAGCTGACAAGCAGATAAATACTCGTCCAGCCGAGACAAAATGTTTTTAACAGCTTTCGCATTTTTGTTGCCTTCAGAGGCCAATTGATTGATGCGAGATACCCGCACACGAATAATGGAATACTCCGAGGCCACAAAAAAAGCAGTTAATGCGATAAGTAATATAACCAGAATGATATTTATCGTTTCCATAGCCCTCTCTTGCTCCGTTCATGATGAAGCAAGAAGCACCCCCTTTGACATTCATTTTTGGATGGAACCATAACATAAGTAATGATGTCCATAATCGTGTATTACCCAAAAATGACAAGGAGTAGACTATGTATGACCCTGTTAGCGAATCGCCAGCGGACTCTTTTGCACGATATCTATCCATTGATTAGCTATCAACTGATGCCCAACCGCTGTCGGATGAACCCCGTCATGCAGCCAATAGGAGGCGTCCGCCTGGGTAGCGGCTTCGTTCAACATGCTCTGGAGCGGCACAAATACAGCACCAAATTCGTCCGCTAGCTGACGTACAATACGCTGATACCCCGTTATTTTTTCTTGCCAAATGTTCCATCGCGCTTCGGTAGCTCCTGTTTTCAAAATAAACGGCTCGCACAGCACGAGTCCCAGATCAGGCATCACTTCACGCGTTTCTTCCAGAAGGTGGCGATAGGCTCGTTCAAATCGGTCCGTCACCCCGGACGGCTCCTGCTCGACGATCCGCCAGGCGTCGTTCACTCCGATTAGAATGCTGAGCAGGTCTGGCTTCAGGCTAAACATGTCCTCATTCCAGCGTGCATACAAATCCGAAACTCGATCCCCCGAGATTCCCCGGTTCACAAATTCTGGCTGTGTGGTCGTCAAACGGCTCCCCAATGCACCTGCGATCAGATACACATAACTCTGACCCAGCCAATGGTTCGCATCCTCATTTCGTCCCCTTCCTCCGTCTGTTATAGAATCTCCCTGAAATAGAATACGTGCGTGTTCTGTACTCGTCATCTTCCTAACTTCCTCCTTCACATTTTCCAATAATACCCTTATCATACCTCGCGTCATCTAAATTATAAAGCGGTTTCAAAATATAGAAGAATTATAGATTTGCCATATGGCCGGATTCACTAGCTTTAATTAGGGTAGGAATCCGGTGGCAAAGGCGATCAAGTCATTTCACACCGCTCGGTACTTACACACCTCACGAAAATTACAGCCTCCGCACGCTCTGCGTGAAGGCATCGGAGTGAAGAAAGACTCGGACTTGGGGCGGTTATAGTAATCGTCATCGAGACAGGACTTCATTTCATCGATGTATCGTCCTACATTACCAACCACTTTGTCGATATCTTCTTGCGCGGGACGATATACCTCATGCTCTCCTGTCATCAAATACTCCACACGTACCTCAATCTTCTCCAAAGGAAGCTGATAGTGCTCCTGCACGTAGGAAGCATACAAAAAAAGTTGGTCGGAAAAATCGCCTTCCTTGCCTGTTTTCCAATCCACGATGACCATGTCTCCATTGTCTCTACGGTAGAGCAAATCCATTTTGACATACACCTTCGTCTCATGAAGGAGCATCGTATCCCACTTCTCCACTTCTACAATTCGGGCCTTTCCCTGTTGCAGTTCACGCCAAACCGCAGTACGGTACAAATTGTGTATCACCGCGTGCTGCCGCTCCTTAATAAGGGCGATCCGTTCTGGAAGCACCTCGTCGTCGTAATAAACCTCCGCCAGCATGACGCGATTTTTCGGATCTTGTAGCCATAGCTCACGGTGTAGCGATTCCTTGTAGCTGTTATTCAACATGTTCTTCATCGCTGTCTCAAGGTATGCTGTGCGCGGGATAGCCCCTTTTTCCATCCATCCACGTATGACGGATTCACACATTTGATGCGTAATATTCCCGAATAAAATATATAAGTTGCTCAGTTGCTTGAGCCGATACAATGTAACTTGCTCTTCAGTGCCCTGTGCCGAATTCCAGCCATTATGCGAGCCGTAATAATGATAATAGTATTTGCGTAAGCATTCATCGAACGTTTGAGCCCTCGATTGCGAATAGGACCAGGACGGGTATATAGCCATGACAGGCCCTCCTTCATTAAAACTATCATCTCTTTATTATAACGCAAACCCAAGCTGTATCGGCGATAAAAAGGACGAAGACCTTAACCCATGGGTTAAAGTCTTCTACTGACTGACTAGTTTGTAGACTCGCAATGAGTCCGTTCAACATTGATCAAATTACTAACATTAACGGCACCGTCCTCACGGACGTTGACAACAAGTACCGGAGTTCCCAGCATGCCGCTGATCCACTCCTTATAATCATCCACATGATCATTCGGAAGAATCGTCAAGATGACACCAGCAAAGCCACCACCATGTACTCTGCATGCGCTGTTATCTATTGACTTTAAATACATTTCGGTTAAAGCCAGTGCAACCGATACGTCTTGTTCCCGCGCAATCCCACTTCTATATACGTTTTGGAGCCATTTCCATGAGGAATTACCAGATTCAGTAACGAGCCTCAGGAAATCAGTAAAGCGCCCTTCCTCCAGTGATTTCACCTGTTCATCCACACGTCTATTTTCTTCAAAAAAATGCAACGCCCGCAGCACTGCACGGTCTCCTGCTTTTTCCCTGACCATCTTGAGGTTGGCATATAGATCCTCCGGCAATAAGTCACGGCAAACCGTTGCGCCTAAAGATTGTGCCACTGCACGCATTTCGTTGGGCACTGCCGCGTAATCGTCCGTTAAATCGGCATGATTTCCACCTGTATTTACAATAACGAGGGAATATCCGTTTTGTTCAAAATTCCAATGAACAGGATTTATGATCGGTTCCTTGGGATTTTCAAAGTCAATGGAAATCAAGCCGCCATACGCACAAGCCATCTGATCGAGCAGCCCCGACGGCTTGTTCCAATAGCCATTTTCTGCATACTGACCAATTTTGGATTTAGCAACAGCATCTAACGCTCCCTCGTTATAAAAATGATTTAATATCGTACATATCAGCATTTCAAAAGAAGCGGAAGAGCTTAAACCTGAAGCAGAGAATACATTACTTGATATATAAGCTTGGAATCCCCCGATACGGTATCCGAATTCAAGTAGACCAGCGGCAATACCACGGACCAGCAGCATCGTACTGTCATCCTCCGGTTTTGGCGACAAGTCAGTTAAATCGATGACGTACTTCGTCTTGTAGCCTTCAGAAAAGAATGTAATTACAGACTCCTCCACTTTAGAAGCTACAGCGATGGTATCAAGTGTAATACTGCCTGCCAGCACCTTCCCGTGATTGTGGTCTGTATGATTTCCACCAATTTCGCAGCGCCCCGGAGCACTAAACAGTTCAATATCCCCTACACCAAAATGCTCCCGATACGCCTGTATAAGTGATTCATATCGAGTCGTTTGCTCAGAGATTTGCTGTTGACCGTACATTCGGGCAAGCACTATTTGTCCCTCTCTGGAATTCAATAGTTCCATATCTTTCATCGTATATCCCCCTAATTGTATGTGTTTTCCTAGGCTCGAATGATACTATCATTATCTCAATTTTCCCTGTATGAAAGTATGGCACTTTTCAAATCTGTAAGCGCTTATTTTAATCGCTTTACTGAGCATTTTACCAATATAACTAAAAAAGAACCAGCCCCTAATTGGGCTGGTTCCTTGAATTTCTTTTTAGTCGCGTTTCAGTACATATTCCCCATCATTATTACGAGTTACTGTGGCGCCAAGCGCCTCGGCAACTGATTTGAAAGGAACATACAATGTGCCATATTCATCCGTATATGGAGCTTGTGGCAACGTCAATGTGCTTCCTTCCAATACAGCTTGTTTAGAGCCACTTTTCAGCTTAATCGTCTTACCTGTAATATCATCAATTACAGTAGTCTGTTTGGCAGCTGCATCCCATTTTAACTCGGAGTTCAGTTCGCTCGTCAGTTCACGCAATGGAATAAAGGCAGTACCACCACGATTCTCCAAGACGTAGTAATCGTCTTTAGGATCGAAAGTTGTTTCTACTTTTGTAATTTCCAAATCATTTTTTAAAATGTTGTAGATCGGAGAATTCGCTTCAAAATTGCGCAGCGTCGCTCCCGGAGTTAATTCAGCTTGTTTATTCAAGTCAATAACACCGTTAGAAATATCCACTTTATCAGCCGTCACACTACCATTGACGTTCCAAGATTGAGTTTCGGTCAGAATTGTGAAGGACTTCACCGGAAGACCATCCACATCTGGCAAAGCAACCGTCAGGTCTGTTGCCGCTTTGCGAACATTTCCTTTTTCATCAAAATACATGTCGCTTTTCAGAACCGTGTTAGCACTCAGGACCGTTTTGATTTCAGGGGACTGTGCATACATGGTGCTAACGCCTACATCATATTGATCAACAGCTAGATCCAAATATTTTTTAACTTCGGTATAAGCCTCATTGACCATTTTTTCTTTGTTAGCACTCAGTTCCGCTGTTACTTTATCACTATCTTCAATATTCATGCCGGAAGCAATCGTCTTCGTCATATCAATGGCTTGCCCGATCAGCTCTTTCAAGCCTGCTTCGTCCTTGGCCAGATTCGCCAGGAACGGTTTTACCAATGTTACCAGCTCATCACCACGAAGTTCAGCATGCAGATGGGTCAGTTTCACTTTGTCTTTTTCACCGTATACTTCCTCGGTTACAGACGTTGCAGAAATGGTCGAAGGGTTAGGCGCATGCTTGAGCATAAGTGCAGCGGCTGTTTTCGTCAGTTCTCTCACGTCTTTGGAATATACATATGGATCAAATCCAGCAGGCAGACCGCTCAAACTCTCTTGCGAGTTCAGAGATATGTAATAAGGTTTTTTGGCACCTTCCAGTTGAATAGCCAAACCTTGGCGGTCTAAAGCAAGTTCAAACGGCAAATTATACTTATCGATGTGCAATGTACCTTTGGCAGAAGCAAGTTCCTCCGATTGTACTTTGGCTTCATCCACAGTGACGGAAATCGAATTAATCAAATCTACGATTTCCTTATCTCCTTGCGTGATTCCTTCTTTGGGAGTCAATTTAAGAGAGATTTTCTCCGTTGTCTGCTGGGATTTCACATCAAGTGTTCCCAATAAATTTTTACTTACATCAAATCCGCCTACTGCCTGGCAACCTGTCAAAGCTACCATTAACAGAATAAGAGGGACGGCAATCCATTTTTTTATATTCATATTAATCCCCTTTCAAGATATTTCCGTAATCTCTTCTATTATCTCAGTGTTAACACGCATTGTAAATGAGTAGAATGGAAAATAGAACTAGTTATTTAGGATCAATTTTCAGCCTGCAGCATCCGGTAAGCCAGTAGTGCCATTTCCAGGCAACGACGTTTGTCAGGGTCTGCCAGATTTCCCTCTATGATTTCATTAATTTTATCCAGCCGATTATAAAGGGTCTGTCTGTGAATGTACAAAATTCCGGCGGTATCACGCTTGGAACCATGGGATTGAAAGTAGGCATCCAGTGTATCCAAAAGCTGCATATGGTGCTCACGATCATGCGCAATCAGCCCACCCAAATGGTCCTCTACGAACTCTTGTAGAAAAGGAATGCGGGGCACCGCCTTCAACAACTGATAGATTCCGATGCTGTCGTAAAATAACCGATCCTTCATGACTGGGACGCTTCGTGCCACTTCAATGACCTCATATGCCTCTTCAAAACTGCGATCCGTCCCCGTCATGCGATGCCTTACCTTACCAAAGCCTGCATGAATGCGCACCTTATCAAGCTGTCCTGCGGCATAGTTCTGAATATATTGAACTGTATGGGCAAGCACTTTTTTCATTTGCGCTGCGGAACGTAGTGTTAATTCCTCCTTGGCACAAAGGATGTAACACTGACTCCCCTTCATCATCAACAGATTGTGCAACGTTTCTTTTTTCAACAATGAACGAAGTAGCACTAGCACATCCTGATTGATGGACTCCTTGCGTACCTGACTGGCATCTTTGTCCTGATGTTCCACCTCAATGACCCCTGCCCAAAATAAATACTGTCCCTTCGATAACAATCGCAGGCCCATTCGGGTCTGGGCCTGTTCTTCACTGGGAAGCTGCCCGCTCAGCACATCCTGAATCAATTCATTTTGATTACGCAGCAATCGGTCTTCAAGAAACTGTGTTCTCAGCACCAATGTAGCGGCTGCCTTGGCCGTGTAATCGAGCAGCAGCGACATTTCTTCTGTCGGCATTTCACCATGCAGCACCAAACCTACTGCGGAAAACACCTGACCGAAGCATACAACGGGCTGGAACAACACGGCAGTGGATTCATTCAGGTGAAACAGCAGATGCCCCTCCCGATCGGCGGTCATACTAGATTCCACTTCATGGGCATAAAAATCTGCAATACGGTCCGCTAGATCCGGCTGGACGGAAGGTACGAATCGATTGGTATCAATGGAAGACATGTACATGACCTGCCGGGCTGCATAGTCATGGAGCACACGCAAGAGGGCGCTCATATCAGTACTGCGCAGGGTTTCCTGCTGAAGTTGACGTGAAAATCGTTCCAGATCTTTTAGGAGTTCATGATGTCGGTTAATAAGTAGGGAATGAATATCTTGTGTAATTTCAACAAAACGTACTGGCTGCTCAAATACGATGACCGGGAAGTGATGTCGTTCCGCCAACTCCAGAATTTCAGAAGGGATTTCATGAATGCTCGTGCCCAGCTCCACACACAATCCCGCAGCTTCCGAGCGGATCAGTTGCTCCATATACTCGGCGCGCTCTTCCCCCTTCCGGGTAAGCCACAGGCCGGTCGTCAAAATCAAGTCATGACGGCTCACAAACGGAGAGACATTTGTGATTTCTAGCACATGGACCCAACCCACACGGCGATGTACGCCCTGTTCCCCCGCCGCCAGCTTCGCCCGCCGGAAAACGGGACGTTCCAGCACATCCGCAATGGTAAATGTTTTTTTACCGTTCATCGGCATTCTCCTTATGTATATGTCTTTATGTCATTTTACATGACATATATTCATCAAAAAGTCGAGCCTTTAAGTCAGATAATCCGACAAAATGTATGATGTCAAGGAGCTTCACCCCTTGTAAACTGTACCTAATCTAACATGAATTGCATTTATCGGCTTGAGTCCATGTAACTAATCAGCAGGCTGCATAAAAATGATAGTGTAATTTTCTTAACCATTATTTTTAGGAGAGGTGAATGAAATGAAAATTGGGGTTCCGAAAGAGATTAAAAACAATGAGAATCGTGTCGCTCTAACGCCCGCAGGTGCAGCTCAAATGATCCAACACGGACATCATGTGTTTGTGGAAAGCCACGCAGGTGTTGAAAGCGGCTTTACGGATGGAGATTATGCCACTGCGGGTGCGACTCTTGTGCAGCAAGCTGCGGACGTGTGGTCTCAGGCGGATCTGATCATCAAGGTAAAAGAGCCGCTCCCCTCTGAATACGGATATTTCCGACCAGGATTGATTTTATTCACCTATCTGCATTTGGCCGCCGAGCCAGCACTGGCCCGCGCTTTAACAGACAACGGTGTAGCCGCTATTTCCTATGAGACACTAGATGTTGAGGGCAGCCTCCCGCTGCTTACTCCGATGAGTGAGGTTGCCGGTCGAATGGCTGTACAAATTGGAGCACAGCTGCTGGAAAAACCAAAGGGTGGCAAAGGTATCCTGCTGGCAGGTGTGCCGGGGGTCAAACGCGGTAAAGTGACCATTATTGGCGGAGGGGTGGTCGGTACTAATGCTGCCAAGGTCGCCATCGGTCTCGGGGCAGATGTGACACTAATCGACCTAAGCCTGCCAAGACTGCGCCAACTGGATGATATTTTTGGCAATCAGCTCCATACGCTAGTGTCCACCCCGTCCAACATTGCTGAAGCCGTGGCGCAAAGTGATTTGCTGATCGGCGCTGTCCTAATCACTGGTGCCAAAGCTCCGCGGCTCGTAACGGAAGCCATGGTACAGACGATGCAGCCCGGTTCTGTGATTGTGGATGTCGCCATCGACCAAGGCGGCATTGTCGAGACGATTGACCATATCACCACACACGATCAGCCTACCTATGTGAAGCATGGCGTCATTCACTATGCGGTAGCAAACATGCCGGGCGCGGTACCGCAAACCTCGACGCTGGCCCTGACGAACGCGACGCTCCCCTTTGCTCTCCAGCTCACAGATTTGGGTGTGCAGGAGGCGCTTCGCAGAAGCAAACCACTGCTTAGTGGCACCAATGTCCTGAATGGACATATTACCTACGAAGCGGTCGCACGTGATCTGGGATATCCTTATGTTCCCGTGGAACAGGCATGGCAGGCGAAAGCCTTACAATAGAAACAGCTCAAAGAACCACACGCTCTTCCCAGCAGGAACCGAAGCGTGTGGTTCTTTTTGTACTAGCTATATTCACCGTACTTACTGCATTTCAGATATTTCTGACGAAAGGAACGTTTGAAGACGGCGATAAATATCTGTGATTTCTTCCAGCGACATGCGCACCAGTCCGCTAGACGAAGGTGCCACAAATTCATGCATCTCAGGAATTAGCGGTTCAGGCTGAAATCCCCAATCTACTTTGGATCTTTTACTGTATTCGGTGTACACGCCTTTGCCGACAAAGCAAGCAACCTTCGGGCGGTATTCCTTTAGCTTCTCGTATAGCTTCAGACGTCCTTCGGCGTATTCCTCGCGTGCAATGTCCTCCATTCCCCTCGTGGGACGGGAAACAATGTTCGTAAAACCGAAGCCCAGCTTCAGCAGCTCCCGATCTTCCGATGGATTGTACAAGCGAGGTGTCAAGCCTGCTCCCTCAAGTATGCGCCAAAAGCGGTTGCGCGGATTCGCATAATGATGTCCTACCTCGCCTGATTTCAGGCTGGGATTAAAGCCGATGAATACAACGGATAATCCATAATCCAGATGATCATCTACCTCATGCAGTTCTGTCTCTCGCTCTGTCATGGGCTCCTCCTTCCTCAAACCATATCCAGCGGCTGCTTCCGCGTCGGCGGAGGAAAAGCTTCGTCTATTTGTTGAAGTTGTTCAGGGGTGAGCCGAATACTTGCTGCCGCTGCATTTTCTCGTACATGCGATTCCTGTACCGCCTTCGGAATGGCCCAGACATCACCGTCTCGTATGACCCACGCAAGCGCAATTTGCGATGGAGTTACCCCGTGGCTGGCAGCAATGTCTACCATAACAGGATGCTCCAGCAGGCCCCGTCGCAGGCGACCACCTTGGGCAATCGGGCAATAGGCCATCACAGGCACTCCATTCGCACGGCTCCAAGGTAGCAGATCATATTCGATGCCCCGCGAAGCCGCGTGATACAGCACTTGATTGACAGCGCAGGCTTCGCCTCCACTCAGGCTCCATAGCTCCTCCATGTCGGACTTGTCCAGATTGGACACTCCCCAGCTGCGGATTTTGCCCTGCTCACGCAGTTTTTCCATACCTTCTATTGTCTCTTCCAGTGGAATATTCCCTCGCCAATGCAACAAATACATATCCATGTAATCCGTTCCCATGCGGGTTAAGCTGCATTCCCTCCTTAGGAGCCTGGTGTCACAGGCTTATCAAATACATGGCTCTGCGTCCAATGCTGTCCACCATCCGAGGTAGTGTACATAACTGGGGCCTGCTCTGAGTCCGAAAAAATAGCCCAGCCTTCTTTGGCATTTGCCATCCCGATTTGCTGACCGCCATAACCGTCAAAGCCTTGCTTTCCATTGTTCCACGTCTTGCCGCCGTCAGTCGTCCAGCCAATCGTATTGGGCTTGTCGCACGGTGCGCAATAACCGCCCATCCATGCGGTACTGCTATTAACCGCATAGAGCATACCTGGTGCCGCCCCTTCATTTTTAGGAACCTGATTGTCTTGCTGGCTAATACCTGGTGCCGGGCCACCGCCAGCGGTGGCATTCGCCAGTACAGGACGCCAGCTTTGTCCACTATCGGCAGTATGCCAAAGCGAATACGACGTCTGATTCATCCCCGTATCTCCAACCAGCTCGATCCATGCGTTGCCACGTTCTACCGAACGAATAATGGCTCCATTTAGAGGCGCCTCCGTTGTCCGTGACATGACAGTAGTCCACTTTTGGCCCCCGTTAACGGTATGTAAAATCTGGAATGAACGGTCTGTGTCCTGCGTAACCGCCCAGCCGTTTTGCCGATCATGGTAATATGGCTGTCCTACCATGTGGCCAGGCACGGGGAGCGAAGACCAGCTTTGCCCGCCATCCTTCGTATATTGGTTGCCACTGAACCCTTCCTTGGATGATACAAAGTGTAAAAAGCCCGTTTGCCCTTGCTCAGGTACACTCCCAACAACCTCCCAGCGTTTGCCGCCATCGCGAGTGGCCAGCAGCGATCCGCTGTCTGCCATAACAGCCCAGCCTTGCTGCCCGTTCAAGGCAAAAATCTGCTGAACCGTACCTTGACCCTGATATTGCACATTCCACGTCGATCCGACTGAACCGGATGCAGACGCGTCCGTTCGGGCAATCCAGCCATTTCCGCCGATCCAGCCGGATTGGCCGTCGATCAAACGCAACGCGGTAATATTGTCCATGCGGACTTTCGCTATAGTAGTGTCTGTGGTTGCTTGTCCTCCTGTTTTCGGTGTATCTACAGTCGCTCCCGAACCATTCGCTTGTGCCGAGACGGCACCCTTTTGCTCATTTTGAGCCGTTTGTCCTGTTTGCGAACTTGTTTGTGAGCCTGTTTCACACCCCGCTGTCACTATGGCTACGGCGAGTAAAAGCACCCAGACCGATGTTTTTTTCTTCATTTTCGTTCATCCCCTTATGTTGGTGATATACATGGCTGTGCGGGTATTGTATTCACAGCCATGTATATTCTATGTATTACCCTGCTGTCTTCGTTTCACTCTTAAGGTGAATATACGGAATGGACTGAATGCAAACCAGCGTTACAGGATTACGAGTTTACAGGAACAAAGCCGCCTTTTTCGATGGCCCGAGTTCCTTCTTCACTTTGCAGCCATTCGAGTAATCGTTGCATCGAAGGGCTTGGTTCCTCGCCTTCCCGTGTGACTACAAACAGTTGAGCTGTGAATGGATATTGCTTCGAGCGGATGTGCTCTTTGTTCGGCTCCACTCCATCAATAGACAAAAATTTGACCTCTTGACGATTATGCATCACATTTGCAAAATAATAAAATGAATAACCGAGCGCGTTGTGATCCTTGTTAAAATCTGCGACTGCATTAATCATACCACCCATAATGCCAATTTGTAGTTCACGTGGCGGGTCAGCCATTTCATGGCCTGCCATCACTTTCTTTTGCATATATGTCTGACTGCCTGAATTTTCTTCTCGCTGATAAGCAATGATCGGCTGATCCTTGCCCCCTACCTCATTCCAATTGCGGATAGCCCCTTCATATATACGGCGAACCTGCTCCGAAGAAAGTCCTCTAACCGGATTGTCTTGATGTACGAGGAAAATAAACGCATCCCACCCAATGGGTGTGAGCTTCATTTGTATTCCCCGACTTTTCGCCAGCCGCAGTTCCTCATCGGAAGGACCAGCCACCAGAATCAGATCCGCCTTCTTTTTGATCAAATTGACATATGCCTGATGGGTCGTGTTGAATCTCAGTTCGTGCGCTGCTCGCGCCTTGCTCATTCCGGTCAGTTCATGCAGCATATCCTGCGCAAACGGAATGGCCGCTGTAGCCCCGTCAACTACCGGAAAATCTCTCTCTGCAATGTATGGGCGTTGAGGAAGCATCAGTGTAATCGTCAGCACAATGACGAGCGCAGCAGATATCGCGGCAACAATCCATTGCCATCTATGATCCACCTTACCATTCTTGTCGGTTAGCGCTGGATAACGATTTACCCCAACTCCTACTACCATGCCAACTATCGGCAGCAGTGCAGCCAGTAGAAACCAGATTTCACCATGCTGTGTATATGGACCCAATACCTCTAACACAGGCTCCGCCCAAGCATGATAGAGTGAAAAGAGCCCCCACGCCCCTCCCAACACTTCAGCAGGTTGACCACCAGACCCTTGTATTCCTACAATCCACAACCACAGCCCACATAATAATGATAATAGCCCGGTCAGCATCAGCGAAAGCTTGCCCATGCTGGACATACGCGCACTCAAGGCACCATAAGCTGCAAAGATGAGACCGATAATCCATGCATATAGAAGCAGTATTACAATCACAGTTGTATCCGTTACACCTTCATGCCTCAGCAGAAGCTGCACTTGGGGTGCCACAACCATACTCCAAACTACATTAAACATGACTGAAAACAATCCAAACATAAACGTACCGCCCAACCATGGCCAAAACCATGCTATCCGCACAGACTCGTCCTTTTCCGGCTTGGTTATAACTTCCTTTGGATCAGACATGTACATCCCCCTATAACTAATGAATGAAATGAGACTGTAAGCCATTGCTTCTTCATTGTACAATTATGGTAAAGATTAGTATACGAGAGGAGGATAAAAATGTCCTTATCCGATCTTCCTAGCGATGAATTACTCAAGCTGCGTATGGCAAAAAAGGCCTCCCCCACGGGAAAGGCCTTTTTGTCATCGAATCTTCTTTATATTGCTCTGGCATGGATCAAAAAACGGTGCTGCTTCACGTCCCAATAGCCATCACGTTTAATATCTAAATACAGACCATATAGCTGTTCTATATATTTCTCCGGCTGAAAGTCTGTAATCTGCCATTCGATTGCTTTTAAGTAATAGACAATCGCTCCAATATCGTAAAAGCGCTGTATCGGAAACTGTTCCTGCTGCTCTAAAATTTCGAAGCCATTGCTTTTCAAACCTGCAAGTGCTTGAGAAAGGGTCCAGTCCGCATACTCGTAATCAGGTGCTCCCAAACGGTCGTTGATGCCCGCACAATCTAGGCCCCCTACCTGTTGAGTCAAAAACGTCCCACCTGGTCGCAAAATACGCCGTACCTCCGCTGGCGAAAATGACTCATGCTTATTCAGCACGAGGTCGAACCCGGCATCGCCAAACGGAAGGGAATCGTCATCCTGTATAGCCATAACGCGCACACCCAGCGGCTCCAATCTTTCCTTGGCGATAGGAACATTCGGTGCATACGCTTCTGTCGCACATACGATCTCTGGAAAAGGGCGTAGCCGAGATAATAGCTCTCCCCCGCCTGTTCCCATATCCAGCATCGCCTTGGATGAATGAATAAACTTCATAGCCTTGCTGACATAAGACCATTCCAAGGGCTCGCTCGCCACACGTCCCGTATCCGAGATGAATGAAAAATCCCATCCGGAAAATGACTGCTTATAATTCTCCAAGAACTGTAGAAATTCACGATCTTCTGTATATTTCATATTATTTTTGCTCCTCCACCATTGAGCTGTACGTTATTGAACTCTTCTCTCTGTATGTTCTACGTTGTATCTCTCTGTACATCTATTTTATGTCAGCTCTAATGTGGAGGAGCTCTTGCCCGTCGGTGAGGTTGTTATATGTCGTGTCGGAACCATCCCATGTTTATCTACCTCCGTCCATATGCCATCCAAACCAGATGCTGTCCCACTTAAGGAACTGTCGGTAATGCCTTCGCAAGCTCCGGTGTCATATCGTTCGGAGTAAAATAGCAATAGCGTGTATGGGGGTCTGAACTAAATAAAGGTTTGATCTTGACCTGAACCAGGTAAGTGCCTTTCGCCATATTTGGAGTATAGCTATAGGGTCTGCGCTTTTCCAGTACAGTGCTCCAGAGCTTCGGATCTTCAATCGTTATTGCTTTATGCTTCTGTTGGATGCTTTTAAATAGCTTATAGTCTTCAATATACTGATTGGATTGATAAGGTTCAAGCTCTTCAGCAATAATAGGAACAGCCCGTATCGAAAAAATATCCTTGGAATCAATGATCACCTTATCCGCATAACCTTTTTGCTCTAGCCAACCTGTAAGCTTGTGATAGGAAGCCGGCCATTCAAATGAAAATTCACGATGCCAGCTCGGTTCGTTATTGATAGAGGATGACTCTTTATTTGTAATAGAAACACTCCCCAATGGATATTTCTCTGATTGCATCTCGCTATAGCTCATATTTAATACTTCTTCTCTGAGTATATCTTCAAATTCACGAGTTTCTTTTGGATTGGTTAAAACCACTCGTCTTTCACTATCATCTACGGATTGGATATTAATGGTCTCTGCTTTTCCTTGCAGCTTATCCAGCCTGTATCTTACCGTTTTATAAGGCTCTGCTTCCATCACTTTAGTCAGTTCTGTCCGGAAAGGCTTCTCCGGGAATGTATAGCGGCGAGTCATGGTGGAACCATCATCCAAACGGTAGACTATGAATGCCGATTCGACGGCCAGGTTTTTGGACAACATTTTCTCGCCAGCTGCATGTGCACGTACGAGTTCTCGATGTAAATTCAGCACAGAGGTGATATAGGCCCTGTCTTGGGAGTAATACGCTTCTTTTTCTGCATCTCCCCCTAGAGGCTCCTCTCGCCCGACATAAACTTTTTCTACGGAGTGTGCTGTTGGAATCCGCCCCTCATAACCCAACCAACCTGAAACCGGGATATATAGTACCAGCCCCATGATCACACCGTACACGACCATTTCCACTAAAGCACGAACACGCATAATTTGCCACGTCTTGCGAATGACCATCTCTACAACGATATAGCCTAAAATAGCTCCAAGTGCATACCCAAAAATCGACCAATTAGCTCCTCTTGTACCTGCATTATTAAAATAATCGCCTAGTATAAGCATGGCGCATAGTATGACTCCTGCCTTGAACAAAGGCTGTAAGAAAGGAAATGCTATGGCCTGAGTCGCCTTTTCGACCAAGCGTTTACGATACAAACCATAACTCAAGGCGACAAACAGCAGAGAGATACCTAAATAGGCAAGTAACTCCATGTAGGAAAAGGCGCACTGTGGCAAGTTGTCCATAATGCGTACAAACGGCGATAAGTTTTCCCAAACATTATTATTGCTGCGAAACTCCCCACCATTAATATATTGAACAACGGTTTCTCGCACCCGCACATATCCGTATAAATTACGTTCTAGAAAACGCCCTATCATCATGAATAGAAACTGAGGCAATAGCAGCAAAACATACACTACTACGGTCTGTAGCAACGATTGTCCCACACAAATCCCTACAAACACAGTAAAAGTAAACAAGAAAATCGTAAGGACGGACACGACCAAAGCCCACGATCCAACATCATTAATTTGAAAAATATAAGGCAGTTCGACTGACGTGTTAACCCAAGCAGTTACTCCCGCAGTCAGCCATACAGGTACAAGTAAAAGAATAAGACCGCTAATTAAATGTGACGTTAATAGATGCTCTCTACGCAAAGGTAGGCTGTGATACAAATCGGATGGCCCCTGTCGCTGAACAAAACGAAGCAGCATCACACCTGCCAGCACCGGTACAGTCATTAAAATCAATTTTTGCAATTCATTACCCGAGTTTGTACTATCGAACAAGCTTTTTAAAACCACTCGTGGTTGTTCATCACCAATGCTCATAAACAATGACAGCGGTACTGTAAACAATAACCCCGCCAAGTACAGTAGACCGATCCAGCCATGCTGTCTCAGGCATTGGCGAATTACGCCGCCGCTACAGAAGAATCGGTTGGATGTCATAACCTGCGTCCTCCATTTCATAAATGAAAATTTCTTCAAGCGTCAACGGCAGCAAATCAAACACATGCGGCTCATACGCCTCAATCGTCTCTGCAATCCGCTCTCGTTCCCCCCGGATAATGAGCAGCAGAACACTGCCCCTCCGCTCCTTATGTACAACCGAAAGTTGTCCACATACGGTTTCCTCATGCGTGCTTTCACGAAAGGCAACCTGCACCTTATGCGTATCAGACTTGAGGTCGTCGACCTCTTTTTCCAACAGCATCCGCCCGTGGTGCATAATGCCGACGTGATCACACATGTCTTCTATTTCACGCAAATTATGAGATGAGATCACGACGGTCATCTCGCGTGCAGCGGTTTCCTGGAACAGTAAATTTTTGATCATTCTACGCATCACCGGGTCCAGCCCATCAATCGGTTCATCCAAAATGAGCAGCTCAGGCATACAGCTCAAGGCAAGCAAAAATGCAGCCTGACGCTTCATCCCCTTGGAAAAACGGTGAAGCTTTCGTTTAGGATCTAGCTTAAAAATCTCCGTAAGCTGTATGTAGCGTTCCTCGCTCCAGCTCGGATAAATGGAGCGGTAAAACCGGGCCATCTGACGAATTGTCGCTTGCGGAAAAAAATAGGGGGTGTCTGGCATAAACAGAATGTGCTGCTTGACTTCTGGCTGCTCATATACGGACTGTCCGCCAATCAGTACCTTTCCTGCATCCGGTCGGTAAATCCCGGCGATGATTTTGAGCAGTGTTGTTTTCCCCGCCCCGTTTGAGCCCAGCAGTCCAAAAATGGAGCCCTTCTTCACTCTAAGGGCGAGCTGGTCGACAGCCTTTTCTTCTGTAAATGTCTTTGTGACTTCCCTTAATTCAATCAAGGGACATCCCCCTTTCCTTTGTTTGCATAGCTTCCACGTATATGTCGTCCACTTCCTGCTGTGTAAAACCGAAATGGACAGCTTCGATCATCTGTTTTAACAATGCCACCCGAATCTCATCCCGCTTCATTTGTTGCGGCTGCTGCTGGGTAGGCGTGACAAAGCTGCCTTTGCCCTGAACGGAATAGATATATCCTTCGCGTTCCAGCTCGCGATACGCCTTCTGAATCGTATTCGGATTCACCGTAAGTTGAGCGGACAATGCCCGTACAGAAGGCAATTGCTCATCCGGCTCAAGTGATCCGTACACGATCATTTCCTTTACCCTGTCCATAAGCTGTTCGTAGATCGGCTTGCGGCTGCGGATATCCAGCTCGAACATGGACTTCCTCCTTTCAGGACTTATTCTGATTCACTTGTATATACTGAACTGTTCTAACTGTACTATCATTAATAGTACAGTTAGAACAGTTTGTCAATCTTTTCTTTGGGTATTCCTTACAAAAATAACCGTGATGCATGATGCATCACGGTTATCTCTTTTTAGCCTTCCTTTGATTCATAAGGTTCATCACGGCTTATATTCGCAAGCGTTGAACCTTCCGGCAGCTTAAGATCCAGTTGGAACCGGAACGTCGCTCCTCTGGCCTCATCGCTATCTACACCAATGGAACCCCCCATCAGCTTGACCAAGTTTTTACAGATGGACAATCCTAGTCCTGTCCCTCCATATTTTCGGTTCAGTGCCGGATGAAGCTGGGAAAAAGGCTGAAACAATAGATGTTGGCGGTCTGCTGGAATACCGATTCCAGTATCAGTAACACTGAACTCAATCAGGCATCTATTTTTACGACGGCTGTAAGCCTTTCTCTCCACAAAGATATTTACACGCCCTCGCTCCGTAAATTTGATCGCATTACTCACCAAATTCACTAGCACCTGTCGAATACGCACATGATCACCGACCAGCATTCCCGGCATTTCCTGATCCACATGCCATTCCAGCTCAATGCCTTTTTCCATAGCCTGCGTCCTGAATAGGTCAGCCACACTGCCCACCACATTATCTAGCACAAAGGACTCGTGCAGCAAAGACATTTTGCCAGCTTCGATTTTGCTCAAATCCAGTATCTCGTTCAATATCTGCATTAAAGCACCGCTGCTGCTGGTAATAATGTCTATATAGCTACGCTGCTCCTCATCCAATTCAGTATCTGCCAGTAACCCTGCCATACCTATAATGCCGTTCATCGGTGTACGGAGCTCATGGCTCATCACAGAGAGAAACTCTGACTTGGCTCGATCGGCGCGCTCGGCAGACTCCTTGGCCCGAATGATCTCCTTTTCATTCGTCCTGTCTACAAAAACCATCACAGCCCCTTTTCGCTCGCCATTATCCATCAAAGGGCTGATTCGATAGGAGGCCAGAAAGCTGGACCCGCCTTTTTTCCAAAATACAGCTTCCTCTGCCTGATAAGAGGCTCCGCTTCGAATCGCTTGAAGAATAGAGGACTGTTCGTCCGGAAAGTGACTGCCAATTTCGTCAGCATGGCGGATCAAGTCTATGCATGCGCCATTCAGCGGTTTGGCCGATCCTACGCCGAACATCTCGACAGCTGCCGGGTTCATAAAGCGGACATGTCCTTCGGTACTTAAACCCACAATTCCTTCGGATACGGCATTCAAAATAAGCGAATGCTCATTACTAAGCTTCTCAATTTGAGCAATGTAGCTTTTAAGAGGGGTAACATTTTCTATAATCCCGTAGCAGCCTACAATTTCATCTTGTACGAAAATCGGAATATTCGTCATCTTGATGAATAGACGCTCCCCCTCCTTATGTATAAATTCCGATTCATAGGTTTGCGTCTCACCCTGCTGGGCCAGCTCCATGTGACGCTTGATTTTATCCTGTTCCTCAGAGGAAGCCATGATAAGTATGTCAGCCCCAAGCAACTCATCCTTCGTATAACCCGTAAGCTCCTCCAAGCTCGGATTCACACTTAAGATATGACCTTCCATATTCACGGCGCATATCCCGAGTGGATTATGCTGAAATAGTGACTTATAGCGGTTTTCACTTTCACGCAGGCGCTGCTCCATTTCCCGGTGCTCTGTAACATCCTGGATCATACCCACCACTTGAACGGGCTTGCCTGCATGCTCGTCCATTTCAGCTTCCCAGATTGAACGCAGTACCTTTTGTTCCCCATTCGGCAATACAATTCGGTAAAAGGTCTCTTCGTGTATTCCCTTCAATATAACGTTGGTGATAATCTGTTTCATGCGCTCTGTATCTTCTGGATGAACAGCCGCCATGAACGCGTCAATACTTGTTTCAACCGGCTTGACACAATAGCCAAATATGCTGCGAAATTCCTTGGAAAAATGCATAACATTGTTGACCAGATCCCAGTCCCATGAGCCGAACATCGCCAACTGTTGAGCTTTTGCCAGGTTCTCCTCGCTCTTCTGGCGCTCTGTGATATTTCGTCCGATGGATAGAACTCGCTTGATTCTGCCCCGTTCATCCCGAATAATGCGGTACGATACTTCTAGCCACAAATAGTGCCCGTCCTTATGACGAACACGCCGCTTCATGATGCCTGTTTCCTTGAACATTCCATGTACACGCATGTAATCGGCATCTTCGACATGGTAAAATTGCAATCGTTTTTTCCCAAGCATCTCCTGTTTCGTATAGCCTAGGAGTTTTTCCACCGAAGGAGAGATATATTGGAGTATGCCGTCCGCCGTGCTATATGAGATAACATCCGGCGTATTTTCCGTAATCAGCATATACAAATCCTCATTATCCGAGAGCACCTGCTCCATGTCCTTTTTCTCCGTGATATCCATTGCATACGCAATCAAATATGATTGCTCGGTAGCCTCATCATCAAATATGGTTAATTCCAGCGATAGCCAGACGGATGTTCCCCGTTTATGTTTCAAACGTAGCTCTGTCTTATAGACTTGATCCGTAGCCTGTAGCCAACCTGCGTAAGCCTCCCTCAACCCTCGCTGATCCTGAGCCTCTTTATACAAGAGATGGTAATATCGGATATCCAGTAATTCCTCCTGCTCATATCCGACCATTTTGCAAAAGGCGGGATTGACGTACAGGCACTTCCCTTCCCTCGACAAAATCACGATTCCTGTCGGGGCATGATTATACATATGTTCCAGCAAAGGTAGTCGTCGAGCAGCAGAAAACACAATCAATCTCCTCCTTTGTAGTCTGGCAGTTTTATCCAATTGCACATATTATACCATGACGTGGGATTTTTATAGCGGTGAGTCCACCTCTAGATGAAAGCCCTTAAACATGTATGCACAAAAGATTGCCGATGCAGATTCATCGGCAATCTTTGAATTATTTTTTTATACCACCCGGCTAATTTATACCACCCGGCTAAGAAAATGACGCAAAAATCGCTCCGCATCGACTTCAAGTGCCACATCAACCGTAGTCAGTGCTTGAGCTTCGTTCTCATTTTGCATCTCACGGGTGCGACCAACCTCGGTGGAATCGCCCACCTCGACGGCAATGTGCATTGGACGCGTCTCCACAAAACTGGAGTCAATAGCCAACCCTACGGCTAGAGGGTCATGCAAAGCACAGCCTGCAATGCCAGGTCTGAAATTGCGATAGGCTTCCATATAAAAGTCTGTCATATCTGCCATAAACGCGCCCAGCTCGGTCCCTTGCTCACGCCATTTGTCCACATCCTGCTGGGGAAGCAGTGTCTGCATCGTGACGTCCAGCCCGACGAGCGTAAGCGAAAAGCCCGCTCCCAGCACATAGGCTGCGGCTTCTGGATCGGCGTAAATATTCGCTTCAGCCGTTGGAGTTACATTCCCTTTCACTGTGACCGCGCCGCCCATGATGATCAGGCGCTCAAGCAATTGGGGCAATTCGGGACAGCGATCCAATGCAATCGCAAGATTGGTCAGCGGTCCCACAGCTACCAGGGTAAGTTTGCCCTCATAGCGACGAGCCTGTCCGATTATAAAATCAGCAGCATCCCCAGACGCAGCCTGACGGGAGGGCGCTCCTTTCAACTGATTGCCAATACCGTCTTCACCGTGAATATGCCGAGAATAAGGTTTGAACAGCTCCCGAGCATACGGCTTGTGAGCCCCAGACACGACCGGAGCCTCTACCCCTAGTTTTTCCAGCAGAATCAGTGAGTTACGTGTTGCCTCCTCCACCGAGATATTGCCAAAGGTGGTTGTAATACCGAGTAGCTCCAATTCCGGCGAATGGACCGCGTACGCAATAGCAAGCGCGTCGTCAATGCCCGTATCTACATCTAAGATTAACTTTTTGCTCATGATGACCCTCCACAGTAGAAACAGCATTCTTTTTTTCATTATACACAATTTCAATGCTTATTCCCTTGGTCATCAAATTCTTTATTCGAAGACGTAAAAGAAGGCTACGACAGTTATGCCGTAGCCTTCTTTTACTACTTTTCAATCACTCAAGGGGCACATGTTCTAGCCGAATCCTAAGGCTCGATTCCCCACACCAGCTTATCATTGTGGAACAACGTTACTTTGTTCCATTCTGCATAAGAGGTTTTAGTTGGATCAAAGGAATAATCATTGGATTCGTTCAGGTTAGACCAGTCGCTATTGTTCATGCGGATCTGAATATCACCTGTTTGCGCTCCAGCAGCAAGCGTGCCGGCAGCAGCACTGAAACCAATTTCAATGTAGTTGTCTGTAATGGTACGCAGCACGTTATCATTGCCTACTTGCGCATAGTCTACTACGGATTGCAGCTCTTGGCTGCCATCCTTCGTAAAATAGTAACGTATTTTCAGCTCACTCAGCTTCACGGGTGTTGTGCCTTTATTTTTCAGGTTAAGGAAAGGCTTAACTGCGTTATTCGCTGGGTCGGTGTCCCCGGCCCGGTACATTACAACCAGATCACCCGCTGGTTCTGTTGGATCAGTCGGTGTACCTTTAGGTTCAGCACTTACCGTTGCAGAATCCTTACTTGTTCCTTTCGCATTCGTAGCACTTACAACATAGAAGTAAGTTGTTCCGTTCGTCAGTCCCTTATCTGTGTACTCTCTTTCTGTTACAAGAGGGGCAACGGCTGTAAAAGGACCTGCTTCGCTAGTGGCACGTTTTACCGTGTAGCTATCGGCACCAGTAGACGCACTCCAAGTCAGCGTCACTTGAGCATTACCAGCTACGGCCTTTAAGCCAGACGGTACAGCTGGAGCTGTAGGCGCTGGGTCCACACCACCAGTGGAAGGCACGATTGCAGGGTACGCATTTTGTACCAGCATCACAAACTGATCATGGAACCATGCTCCTGAAATAGGTGCATTCGGCAAAGCATCCGTTAATGTGCCATCCTTGGTTGTATAGGTAGGATCACACATACGGTCAAAGCCTTTACCCTCATCGTTCGGAATGAGTGAGCTGGAACCATCGGAATCACCCGGAGGTTTCGCCCAGACATAGGCATCGATATGGCCAGCTGGAGCCGTTTGTGGCGGTGTTCCCATCCCTGCTCCGCTGCTATTACACCAGTTACCACGGTGCGAACGTTTGTCCACACGACCTGAGTTTACATAGGAGTTAATATCATTGCCGACTGCGGAAGTCGGACGGTTAGGTCCTCCCCATCCATTACGGCCGGTATCAATTAACATGCCGAGCGAGCTTGGCCAGCCTGCATTGACAAAATCTCTATGCAAGGACTCAGCGAAATCCGATTCATCGAAATTAGGATTCCATTCGTAGAATTTGGATGATTTGATCGGCTGCCCGCCAATATTCAGGTTGGGATCAGGCAGATTCGGTTCTGTCAACGGTGAAGTATTGGCTGTATTCGTGATAAAGCCATCCACACTGGACAAACCTTTGCTAGTATCTTTGAAGATAGTTGTAAACAGAGATACCGTTGCTGTACGGTTGTTATCCCAACCTAACCAACCAGAGTGACCGATATCCACGTATTTGTACACATTCGGAATCTCGTTCAGCTTATTCATTGTGTATTTAACGCCAGCCTCATAAATTCCTGTAGATTTGGCTTGTCCACATTGGGGAGTATCCAGATTGGTTACCAGATTTGGCAAACTGTCCGGTTCAATGATCGCTACGATGCGAATATCCTTATATTTGGGATTCGCAAAAATAGAAGCGATTTTGTCAATATAATCCTTTTTGTACGTTTCCAGACCTGCCTGAGTCAACGGCAATTCACCATTGGAAGCCAAGGCATGACAATCTCGTCCGGGCAGATCATACACAATGAATTCCGCCGTAATCGGCATGTTGCCTTTCTTTTGCGCCAATACTTGGTCCAAATGCGCTTCCAGGCCAAGCTTGCCTCCACCGCCGTTAATAGCAGCGATACGATCAAGCCATACGGCTGTCGGGAACGTTTTGACCGTTTGCATTTTTGCCTTCAGGTTCGCATCTGTAATCTTGGCAATCGATGTGTCGACACTAGCCGCATAATCAGGGTTAACATATTTTGTCGCTCCTTGGTAAGGATTATCGACATGGGATTCTGCATGTATTTTATCCGTAAATCCTGCACCTGGTAGAAAGCTGCTTGCGACGAGTGATAGCGCAAAAGCATACTTCATTCCTTTACGAAGCACTTGCTTTGTTTTCAATTGCTTCACCTATCTTTCCGTGGATTTTGTTGAATCTTCCTATGTCGGCACCTGATTGTTACATGATTAATTGTGAGTTACGCCTACTCTACTCTCTCCAAAAAAAGTGGCGTTCATAGTTGCGAAAGGTAAGCGCTTTCTATTTGTGCATGCGCTCACATTTTCCCCTTTTTGTCACCTCCTATGTTAGATTATAGTGAGCTGGAAATCTGCTGTAAATTGAATAAATTAAGGACTACATTATTAATTAGGCATATGAATTGCCACCCTAGTGGTTCATCACGGCCCCTCTTTTTCTGAAGTCGGTTTCTTCATTTGTTGAACATCCCTGCTATAACAAGCTTTCGGGAGATTTAGGATCGACGGCAAAAGAGCAAATTCATAAAAAGCAAGACCGTATTCTTTAATTTCCGTCAGCCTAAATCGACAATGATAAACTCCAGAACGCCAACTATGCCAAATCGTTATATCTATCGACAGCAAAAGGGTGTTTTCAGGCCCTCATGACCGTGAAAACACCCTTTTATTGTTGTGAAGTCAATCTCTGCCCTTGTTGTTCTACACTTTTTCGCGATCCTTGCCCTTGTCGGATTGTCCTGCATTTTTATTGGCGGCATCCCGATCCAGTTGCATTTCTTCAACCGTCTTCACCTTAAGTCGTGCTGCTCCCTCATAAGGCCGGGTTGGAATCAGATCGCCTGCAGCCAAACGTTGGCGCGCCTCGGCAATCGCTGCTCCGTATTGCGGCAGCCATGCTTCCTGTGCCACTAGCATCTCATCGACCATCTGCCAAATTTCTTTGGGATTACACACCGCGCCCACTAACGGGTCCATCATAAACGCTTGCCGAAGTAGCATGTCGTCACCATGTACAGCTGCTTCGACAGCCAAACGCTGGACGGAAATACTTACATTGCAGACGGCAGCAGGACCGAGCGGAAGGTCTCCTACATGTGGCATGGAGATACCATTCCGATCCACATATCCAGGCGCTTCAATAATCGCATCGTCCGGCAAATTGGAAATCACACCGTTATTAACGACATTAAAATGCCCCCGGTATACACGTCCGGTTTCCAGACCTTCGATAATGTATGAACCATGCTCTTCACCGCGATTTTCCGCCTTGTACTCCAATGGCTCTTCTTTCATCCAGTTAGGGAAATCTGTTTCAAACCAATTACGTCCTTCTGTACATACACGCAGATAGCCGCCTGTTTCTCCGTTGATCCAGCTGCCTAGATCAATCCAGTCCATAATTTCATTCGGACGCTTCCGGTACCAAGGTACATATTCACTTAGATGACCATTCGACTCTGTGCTGTAATAGCCAAAACGGCGAAGCATGTCGATGCGCACCTTTTCGGTACGGCTATATTCGGGATGTTTTTCAAAAGCCTCCAGCAGCCCGACTGTCAGATCCTTGCCTTCATGTGACGCCTGAATGTACCACGTCTGGTGATTGATTCCGGCGCACACAATGTCCACATCCTGCTTCTCCAGACCATACACCTCGGCAATTTGGTGATGCCCATGCTGTACGCCGTGACATAGACCGATTGTACGCACACCGCTGTATTTATTACAGGCCCACGTCATCATTGCCATGGGGTTCGAGTAGTTCAGCAGCAATACATCCGGTGCACTTAGCTCGCGGATATCCTTGCAGATGGCCAGCATTTCAGCGATACCACGCTGACCGTACATAATCCCTCCTGCACACAGTGTATCACCCACGCATTGATCCACGCCATATTTCAGTGGAATATCCACATCGGTTGCAAAGCCCTCCAGCCCGCCAACCCGGATCGTACAAATGACGTATTTGGCATCCTTTAAAGCTATCTTACGGTCCGTAGAGGACTGTATTTGTATGGACAAACCATTCTCGCGAATATCCCGCTGGCACAGCTCAGTAACCATATCCAGATTGTGCTGACTGATATCCGTAAAAGCCACTTCAATATCATTAAATTCCGGCACCGATAACAGATCTCGCAAAATTCCACGGGTAAAACCGATGCTTCCTGCTCCAATAAAAGCTACTTTAAATGACACGGCATTCAACCTCCGGTAATTAGAATGGGTATATACCGTCATTGTAGCAATAGGCCTGTGGAAAGCGTTATCAAAATCATGACCAGTTTCGTATTTAGGTGTCAAAAATCCTAACTTTCGCGTGATCAGAGGGTTTCCCATTTCCATTTTGATCCATCCCGTTTCTCTCTTTCTATCTAGTGTTTTTTCAGTTCAATATGTACTTTAAGTGCGGTAAATGTAGTAACATAAAAGAAAACATTGGAGAGCAAGGAGCAGCCTAAGATGAACAAAAAGATTATCTTTTTAGATATAGATGGAACGCTAGTGAATGATGATGGTATGATTCCCGAATCTGCAAAAACAGCATGTATCGAAGCGAGAAAGAACGGACATCTGATTTATTTATGCACTGGCCGATCCAAAGCGGAGATTTATGATTTTATCATGGAGGTCGGTTTTGACGGGATCATCGGAGCTGGCGGGGGCTTTGTAGAAATCGAAGGTGAGATGTTATATCACCACAAAGTATCGGATGAAGATGTTAGACATATGGTCGATTACTTTGATGAACATGATTTGGACTTTTATTTGGAATCGAACGGGGGACTGTTTGCGAGTAAAAACTTTTTGCCCCATGTGGAACGGCTTATCTACGGAGATGTAGACAATGATCCCGTGGCCAGAGAAAAAAAAGAACAACGCCCGCATCCTTTTATCACCGGCCTAACTATAGGAGAGGACAACCTGTACCGTAGTGACGTGAACAAAGCATGTTTTTTGGAAAATAAAAATGTTCCTTTTGAACAAATCAAAAAGGAATTCGCAGGGAAATTTGAGGTTATTCAATGTACTGTATCTGCTTTCGGGCAAGACAGTGGTGAGCTAATGGTTCCCGGTATTCACAAAGCCGTAGCTATTGAAAAGCTTATTGAGCATTTGGGAAGATCCCAAGAAGACACCATTGCTATCGGAGACGGGATGAACGATGCTGAAATGATTGAATATTGTGCCCTAGGAATTGCCATGGGCAATGCCAAACCGGGCCTCAAAGCCATTGCAGATGACATTACGGATGCTGTGGATGAAGATGGACTGTTTCACAGCTTTAAAAAGCATGGTCTGATTTAGTGAGGTTATTTTTATATACTTAAGCCCCTGCAGCAGTTTCTGGACTTAAAAATGTCCTAATCCTACTGGTAGGGGCCTATCTCCAATGCTATCTTTCCACGGAATTCATTTAGTGCCTGCTCGACTTCCATCTCCTCAATAATCGCGCTTATGATGGCGATAGCTGCCTACGCTTCTTTGGCTACTGTATAATGAGTTAAGTCTCTAAATATTTACAAAGGAGCAAGACATGTCAAACCGTAAATGGACATTTATCCTTATCCCAGTCTTCCTGCTATTTGCCTGGCTGCTCTTTCAGTTCACTCTGTCTTCCTTTCAAATCCACCAATTTGCAGAACAATTGAAGACGGTTTCACCAAACGACGGGGGTTCCGATACAAAAGTGGTATTGATATCACAGGAGTTGGATAATTACTACTGGCGGTCAATCGAACAAGGAGCCCGAAAGGAAGCGGAACAGTACGGTATGAGGCTCGATTATATCGGGCCGGACCGCATTAATCCGTCCGAGCAGGTCAAACTGCTGGATAAAGCGATCGCCAGTAAGGCGGATGCAATTCTGGTTCAAGGGATAAATGATCCAGAATATCGCCGATTAATCGACAAAGCAGCCGGACTTGGCATACCCGTCATCACGATCGATACGGATGAACCAGACTCCCGTAGACTAGCTTACGTGGGAACGGATAACGAAGGAGCAGGAAAACGGATGGGCGCACTGTTAGCGAAAGCCTCTGGAGAGCGTGGCGACATTGGAGTTATGATCAGTAGCGAGCGCGTCGAGAATCAGCGACTCAGGCTTGCTGGATTTCGTTCCGTGATCGGTCGCTATCCCAAGCTCCGCATTGTGGAGATTCGCTCCTCAAATATTTCACGGCTTCAGGCAGCACAGCAAGCACAGAACATGCTCACCCGGTATCCGCAGATCCGCTACATGGTCGGATTCAGTGCGCTGGACGGCCTTGGCATTCTGGAAGCCTCCGAGCGGCGCGGCGCGCGGAGTTTGCAGATTTTCGCTTTTGACGATATGACCGAGACGTTGGAAGCCATCAGAGATTGCAAAATCGAACTGACCCTTGTTCAACAGCCAGAGGAAATGGGGGCTAAGGCCATAAAATTGCTGAATGATTATCTAAAGGGGAATGCCCCCCAGGAATTAACATACACCAGGGTATATGAAGTGCATGCGGACACTCCCGACAACATGTCCGGAGATGACAGACGATGACGATCAGAACGAAGCTGCTTCTGTTCATCCCTCTTCTAGTTGTGTTCGCCAATATCATCGCTTATTTTGTATTCCAAAGCGGAAAGGTCGTACAACAGAGCTACGATGAAATGCTTGGCCGAATTCTCCTCATCGAGCAAACCTCCGAATCGGCAGAGAGCAACTTAAAGCTCCTATATGCCTATCTGCTTAATCCAAGAGAAGATAAGGCTATGCAGGGTCCGACAGAATACCAATTAATGCAGTTGAAAGCCAGAATTCAGGAAGTCTCCGACTCGACCGACCCTTCTTTCGCCGAGGAGGACTACGTGAATCTGTTGGCCACATTTCTTGAACAGAAACAAGCCGCAGTTCTGGATGCAAAGGCACAAGATCCTCAATCGGCTTTTGAACATTATATTGAAGCGGAAAAAACCGTCAGCTATATTCATGAGGAGGGTCAGCAACTGATCGATGCTGAACTGGCTTATTACCGGCCAATCATTGAGAACATCCGGAACAAGAATGAGCGAATGAACGGATGGGGAGTGGCGTTGTTCGGCATGAACGCGCTGATGGGGGTTTTGCTTGCAATCTGGGTCTCGCGCAGCATTACTGGCCCTGTCGGCAGACTTGTCGGACTGGCGAAGCGAATCGCCACAGGTGATCTGAATATTAGGCCCCAACCGCGACGGGATGACGAGCTAGGCGTACTGTCGGACGCCATTTCGCAAATGTCCACCGATTTGAGTATCCTCATCGAGAAGGATAAACAGAGTCTGGAAATGCGGCGGCTTGTGAAGGAATTGGAGCTTCTGGCTCTGCAAAATCAAATTAACCCGCACTTTTTATTCAATACCTTAAATGTGCTCTCCAAGCTGGCGATCCTGGAAGGGGCGGAGAAAACCAGCGATCTGATCGTTTCGCTGTCCAATCTGCTACGGTACAGCCTGCAGAAGCTGGACAAACCCGTAACTCTTCAGGAGGAACTGGATCATATCCGCGAATACGTAACCATCCAGCTGGCGCGCTTCAGGGACAGAATTCGCTTTGATCTTCACTTTGACGCTTCCGTACTTCAGCAGCAAATTCCGGCCCTGACGATCCAGCCATTTATTGAAAACGCTTTTCTTCATGGTGTGGCAGATATGGAAGACGGAGCCATTATCGTGTTAACGCTGTCGAGAGCACACGAAGATGTACAAATTGAAATTTCGGACAACGGAAAGGGCATGACGGAGAAAACCCGACTGTCCGTACTCCATCTTAAAGGCGAAGCCGAAAGCGGCAGTTCAACAGGACTTGGAATGCAAAATGTGTTTAGGCGGCTGCAGTTGTTCTACGGAAAGGAAGGAATGGTTGAAATCAATAGCAATATCGGACGAGGTACGACCATAACAATACGAATTCCAGTCAAGAAGGAGAGTGAGCGGACTGATGTATCGGTTGTTGATCGCGGATGACGAGGCTTTGGAGAGGGAAGGACTGGAAATGACAGTGGAACGGGCGATGCCGGGGATATTCCGGTTTATTCATGCAGGTAACGGTCGCATGGCGATTGAATGTGCGGAAGAGCACCGTCCCCATATTGCCATTCTGGATATCAATATGCCTGGAATCAACGGGCTTGCGGCGCTTCGTGAATTAAAGGAGCGGCTTCCCGATACCCGATTCGTGCTCGTCACTGCCTATGATTATTTTGCCTATGCCCGGGAGGCGCTCTCTTTGGGCGCAAAAGAATATATTCTGAAGCCGGCGAAGCGAGAACTCATCATCGGCACATTGAAAAGACTGATTGAAGAAATTGAGTATGAGAAGCGGGCACGTACGGAAGAATTAGAGCTTAGGCATAAAATCTCACAGTTAATGCCGCTCGCAGAAAATGAGCTGGCTTTAATGCTTATGGTCGACCAGACCGTGGATTCGAGCGCTTCCCAGCTATCGGAATGGCTGGACTTTCCTCTTGATCAGGGAAGCGCCATCATTGCCGCCTTTGACGGATATACGGACGAGCAGGATAAAAAGAAAATTTACGATCATTTCCGAAGCTATGTAAAAGCGCATGGCCCGAATGCCATTGTAAGCTCTTTGATCGACCATCATGTAGCCACTTTTTTACGCAAGCCGCCTACCACCGGCGAAAACGACTGGCGCCAGTTGGTTAAACACCTCGTTCAGCAGTTCTCCGAGCTTGCCCAGCAGCAACTTGGTATAAAGACAGCCATTGGAATCGGATCGCTGCATAACGGCGAGGAAGGACTTCGCAAATCCTATTTTGAAGCCGTTTTTGCCTCCACCCTACGCAAGCGGGATGGAGGTTACTGCCACTTTGACGAACTGAAGTCATCAGAGGCTGGAAACACTTCTTTGCTTGCCATCAAAGCGGAGAATGGAATGCTTCAGCAGACGTACGTCATGTCAGCACTGCAACGGATACGCGAACAGCGGGAGGTTCAAACACTGACTATGCTGGGTAGGGCGAAAATGTATATCGAGGAACGGTTCGACGATGATCTTTCGCTGGAAGAAGTGGCTGATTTTGTCCATTTGAATCCTCACTACTTCAGCAAAATTTTCAAACAGGAATACGGAGAAACATTCATCGACTTTGTAACCCGGCTGCGGATTGATAAAGCCATCTCTTTGATTAAGGCCGGCAACCTTACTCTTAAGGAAATCAGCTTTGAAGTGGGTTATAAGGACCCGAACTATTTTAGCCGCGTCTTTAAGAAGATAACGGGCGTTCCTCCCACTGAGTTTAAAGCCCAAAAGTAGTAGAGATTCATCCATGTTGACTACCGGCATGGATTTTTTTAAGTTCGAATGACAAGGTAATGCTAGATTTAGCCCCTCCGTCTCCAATTCGTGAATCGAAGCCAAAATCGTGCGTGAAAAGGTCCGTTTATTGAAGACGATAACCGGCCTTTCTTTTATAGGCGCATGTTATACTTCTCCTCGAAGAACGGAATGAGGTTCTAGGAATCTGGAGGGGAGATGATCATATGGGAGTAATCATCAATAATGAAAGCGCTCAACAGAAAGCGCTTCAATCAGAAAAACCCAATATGCTTTTTGTGACGCTGGTATCCATCGTAGCTGCGCTTGGAGGCATCCTATTCGGTTTTGATATCGCGGTAGTTTCGGGGGCAGTTGAATTCCTACAGCAGCGTTTTTTGCTGAGCGAATTTCAGGTTGGTTGGGCGGTGTCGAGTCTGATTGTAGGGAGTATCACAGGAGCGGCTCTCTCCGGCTACATGAGTGAAAGGATCGGCAGAAAAAAGGTATTGCTAGCCGCCGGATTTTTATTCGTCGTCGGCTCGATCTGCTCTGCACTTCAAGATACGTTCACCGGGTATGTTATCTTTCGCATGATCGGCGGCATTGGCATAGGAATCACTTCCACCGTTTGTCCGGTGTACAACGCGGAGATCGCTCCCGCCAAATACCGAGGTCGTTTGGTTGCTTTAAATCAGCTGGCGATCGTAACAGGGATTTTCCTGGTTTATTTTCAGAATTCGTGGATCGTCAGCCTGGGGGATGAAGCTTGGGGTGTCTCAACAGCCTGGCGCTGGATGTTCGGAGTGGGAGCCGTTCCGGGACTGATCTTTATGCTCTTGATGCTCTTCATACCCGAAAGCCCGAGATGGCTTATTAAACAGAATCGGCCTTATGAAGCGCTGCCGATTTTGCTGAAAATTCACGGTGAAGAAGCCGCTAAGCAGGAAGTGCTTGATATCAAGGAATCATTCAAAAATGAGAACGACTCATTGAAACAATTGTTCGCTCCCGGTATTCGGGTCGCTCTCTTTATCGGTGTTATGCTCGCCATTATGCAGCATATTACCGGCATCAATGCCATTTTGTATTACGCGCCGGTTATCTTTAAGGGAATGGGACTCGGTACGGACGCTTCTTTGACCCAGACCATTTGGATCGGGTTGATCAATGTGTTGTTCACCATCGTATCCGTATGGCTGATCGACAAAGCGGGACGAAAAGTCCTGCTGATAATCGGCACCTCGTTGATGACCTGCTGTTTGGTCATTATTGGAGCCGCATTCAAAATGGGTTTGACCACCGGACCGCTCGTACTCATCATGATATTGATCTACGTGGCCTCCTATGCTATATCGCTGGGGCCGATCGTATGGGTTATGATCTCGGAGATCTTTCCGAACCGCATTCGCGGCAAAGCTGTCGCCATTGCTTCGATGGCATTGTGGGCCGGCGATTATCTGGTATCGCAGGCATTCCCTCCTCTGCTGAGTTCAGCCGGCCCGTCCAATACCTTCTGGTTATTCGGAGCCATCTCGTTGTTCGTCGTAGTCTTTATATGGCGCAAGGTTCCCGAAACCAAGGGGAGATCGCTTGAACAGATGGAAAATATGTGGCTCGGGAAATGACCCAACTTTAGCCACGCCCTCTGAGTCATACCGACTTAAAATCGGTAATGGTTCAGAGGCTTCTTATTATCAGTTCCCATCCTCCTCCGCATAGTTCCTCACATTGCGCTCTACAGCAGAGCGGTATTCAACAGGCGTCTTGCCTGTGTGCTTTTTGAACAACATATGAAAATACTGCCTGCTGGCCACGCCTACATAATCGGCAATTTCTTGAATGGGAATGTCCGTTTGCTGAAGAAGCATACGGGCCTTGTCCATTCGCAGCATCGTTAAATACACGGTGAGCGTTAGCCCCGTATGTTTTTTGAAAATACGGTGCAAATAACCTGGATGCAGATTCACGGCTGCCGCCATGTCCTTAACCACAATATCTCGGTCATAGTTCAGATGGAGAAATTCAATGCATCGTTTGATGTACATATCCGTTTGCTGCGTGTTGCTGCGCTCTGCCTCTTCTCGTAGACGTGCAATTCGTACTAGCAATTGCATAAAAAGCATCTCGGCCATTGCACCCGGCTGTTCTTTTCGTTGGTCCAGCTCCAGCACGAGACTTTTCAGCGCATAATATACCTCTTCCGGGTCCGATAGTACCAGATACGGGAACGGACGTGACATGAGGGTCGTGACCTCCTGCTCCTCTGCTGCCATTTGTCGGATAGACGGTCCTACCCTCACTCCCTCCGTAAAACCAAACTCTACATTTAGCATCCGGCACGGTTGTTCTCCTTCCACCACCAGTCGATGCGGTACACCTGCGTCCAGCATAATAAACTCGCCTTTACGCAGCGTGATGCTTTCTTCCACATTCTCTCCCGTTTGTACATCTACCCTGCAAAAGCCGGAAATCATGTACATAATTTCGGTAGAATGATGATCGTGGTAAGACATGGTATAGTCATGCCATTGCTTGTAATAGTAAGCAAAAAAACGGGGAATATAATCCCCGTCACGCAGCCGTGGCTCAAACAGACTTCCGTTCATCCCCGCACCTCCGTGAAATAGATAAGGCTAATATGGAAACGTATATGTAACCGCTCTATTTTCACAGTTTAACAGACTGAGCCATGTACTTCTATTTCACTCCATCGGACGATCTGGAATCCTTTGGATTACGGCAGGGGACTCCTGCCTAAAAGGTTGGGGATTTATCACTTTCTGGACTTAAATACTGAATCAACATTCCCGCAAATCGGTTAGCAATTTCTATATCATCGAGTTCGTTATTCCAATCGTCCTTGGACGTCAGACTCATTTTCTGGAGTATACCCATCATAGAACTGAAGATAAAATGAGCGGTCTTTAAGGGGTCCGTGTCGGACTTTAATGATCCATCATGGAATCCAACTTCCAGAGCATCCATCAGGAAATGTCGTTCCTTTTCCCGGCTAACAAAATTTTTGTACTGTTCTTTGAGTTCTTGATTTGAATCATAAGCTTCGTAATGCAGATCGAATAGAAGAATAAACTTGATGTATTCCGGATGTTGCCAAGCGTAATCAATCCATGCATCAAGCATCGAAGTAAGCATCTTCTTCCCGCTCATTTCTGCTGAAGGCGCCCTTCTAACAAATTCGGTCATGCTCTCCAGGATTTCCATCTGAACCTCAAAGATCAGTTCGTTCATGGACTGAAAGTGCTTATAGAATGTGACCCGGCTTACACCAGCCACGTTGCATACATCCTTAATATTAACTTTGAGAAAGCTTTGCTTCATAAAAAGCTCCTTCGCAGCCGCAATGAGTTCTTCCCGATTTTTGTTTTTTAAATTCTGGTGCCAGTTCTCAGTCATTAACAACCATCCGTTTCTCATTTTTCGATTTTTGTAAGGTTAAGAAAAGGGCAGATGCAAGGATAAGTGCACCAAAAATATAAGGAATATGAATGTGCTTGTCAAACAACAAACCCGCTAAAATAGGCCCCAATATATTGCCTAGGCTAGTATACGTCGTATTCAATCCGGCGGCATATCCTTGACGATCGCCAGCTGAGTTCGCGATCATTGTACTTACGGTTGGCCTTAGGAAGGCATTAAAAGCAAAAAACAGTGCCGATACCGCCAGCAAATAACCTAAATTAATCTTAATGATCATTAACAGTAAAGCGATGGCTGTCATGATCAAAGAGAGGCGTATGAGCTTCATCTCGCCGAGTCTCTTGATGAGATAATCGAGCAGCCATATCTGCACAACGATGCCTATAATTGCACCAACCGTAATGATCATTGAGATTTTAGTGGCATCAAAACCGTATTTTCGTTCCACAAAAAGAGCATACACCGTTTCGTAATTCATCAAACCTAATGTCATGATCAGAATGAGGAGAAGATAACGAAAATAGGATGTCCGAAATGAATTTAGGATTTGGTTGCGAATGGGCTCCCGGCGGACCCATTGGCTAGCGGTTTTTCGTTTTTCCTTGGGTAGTGTCTCTGGCATATACAAGCTAAGCAGCGTAGCTACAAGTCCAAGTCCACCAGCAAAAAAATAGGGCACCCTGATGCCAAACTCAGCGATCATACCGCCTAACCCCGGACCAAGTACCATCCCCAAATTCATGGAAGCACCCAAGTATCCCATTCCTTTAGCTCGGGTTTCAGAAGTGGTAATATCAGCGACGTAGGCCATATTGGAAGGAACCATTAATCCAATACCTATCCCCCCAATAAATCGAGCAATATATAGAAGGGGCAATGTCGTAGATACAGCAAACATGAGATCCGAGATGACGGTTAAAAACAGACCCGTTATGATCATGGATTTTCGACCCCATCTATCCGAAAGCTGCCCACCTAGGGGCGAAAAAATAAACTGTGCTGCTCCAAAAGCGGCAATAAGATACCCCGCAGCAGCTCCTGCCGCATTAAATTGTTTCAGATATTCAGGCAGAATGGGAATCACCATGCCTTGACCCAATAAAGCAATAAACAAATTCAGCATCAGAATGAAAAGTGGAAATTTAGCAGACTTAGGTAAGCTGCTCATGTTTGTACCCCCTTCAACCATTTACACTATGTAATCCTTTACTATGTGTAAACTATATTAGTTGAAATAGGGACCCTTGTAAATAAAATTACAAACTTATTAAGCCAAGCTAATACCTGAAAGAGATCTTGTTATTCTTGAGTTACACATTGGGCTCCTGTTTTGCAAACTCCTGTAACATGCCTCTTATTTGTTCTACCAATTTAGCAGGAGCTTTCTTGGGTGAACCCGTGTCAAACGGAGGCTGAGGATCGTATTCCAAAATCAGCTGGACTCCTTTACTCATGTCTTCTCCCAATTCCCAAGCTATTAACTGGAGTGCCATATCAATACCAGAGGAGACACCGGCTGCTGTAACCATTTTGCCCTGACGAACCACTCTCTCATCTGTTGGAATGGCTCCAAGAGATTGGAGCAGGTCTAAGGAACCCCAATGACTGGTGGCTACGGTTCCATTTAACAAGCCTGCTGCGCTCAAAATCAAAGAGCCGTTACAAACCGACGTGGTCCATTTTGTAGTTTCATGTATTTGGCGAATCCAATTTAACGTTTCTTCGTCATTCATTGGGGTTTTATAATTTGGCGGACTGCATCCAGGAACAACAAGAATATCAGCTGAATTAACTTCAGAAAAACTGTAATCGGCATGCAAATAACCCATATTTGAGTCCAGCTTGATTAACCCTTTTTGCTTAGCGACAAACTTCACTTCACATTTCAGTGTAGCAGCAAACACATCGTATGGACCTATTGCATCTAATGCAGTAATTCCATCGAAAAGCATGATTGCGATTTTCATGATGCTCTCTCCTTTGAAGTGGGATTTTATTCTTGCATACCCATACTAACATACATATACGGGGTATGGGTATATTTGATGATGTAAACCTTTAATAGTACGTACCTGTAAAAAGGCATACTTAAAAAGGACCACCCCAGGGTAGTCCTTTTTAAGTATACCTGCAAAGCTGTTAATCGCGAGCCGCTTAAGAGCTTTGCTTTCTCAACTGACCATAATATAAATCACTGTAAAAGCCTTTATGGGTCAGCAGTTCATCATGAGAACCCTGCTCCTCCAAACGGCCATCCTTCAAGACCAGAATCCGGTCAGCCTGACGAATGGTATTCAGCCGATGCGCGATGACGAAGCTTGTTCGACCCTGCATAAGCCGCTCCAGTCCTTCTTGTATTTTCATCTCGGTAATGGTGTCGATGCTGCTGGTTGCCTCGTCGAGTACAAGGATGGAAGGGTTGGCTAAAATAGCACGGGCAATAGCCAGCAGTTGTTTTTGCCCTTGACTGATGCCGCTGCCGTTCGCTTCCAGCAACTTGTCGTATCCGTCCTTCATTCGCATGATAAAGGAATGGGCGTTGGCCAGCTTCGACGCTTGTTCAACCTCCTCATCGGTGGCGTCCAGTCTGCCGAAGCGGATATTTTCACGAATCGTCCCCTGAAACAGGAAGGAGTCCTGTAGCACAAATGCCATGCGGGAGCGCAAGCTTTCACGCTGTATGGTGGTGATATCGCGCCCGTCCAGCGTAATCGTTCCCTTGTCGGGGCTATAGAATCTGGAAAGGAGCTGGATCAGTGTCGTTTTTCCTGCCCCGGTCGGACCGACTAGTGCGATCATTTCACCAGGTTTGGCTTCAAAAGAGATACCTTCCAGCGTAGCGCTTCCCTCATCATAACCGAAGGAAACATCCGTGAACCGCACCGCCCCCTCCACATACCCTACCTCCACTGCGCCGCGTTCGTCCTTAGACTCTTCATCTTCATCCAATATTTCAAATACGCGCTCAGCTCCGGCAATGGCGGACAGCAGGGTGTTCCACTGGTTAGCCAAATCGTTCAGCGGTCTGGTGAACTGGCGGGCATATTCTACGAATACAATAATTGTACCTATAGTGATGGAACCTCGAATGGCCAAAATCCCACCGATCCCCGCTACAATAGCAAAGCTAAGATTATTCAGTCCGTTCATCAGCTTCGGTATAAAGCCTGAAATCGTTTGGGCCCAGAAGCCCGATAGCCGAATACGGTCATTACGCTCGCCAAAACCACGGATGACTCTCTTTTCCTGCGAAAATGCTTTAATAATCTGCTGCCCAGACAGCGTTTCTTCGATGTATCCGTTCAGTTCGCCCACATTCTTCTGGCGTTCCTTATATAAAGGCCCGGTGCGACGTGTAATCCAGCGCATCCCGACTGCCATTAACGGCACCACGATAAAGGTCAGCAGGGTCATCAGCGGGCTTAACCACAGCATCACTGTGAGTGTACCGATTAACGTCAATATGCTCGAAAAAATCTGAATGGCCGAGCTGTTCAGCGTAGAACTGACATTTTCGATATCATTGGTCAGACGGCTCATGATCTCTCCCTGCTGACGTTTGCCGTAAAAAGGAATGGGTAGCCGATGCAAATGTGAAAACAGTTCGAAACGCATGCGGTACACCGTCTCTTGAGCAATCTCGATCATCCAGATATTTTGCAGCCAGGAGGTCAGCGAGTTGAGCAGATATACAGCTCCTAATCCGATGAGAAAATAAATCCACGTGCGTCCACCCGGACCTTCGAGAAAATCATCCACCGCTACGCCGACCAGATATGGACCCAGCAGAGCCAGCCCGGAGCTGAGCAGCACCATGAACAGTACCAGCATCAGTTTGGCCTTACGACGAGCCAGATAAGCCCATATCCGTCCTAAGGTGCCAGACCAGTTTTTCGCTTTGGCCTTGCGGCGTCCTTCAGCTCCCGCCGGATTTCGCAGCACACCGGACGGCGGTGTAGGCTGACAGAACGGTTCAATGAGTTCCTTGAACATGCGACTCCTCCTTTCCATATTGTGATCCATAGATACGTCGATACAGATCCGAGCTATCCATGAGATGCTTATGACTTCCGCTTGCCATCAGACGACCCTCATCCAGCAGTAAAATCTGATCTGCCGATGCGGTCGAGCTGATTTTCTGCGTAATGAGAAATGTCGTACAGGACAGGCCATCGAGTGCATTCAGTAGTGCTGCCTCCGTCCCTACATCCAGCGCACTTGTGCTGTCGTCCAAAATCAGCACTGCCGGCTGGCGTACCAGCGCGCGGGCAATCGAAAGTCGCTGTTTCTGTCCGCCAGACAGATTGACGCCACGCTGCCCGAGCATCGTATCATAGCCTTGCGGCAAGCGTTCAATCATACTATGGATTTGCGCCATGCGTGCGGCTTCCTTAATTTCCTCCAGGCTGGCATTCTCCAGCCCCCAAGCAATATTATCCCGAATCGAGCCGGTGAATAGCAGTACCTCCTGAGGGACATAGCCAATGGCCTCTCGCAATATGGACGCATCCAGTTCACGAGCGTCCTTTCCGTCAAAGCGCACATGACCTTCATCCTCTTCATAGAGACGCGTAATCAACTGCACAAGTGAGGATTTTCCCGAGCCAGTGGCCCCCATAATAGCTATCCGCTCGCCCGATTGCGCTTTAAAAGATATTTCCTTTAGGACAGCCAGATCACTGCCCGGATAATGAAAGCTCACCCGGTCCATTTCCACCTGTCCCTCAATCCGTGTATGATGTGTTGAAACAGGCTCCAGCCCATGCCTATCTTCATTAGAAGTTTCCAATATCTCTCGGATCCGCCCCGTAGATGCAGTTGCCCGGGAAAACACAACAACGATACCTGATAAGGCAGACAAGGCTCCAATCGTCCGCAGTGAATAATTGACGACTGCGACCACCTGTCCTACACTGGCATCCCCAGTGGAAATTTGGCCGCGTCCGAACCAAAGTACTGCAATAATCCCTGCATTCATCGTAAACAAAATGAACGGCATCGTCGTTTCCGTCCAGCGTAGAGCGGACACCGTCCCTTTCATCAATTCGCCTCCGTAATGGGCGAAACGTTCGATTTCATGCCGCATCCGTACAAAAACCCGGATGAGCCGGATTCCTGTCAGGTTCTCCTGAATCACTCCGTTAACGTCATCCAGGCGACGCTGGACACCCTTAAACAAAGTGACCGTTCGCCGCATCATCACCAGCACAAACACGAACAGCACCGGGGCCATAACCGCCAATAGCAGCCCAAGCCTGAAATGCACAACTAGTGCCATCACAATACTGCCGATGACTACAAGCGGAACCCGTGTCATAAACCGCAGGCTCATAAACACCGTATCCTGTACTTGCGTGACATCCCCGGTCAGGCGCGTAATCAGCGACGAAGTGGCAAAACGTTTAAACACAGGATACGAAAAGGATTGCACTTTACGATACAGCTTTTCCCGCAAATCATAGCCGAAGCCCTGACTTGCATGTGAAGCAAAAAAAGAGCTGGATATACCCGCCATAAAAGCGATAACCGCACTCCCCACCAGTACACTGCCCCATAACCAGACGACGGACAAATCCTGCTGTCGGATGCCCTCATCAATGATTTTAGAGATCAAATATGGCTGCGATAGCTCTACCGTCAATTCCAGCAACATCATCACGAGCGCTGCGATGGCTGGAACCCGATATTTTTTTAGAAAAGAAAACATCATTCCCACAAGCATTCCTCCAATTGCCCATAGCCGTCCTTCCAGATCAGCGTGTAATGGTTATAAGATTCGAACCCGCCTGCTGTAAAACCATATATACGCACTTTATACAACACTATATTTTATTATACCCTTCTGAACGGCTTCGTTTAACCAGCAAATTGGAGACTCCGGTTGCAGGAATTAACAAATATACAAAAAAAGCATTCCAGTCACGGTCACACTTACCGGACGGGAACGCCTTTTCGGTTATTTCGGCAGCTCAGCCGGATAATACTGCAGCCAGCGTCTTAAATCCGCGCTATGAATGACAAGCTTGGGATCTTCACCGACTAGGCGAAGCCGCTCCAGCAGGAACTTGATTTCACCGGAGCCTGCCTCGATTCCTTCCTGCTCCAGCATATATTGAACTGCACTTCTGCCCGAATGCTTGCCGAGTACGAACGAATGGTCCGTTCCCAGCTCGGTCGGATCAAGCGCCTGGTAGGCGGCGCGCTCCTTTAGCAGACCGTTGATATGTATGCCGGATTCATGGGCAAATACCATGTCTCCCACAATGGGCTTGCCTTCGGGAATGATTCGGTTGGAGGCTTGGGACACCAGTGCAGCCAGCGGGTTCAGCAGTTCGGGACGGACGCTGCAGGTTCCTTGATATAGGTCCCTCCACGACATCACCACCTCTTCCAGCGCCGTATTACCTGCCCTTTCCCCAAGTCCCAACACCGTGGTACTGGCCCAGACAGCTCCCGCCTGCAAAGCTGCCAAAGTATTGGCAAGCGCCAGGCCATAATCATTATGACAGTGAATCTCAAGCTCCACATCCTGCGGCACGCGCGATACAAACCTGTCTATACGGGCAGCTATGGCAGCAGGATGGTGAACGGACAGCGTGTCGGCATATCTGAAGCGCCGGATACCATCCCTGTAGAGCTGATTCGCCAACTGTTCAAGGAACAAGTCATCTGCCCTTGAAGCATCCTCAAAGCCTACGGAAATAGTCAATCCTTTACACTGACCGTAATCGACAGACTTGCGGATCAGTTCTGTCACCTGCTCAGGATTCATACCCAGCTTGGCCTTCATCTGCACCGTCGACACGGGAACCGAAATATGGGCCCAGCCGACACCTGTCGATTCAGCTGCATCAATATCTGTGAACACCGCGCGATTCCAGGTCATTAGCTTCATCTGAAGTCCAAGAGCAGCAATTCTGGCAATAGATCTGCACTCCGCCTTTCCCATTGCCGGAATTCCGATCTCAGCCTGCTCCACCCCCGCCGAGTCCAGCATGATGGCAATTTCAGTCTTCTCCTCGGCCGAAAAGGCAACGCCCGGAGCCTGTTCTCCGTCACGCAGTGTTGTATCACAAATATGCAACTGACTCATCTGTATCCCCTCCCGTTCCGCAGCACGGACAGCGTGGGTTGCGTTTGACTGCTATGGTGCAGCTGCTCATATCCAGCACATTCATACGGTACATGCGGTCAGTGAACAGATTACCCGCATCTGTAATCCATTTGACCGCTTCCAGTGCAGCCATGCAGCCAATCAAGCCGGAGGTGGCTCCCAGGACCGGGAATCCCAGAGGTTCCCAAGGCTGTCCGCCTTCCGGGTAAAGACATTCCAGGCATGCCGTCTTACCGGGCTCAATGGTCATCAATGATACTTCATAGGCGTACATGGCCGCTTCTATCATCGGTCTGCCATGTCGAACACATAGTCTGTTCAGCGCATATCTTTCCGGAAAGTCATAACGTGCATCTATCACAATATCGGCCGCTTCTACCCATGATCCAGAAGATTCTTCTGTGATTCTGTGGGCGTGGCCCTCAAGCTCCGTCTCCGGATTGATACGATGCAAATGCTGTAATGCCGTCTCCATCCGTTCCTCCCCGATTCGTCCGCTGTCCATCAGCACCTGCCGGTTCATATCGGGCAGATGGATTATGCCCTCATGGGCCAATATCAGCTTTCCTACTCCGGCAGCGGCCAGGTACATGGCCGCTGTCCCTCCCAATCCTCCGATGCCTGCAACCATAACAGTAGCCTGCTTTAGCCTGTTCTGACCTTCTACTCCCAACAGCTTCAACTGGCGTCCGTATCTACTGTCTTCCAGCAGCTGTACCATTCGTCCACCCCCTCCATGTGCGGCTCCCGCCTTTAAGATATTCGGTCCGCAGGATCTTGATAACTTATAGGGTTGCTCTTCCTTACAGGAGAGCTCATGATTCGGCTTTGCCGCTGCCCTCCTCAGCATGCAGGATTTTGGCAAGCCACATGGGCGGATTGCGAGCCAGCATATTCTGGAGACGCTGGACCTGCTCCTCAATGGTGCTACCGAAGGCCACCTTCACAGGCATAATGGTCCGTTTGGTAACCTGTGCGGCGGCCGAAGCGCCAATCTGTACCAGGAAGATCAAGGTACAATCCTCGATCAAGCCAATTCGGCTGGCGATCTTGCCCGCCTCGTTCTCATCGCTCCCCAGGGCTATCCGCCGATGCTCCAGGAACTGGACGCCTGAGTGCCGGATTTCAAATACAGTGAACATAGGACTCTGCCCAAAATGAGCATTCACAAGCACGCCGTCTTCCGTCGCAAATGCAACCTTCATCCTCCCCTCCCCCTCTCGGCAAGCAATACATTGCCCACCTTATTCACCCACTCCATGGTTCCACGGTATCCGACGCTTACGGATGTGTGGGCGCCTAGCTCGTCATACACCGGCAAGCCTGCCGGTACGAATGAGGCCCCAGCCCGTGCCGCTCCCTTTCTTCCATGTGAATTGCTGATCCACAAATCAACACCCTGCGCGCTCTCCTCTGCATCATCCAGATCACCGATCCAGACTTCCCGTTCTGTCCTTTGCAGTGCGGGCGTGCTGCAGGGTGTAATTAACCGTTTCAGTTCCACTCCCATCTCCTCCAGCCAGGCTGCGGTCGACAGCATATGATCCGGCTCTAGCGCCACTACAGCCGAAGCGCCGGAATAATAGAAATGGGCATCCAGCATGCTGTCCAACAGATTTTCACGCTGCCAGCGGAAGCGAACAGGGGCTGGCTCGCGGCTGATCTTCTGTAGAAAATGTATGAACGCATCGCTCGCGGCCAAGCCAGACAGACCCGTGAACAAGTGGTAGGGAATGCCTACGGCATGAGTCAGCCTGCGGGCTGGACGCTCCATGCTCGCGCCAATGGCAATGGTGCAGGAAGACTCCAGCATCTGGCAGGCTGAATCCAGCGGAGTCCCCCCTCTCGTCAAAGGGGAGAAACCTGTCAGCAGGTGACCAGACAAGGAAGTGGAGATATCGGGGAGCGTAATAACCTCCAGGCCGAAGGAAGCGATAATATCCTTGATTTCCATAACATCTCCGGCAGTCAGATAAGAAGCCGGCAGCAGATTGACCTGCGTCCGGCGCTGTTTTTTGGGGGACTTGCCTCCGGCCAACCCGAGTACGGCATCCATTAGTGACTCTACTGTACTGCTGTAGCCCGTCTCCAGAGAGCCGTGAAAATCAGGCAGCGATACAGAAAACAGCAGACTGTCCTTCAATGCCCGTTCTCGCTTGAACGCCTTTACCCTAGACTGAAAATCAACGCCTGCCACCTCGGTGAGGGCCGTGCTGATAACGCCGATGACATCTGGATGGTGTTTGGACCAGATATGATCCAGCGCCTCTTCCAAATTCCGGTCTGCATCAAATATAACGTCCATCTCTTGCAGTGCAGAGGTCTGAACGGCTATCGGCTCTCGAAAATGGCGAGTCAGCAGCGCCTTGGAGAAGGCCGAGCAGCCCTGAGCGCCGTGCAGCAGAGGCATTGAGCGATACATCCCCTGCAGAGCCAGCACGCCCCCCAAAGGCTGTCCTACCTTGAGCGGGTTGATACTGACAGGCTTCATGGCGGATTTAATCGGCAAATTCCGTCTCCTCCTCCCATGGAGCTGGTTTGGCGGTCAGCTCCCATACCGGATGCTGCAGCGTATGCACAAGCTGTTTCGCCAGAGACAACAGCCCGTCATAGCCCGCATAGGCTTTGTGCCGCTCCTGATTGATGTCCACAAAAGGAATCTGTTCCTTAAGCGCCATATACATATTCCGGCCCCCGGCAATGACCATGTCTGCCTTGCGGCTCCGTACGGTTTTGAGAATCTGCCGGGCACCGCCTTCCGGGATGTATTCCGCATCATCCCCGATACGGTCAGCAATCCGGGATACATCCTCGGCAGTGCTCTTGCTCGTGCCTACACCTACCACCTTTATGCCCAGCTCCTGCAAAGCCGTAATGACAGACCAGCTCTTTACACCCCCGGTATAGAGCACTGCCCGCTTTCCTTTCAACTGCTTGCGATAGGGCTCCAGCTCCAGCGATAGCCTCATTTCCTCCCGTGCGGCCAGCTTATCCACCCGTCGCTCTACATCACGATCTCCGGTCAGATAAGCCATCTGCCGCAAGGAATAACTCGTCTCCTTTGCTCCATAAAATGAACCTTCAAAATAAGGAATGCCGTATTTACGCTCCATTTGGACTGCTAGGCCCAGCAAAGCTCGGCTGCATACGACCATGTTGGCCTTGGCACGATGCGCCCATCCCACCTCACGGAACCGACCGTCCCCGGTAATTCGGGACAGGATAGTCATTCCCGTCTGCTGCATCAGCCGCTCGATATGCCACATCTCGCCCGCAATATTGTATTCCCCGATGAGATTGATATCATGGGAGGTTGTCTGTTCCGGCTCGGTACTGCCGATAATATGCTGGAACAATACATCTCCGGCCAGCCGAGTCCCGAGATTCTTACTGCCCACAAATCCCGGACTGTTCACCGGAATGATCGGCGTCCCCAGCCGCTCCGATTCAGCCTTGCAGACCCCCTCGATATCTTCACCGGTGAGGGCTGTGACGCATGTGGTATAGACGAATACAGCGGGAGGAGCAAAACGGCTGACAATGTAGCGGATCGATTCATGCAGCTTCTGTTCACTACCAAAAATGATATCCTGTTCTCCAAGATCAGTAGTGAAGCCATACGCCGACAGCCCCGGGCCGCTGGACAGGCTGCCTCTGCTCTCCCAGCTATTGCCGAGACACGCAATCGGCCCGTGCACCAGATGAGCCGCATCTGCAATGGGGATCAGTGTAATCTGGGCCCCGTCAAAGGAGCAGCCACCCGAAGCCTCCCCCGGCACAGGCCGGGGACAGGGCGTGCTTTTGGGAATTTTGTTGCCGCAGGATACCTCCAGCCTTCCGTTAGACACAGCCGGCTCCATCCGCACACCCCCTTATTTCAGATAGAATCCATTGAAATCACAAGCCAAGCTGCCAACTTCCATCTACGCGATACAGCAATTAGCGCACCAAATCAAAGCTATGATCCGGAGCCTGCTCTTCCATGACATCCAGTACGGTATTCACGAATTGGGTAAGCAGATTCAGCGTACCCTGGTAGCCGATAATCGGATAACGATGTAGATGATGCCTGTCGAAGATCGGAAAGCCCACACGGAGCAAAGGAATTTTCGCCTCTTTCGCCGCAAACTTCAGATGGGAACTGCCAATAGCCAGGTCCACCTGGTCCTGGAACAGCAGCGAACGCATATGCCACAAATCCTGACCAGAATGAACCGTGGCTTCTGCACCGTAAGGGCTGGACTTCAGCAGAAGCTCTGCTTCCTTCTCAAATTTCCGGTCTCCATTGGAGCAAACAATATGCACCGGCTCCATGCCCAGCTCTAGACAAAAGCCAATCAAGCCGATGAGCATGTCCGGGTCTCCTGCCATAGCCACTCGTTTGCCGTGCAGATAAGCATGCGAATCCATCATGGCATCCACAACTCGAGCACGCTCCTGCTTCAATGCCTCGGGTATTTCTCTTCCGGACAGGCGGCTAATCTCCTCAAGCAAGCGATCTGTAGCCCGGATACCCAGCGGTGTGGAGATGGAGAACATCTGCTGCCCCCAGGTTTGCTTCATATAACCTAATGTTTTACGAAGAGAGTACTGCTGGATCGCCAACGTGCCGGCAGCATCTGCGGCCTTGGGCACATCCTCAAGCGGCGTTCCCCCGTAATAGTAGCTGTACTCTCCAGTAGCTCCTGAATCAAAATTACTGCTGTGGTCACCCAAAATGGTATACGTAGCGCCGAACATCCCCAGTATGCGCCGCATTTCCGCAAAATTTCCCGTATACCCGTCAAACCCGAGCAGTACATTCAGCTTCAATTCATGACCAGGCTGCGGCGTCCGGCCTGACTTGTTATACAGCGTCTCCAGCACAGAGCGCAGCATGGCATCATAGCCTGTAATATGTGAACCGGAGAAGCTGGGGGTATTGGCAAAAGGAACTGGCATATCCTCGGGAAGGGCTCCCTCCTGACGGGCATTAGCCAGGAAGGCAGACAGGTCATCTCCGATCACCTCTGCCATACAGGTCGTGCATACCGCAATCATCTCCGGCTGATACAAGGCAATACAGTTCTCTATACCGTCAATGAGGTTGCGCATGCCGCCGAATACGGCGGCATCCTCGGTCATCGAGGTGGAGACGGCAGGAACAGGCTCCTTGAAGTGGCGGGCAAGATGGCTGCGGAAATAAGCCGTACAGCCCTGTGAGCCATGAATGAACGGGAGCGTTTTTTCAAAGCCCAGTGCAGCCATAACCGCTCCCAGCGGCTGACAAGCCTTGGCCGGGTTCACGACTACGGCTGTGCGGGCAAAATTCTTGTCCTTGTATTCCTTGGTCTTGGTGTACTCCAGGGTGTCGGTAACCTCCTCTGGCGAACAAGGGGCCTCGAAGGCTCGTTTCTCCTCACGCTGGCGCACATATTTATCCTGCCGAAACAGCTGATTGTGATCGACAATATTCTGACGCTCGCTCATACCGACACCTCCGCAGTCTGCCAGGACGGCAGCAGGCTCCAAACTGGACTGTTTATGGTCATATCCATATCACGTGCAAAAATCCGGAAGCCGTCAAAACCATGATAAGGCCCGCTGTAATCCCATGAGTGCATTTGACGGAAGGGAATGCCCATTTTGTGATACACATATTTCTCCTTGACTCCGGCGCCCATTAAGTCAATATTCAGCCGCTGGGCCAATTCCTCCAGCTCATAAGCCGCTGGATCATCGTACAGAATGGTGCCTTCTTTTACATCGGGAAACGTCTTTTCGTAATCATCCTTATGGGCAAATTCATAGCCTGTAGCCACAATTTCCATACCCAGATCCTCATAGGCACCGATGGTATGCCTTGCCCGCAGCCCGCCAATCAGAAGCATCACCTTTTTACCTTCCAGACGTGGGCGGTATTTACGGATGACTGCCTCCATCTGCGGCATATATCGGGCGATGACCTGCTCACATTTTTCCTGAATCGTCTCGTCAAAGCGGGCAGCAATCGCTCTTAGGCTCTCCATCGTCTTGGTCGGGCCAAAGAAGTTATATTCCATCCAGGGAATTCCGTATTCCTGCTCCATCGTTGTGCACATATAATTCATGGAACGATGACAATGGATCAGGTTGAGCTTGGATTTGTGCGCAATCCCCAGCTCATTGACCGTACCGTCCCCCGACCACTGCGCTATGACCCGCAGTCCCATTTCCTCCAGCAAAATGCGCGACGCCCAGGCATCACCGCCGATATTGTAGTCTCCGATAATGGAGACATCATAAGGCCCGCACTCCTTTAGCTCCCGGCGCCCCATCAGAAAATCGCGGATAGCATCATTGGCAATGTGATGGCCCAGAGACTGACTCACCCCGCGAAAGCCCTCACAGCGTACGGGAATAACCGGAATGCCCAGCTCCTCTGTCATCTTCTTGGCCACAGCCCCGATATCATCACCAATCAGTCCGACCGGACATTCAGATTGCACGGAGATGCCCTTAGCCAGCGGGAACATCTCCTTAATTTCCCTACAGATCACCTCTAGCTTCTTATCTCCGCCGAACACGATATCCTTTTCCTGAAAATTGCTTGTAATCTGCATGGCGGTAAAATTATCGATTCCCAATATCCCATTCGCATAATTACGTCGAGTACCCCAACTGTATTGCCCGCAGCCGATGGGACCATGGCTAATGTGCACCATGTCTTTAATCGGGCCCCATACCACACCCTTGGACCCTGCATAAGCACAGCCCCTTGCTGTCATGACGCCGGGTCGTGATTTCATGTTGGACTTGATGGAACAGGTCCCGCAGTTCACAAGCTCCTCATCCGCGATCTCAAAATGCTTGGTCCGGTCCTTCTTGGCCTTCTTGGGATATACCTCCAGTATCTCCTCTACGATCTGCTTACCCTTATCCACAATACTGCTCATTTGACCTATTCCTCCCTCCTGCGAGCTGCGCGTTCAGCTCCTCCCATCATCACACGATGATTCCGTCATTAAGCCTTCTGGCTACAGCCTACTGCCCGGACGCCTCAGCTTTGTTAATTGCGGTTTCTTCATCCTCAATAATGCCGAATTCCATCAATAGATCCTCCAGCTCTTCCATGGAAATAGGGGTGGGAACCGTTAGCATGTCATTATTCAAAATTTTACCTGCCAGCTCTTCATACTCCGCAGCCTGCTTATGGTCCGGGTTGTATTGAGTTACAGTCATACGGCGCAGCTCAGCGTGCTGGACAACATTATCACGCGGCAAAAAGTGGATCATCTGCGTGTTCAGTCTTCTTGCAAGCTCTGTAATCAATTCCGCTTCCAGGTCCGTATTCCGGCTGTTGCAGATTAAGCCGCCCAAACGCACCCCACCGCTGTTGGCATACTTCAAGATCCCGCGTGCAATATTGTTGGCAGCGTACATAGCCATCATCTCGCCTGAGCATACGATGTAGATTTCCTGCGCCTTCTTCTCCCGGATCGGCATGGCGAAGCCCCCGCACACGACGTCCCCCAGTACATCGTAGGATACGAAATCCAGCCCTTCGTAGGCCCCCTCTTCCTCCAGAAAATTAATGGCCGTGATAATGCCGCGCCCTGCACAGCCGACACCAGGCTCCGGCCCACCGCATTCCACGTTCAGAATGTCACCGAAGCCCTTCTGGACAACGTCCTCCAATTCCAGGTCCTCCACCGTACCCCTTTCAGCCGCCAGATGCAGCACAGTCTGTTGGGCCTTCGTATTCAAAATAAGACGGGTGGAGTCTGCCTTGGGATCACAGCCTACGATCATAATTTTTTGTTTGAATTTGGTCGCGAGTTGAGCCAGTGTATTCTGCGAGGTTGTCGATTTGCCGATACCGCCTTTACCGTAAAACGCAATTTGTCTCATATTTTCTCAGCCTCCAAAATGTTCAATGGGTAAATCCGAATGACTGCCCTTAACTCCCTTATTACGCTGACTTCCCTTATTGCTCTGCACAGGATACATATAACGTAGAAATTTTACATATTCCAGAACGGATTCCTCAATATCCCCGCCGCATACAATAGGCAGCACGCCAGCTTCCTGCAATGCCTCTTTGGGGGCCTCGCCTATGCCGGCCGACAGCAGCAATGCACAGTCATGCACCATGGAAAGAATCTCCTTCATCGTCTCGGCCTTGTCTCCATTGCAATCGGCTTTCCCGTGGCAGTAGGATTGCACCTTACGAATGCCTATGAAATTTACGATAATCCCATCGCTTTCATAGATCATAAATTCCTTGGCACGGCCGAAATGCTGATTCACCTTCCCTCCGCCACGACTGGCCACAGCGATTAGGACTGGCTTTGAGGTAAAGCTCACTTCAGGCCTATCCCCAGATAACGGGCAGCTACATCCAGCCCCGGTTGACGCTTGTTTGGGGTGCGATTGTCCCTCCTTGCGTTCCATTCTCACTCTCACCTTCTCATCCAGTTCTTTCTGAAATTGTGCCCTTGCCTCTTCATCCATGGGAGGAGCAGCCGCAATGTTCTCCCATGTAAAATCCTGATTGCGATCCTCGCCCAGCAGTCCAATCGCATCCGCCCTGCACTGACGGCAATGGCGCATAATGACAGCTCCCGCTTCAGCACATTTCTCCTGCAGCTGCCGGACCAGGCGGGGACGGGGGGCCCGCATCCCTTCCTGCTCATATCGGCTACCAGGTGCGATGATGAGCGGCATAATGTTGTGCAGCACCGCGCCGTGCTCCTTGACCACCCTGGCTACCTCCGGCAGATGGGCATCATTGACTTCGGGAATCAGCACCGAGTTCACCTTGCACAATACGCCTCTCGAAGCCAGCATCTTCAAGCCTGCCAGCTGGCGGTCAATCAACAGCCGTGCGGCCTCCTCACCTGTATAGCGTTTTCCTTCATCGTAGACCCATCCATAAATGCGGCTCCCCACCACTGGATCTACAGCATTGATCGTGATCGTGACATGCGAAATGCCCAGCTCTACAATCCTGTCGATATGCCTGATCAAGGTAAGGCCATTCGTGCTGAGACAGAATATGACGTCCTTAACTGTCTCACGGACCCGGCGGAAGGTATCGAAGGTTGCCTCCGCATTGGCCAGCGGATCTCCAGGTCCCGCAATGCCGACAACGGACAGCTGCATCAGCTGTGCCGCTACGCCATAGGTCTTGCTCGCCGCCTGCTCCGGCGTAAGCAGTTCACTAACAACGCCGGGACGGCTTTCATTGACGCAATCGAATTTGCGGTTGCAATAATGGCACTGAATATTGCATGCCGGGGCTACTGGAAGATGAATGCGCGCAAAATAGCGATGTGCCTCTTCGTTATAACAAGGATGTCGTCTGAGGGTATCCATTGCTAAGGGGGTTTCCGAGAGATCAACTAAAGAGTCCATTCATTCCCTCCTCTCTACGTTATATTACCTTACATAAATCTCTGTTTTTGTCTGGAATATAATTACATCTTAGAGACAGGGACAAATACAGTCAATTCACTTCTCCATGAAATCCCTGACATTTATCCTCAATTCACATATGTGTCAAATTTTACGTCAAGTAATATATCGTACACTTTACATGTGCGCGGTTACATTTCATATTCTCAATAACATCAAGACGTAAAAAAAGAGAGTCCGTAAATACGGCTCTCCTTTTGAGATAAGAAACTTTAATTTTTTATTATATATTTTGGGAAATAGTCTCCGCTTATCATTCCTTCACATCTATTTTCGTCCCATCGACTATCGTTCCATCGACTTCTTTTTCATCTACCTCTGCTGCCTCTACTTCATCCGCTTCGTCACTGCTCTCTTCCTCTATTAAGGCTTTTGGCGTGTAGAGCTTGGGAATCGGCACATTCGCCCAATCCATATCGGATGCAAAATAAAAGCTCGTGTAGGACGGCTGGTTATACCCGGTATTTTGACGCGCCACATCCGTGCGATACTGCGGATCATGCATCAACGTGTACAATTTATGCGTCGTAGGTTCTGTGCTCAGATAGATACGGATGGCTGAGCTATCCGCTGTACGGACGAGCATTTCCTCCCGCCAATCTCCGAAAATGTCGGCTACCAGCGATGGAGTTCCTTTCGTATAGTTATTCGTTTTGGTTCCAGTAGCGGTCAGCAATGTACCTCGTTTCCAATCCTCAATGGTTGGGGTTACATCAATTGCGCCATTTACGATTTGTGTGGTCATATCAGCTGCCCATTTGATACTCATATTGGTACCCGGCATCTTCGTATCCAGTTGTTTGCCCGCTGCGGTCCACAGGCCTATGGCCCAGGTCTCCAGACCTCGCTGATCCGGGTCTATGTCACCGACCATTCCCCGACCTGTATCCTTGCCGGAATATGCGCCGTAAATAATTTCACCTGTTTTGGCATCCCGCAAAGAATAGCCATATGGAGCGTAAGTGCCACCTTCATGTACCATAAAGATTTCTTTGCCGGGGCGATCCGGGTCAATATCGGTTACATGCAGTGCATCGCCGTGCCCCAATCTGGCGGTTTGACCCGGAGTTGCACTTTCAGGAGGCATGACATCAAATGAGCTGTACAACAGGCTGCCATCATGGTCAATCGTGGCGGAACCGTATACGATTTCGTCCTTGCCGTCACCGTCCACATCCACCACGCTCAAAGAATGCGCTCCCTGTGTGGTCAAGGTGCCAAATTTCGGGTCCGTTCCATCACGCCCGTGCGGACCATCGTTAAATGGATTGGTCATTGGTGTCCAGCCACTGTCCACCATCCAATGTTTTTGGAGATGGCGACCATCCCATGTGTAGGTGGCCAAAGTGGAACGCGTATAATAGCCGCGTGCAAATACGGCATACGGCTTGCGGCCGTCCAGATAGGCCACACCTGCCAGGAAGCGGTCTACACGGTTGGCGGGTTCAATTCGGGCCATGGCGTAGTCGCCCCACATGAGGCCATCGTCATGACGCTCCGGCTCATAGCGGACGGTATCCAGCTCAGCTCCCGTTTTCCCCTTGAAAATTGTCAAATACTCTGGTCCATCGACAATAAAGCCCTCGAACTCTCTCAGCTTGTTTTTGTCGCTCCGTGATGGTGCATATACATCCATAAAGTAGTCTGTCAGGCTTTCCGCATCCTTTCGGGATAACGGATAACTGTACTTCGGAGCGATGCCAAAGCATTCCTCCAGCGTAGCAGGCCATTGTCCCTTGACCACTTCTTCATGCTTCGTCCAGTTCATGAACATGTTCACCACATGCTCATAATAATCCGAACGACTCAAACGGTAATCGTCCTCATGTGTAATCCCTGCTTTGCGATCCTCACGTGGCAGAGTAATATACTTTTCTTTTTTCGCCTTGCCCTTCTTATCAAAAGAAATCGTTTTGGTCCCTGGAGCCGTTTTGAACATCAGCTCGGCTTTACCATCGCCGTCAAAATCGTACACCATCATCTGTGTATAATGCGCACCTGATCGAATATTCACGCCTAGGTCGATCCGGTACAGCAGCTTGCCTTCGGCCGTATACGCATCAACATACGTATTTCCGGTATACCCCTTCTGAGATACATCTTTGGAGTTCGACGGGTCCCATTTTACAAAAAACTCATATTGCCCGTCTCCATCCACATCCCCCACACTCATATCGTTGGCCGAATAAATATAGGCTTCACCTGCCGGGGTTACTCCATCAGCAGGCTTTTGGAGAGGAAGTTCATAGTAACCCTGCTGCCATGGCTTCACTTTAGCGCTAAGATCCTTTTCCCGCCCATTAACGACTGAAGCTACTCTGTATACTGATTTACCATTCCCTTCCTTATCCACATAGTTGGTACTGTCGGTCACTGTCGCAATCTTCTTACCGTCACGGTATACGTTGAAGTCCGCTCCTGTCAGCCCCGTTGAACCGTAACCGTTCACTTCTTGAGCCAATAACCGCCAGCTTAAAAAGACCCCTTCCTGCGTCACCGCAGCTACCAGTCCGCGATCCAACTTTTCCAGCTGAATGCTACCGCTACGGTTCTGTTCAACTGCAATGGCTGATTCCGCCTGTAGTGTCGGTTCGGACAAATCTTCCGCAGCCACTCCTCCAGTCGTGCCCGTCATCGCCAGCATGGTTGCCAGCGCAGCGGTCAAGGTTCCCTTTCGCCATGCGCCTTTCCTTTGAGCCATTCAAGTCGTCCTCCTCAATTGTATTGTGATGACAAGCAAGTACGCCAAAATGATTGCGATTACATAAATTAAATTCCCTATTATTATAGTTTTGCCGTTCCCCCAAACGCGTTTAAATATCCGAGGATTTCCCTACACAAATCCGTGTTGTTTACTCATTCCAAATAAAACAGCCCCCACCAAGGCTATATGAAAATGGCATGTCGAGGGCTGAAGATAGGTCTAAATATTCGCATAAACGCAAAAGGAAATATAAAAAAACGGACAGTGGATTGTTCCCATTGTCCGTTTTTTTATATTTCGCGCTAGTTATGGATTAGGATTCGTCTTGATTACTACAACCTAGTGAGGGACAAATGAACTGAAATCGTCTCTGCTCGACTGATCCGCATGATAAAATACTACATCCCCGTCCTGTAAATGAAAGGTATGCCCGTACGGGTCCTTTATCTCTCGGCGGTAACCCTCCAGTTGCCACTGGTTCAATAGCGGGCCATTTATATACTGTAAATGCGGATGCTCGGTGTCACCCTGACGCAGTGACTCCAAATTAAAGCGAACGACGATAAAGCCTGTTTTCTTGAATATATCCGTATGCTCGTTAAGCTCCTGACGGCGACTGACCTCGCGCAAATCTGTGCCTTTGGTGACTGCGTACACATCAGCAGGCAGGCTATATTCACCATACCAGCGCTGAATCGACGCATTAGCGCGATCCACATTGACCCCATCCGGCAGGTCTGTCTTCGGACCCATCAAGGTACGCACAGCCGCAGGCAGCACCAGCCAGTCGTAACGTCCAATCCAGGTCTTGCTGCGTGCAATACGGTGGGCATACAGAGAAACATAGCGTTCCAGCGTCGACTGGATTTGCTCTGCTTCACTCAGCTCATGCTTGTATTGGTAGGCTGACGTGTCCTGCATTTCCTCCATCGGCACATTGCGCAGCCGTTCATTCAAAATAACATATCGCTTCTCCCGGTCCTCCGCCGATCCCAAACGGATAAATTTCCGGTTGCCGGAATGTGTATACAGATCCACCTCTTCCCGCTGTCGCCCATCTTTGCTCACCCAATAGAACGATGGCGTGATGCGAATACCGTCCTTGGCGCTAAACATATTGCCTTTGGTTTTGAGATCAAACTTGAAATGATAGCCTGTCTTGACCGACACATTTGCATAACCTTCATGTGGGTGACTGCCGGGACGAATGGGCAAGGTGAATGGCTCCTGGTTCCCTCTCGGTAACCCGTCAATATTGCCATGCCCCGTCCAATAGGACAGGCCGCTATGCGTCGGGCTCCCTTTTCGTTGCCGAAACACCCGCTCCCAATGGTAATCGGCAATATCCGTGATATGAAAATCATACATCCGTCCGATGACCTCTATATTTACCACATCATTGGCGACATGATGGGCGATATCCGTGTTGGCATGGCGCTGTTCAGTGAACCCGTCCGGTGCATTTTCGGCAATGGTACGGAACTCAACTGTGTAGTTGCCTTCATCTACCCACACGGGAAGATAAAAGTCTGTGTTGAGCTGCAGCACTGGAATGTCGATCCAGGTACCCCGCGGATAAAAATGCGTCTTTCCTTTGTCGTACACATCGAACGGAAAGCGAACCTGCTTGGTTCGTACATATTTGGCATACTCCCGATCACCATATCCGGGAATATCCAAATGTGGTCCCGCTGTTGAAATCGTCACCCGGAAAGGTCGCTCCAAAATAAGTGCGGATCGTCCCTTCGTAGGTTGGGTTTTCTGATTATGAGCAGCATCGTCCGACACTTTAGACAGATTCACTACGGGAGTGTGGACAGTCACCGTATTAATTCCCTGTATCGGGAACGTTTTATCCGCACCTCCATTGATATTTCCTTTGAGAATAGCGTAAGTGATGTCACCGCTGCTGGGCGTATTGGGTTTATTGATCTTATGCTTTTCAATCATATGGCCCGGGCTGTACAGGATATCCAACCCGATTTTTACGGGTTCAGGGATTTTGCCAGGAGTCGGCCCCTTTTCCTTGACACGCTGGTGGTCCATGATCGTTTGACCGTTGAATTTCACAGTATCGTTTTCAACTTCCACGTCTGGTGTAGCCTTCTGGGCCACAGGCTCCAGTGATCTTTGTTCATTGGGCACCTTCGGCATACTCTTACCGCCATAAATATAAAGTGAACCCCCATCGACGATGCCCGGAGAAGGAGCCGGATAGTATTTTCCGTTGGTCGCTGATTCTACAGACGGCGGCGTGTAATTCCTTGGTGGAATCGTAATACTACCTCCCGGCAGTGCATAGTTGCGTAGCTGCGCGTTCTTGATACCGTACACCTCAAGGTTGTCGATCACCCAGTAGGAGTACGGTTTCACAATTTCGTATTTGTAATACTCCGCGACCTTCATGTGCCGGGTATCGTTGATATCTTCCCATTCCAGATCATACGTGCGCTTCAGCTTGACGTTGTAGGTGCACTCGCCTTTGAGCTGTTGGTAGGTGTTTTGAAACAGGTAATTCCGGGCCAGCACGTTTCCGTACAGGCTTTCAGAAGTTGGAATACCCTTGGCTACATCAAAACGTGACGCGCCTCGCTGATCGGCTTTAATAACGGCAGATACTGTCGGGTCCAATTCAGCAGTTTCCAAGCGCAGACCTGGAACGGGGCGGGAGCAGACAACACCTTTTGTTGGCTGTTCATGATCTTGGCAATCTGAGGGTGCTCCCTCTTGGCTTTCTCCAGGCTTAGGACAGCCCTGAGCTTCTTTGTAATACAAATAAGCGGTAAACTGCTCAAAAGAACCGTCATAGGTAAATCCGGGTACAATTCCCGGCAAAATATCTCCGCTTGGCGGTTTACCTGTCGTGCTTTTCTTATAACCCACATACTCATATTTCGGGTTGGTTGGCGGGGTAAAATCATACGGTTGATCAGCTTTCAGTTCATCTTCTAATGGTGTAAATACGTTGTTAAGAGATTTTCCGTCAGTGGTAAAATGCTTGACGATTAGGTTGCTGTCCAGTTCGATCTTGAATAGGATGGGTTGGTAGATGCGCCAGGCTTCTACTTCCTTTGCGCAGGTAGGACAACTCTCTTCTTTTATATTTTCTGCTTGAACTGCTGCATTTAATCTTATATTCACAGTGATTGGTATGGTGGCTGTATCCGTTCCAATCCCCTTTTTTTGAAAAGGCCGAATATCTGAATCCTGTGTGCCTTTACTCATGTAGTCTTTGTAATCGTCATAAAGATCGGACCGGGATTTTGTAAAATAATTTTTATAATCAGGATTACCTTTGTTAACTTCTGCTACTGGATCATACAATTGTGCGTCAATCTTCTTGATCTTACGACCAGGAAACTTAAATTTGTAAGTGAATTCTGCTTCACCTTGCATGTCCTTGTCAGGCTCCTTGCCACCTGTGACCCAAGTACCTGCGGTATTTTTCCACATGTCGAAGTACATCATGCCAACAAAATAGCGGTCGTTCTTATCGGCATAGTAAGACAGCGGTGTAATTTCGTTATCAGCTACCGCCTTGTCAGTAGGAAAAGAAAAGGGTGGGAGCTGCAATAAGAGCAGTACCCCCACCAGCAATACGGCCAGAATGCGTTGCGTCTTCTTCATGCTGTGGTTAGTTTCCTTTCCACGGATTGACCATCAATGGAATATAATTATCTGCTTGCAAGCGGAATCCAATGTACTCAATATCTTTTAGTTTCAGGGATTTATAGTTTTTTATTCCATGAAAGAGTTCATCGGCAGATGAATAAATCGGGTAATATACCATCTTTGTGCCGTCCCCGTTATCTTGTGTCATTTCTCTCAATGGAGGACGGAGACGTGCATTCTGGTTTTCGGTTATGAAAAAAATGCTACCTGCTGTAGATTTCGTTTTAACTCTCATCTTTAAGTAAGGTACACCCTTCGGACTTGTGTAGGGCTCAACGGAATAAACATCCCGAATCAGCTTAATAGGTAGATCAGACTGCTTAAAGATCATTATTTTATCGTATGGCTGGTCAGTGCTATTGCTTAAAAGAGCAGGTATTGTGCCAATCGCCTTCTTATACGGCTCGATACTTACCGTCTTATGCCCCGTATCCTCCAGAGCAGCAATTTCCTTCTTTCCAATCCAGACCCAGCGACTAACTTTATCCCACTCCACCGTTTGTCCCAGACCCTCACTTACCAACCGCAGCGGCACAAAAGTACGGTTTTGCTTCAAAATAATCTTCGTTTCATACGTTTTGGTCTGTCCATCCACGGTAGCGGTGTTTTGACCCACTGTCATGTTAACAGCATGGGCATCATTTTTAATCGACACAGCCAATTGACCGCCTGTTTTCTCCCAGCCTACCTTAGCCCCTAGCGCTTCGGATACAAAACGAATCGGAACCATCACATAATCGTTACTATCCTGAAAAGGTTTAGCATCTGGAAACTGTATTTTTTTCGCGTTTAACAAGACTTCAATGGGCTTGGTACTGCTTGCCGCCTCCGTCGTTGGAATCGTACTTGTCGCGCCCCATAGTAACGTGACTGCGGTCAAACTCAACATCCATTTTTTCATACTCATCTCTCTATCCCCTTTGTCAGCTTAAACTTTAAACTATGTATATCATCTCTAATCTCATAAACTTATAGCATCCCCACTTTCGGAAAATACTGGATACAACTTATATATTATAGGGTTTCCCTCTTACAAAATCTATAAGAAAAACTTCTAATACAAGGCATTCCAAACAAATAGACTCTATTGGGCAATCCTCTCCCTAAATCATAGAACTGACTCTTAAAAAAGTTATATTCCTGAAAATATCAACAAAAAAGGGCTGCCACTCCCCTAGAAGGAAGAAACAGCCCGTGTGCTTCACGCGCAAAAACTATGAATATATCAGCTCATACCACCATATGGATTATTCCAGCATCATCCAATATTTCTTATATCATAAATCATACCGGACTAAAAATCAAACGTTACTTTTTTCTCACAAAGCATTTCAAAGGTCATTCATGTATACCTTATACCTGAACTTCCAGCTTAATAGAGTTGCTCATACAATGTTGACCATCCTCCCCAAACAATCTGCGGATACGCTGAATGACCCCGGCTGCAGGACGCCACTGCTGGAGCAAATCCAGTAGTAGATACTCCCTGTACCCTGTACAATGGCTCCAATGAACGATGGCGATGAATGGCTTCCTCCTCGCTAGTCACCGGCTTGAGCCAATAATCGACCGCTTGAAGCGAGACTGCCTGACGAATATACGTCATAGATTCGTGTCCTGTCAGGAATAATAACGGGGTCTGCTGATCCTTTTCTCGAATGGTTTTGGCTACGTTCAGTCCACTCATATCCGGTAAATTAATATCCAGTAAAATCATGTCCGGTCGCTCCTCCGTATACAAACGTAATGCCGTTGCGCCGTCCTCCCCTTTCTTATTCGGTTCAAATGGGTGCCAGTAAGGTAACTGAGGTATACTGACCCGGCTCGCGCTTGTCACGGACAGTCCATATTGCGGACCATAATGCCGATGGCGTTCATGCACATTGCGCGCCCAAAGCCAACAGCACTCCCCCGTTCCGCATCCAGCGACTTCCGGATATCGTTCAGACGCTCGGCTCCAATATCGCCCCCATCATCACTGACCGTCAAACGCAACATATCTCCTTCCCTTGTGCCGGATAACATGATATAGCCACGGTCGGTGCGCCCTTTTAAGCCGTGGTAAATAGCATTTTCGGCGAGCAGCTGGATGATTAGTTGGGTACATAAATCCGCAAATATCCTCCTCTACCTCGCAAATCCACTCGAACGAATTCCTAAACCTGAACTGCTGCACCTTCACATAGGCGCTTACATGCTCGACTTCCTGTCCCATACTGATTTGCTCTCGGCCATAACTTAGCGAGATGCGAAAACATTTACCGAAGGCACCGATTACCTCTGCCATATCCTGTTGCCCATTTGCCAAAGCCATTCCCATCGACCGCCATTAATCGGCTCAATTGAAGCAGGGAGCGACGAATCGTGTCACTTAGCCGATAAGACACCATCCAGCCCAGCATCAATGCAATCAAAAAAGTCCAGATGGTCCAGGCACCAATTTTCCGCGCATCCTCAAACAGCACGGACTGATCGACTTTTTGTAGAAGCGTCCATTGTCCCTCGTTTAACGGGCCATAGGAAATCATCGTCTGGCGGCCGTTCCATGTTCTCGAGTCCTTCGTAATCACAGGCCTGTCCACAGCCGATTTGGCAATCTGCCTCAATTCCGGCTTGGTCTCCAGCGTAGACTGCACGTCAGGATTGCTGAGAATAGCATTGGTCAGGTCATTCAAGTCGGAGAGCGTCGCATTGACGTAATTTTCACTCATTTGCCGGGACTGCATAGCCAGTGCTTCCTGCCTGCACCCAGAAATGTAATCTTGCTCATACTTTATCCCCCATTCACATTTTGTTCGCAGCTTTGCACTCCAAATGCAAGGATACCCACCGCCACTCTCCCCTTTATAGGAGGAAAGTGACGATGGGAAAAATTAGTCATGACTATGCGTTGTTGCCGCCCATTCAGAATACCCCCGCTGATTTAGCGGAGCTGACAGGTCGAGGCGGTAAGGCAGATGTTACCGAGGATGTCGTAGTTGGCGGGGTTACTGAATTCTCCGGGCCAACCGGTGTTACCGATGGAACCGCAGCCCCTGCCTCAATCACGGTTACCTTCGCCATTGCCTTTAACTCTGTCCCTTCTACTTTGCCCTTCAACTCAAACGAACCTGGAGCAGCATATTGTGCAGGGTCTATATCCTCCCATTCCACAGCCACCCATTTAGTGGAGCCTTCGCCATACGTAGCTTCCACTACGCTTGGCAGTTCGGGTTTTTCACCCGTACGAGTCGTCACGTTTACTTCTTTTAAAGCCGTAATTTTCTCGACTCCCGTTAGGCTTTGTGCTGTACCGGAGACCAAACCTGCTACCTCAGAAGCATTCAAAGCACGGCTGTAGATCCGGAATTCATCCACCAGACCATTGAAATAAGGATCAGGGTACTGAGATTTGCCGATAAAATTATTTTTGGTCTGTCCCAGACTGGTAGGATTCAGGGTCAAGTTGGTATTGCGTCCCACTTCTTTTCCATCCACGTATAAAATACCTGTGGAACCTGAAAGCGTGACCGCAACATGCTTCCATACGCCTGTCGGCAGTACAGGGCCTTCAATCGTCTGCTCCTGTCCCTGCCCGTTGCCTTGATTGGTAATGGCAAACAGCATGGTATTTCCTGCTTTAGGCGTCAGGAACATATATTCATTCGTCCCGGAGCCGAAGTCAAAGATCCGTACATAATCGCTCAGGCTGTTCGCTTTGACCCAGCCGGATACGGTCAATTGCTGTGCACGACTGACAATACCCGCCGGAAGCTGCACGTAGCTGTCCTTGCCGTTCAGGCTGACAGCATTGCCTGTTTTACCCGCAGCCCATGCAGCCGTTCCCTTCACGGCAGCATCATTGCCACTGTCCGATGAATCCGCAACTACAGAACCGCTTGTTTCATCAAACTTGTAAACTGCAAGCTGTTCAAGTAACGGAGCGGCCGGTTCAGCTACCACCGTTACTTTAGCCTCCGCTGACAACTGAGAATCGCTGGCTGTCAGCTTGAACACATACGTTCCTGGCTCGGAAACGTCCACCTTCGTGCGCAGCGATGCTTTGCTGCTGAATGTGACCTTCGCGTCCTGCGGTCCTTCAACCAGACTCCATTCGCTTGTCACCTTGCCTTGTGGAAGTCCATCATCCGTAGCTGTGCCTTTCAAAATGATTTGATCCGGCAGCTTCACCTTCGAATCTTTGCTAGCGTCTACAACAGGTGCCTTGTTCGGATCCGGTGTGGTTGGTGTCAGCTCTACCGTGTAGGAGGAAGCTGTTCCAATCTCCAATTTAAGCTTGTTCGAAGGTGCATACGCATTAAATTTCCCTTGTGATTGACCGCCTACTTTAACCAAATACGTTCCTTTCTTCAAACCGTCAAATGTAACGTACGTAGAATGAGCTTGGCCTGGCGTTTGATTTTTCAACTGAAGCCATACATAATCCTTGGAAGTTGCCAGCTTGGCTTCTGTATACTGATCCTTTTCCAGCTCGATATACATCTTTTCCGTAATCAGATTGATTCGCTTGAACAAACCGTCCAGCGGCTTGTTCGTATACACGTTGCCACTTTTGCTCACCTCTGCACCGTAGCCCGTCAATCCAAAAATCGGATCCATCGCGATATCAGCGCTTAAGGTTTTGAGCGCACCGAACAATCCGAGATCAGCCTCACCACTCATGCCGCGCCAGCCGTTAAAGAGCGGAACATTTTTACCGCCGCCAGTGCCGTTCGTGCCGTTATTGCCTTTTTCCGCTTGATACGTCCATGCGACCGCCCCGATGTTCTCAGGGTCCGAGCTGATTTGCCCGGAGTTAATCGCTCCGACATTGGAAATTTTAGCTGCATAGGACAACCGTTGTTGTTCCTCACGGTGATTGTCCTCATGATGGCGAATCCAGTCATCCATCGCATATCCAGCAAGCGAAGTCGTGTACTGGAAGTTAAACCAGTTCTCCCCGGTAATCGTCACCGGATCGGTGTAGTAGTACCATACAGGCATGTGACCGCGTGCCGCACGGGTTTTGGCATTGATTTTACCCATCATTTCCAGGGCTTTACTTTGCTCGCCCTCTGTATCTATATTCTGCTTGGCTAACGTATATACAGCTTCTTCCCCTGTATTGTCATAGCTATATTCAGAACCATAAGGATACTTTGTATTTTTAAAATTGTTATATTTACGATCCATTTTTTCCTTAAGATCATTCGCTTCATCATCATAGCCTTCATCATGAAGTGCCTGAATAATATCCGGTGTGGTCAGTTCGCCCATCAAACCTGTTTCCCAGTTGTACGCGACTGGCCCTTCATACAATGCTTTGAAAATGTTATACGCCCGCAGCAAATACGTTTCCTTTGGATGCTTGTAAGTAACAAGATCCGGGTATTCCTTGGCAATCTTGTACATGCTGAAATACGTGTTGTATACATGCGGATACGCATACCCTCGATAGGTCGGTGTATCATTCGGCTCTGGCATCAAGAAATCATGAATTAAATAATCCTCATGGTGTCCGCTCATCAGATTCGTCCAGATCGCCGTTTCCAAATAATCGTCTACTGCCCGCACCTCTTTGGCGACCGGAGACAGTGTGTTTTTCTCAGCCAGGAACTGTCCATGCGTCAGACCCCAATCGTCTCCCCAGCCCCAGTAGCCGTTGAAAATGTTCCGTTTGGATTTGGTATGCATCATCCAATCGTCAAATACCTTGTCGCGCAGATCACCCGGTACATTCCATTGGGTTTTGTCGACCATAAATGTAGCGTGCCGTTGCAGCGCTTGATCAATCGGCTCGATGGCATAAAATTGTAGAACCGTTTTGCTGCCATTGCCGTATTCTACCGTTATGAAATTCGGACCCAATTTAGTAAATTTCAATTCATAAATGTGGTGTCCTCCAGCCTTGCTATCCGTCTCTGGAATAACGGTTCCGTCGGGATAGGTTACTTTGCTGATCGCCTGCTTGGAGCGCAGGTCCACCTTCGCCTTTTGATTCGTAGGCACGATCATGCCGGGTACGACTGTTGTATCCACCAAGTTTTCTTGGTACAACGTATCTTTTACATCATGCTCGTCCTTCACAGCCAGAAACTTGAAGCCATAGTTTTTGCTTTGACCGGGATTCAGGATCAGGCTTGTATTGGGCAAATAGCCCCGGTTGGTGGACTTGATGACATTGGAATGAATATAAAATACATTCAGCCCTTCCAGCCATTTACCTTCATTGGCCGGATTCCAGGCCCATTTGCTGCCCGGATGCTCCTCATCCCGCCAGTGATCCTGATATTCAAAACCCGCACCTGTTGTCGAATCAGGAATCAGCAAAAGGGAAGAGCCAATGCCGCTGGGACGCCCAGCTGTAATATAGGAGCTGTTATTGCCGACAAAGGAATGCGTCACCACTCTAGTTTCGTAGATCGCATCACCATTAGTCCATTGCTCATTGAAAGGCAGAGGCAAACCGAAATCGCCAATCTCCAATTTTTTCCCACTTGTATTCTGTACCTGTATATTCCACAACACCGAACCATTCGACTCTGCCGAATACGTTTCGATGACTTTAAAATTGCGTATGCCTTCTGCATTAGTAGAGTTCTCGTACGTGACAGTGACACGGTTACCACTGGTTGTGATCTTGCGTGCGTCTGCCGACTTGTTCGTCCATGCTTTCGTCCAGCTACCTCCATCCAATCGATACGTGAACATCAGCTCCCCTAGCCACTGATGATCTGCGGTGTTCTGCTCAGGTGTAACCGTTGCATTCATCACATATTCAGTCGGGAAAGCATCTCCTTTGATACGTATGGATGAGATTTCTCCATGCTCGCCTGTCTGAATCGTTAGCTTGTCATTGGTTAGTTCATGGGCCTCTGCCGTATGCACTCCAAACAACACAGACGCTGTGGTTAAAAATAAAAACGCCGCCAATATTCCCTTAAATTTCATCAACACGGCCTCCTTTTGGATTTCGGGGTCCTTATTTGCTTGCCAATCACCTGAAGTCTCTTCATTTCGCCGCAACCTCCTTGGAAATGTAAGCGCTACAACTCTATTGTACAAATCCTTGTCCATTGGTAAAATCAACATTTTCAACCGATTTATATAGGATTTCAACCTTTCGAGACCACCACTTTATCATTGAACTATCGTTTCTCGTTAGTTCAATGTTTTAATTCTACTTTAGTCCCAAAAATTTAATTTCAGTAATTATATGTTTCGCGCTGAGGGTGCTTATCTATAGACTGGATTACAAAACGCATTTCTACTTTGATGCGAAATCCATTTCTTGGCTAGATCGATACCTTGACGGAGACGATGCTGGAACAGAGAAGTAAATAAGTTTACTAAGGAAACCGCAGAATGCATGACAGGAATGTCATACCTTGCAGTTTCTTTTATAAGATTCGCTTCTGCTGCCAGAAGTAGAGTATAGTAGGAGTAGTTGAAAAAATATTCCAGGAGGCTACAGCCATGTCACAGGATATCTGGATTAACCTGCCGGTCAAAGATGTTGAGAGGTCAACTGCCTTTTTCAATGAGATTGGATTCCATGCGGTGAGCGTTGGTAACGAGAGATCCAAGCTTGCCATAGGCCAAACAACGATTCTGCTGTTCCCGGATGCGGCGTTTGAGCAATTCACAGGTTCAAAAACCGCAGATACTTCCAATACCGCAGAAGTAATATTTCCCATTGGCGCTGAAAGCAGAGAAGAAGTAGATGCCTTTATTCAAAAAGTAGAGTTTGCCGGAGGAAACATCTTTGGCAAGCCGAGTGAAATTGACGGCTGGATGTACGGCGCAGGATTTGCCGACCTGGATGGTCACCGCTGGAACCTGCTGTACATGGATGAGAGCAAAATGCCGAAACGCTAATATGAAAACGCCGGTCACCTGCTTAAGGTGACCGGCGTTTTTTACACCCTTATAATCTCATATCAGTAATTCAAATCAAAATGGTTGCTTAGAAGGAAAAATTCGTGGGTTAAACTTATACAAATCACCTGGGTTAGCCCGTATTAATTTATTGGTCTTACATAAATAATCAATATTAACGCATATTTGAACTAACCTGCCCGTTCGTATTATGGGATCAACCAGTTCTTTCTGGTTGATCCTTTTTGCCTTTGCTTTGAGGATTAAGGTAG